>NZ_CAMLSE010000004.1 GCF_946482605.1 uncultured Dyadobacter sp. | reverse complement strand
GGGCACCCTGGCCCGAACTGCGCTGCAAAATACACAATCGGACTATGAAAACCGGGATGCTACCTTACCAACTTTGTAAGTGTTTTCCGGGATGGCGCTTTCATTCTTTTCCGCCAGCGCCAGACAATAAAACCGGTAACAGGCAGGGAAGCAGCAATAAGACTGGCAAAAAAAGCCAGTAATTTCCCGGTAAGCCCACCAATGCTGCCTACATGAATGTAGTAGTTCAGACGCCTGATTTTCTCGCCGGTATGCAGACCGGCAAATGGTTGGGCACTTAGCAGCCTGCCACTGTACTGATCGAAGAAGTAGTCATCCGAACGGGCATAGTTAGCGCCTTGTGCTGTTTCGATGGTCAAACGAAGCGCGTCTGAAGCCGAACTGGGTTTGTAAATCCTGATCGCCTTGGTATGATTGGCTTTCCCGGCAAACAAGGCAAACAAGCTATCTGCTACCGACCAAGGCGCTGCTGTAAGTCCGGCGCTCAGCGTAGTGTCTGAAATTACCCGTTCGTTTGTCACAGCGATGTTTTTCCCGCCATTGGCGATCCACTGTACCGAATTATTGATCCACTCAAAAGACCACACCAGCCCGGTCAACGCGATAAAAATAGCAATCCAGGACATATAAAATCCGAGTACATTATGCAAGTCGTAATTTAGCCGCTTCCCGCTGGCGTTCCATTTAATTGCAAAACGTTGTTTGTATCCTTTCCTGCTGGCCGGTTTCCATAGAATTAGTCCCGAGACCATCAGCACGACGAAAGCGAGAGTCGCGTAACGGATCACCACAGTTCCCGCCTCGCCCAGTGCAAGCGATATGTGAATGTGGGTGATAATAGCAAAGAAAGCATTGCTGTAATCGTAATCTGCCACAACCTGCCCGCTATAAGGATTCTGCAACACCGCATGGTACTCCCGGGTAGAATCCAGCGCCCACAATGCATTGACGCGGTCGCCTGCCGTGTAAACGGTGTAGTAGATTCTTGCGATCCGCTTGCCTTTCAGGGCGGAATCGGCAACGGCGAAGATCCGCGACGGGGGCGCCAGAGCGCTGTCTTGCTTCTGGGTTTTCTGAAAAACGCCGTAGTTCAAAACCCCGCTGATTTCCTCTTCGAATACCAGTATGGCACCGGTGAGCCCAACAATGAAGACAATCAGCCCGGATGCCAGTCCCAGCCACAAATGGAGCTTTCCCGTTATTTTTTTAAATCTGCTCATCAATTCATTTCAGCTGGTGGCAATGGTGATATTGTAAAAACAGATTGCCCCACGCCGGATTTCAACAGCCAGGGCAATCTTTGGAAATGCATTGGACGGGAGTAGCCCCGGCCCTTTATAGTGAATAGCCGATTCTAAACATCATATTGCGTGGCGCGCCGGTATAGAACCGTTCGGTGGCCCGTACAGCTCCGGTGTAATAGCGTTTGTCGGCCAGATTGTTGACATTCAAATTCAACGTCACGCGGTTGATCTTATAGGAAATGGCCGCGTCCAGCACGCTATACCCGGGCGTGGTCAGCGCAGGCGCCTGCAGCATAGGGGTCTTCGATGAAAAGCTCATACCGGCACCTATACCCAGCCCATTCAGAACACTTTTACCCGCAACCTCGTATTTCAGCCAGATATTGCCCTGGTGTTCGGGTGCGAGCCCCTGTTTGAGGCCGATATTGGTTTCCAACAGATCCGCCGTAATTTTGGCGTCGTTGTAGTTGTAGGCCACATTCACAGAAAATGACCTGCCGATCTGTCCATTGGCTTCCAGCTCGACGCCCTTAGAGGTTACCTCTCCCAATTGGCGCCAAATCCGGTCATTAGCGTCGATGACGCTCGGGTTAGTGAGCTGGGTCACATTGATCTTTTTGATCTGATAAGCCGCCACGGTCAGCAACAGGTTTTTATTAAATAGCTCCTGCTTGGCTCCTACTTCAAATTGGTTGCTGTATTCGGGTTTCAGCTCTCCGCCGCCTTCCACGGTGCCAAAAACCAGCGAGCCGGACGACACAGGCTGGAAACCGGTGATGTACGAGCCATACACATGCGTGTTGGTGGGCAAATTATAAGTAACTCCAATTTTAGGAAGCCATGCATGCTGTGAAACTTCGTTTTCGGTGGGCGATTGGTACGCCAGCCTGAATGTGTAAGACTCATAACGAAGCCCCAGCATTACTTTAAGCCTTTCAAGAATGCTGATCTGGTCCTGAAAGTAAAGCCCGTTGGCATAATCACGGGTCTTGTTTGTCCGGTCGTAATTGAACACGCCCAGCGCATACAGCGAACCGTCCAGCGTGCTGCTCTTGGCCGGGTCATAGACGTTGACCCCGCCGATGTTGGCGGTAGAATAGCGGTAAGTGCCCCAGTTGAACAGCGACGCATTGTAATCGTATCCCAAAAGCGCCTGGTGTCTGATTTTGCCGGTATTAAAATCGGCGGAAAAGTAACCTGTCAGGTTATCCGAATCCATCTTGGTATTCCATTCCGAATAGGCTACGCTGATGGTGCTGTCGCCCTGAGACCAGGCCGCATCCCGCAGATATACATTGGCGGCGTGTCTTTTGTCATCCCACACAAGATAGTCTTTCAGGTAAGAAACGTTCAGACTGATGTTTCTGGTGATCCTCTGACTGGCCGACAGGTTAATAGAAGTGGTTGTGGTCTTGTTCCGGTCCCCGGCCTGCAACACGGTAAATCCGATGGGTGTATCATCGATTGACCTACCCTTGAACGGAAATAGCCCGTCGTTTTCCATCGTGGTGAGCTGCGTGTGGTTCAGATCGATATTGATACGCGTTCCCTGGGTTGGCAAAAACGAGAATGACGGCGCAACCACAGCGGCATTGTCCTTCATGTTCTGATACCAGGTATCGCTCATCTGGCCGAATGCATTCAGGCGGTACAAAACCTTTCCGTCCTCGGTGACCTTTCCTGTAAAATCCATATCGCCCCTGACTGTGTTGAAGCTACCTGCACTGAATGAGAGCGATTGCCGTTTATCGGCTAGCGGCTTTTTGGTCACGATATTGACCACACCTCCGGGGCTCATATTCCCAAACATCGACGAGGACGGCCCTTTCACTACCTCATAACTCTCCACTACCGGCGAGATGGAAGGGAAGCGGTAGTTCTCATTCAATGTGCGCAGACCGTTGATCAGCCGCGTGGTGCTCACAAACCCCCGGATCACCACCGAGCGCCCGTTATTGGTCACGCGGACGTTCGTATTACGCGCCACATCGTCAAACCTGACAGCCTGACGATCCCGGATCAGCTGTTGGGTGATGGTCGAAACCGTGCTGGGAATCTCGGTAACAGGTATTGCCGTTTTGGTAGCCGCAAACGAGTAATCGGATTGGTAACCGCTGTTTCTCCGTCCGGTAATTTCTACGGTCTGAAGTGTTTTAGAATCAACGGTCAATGTTATACGCAGTTGATATTCCATACCAGGAACGATATTTACCGGTTGCGAAAAGGTCTTGTAACCTACCATGCTCGCTACGATGGTATAATCGCCCGGTTTAATCCCTGAAATTGAAAAACGCCCCTCCGCGTCTGCAACAGCCGCAAGATCAGCACCTTTGAGCTGAACGTTAGCCCCTGCGCCGGCACTTCCATCGTCGAGGGTGACCTGGCCCGTCAGCGTTTGTAGCTGCTGAGAAAATACCGCGGTATAAAATGAACATAGTAAGCAGCACAGGATCGCCCTGCGAAGGAAAGTACTCAATGGACTCATTCGTCTTGTAGTTAATTGTATGATAATGTTATGTGCGCTCAGATGTTGGCATCGCCGAAAGCCATGATTCTGATCCGCGGTGGGATATCCTGTATTTGTTCGCTGCTGAGCACCAGAATTTCGTCAGGCACGCCTGTCTGTTTCAAAAGTCCGACATAGTACACCTGACCGTTCTCAATCACCGCCTTTCTGCTGATAGCGGTCGCCTCAGCTCCAAAATGAATTTCAACCGCCTTACCGCTGACCACTTTCAGTGCACCCGTGAAATTAAGCTGGCCTTGCCCTCCATACCGGGAAATGCTCCCATTGACGCTGCTGTTCGGTTGGAGCAAAAACTCCATTTGTCTGGCCACACCCTTTAGTTGGTGCTGCACGCCATAGCTGGAAAAGGCGACCTCAGTACGGGCATTTCGGTTTACTAGAAAAAAAGAAAGACCTACCAGCCCTACAGACAGACACGCCGCCACCGCCAATCGATTCCAGGTATTCCACCGTACGATCCGGAAACGATCTGTATGAGCAGGCAGGGAATTTTCCAGCGAAGCCCAGATACCAGCGCTCATGTTTTCCAGCACCTGGTCGGAAAGTGATGTCTCTTCTGATTGGCAAGAATGCATCCACTGCTCGACGAGCTGCCGCTCCCAGACCGGGCATTCGCCGCGCAAATACTTTTCGATCAGCTCCCTGGTAACTTTCATAACCCGTTGCAAAATGTTATGCTGCCTTCTTTATCCATTAAGTTGAACAAGTGGCGGCAAATCCCTTAGTCCGATTAAAAAAAAGTTTACAGGCTGTAATCTTTCAGGTGTTTTTTGAGGTATTTCAATGCCTTCGAAAGATGCGCTTCCATCGTCTTTTCGGAAATCCTAAGCGAGGCTGCCACGCCCTTATTGGAAAGACCCTGTTCACGGCTCAGGCTGAATACCTCCCTGCATTGGGGAGGCAAGCCACGGCTAATCAACCCGATGCGTTCGCGAAGCTCCGAAAATGCAAGGGTATCTTCCGTGGTATTGGTTTGCTCCTGCATGGCTGAGGCAATTCCTGAAAGATGCTTCCGGTGGTTCATCGAAGTGCGAATGTATTCCAACGCGGCCAGCTTGACTGCCCGGACCAAATAATGTTCCAATTCCCCCTCAAAGCTAACCACATCGCGTCGCTCCCAAACCGATAAAAAGACGTTATGGACGATATCGGCAGCCGTATCACGATCGCCTACTACATTGAAACAGATCACACATAGCTTTTTTACGCACTGTTTATAAATGCGCTCAAACTCGTTGCGAGAAAAGGGTTCGGCTGCTTTCAATGAATAGAAATAGGAGTCTGTAACGTTTCAATCACAAACCTACAAACAACAGCAAAGATGATCTAATATTATTTAGATTAATTTTAAAGAACAGCATCTAAATGTACCTGTATACGGCCTATGTTGGTTTGACCGACTGCCGGCAGTTCAGGCAATTTAAAAATCACTCATCAAGGTTAGAAGGAATTTCTGGCAAGGATCCGCCCTGCATCGACGCTCCGACCAGCTTAGCTATCAATGCTGTAAATTCACTGATATCATGGTGAACACTGGCCTTCTCCAATGCCTGCATGTAATTCTTGCGCTGCTCGATTGGCACGACCGTCCAGGGATATCCTCCTGATGCAAGCATGGCATTCATCAGAAATCTTCCTATCCTTCCGTTTCCGTCCATGTATGGGTGAATATAGACGAAGATAAAATGACCAAGTACAATCCGGACCGATGCTTCCTTTTCCTCCTTCAACAAATCAAAAAGCAATGGCATCGTGTCTCGCACAGCATCCCTATTCAGTGGGACGTGCATCGAATTTCGTATGTAAACTTGCCCGATCCGGTATCCTGCCAGATCGCTCGCCCTTAGCAGGCCTGCTGTCACACTTGGTGCGAAGAGCTCTCTGTACCAGACGCGGTGATCATTATCCAAAATTTCCCCTGGATTACTACCCTTCAAAATGGAAACAATACTTTCTTTTACGGCGACAAATGCCTGCCAGTAACCACGTGCAGCCAACGCATTTTTTTGATCATGGTCTGCCTGGTTGTTATCTGGATTCCATTCGCCCCTGCGCACCCTTTCAATCAATGCCGGAGTGACACGATACCCTTCAATCGAAAGCGAATGGTAGGCATCTGCAACAAAGACCTCATCTACCGTTTTCATATAATTTTCTGAATTGGCCGGAAGGCCCGGAGCTTTCGGAAAACCAGCGATTACCGTATCCCTCATTTGATGCCACATGAGCCTGATCCGGTTGACATAAGGAGATTTCTCACGAAATGATAAGACTGTCGGAAGCCTGTTGTCAAATGGATCAGATTCACGAGTGTCGTAACCTACCGCACGCATGGTCTGTAGGATTTCGTCGGCCAATCGGTTGTTACCAATGTTACGGAAGGCACCTGCAAGTCGGCCAGCGACAACGCTGTGCCCTCCGTCCAGTAGCAGGGCAAGTAAATCTGATCCATCCCGAACCATAGACAGGGCAGTGCGCGCATCCGTTGGGTTGCTCGTAAAATATGCTTGCGGAGTAGAAACCAACGCTGACTCCAGCGAGTAAAGCCGTAGACCATCCAGTTCCACGATTTGATCCGGCGAAGGTAATGCCAGTCGAAAATCAAAAATGGATGTAGCATAAGGCAGATTGAGCACGTTGTTATGCGCAAGAGGAGATCTCACCAGAAGTTGCCGTGGTACGATTCGATTGGCCCCGTGAATCGATAAGGATTGCTCCGGGGATAAAACCCAGTCGCGTCCGAAACGATGATTTAAATATGCGGCACAGAATAGCCAGAATGAAGTATACCAACCTGTCGTATCTCCTTCCAACTCATCCGGTCGTGAGGGCATATACCATCCCTTAATCACTTCTCTTAGGAAACCGCCCTTCATGAGCCGTTCCCGATGGGTGCGACTCAGGTCACCTGCCTGTATGACCAGTTTCTTCTCCTGGATTGTGTGAAGTACATCTAATGAATTTGCCAGTTTTTCGGATGGAGTAGCCAAGCCTTTTTCGTATTTAGCGTTGAGCGATGTTTCGTACTCTATGACGTTCAATAATTCGTTTCTTTTGCTGTATCAAATTTCGTTTATTACGATCAATATTCATAACTTAGTTGTATTAAATTCGAATCATTGTAAAGCTGATTAAAAACATGATGAAACGGGCAATCAGATATTTACGCTTTAGCCAGGTAGGCCAAAGTAACAGCTCAATCGAACGACAGGAACTGTACACCGACCAGTGGCTTAACGTCAACGGTGTGGAACTTGTTGACACGTTCATTGACCGGGGCAAGAGCGCCAAAACCTTCGATCGCCCGGACTTTATCAAACTTCAACAGTTCATTGCCAAACATTTCAGAAACGTTGACTATTTACTGGTCGATCAACTTGACCGATTCAGCCGCGATGCAGGGGAAGCAATGAGCATGGTCAAAAACTTGCAGAGACAATATAATATTCAAGTTGTCAGCGTCTCAGAAGGAATCACCTTTGACTATGACACCCCTGGAAGCTTTTTTAGGGCAGGTCTGCAACTACTCCTTGCTGAGGAGGATAATATAAATAGAAGCATCAAGGTAAGAGGAGGTCTCTATACAGCGAAGGCAAAAGAGGGGCGCTATGTATATAGTCATCCGCCATTCGGATATAAAAAGGAGGGAGAACGGAAACAAAGGCGTTTGGTCATCGATGAAAGGCAGGCCCCAATTATCAGGTTTATCTTCGAAGCTTATCTTAAAAATGTTCCTTTGTACCTGATCAAGAAGCAAGCGCGTCTGCTGGGACATGATCGGAAAGGAAATATGGCAATCGAAAGGATTCTTTCAAATCCGGCCTACGCAGGTATGCTATATGCAGAACCTTTCAAAGAATATCCCGGAGGTTTATTCCCTGCCACGCATGAACCCATCATTGACTGGGCAAGTTGGCAGCTGGTTCAGCGAAAGATGAAAAAGCCCTCGAAACAAAGAACGATAATCGATGACGAAATCCCGTTGAGAGGACTTCTCAGGTGTCATTGCGGACAACCGTTAACGGGCGCAGCTTCTCGTGGTAAATCGGGGAAATACTTTTACTACTACAAATGTAAATTTACCGGGCACAACAACATCAGTGCGAAAAAGGCCCATGAGCAGTTACTGGCTGCGTTGAGTTTGATGAGCCTTTCTCCTGCGCTTTTGAAATCGGTCAAGAATAGCTGCCAGCAAACGATTAACAAGCAACGCCAATCTAATCTGTTACTTGTCGCTGAGAAGAAAAAGCTTCTAGAGCAAACCGAGGCTAAATTATTTACCGTCGAAGAAAAAATGGATCAAAAATGAAATTAAACGCGATACCTACCAGAGATGGCATTCAGAGTACACCTTCGAAATTAACAGCCTGAAGGCGGCCATTGGCTTGTTAGGTAACGACCACCAAAATGAAGCATCTTCAAAAATCAAAAGAAGCCTGCACCTGTTAGCCGATATTCCACAAATATTTACCCACGCCAACAGCTTGGAAAAAAGAGAGCTAATTTCTATGGTGTTCGATAGCAATCTTTACTATGAAAATGGCACCTATCGAACACCTACCATGATGGAGCTACTCACCCATAACACATTGAAAATGAAAGAGAAAGAGCTACTCATTTACAATAAAAAAGAGGGATTTCGAGAAGAAATCCCTCCAAGTGCGCCCGAAGGGATTCGAACCCCTATCGGTGGTACCGGAAACCACAATTCTATCCATTGAACTACGGGCGCTTGTTGTGCAGCCTTGCTGCCGGCAACGGGGTGCAAATATAGCCGCTATTTTGAATTATGACCATATTGGAGAGAAATTCTTTGAAAATTTCTTACTCTGGCTTCGCCTAGAGTTCTTTCAGCAGTTCCCAATCACCTACACTCTTCAGATACAGGTAATCGAGCAGCACCCCATTGACATTGGTAATGAGCCTGTGCCCCTCAGCGAATGGTACCACGTAGGTTTTGATGTATTCATGCTCCGATACCACGCCCTGCACGATATCGTGATAGGACTGTATGGCTTCGGAAGTCAGTTCCAGCTCGCAATAGAACATGTACATCGCTTCATCGCTGGTCCCGGTCGAGGGGTAAAAGGGTTCGCGGTTGACGCTGACCAGCTGCGATGTCTCCACCGGAATGCCGGTCTCTTCAAAGACTTCACGTGCTGCCACAGACGCCGCGTCGCTTTCGCTGTCCAGCATGCCCGCGGGATGCTCGTACGTCAGCGATCCGTCGCATATGCGGCGCTGCTGCACAAGCAGCAGGTATTTTTCCCTCGTCGATATGTCAATAAAGCATACGAGTACACTGACAACCTCGCCTTTCAGAAAACAGATCGGGGGGATCTTGTTGCCCTCCGGAGTGGTAGCATCGGCGTACAGCAATGAAAACAACACTTCTCCGTGTCCGTTGCGGCGCGTATACAGTTCGTCAACGCGGTGGATGTCCAGGCCATTGGAAATGAGCCTGCCCTTCCAAAGATTGTATTTATGTGAATCAGTCAGGTTCTCTGCCATGGGACTGCGGATGTCAATTGTATAATGGGAACGACAATGCCAGGTAAGGCACGCCAAACGTGGTGGAATAGCGTTTTTGTCCATTATCCAGCTTCACGGGCGAGGCATAGGTGACCCGGCCATGGGTATAAGCCAGTTTCAAACCAATGCGGTCGGTGATCCAGAAGCGTGCGAAAACCTCGGATTGACCATTTTGTTTGTCAAGTGCGAGCGGTAGCACATTCACAGTCGCTGGCCCGCTGGAAAGATACTTATTGTAAGAGTCGCTTCCCTCGCCGCCGTACAGGCCAGAGCCGGCATACAAGGCGTTTCTTTTCAAGCCGAAAGCGATACCGAAAAGGTCGGTGTTGGCTCCGATGTCAAATCTCCATAGCCTGAAATTTGCTCCGATCAGAAAACTTGCCCCATTGGCGGTGACCCGGCCAAATTTGAGTGTGTCATTGGATAAGGCGTTGCTTTGCGGAAACATATCGGTGCGGCCGGCATAGTAACCCCAGGCCCTTAAGCCCCATCCGATGCGGAACCACTGAAAATTACTGAGGCTCAATTCCTGGTGATAAGTCACCGATGGCACCCAAACTTTATCCTGATAACCAAGTCCGAGATCTATCCCCGACGTCACCCGCGACATGTCCTGTGAAAAAACTTTTACTGAAGCTATTAAAATAAAAAGTACTATTAATCGAATGCTTTTCATCTGATTCGTGATGTTATGATCGGCAAAGGTAAAAAAATGTGCAAAAAATGCGGCAGGGACCGGAGCCCCTGCCGCAAGATAATCCTACATTCAAGTAAACGGTAGACACGCGTCAACCACCTTTCTGCTGCTTCGCTGCCATTACTTTCTGCTGAGGCGCCACTTTTCTGAGCACAACCGCGCCCATAGGCGGCAGGTCCAAAATAACCGAATTGGCCTTGCCGTGCCATTCATGGCTTTCCGCAGTAACGGGATCGTAGTTGATGACCCCGCTGCCCCCGAACGCCTCCGCGTCCGAATTGAAAATTTCCTGCCAGCTTCCGGTGGAAAGCACTCCTACCCTGTATCCCTTCCTAGGTACCGGTGTGAGATTCAATGCGATGATCAGGTTACGGGCGGGATCGAAAGATTTCCGCGCATACACCAATACCGAGTTTTCCCGGTCCTGGGTGTCGATCCATTCGAAACCCTCATGGGAGAATGAATAATCAAAAAGGGCAGGTTCTTCTTTGTAAAGCCGGTTCAGCGCCTTCATGCATTCGCGTACACCATTGTGAGATGCAAATTCGAGTAAATGCCAGTCGAGACTTTGTTGAAAATTCCATTCCGACGTCTGTCCGAATTCACCGCCCATAAACACAAGCTTCGTCCCGGGGTGCGTAAACATATAGCTGAACATCAGCCTTAAGTTTGCAAATTTCTGCCATTCGTCACCTGGCATTTTATTGATCAGCGATTTCTTGCCATACACCACCTCGTCGTGAGAGAATGGCAGCATGAAGTTCTCCGAAAACGCATAAACCAGACTGAACGTGAGCTGGTCCTGGTGCCACTTCCTGAACGCCGAGTCTTTCTCGAAGTATTTCAGGGTGTCGTTCATCCAGCCCATCATCCATTTCATACCAAAACCCAAACCGCCCACGAAAACGGGACGGGATACGCCAGGAAATGCAGTGGACTCCTCGGCGATCGTCTGCACGTCGGGGAATTCGGTGTAAACGGCCGTATTCATTTCCCTCAGCAGCGAGATCGCTTCCAGGTTCTCACGACCGCCAAACTCATTCGGTATCCATTCCCCATGCTTGCGCGAATAATCGAGATACAGCATCGAAGCGACTGCATCCACGCGCAACCCATCCGTATGGTAGCGGTCCAGCCAGAAAATGGCATTGCTGATCAGGAACGACCGGACTTCGTTACGGCCGTAGTTGAAGATATAGCTCTTCCAGTCGGGATGATAACCTTTCCGGGGATCCTCATGCTCGTACAAAGCCGTACCGTCAAACCGGAACAAGCCGTGCATATCCCCCGGGAAGTGTGAAGGAACCCAGTCGACATACACCCCGATGCCGGCCTGATGCAGCTGATCGATCAGGTACATGAGTTCCTGCGGCGTCCCCATTCTCGACGAGCAGGAAAAATAGCCGGTAATCTGATACCCCCATGACGGTGCATACGGGTGTTCCATCACAGGCATCAGCTCCACGTGCGTGAAGCCCATTTCCTTCACATAAGGCACCAGGCTCTCTGCTATTTCCTTATAGGTAATATGCCTTTCCGGATCCGAAGGGTCCCTGCGCCAGGAGCCCAGGTGTACTTCGTAAACCGAGATCGGCGCGTTTAACTTGTTCTTGTCTTTCCGAGCTTTCAGCCACTCCGAGTCGCCCCATTCGTACCAGGTATCCCAAACAATGGAGGCGGTTCGCGGCGCCACCTCGCACCAGAGCGCAAATGGGTCGGACTTTTCGAGGTGCTGTCCGTTTTGAGAAATGATGTAGTATTTATAAACTTCCCCGACGCCCACATTAGGGATCCATCCTTCCCATATTCCGGAACTATCCCAGCGCGGTGCGAGCGAATGCGTGCCGTGGTTCCAGCCATTGAAGTTTCCGACTACAGAAATATAGGTAGCATTGGGAGCCCAAACAGCAAAGTAGGTACCTACCACGCCATTGACCTCCATCACATGCGAACCCAGCTTTTCATAGAGCTTAAAATGCTTGCCCTGACGGAACAAGTGAATATCGAAATCTGTAAAACGGCTAATGGATTCCACCGCACTCACCGGTTGGGCGGTGACATTGGCTCCCGCATCTTCGGCAGGATCGATGGTTGCGTTTGTTTTTTTCTTCCCAGTTGACTTAGCCATTTGCAAATCTTCAATTAAGTAAAATTCAATAAGAGGATGTAAGATTTACAATTTTATTAAACTATTTATAAAAATGTATATATTTTTTAGCCCGTTTCAAACCTGTGGAAACATCCCAAAACCGAAATCAGATTTTGCCAGCGGCCTTTTCTACCTGATCCAGAACACGCATGATGTTGCCGCCCCATATCTTCCCGATGTCCCCGGCGGAGTAACCTCTTTTAACCAGTTCCTCGGTAATGGCTCCGATCTGACTCACGTCCTGCAGACCGATCACCTCGCCGCCTCCATCCATATCCATCCCGATGCCCACATGGTCCACGCTCGTGAGTTTGATCACGTGTTCGATGTGGTCGACAGCGTCCTGCACCGTCGGCCTGTCCGATTTGTACTTCTCATCGATCGCTTTCATTTCGTCACGCAATGCCTTTTTATCCGCATCCGACAGATCCGTCTGCCGGATTTTCAGGCGCAATGCTTTTAAAGACATTTCATGCGGCTGCGATGGCTTTTTGACAAAACCAGGCACAAAATTGATCTGGATCACCCCACCGTTCTTCGCCAGCGTTTTGATCATATCGTCGGTCATGTTGCGGGGAACGTCGCACAATGCGCGGCAGGATGAATGCGAAGCGATGACCGGCGCTTTGGTCAGTTTGATGACATCGTAGAAGGTAGAGTCAGAAACGTGCGAAATGTCCACCATGACGCCCAACCGGTTCATTTCTCTGACAACATCTTCTCCGAAAGCGCTCAAACCGTTGTACTCCGGTCCGTCCCCATCCGTGGAAGAATCACATATGTCGTTGTTCAGCGAATGGGAAAGCGTGATGTAGCGCAATCCCAGGTCGTAGTAAAGTTTGATATTGGACAAATCCTTTCCTACCGGCCAGCCGTTTTCCATCCCGATAAAAACCGCTCTTTTGCCCTCCTTCTGAAGACGGTAGGCATCCTTCGACGTAACAGCCAGCCCGGCAGCCTGCGGATTGGCCTTCACGGCTTCGTGTATTTTGTCAAAAATAGCCAGTGCCTTCTGCTTGGCTTCTGCGTTGGCTGCCTCGGTGCGCTTACCCTGCCCCAGGTACACGGCAAAAAACATGCCGTCCATTCCGCCGCGTGCCATCCGTGGGAAATCGATCTGGGAACGATCCTTTTCATAGTCATGCTCGACGGCAATATCGAAGCCCTCCTTCATCATATTGATCGGCACGTCGGCATGTGTATCGATCGTAAGTACCCCGGCATGGATCTTCTTCGCCTTCTCGGACATGACCGGGGGCGTCAGCTGCGCGTACGATAGCCCCGGAAACAGCATCAGGAATAAAAACCTTTTCATTATTTAACAGTAATTGGTGATCGGTGAAGGAATGTTATGTGTTTTAAATTGATGCTTTTTTTCTGAATTGTCAACCGGCATCCACCATTCCCTCCTATTCTCCTAAATAACCCCGGCAGCATACCATAATGACCTTTTAATGGAATCTCGTGCCTAAACATTGTAAAGATGCCCTCGTATGCCGTTTTTTGTGAACATTCCAACCCTTACATCGCATGATCCCTCTATCGCCCTTCGGTTTCAGAAAGGCCGCCCCCGGTTTTCTCATTGCTATCATCGTTACTTTATCTGCATGCAGCCGGTCAAATCAGCCCGCGCGCAGCCATGCCGCCGCAGCTCCTGAATCGGATTTCATGTACCAGTATTCCATTATCGATGCCCTGATGGCCGGTGTGTTCGACGGCGATCTCACCATTGGGCAACTTAAGAAAAAGGGTGACTTTGGCGTGGGCACATTCAACAAGGTCGATGGCGAATTACTGATCGACCGCGGGCACGTTTACAAGATCAGCTATGACGGTTCTGTCAAAGAAGTACCCGATTCGGACAGCACCTCCGCCGCATTTGTCAAGTTCTTTAAAGCCGACACGACTATTTATCTCACCGGGACCAACCTGACCTACGAAAAAGTCCAGGAACAGCTGACCCACGTTATGAATCCCAACGGCATTTACGCATTGCGCATTTCAGCGGAATTTACGTCCATGACCACCCGCGCAGCCCGTCCGGCGAAAGCGCCCTACCCTACATTACCAGGACATTTAAAGGAAAATCAGGCTGTTTTTGAATTAAAAAATACCAAAGGGATCTGCAACGGCTTCCTGCTGCCTCCCTACCTGGCCCGCACCAACGTTCCCGGTTTCCATCTGCATTATGTCGCCGATGACAGAAAGTCGGGCGGGCATATTTTCAACTTTACGGCCAGCTCGCTCCGGGTAGAAATCGATGAAGCCAAAGGGTTTACGATCGAGAACAATACCAATGCTGAATTCCGCAATGTTAACCTGAAACCCGATCGCGGTGAGGAGCTGAAAAAGATAGAATAGTATCAAAGGTTTGCCACAACGTATTTCAGGGTATATATTTACAACCATCAGCAAGTATGGCCATGAAACATTGCTTTTTAACCCTTCTCATCCTGCTATCGTACCGAATGGCAAGCGGCCAGGTGACCTATTATGGGGATATGCTGGGAAAAGGGTTCCGGCAGGCGACCATTGTGCAGCCCTCCGACTATGAAGGAAGTGTTACCTGCACCATCGTAAAAAAAAACACACCTGAAAAAAGTACCAAGGCCGTCCTGTATGTCCATGGGTTCAACGACTACTTCTTCCAGGAGGAAATGGCCGAAAGATATATCCGCGAGGGCTTCAACTTCTACGCCGTAGATCTGCGGAAATGCGGTCGCTCCTGGCTGAGCCATCAGAAATTCAATGATGTACGCGATCTCTCTGAATACTATGCAGATATAGACACGGCGCTGGCCGTCATCCGGTCGGAAGGCTCGGAAAAAATCCTTTTAAGCGGGCATTCCCTGGGCGGACTCGTGGTTTCGCTATATGCAAGCGAGCGCACCGGAAAAGAGCAATTCGACGCGGTACTGCTCAACAGCCCTTTTTTTGCCATGAACATCAAATCGGGGCTTAAAAAAACTGCACTGCCTCTGCTGATCAAAAGGGCCGAAAAACACCCCGAAGCTACGATCGACTCGGGTTTGAGCCCGCTTTACGGTGAAAGCCTGCACATCACGGCCCACGGGGAATGGTCTTACAGCCTCGGCTTTAAACCCCTTATCGCGCCGCCCGTCAGCCTCGGGTGGGTGCGTGCGGTCCATAACGGCCAATTGAAGGTGTCTCAAGGGTTGCAGATCAACAGGCCCGTGCTGGTACTGCATTCGGCGAAATCCATCGATGAAAAGAAATGGAGCGACGCCTTTTTTACCGGGGACGCAGTATTGAATGTAGAAGAAATCGCCAAACAGGCCCAGAACATCGTGGGCCAATACAGTATTCAGGCAGTGCAGGGCGGAATGCACGACCTGATCCTTTCCAAAAAGCCGGTCCGCGACGAAGTGTATTCGACGATATTCAACTGGGCGAAAAGAACGGTCAAATAACCCAACTTCAGATTTCCACCAGATTTCGTAGTTTCATTTGTTCAAAAAAACAGGTCCATGAAACTGCTGCTCATCGAAGACGAAAAAGCGCTGGCCACCAGCATCCAGAATTACTTCCAGCGCGAGAACTTCGTTTGCGAATGGGCAGCCGACTACGAAACCGCCATCGAGAAGATCGACATTTACCGCTATGACTGCGTACTGGTAGACCTGATGCTGCCGGACGGCGACGGACTGGATGTGGTGAGAGCCTTGAAAAAAAGCTATTCCGAAACCGGCATTATCATTATTTCGGCCAAAAACTCGCTCGATGACCGCATTGCCGGCCTGAACCTGGGATCCGACGACTACCTCACCAAGCCTTTTCATCTTTCCGAACTCAATGCAAGGGTGCAGGCAGTGATCCGCAGGCGCAACTTCCAGGGCAGCCAACAGATCCGTTTTGGAAAAATTCACATTGACCCGCAGGAACATCTCGTGCAGGTCGACGGGCAGGAAATCGTCCTGACCAGGAAGGAGTACGACCTGCTTATTTATCTCATTGCCAACAAAAACCGCGTGCTCACCAAGGAATCCATTGCCGAGCATCTCTGGGGCGACGACGCCGATCTGATGGATAACTTCGATTTTATTTACACACACATCAAAAATCTGCGAAAGAAACTCATGGACAAGGATTGTCCCGACTACCTGAAATCCATTTATGGAGTAGGCTATAAATTCAGCGAGCAATGAAACTGCTGGAAAGGATACTCAAATACCAGATTATCACCTCGCTCTGCGTGCTGCTCCTGGGCGCGGGACTTTTCTACGTGTCTGTCGACTACCTGATAGACGAAGAAGTGAACAAGGAGCTCATGCGGAGCAAGGCAAAGGTGAGCTGGCAGCTGCGGCATATCGATACCCTGCCGGTGTACATTCTCCAGTTGGGCGACAGCCTGCAACTCGAAGCGGTTCGGTACCCCGGCCAGGTGGCATTGGTGGAGCGAAGCCTGCTCAACGAGGCCGAAAACGAATTCCAGCCCTACCGGCAGCTGGTTTTTTACGAACAGGTGGAAGGCCAATGGTACCGGGTTACGATCAGCAAATTGCTGGCCCAGCGACAACAGTTAATGGAAGCGGTGGTGATGACCGTTACATTCATCGTCGCATTGCTGCTCATTTCGCTGCTCGTTCTGAACAGCTGGCTTTCGCGGCGGCTATGGCGGCCATTTTACAGGACATTACGTGCATTGGACGCCTACCAGCTGGAAAAACATGAGGTACTGACGTTCCCAAAGCAGGACACCGTGGAGTTCGAACAACTCAACCAATCCGTAACACAGTTCACAGGCCGCCTCGCGGCGACCTACCAGAACCTCAAAGAGTTTACAGAAAATGCCTCGCATGAGATACAGACGCCCCTGGCAGTGATCCTGTCCAAGATTGAAGGATTATTTCAGGACGAAAGCCTGAAAGAGTCACAGGTGGTCGCACTATCAGAAATCAGCGAGGCTGCCAACAGGTTATCCAAGCTCAATCAGGCATTGTTATTGCTGACCAAGATCGAAAACCGGCAATTTTTGGCCGGGACGGAACCCATTAACCTCGTACCGATCATCAACCGTAAGCTCCGCGACCTGGAAGACCTGATCGAGCAGCGGCAGATCAAAGTCAAAACCGACGTAGAGCCTACGGGCCCCGTCATGCATCCCGCGCTGGCGGAAATACTGGTCAATAACCTCATGACGAACGCGATCCGGTACAACTACGACCAGGGTAGCATCGATATTACACTCGTAAAGAGCAGGCTGACCGTCCGCAACACCGGCGCTCCCCTGCACGTGGCCCCTGAGCTCCTGCTCGAACGCTTTCGCAAAGAAGGGTCCCATTCGGCATCGCTGGGGCTCGGCCTAGCGCTGGCCAATACGATCTGCCAGGTGAACGGGCAGACATTGACCTACGAAATGGAAGGCGAATGGCATACGCTGACTGTCGTCTGGTAAAAGACGTTAAGATTTTTCATGGCTGGTAGTACATCAAAGGGAGGGTTTCTGATCCTCCTTTTTTTATGTCCATTTGAAAAAAGACGAAACTTCAGAATGTCTTCAGAATCTCCACAGGATTGCGACAGGATTGCTGGTGAAATTTGAATACACTTAAATCAATTGACCAGCTATGTCAACAACACGTAAATTCAGTAAAATTACCGCAGTAGCCCTCGCATCGGCATTATTGGGCGGCACCTCCTATGCTACTTTTGAGCATTTCGGCAAACCGGACACCATTTCTACATGGGTCAGCAACGCTACTCCGTTTGTGAAGCAAGCCAGGTTGGATGATAAAACCAACGCCCCGGCCGCGATGATCCCGGCCGACTTCTCATTTGCCTCCAAAAAAGCGACTGCGGCGGTGGTCCATATCAAATCCACATTGAAACCCGAACGAACCGTAAGCCAGATGGAAATTCCGGATGCATTCCGCGACTTCTTTGGCGGCCGCGACCCGTTCGGTGGCCAGCAGGGCGCTCCGCAGGGAAAGATGGAAAAACCGCAGGCCACCGGCTCCGGCGTGATCATCAATCCGGACGGATATATTGTCACCAATAACCACGTCATCCAGGGTGCTGAATCGCTGGAAGTAACCCTGGCCGACAAGCACACGTACAAAGCCAAAGTAGTCGGCAGCGATCCAAACACCGACATTGCCCTGATCAAGATCGAAGCCAAAAACCTGCCCTCGCTTTCCTTTGGCAACTCGGAGAATGTTCAGGTAGGTCAATGGGTGCTCGCGGTGGGCAACCCCTATAACCTGACCTCCACTGTTACCGCTGGTATCGTGAGTGCGAAGGGCCGCAGCATCAATATTCTCGGCGAAAATGCCAAAGCCCCGATCGAGTCTTTTATCCAGACCGATGCGGCTGTAAACCCCGGCAATTCCGGCGGCGCGCTCGTGGACCTGAATGGCAACCTGATCGGCATCAATACGGCCATCGCCAGCCAGACCGGCTCATTTGCGGGCTATTCGTTCGCGGTACCATCGAGCATTGCTCATAAGGTAGTGGAGGATCTGTCCAAATTCGGCTCTGTCAAACGCGGCTATCTGGGTGTAGGCATCAGTGAGGTGGATGCGGCGAAAGTCAAATCCTTTGACCTGAAAGTAGACGAAGGCGTGCGTGTCGAAAACTTTGCCGATGAAAGCGCTGCCAAAGAGGCCGGTATCAAAGTCGGCGACGTTATCACCAAAATTGATGGTCACGACATTACCAGCGTGCCCCAATTGCAGGAAGCCATCGCACAACACAAGCCGTCGGACAAGGTAACCGTAAACGTGAACCGCGACGGCACCGAAAAAGTGATCACTGTCACATTGAAAGGCATTTCAGAAACCGCATTGAACAGTGAAAACTCTTCTGCGGTAATGGAACAGCTCGGCATCGAACTGAAAGACCTGACCCGTCAGCAAAAACAGGAGTATGGCCTGGAAGCAGGTGCGCAGGTCACACAGATCAATGCAGGCAAGATCCGCCAGAACACCAGCATGGAAGAAGGTTTTGTAATCACTAAAATTGACAAAACGCCCGTCGGTAATGCCAAAGAAGCCGCCAAAGTGCTCCAAAGCAAAAAAGGCGGTGTAATGCTCGAAGGCATATACCCCGGAAACGACGAAATCCAATACTTCGCAATAGGCCTCTAGCACATAACCCCGGCCTTCCGGCCGGGGACCCAAACATGAAAAATCAAATCACCTTGCTGGGACTGCTGACTGTGCTGAGCGCCACCGCGGTGCTCGCACAACGTCCCCAACAGCCGGTAGGCACCGGCCAGGCAGCTACCTATAACTGGATTGTTCCCGATATGAAAACCAACCAGAACCCGATGTATGCCAGCTCATTCTCCCGTCATCGTATCCAAACGGCATTTGACAAAGCGCTGGAAAGCAAGGGAATGACCCGGAATACTCAGCACCCCGACTTTCTCTTGCAGTTCCATACCTACACGCAGCGCGTGCGTAAGAACTACTATGGCGGCGCGGGTTACCCGATGATGGGCTGGGGTCGCTTCGGCTGGGGATTGCCCTACGGCATGTACCCGTATTATGGCGCTTATCCGGCCTACGGAGGCTATCCCTATTCGAGCACCGGCACCGACGGCACATTGATCCTCGATGTCATCGATACCAAAACCGGCAATATCATCTGGCAAAAAGCGATCTCCGGCGATGTCACCAATCCCAACCGGCTGGACAAACGCATCGACAAGGGAGTCAGGAAGCTGATGAAAAGCTTCCCGGCTGGTCAAAGTTAGTCATATCCCCTCCCGCGCGTCCCGCGGGAGGTTTTTCCTCCTTACCTCCCGAATCTTCAGTATTTCAACAGAATCGCCTGGTAACTTGGCACCATCAAAGGTTTAGTAATTCAAATTTTAATAGTTACGACCATGAAACCGCTTCATTTTTTCGCCACTGTTCTGCTCTCCGCCGCCAGCCTCACCGGTTACGGCCAGGATGATCAGATGGTTAGTAACGCGCCCCAAAACATTGTCACTGACCAAAGCCTTCTTAAAGTCATCGCTCCTTACAACGACGACGTCCGCAACGATATCCTCGTTGCTACCCAATATCCCGACATGCTGGCAAAACTCGCAGGCATCCGGGAACAAAGCAGTACAGGATTTCAGCAGGTGATCCAGGGATATCCGCAGAAAAAACAGGGTTGGTTTTACGAAATCACCCGTTATCCCGACCTGATGCACAAACTGGCCGCTGCCCCACGTAAAACATCCAGAGAACAGATTGAAGCAATGCTTCCCAACCGGACTCCCGAATTGAAAGAGGCTGCCTGGAAGCTTTACAACAATCACCATACTGACCTGGTGCAGGTCGATAATCTCAATGAGCAGGCCGGTACCGCGTTCCGGCAAATGATCGCAACGCTGGATCCGGATGCACAAAACGCGTTCAAAACCCTCGAAGAAATGCCCGATGTGCTTTCCATCCTGAACGACCATTCCGACCTGACCGCAAAGCTGGGCGAACGTTTCCGAAATGACCCGGGACAAGTCCGCGGAGACCTTCCTAATGTCCATGATCAGCTGGAAGCCGAAAATAAGGAACAGCTCGCGTCGTATCAGGACGAACTGAAACAAAATCCGCAGGCCATGCAGGAGCTTGGTCAGGCTTCGCAGGAATACGCCACGCAGGGAGGTTACAGCTATCCTGCGCCAACCGGAGACAAGGTGGTCAATTATGGCAACCCTTACTCCTACTGGTTCGGATATCCCTCCTGGTACGGCTCGGCGATGTGGTATCCCGGCATGTATGGTTACGGTTCCGGCTTCTACTTTGGGCTGGGTGGGTACCCAATGGTATATGCATTGCCTTCATTGGGCTTTTCAAGATGGTTTTTTGGAGGCGCCTATCGCTACTATCCGCACCTGTACCGCCAGTATGACCATTACTACCGGTACTCCGTCGCCCCACGGCATTACGCCTACTCGCCGCGGGCAGCATTCATCGGTTCTGCGGCCAGGCATTTTAATCCGTCAGCTAATGCGCGGGGCAATAACTGGGACAGAAGCGGCGCAGTACGCTCTTCCCAACGTTTTGCCCCATCCGGCAGCTATCGTCCGATGACCCGCAGCAACTCATTTCAAAGTGCGCCATCGCGGTCATTCAGCGGCCGGTCGTTCAATGGAGGCGGTTTTAGCGGCGGTGGTTTCAGCCGGGGCGGGTTTGGCGGAGGCGGATTCCGGGGCGGTCGACGCTGACATGCATAGTTGGTTTTAAGGTCATTCTTCAGGTACCCGTTCTCAGGCCTCGGCCAGTCTTCAGCATTTCAGATGTAAAGACCGGCCAGAGGCCTGAGAATGATACGTTCAAGTGGCTTTTGCTTTTTCCCGGGAAAGTAATTTGCTAGCTTCACAGCCGCACTTTATTTTTCCAAACAACTAACCCTTTCCATGCATTTGACATTCAGCGGTACGGCCACCGCAAAATCCCCGACAAGCTGCCAGATTGTAATGGCAGCTTTGCTTATTTTGGTTCTGGTATCTTGTAAAACCGCCCGCCACACGGCTTCACTCAATGCAGAACTCGACGCTGTATTTGCCCGGACAAAGGATTTCAGCGGTGTCGTCCTGGTTGCGGATAATGGCAAACCTATTTATGAAAGGGCGTTCGGCTTTCGCAGTTTCGAAACCCGTGAACCGATGACAACCGCTTCGATCTTCGAATTGGCTTCGGTTTCCAAACAGTTTACCGCCATGACTATCATGGTTCTGGCCGATGAAGGTAAATTAAAGTTTGATGACCCTATCGACCAGTACATTCCCGGGCTGCCCTACCCCGGTGTTACCATCCGGCATCTATTAAACCACACCTCCGGTCTTCCCGATTACCAGGAGGTAATGGATAAATATTGGGACAAGGCCAAAGTCGCGGGCAATGCAGACAACATTGCCTACCTCATTCAATATCACCCGCCGGTGTTGTTTGAACCCGGTGCAAAATATCAATACAGCAACACGGGCTATATGTTACTCGCGAGCATTACTGAAAAGGCGTCAGGTCAGGAGTTCATCACATTCTGCCGCGAGCGCTTTTTCAGACCTTATGAGATGAAAGACACGGATATCCGAAGCCGAGCGGAGAAAAGCCAACTTAAAAACCTGGCCATTGGGCACTTGTATGTAGCTGAAAAACAAAGATACATCCCGGCCGACTCATTCCCGCAGTTCAATTACGCCGTCTGGCTCGGAGACCGTAAAGGCCCGGGGCGCGTAAGTTCCACCACGGCCGACCTCCTGAAATGGGATCGCGCATTATATGGCGGCAAGCTTGTAAAACCGGAAACGCTCCGGCAGGCTTTCTCCCCTGCCAGGCTTAACGACGGTAACCTATCTCCATACGGATTTGGCTGGAAACTGGAAGAGCACCCGCAATGGGGTAAGGTGATCAGGCACAACGGTGACAATCCGGGTTACAAGACCGAATTTGTACGCTACATCGATGTGGACAGAACCATTTTGTTACTCTGCAACAACAACGATGAAACTTTGGCGCAAATCATCAGGGAAATCGAAAAAGCACTTCCAACTGACCGCACGAAACCGCGTCGGAAGTGACAAAATAGTGCCTGGCCAAGTCAAAAGTTGACCAGGCACCTGCGGTCTACTTCTTTATTACCTTGTAGCGCTTTACCTGAATTTTACTATCCGTTTCCACTTCTACGAAAAATTGCCCCGACGATAAATGACCTAGTTGAATTGTCCCGGAAGCATTGGAGTGGATTGATCTGACTTTCCCGGAAGTATCCAGAATCCGAACCTTTGCGCCGTGAGCCAACGCTTTTGTAAAGGTAATTGCATCGTTGGCCGGGTTAGGATAGATCGCATTTTCTTCGCCGTCCTCAATGCGCACATCCAATATTTTAGAATATGCAAAAGTCCCGTCCATGTCGACCATTTTTAACCGGTAATATTGAAGCCCGGGAGTGCCCGATGGATGTGTAAAATCGTACGCACGTGACTCCTTGCTTTCACCGAAAGATTCGATCCGGCCGATGCTGTCCCACCGTTTGGCATCCTGGCTGTGCTCAATCAAAAAATAGTCGCTGTTGATTTCTTCCGAAGTTACCCATTTCAGGTGGACGTTCATTCCTTCTTTTGTGGCCCGGAATGCTGCAAGTTTCACCGGCAAACTTCCTGCGTTAAATGTGGTCAGTCTGACGCTCGCAGAACCTGGTGAATTACTGACTGTCACGGTAGGTCCGCTGCTATAAAATTTTGTATCACCACCTGCCGCCAGATTTACTCCACCAAGCTCAACAATCCAGTCACGATTGTCTACAAACATCGGATCGGCGTAATACATCGCTAAGCTGCTAAAACCAGATGGATCGTCCCATGACTGCACCTTCAATGTGAACCCGACGAAGTCCATTTCTTCACCCGGATCAAGATCAACTGCCTTGGATCCCATCCAGGTCGCTTTCAAATAATTGCTGCCAAAGTTCATGAAACTAGAACTACTGAAAGCACCCGTATTCGTCGGAAGCGTGTAAACGCTCATGAATGTCAGACCATCTTCCGGCGTCTGGCTTCCGAAATACATCCCGAGTGTAAATTGCACCTTCGTTACATTACCGGCCACGGCCGAAGCCGAATTGTTACGGATTCTCAGGATCACTTCCTCGGGATTAGATCCAAAAAGTAAAGTCCCCTGAATAGTCTGCGCATGCAATTGAAATGTCGCATGAAATGTCGCAACCATCAACAGAAGCAGCGGTAAAAGTTTCGTCATTTTCATATAAGTCAATTTATATAGCGTAAGTTAAAAAGGCAATCAATCAATGATCTGAAATATTCTGTCTATGCGACACTATCGGGGTCTTTCATTTCTTTACAATCTGATACTTTTTAAGAATGCCGCCTCTGCCCTCTAGTTCAACATA
The DNA here is from genome assembly GCF_946482605.1 of uncultured Dyadobacter sp. Next base: position 369,343 of record NZ_CAMLSE010000004.1, on the reverse strand, counting down.
AAACTTGCCGGACGCCAGATGTCCAATGGATACTCCTGATTTATCGACGCGGGAGGACTCATAAAGAAGCTTACCGGATACATCAAAAACCCTGACTTTGACTACATTATTCAACCCGCCATTGGTAAGTTGAAACTTATTTAAGACAGGGTTTGGATAGACGGATTCCGTAGTATGCTCATTGAATTTCACATTCACGATCTTCGAAAAGGCGTGTGTTTTATCTAAGTCCACCATTTTCAGTCGGTAGTAGTTCACCTCCGCTTGCCGCGGCGGCGTGTGGCTGAATGTATAATTCCTCTCCTCGCGGCTTTCTCCGAATGATGCTACCCGGCCTACCTCTTTCCAGGTTTTAGCATCCAGGCTGTGTTCTATTCCAAAGTAGTCGCTATTCACCTCCTCCGATGTAGACCAGCTCAATTGCGCCGTATTCCCCTCTCTCTTCCCTTCAAAGCGACTTAGCCTTACCGGCAGGTTTACGAACGAGAAAGTCGCTAATGTAGCTTTTGCGTCCATTCCCACCAAAGTGCTGACTGTAACGTCAGGCCCTGTACTGTAAAATTTGTACCAGCCGGAAGTCGTCATATCGACCCCATCCACTTCAACAAACCAGTTCCAATCTTCACCGCTATGCGTATTAATTGGGTCTCTAAAAGATACACTTAACGGGGCTAATGGCTGGCCCCAGAGTTTGAAATCCGTTTTTACGATAACAGAGAACTCAAAAATATCCATTTCTTCTGCTGGATCGAGGTCGATAGCGATTGTCCCTGTCCACAAAGCGTTGACATAATTGGCCGACATACTAGCAAAACTTTTGGTAACAAAACTCCCATTACCTGGAATCGGCATAGTGTTGAGGCTTAAAAAGTCAAAAGCTTTTTCACCACTACCAAAGTAATCGCCGAAATTAGTACCCAGACAAAATTTAACTTTGGTCAGATTTCCGGTAATCTTTGCGGATGAGTTGTTCCGGATCACCAGTCTCTGTTTTTTAGAGTCTGAGCCATAACGCAGGCTTCCCTGTATATCCTGAGCCTCCGCGTTAAAAAACACAATGGCAAAAAAGAAGAAAAGTAGAAGTTTCTGTATTTTCATAGCATTTAGGTTTAAAAAAATAGTTATTCGATTATCAATTACTTTTCAAAGCCAAACTCCCTTAAAACTCGCCTGTTTTCAGCCCTCATCTCTATTTTTTCACCACTTTGTAGCGCGTTACACGCGCTTTAACATCTTCTACTTCTACGAAAAACTGTCCGGACGATAAATGATCCAGCGATATGGCCGCAAAAGGATTGACACGCACCGAACTGTAAACGACTTTGCCTGAAACATCCAGGATCCGGACTTTCGAATCAGGGGCAACTGCCTTTGTAAATGTAATTGTATTGGTTGCCGGGTTAGGATAAACAGCATTTTCCTTACCGTCTTCAATATCCACATTTACTATTTTGGAGTATGCGTAAGTTTCATCCGTGTCGACCATTTTTAGCCGATAGTAGTTGCCACCAGGGCTGGTCCCTGAATGCGTAAAACCATAATTTCTCAACACTTTGCTCTCCCCAACCGATTCAACTCGTCCCACGTCGCTCCATTGCTTTGCATCTAAGCTATGCTCTATGCTGAAATAATCGCTGTTCTCTTCTTCGGAAGTCGACCATACCAACCGGACCTCCTGCCCCTCAGGTCTGGCTTCGAACGTTTTGAGTTTAACCGGCAAATTAGCCTCTGTAAAATTGGTTAAAACGAGGTCAGAATAATCCGCGGAGTTGGTAACAGTAACTGATGGGCCACTGGCGTAAAATCTGTTGAACCCATTGTCCGTCACACTCACGCCATCCAGCTCGACTGTAAAAACTCTCCCGGCAGCAAACATTGGGTTGGAATACACCATCCTCAATGGGCTGAAATAAGTAGTATAGTTTGGCACCTCGGCACGGAGTGAAAAGACAACAAAATCCATTTCTTCGCCAGGATCAAGGTCTACTGCTTTGCTCCCGGTCCACGTTGTAGCCAAATAAAACGAAAGGAAGCTCATGAAGCTGTTAGTACTAAAGCTTCCCGTGTTGGGTGCCGGCAAAGTAGATACGCTTAAGAATTTCAAAGCATCCATAGGCGGATAACTATCTCCGAAATTCATAAACACCGTAAACTGTACCTTTGTAATATTTCCCGCCACATTCGACAATGAATTATTGCGGATTGTCAGTATCTGTTCTTTCGGGTCAGATCCAAAACGAAGAGTGGCCTGAATAGTTTGGGCCTGAAGCTGCAATGTCACCATTGTAAAAAGGAGCAATGGGAAAATTTTTCTCATGTAGCGGGCAGGTTTAGGTCAAGGTTTTAATCAAAGCTTAAAAAACTGTTTCATTTTAGTTAAGAGACAAAGATGAAGCAGCAATTATCCAAGATGTTTAAATATCCAATATGAAGTAACCTATAAAAAACTTAAATAACAACCTGTCATAAATAAATTTATCCTATTCAATAATAGAATAGGTATATAGATAAATCTAAATGCTAAAAGTATAACTGCTTTGAAAGCATTGGTTTCTGATCTGACGCAATCAGAATAGTAAAAACAATGGATAACGACTGCTCAGCTCCTATGCGATAAAAGATACCCGAAGAAGCGGAAAGAGTTGGTCACAGCGTTCGCTCACTTAGACAACAACGAATTATCGCTCCCCTATTGCCGCCCGTCCCATAAAAGCATAATTTCGCAATCTCACTTTTACGAAATCTCCTTGATCCGCCACCTGCTGCTGCTCATCATTGCCTTATCTATCGTTGGTTGCAAGACCCGCCTCAAAGACCCGGGTCCCAATCCGTCTCTCGAGAAATACCTGGGTGAATTTTCGTGGATTGCAAAAGACCCCGATGCCAACAGTCAGAAAATCGACCTGAGTGTAGGTTATACGCGAAATAATATGGTCGAAATCAGTATTACCGGCTTCCCCGGCCCCTTTTTCGGTAACAAAGGTTTCGACGCGAATAACCTGAAATTGTTGTTCAACGACGTAGCGGCGATTTCCGAACATCAATTGACTTTTGTGAGGCAAGCAGAAGGGAGGATCGACGGAAAGGTTCAGTACAAAGCCAGTTTCGACGTCAAAATTGAGCCCTCGCCGACGGGCGTACTCATGACGCTGAGCATGGTTAGAATCGATGCACCGGGATCAATTCTCCTGTATCATTATCCAATGACAAAAAAGTAATCACATTTAAATACCAGTTTAACAATGCAAATCAGCGATCTCAAAATTCTTTTCTTCGATATCGGAGGCGTCCTTCTGAGCAACGGCTGGGGCCATGAGTCCCGCCTGTTGGCAGCCGAAAAATTCGGACTTAATTACAAGGAAATGGACCAGCTCCATAATTTCATATTCAATGTGTACGAAATAGGAAGTGTCAATCTCGACCAGTACCTCGACACGGTCATTTTCAATCACCCGCGCGATTTTGTGCGCGAAGATTTCAAAGAATTCATGTATTCGCAGTCGGTAGAATTGCCGGGAATGCTGGCATGGCTCAAAGAATGGAAAAAGGACTGCGGCTTCCGCATTATTTCAATCAATAATGAAGGAAAAGAACTGAACGACTATCGCGTCCAGAAATTTAAATTGCATACTTGCTTCGACGCATTTATTTCTTCCTGCGAAGTAAAAATGCGCAAACCCGATCCCAGGATATTTGAACTGGCTATGGGCATTGCACAGGCAACACCCAGCCAATGCGTTTATTTCGATGACCGCATCATGTTCGCCAACATGGCTAAAACGCTCGGGCTGCGGGCCTTTCAGCACACGACGTTCGAGTCCACGAAAGAGATCCTGGAACAATTAAAACAAGAACAATTCGATCGCTTCGGTCCGCCCCGCTGATCAAAAAGTGCGGTCGTCGGCCGATGGTCCGTAAATCGAGGGCACCGCAATATCGTTGAGGCGCATGTAGACCGTCAGCTGGCCCCGATGATGCACCCAATGATTGATCGTCGAGCCGACACCTTCCAGCCGGGGCTGTGTGAACAAAACCTGGCCCTGGTTTTTAAGATAGAATGGCGCGTCGAGCGCTTCGTCGGTCACATTTTGCAGCGCATTTTTGGCACCGCTAAAATTTTCCTCAAAATGGGCTACCAATTCCTCTGTTGTCTCGGCCTCAAAACGCTTGTAAGTGGCGAGATCAAGCTCGCCCACTTCTACCATTTGTGTGATCCAGAACGGAATTTCGGCAACCAGCAGGGTGAGGTAGCCCATTTGCATGGACTTCGGATGCGGCTTGTAATCGGATAATGTAACCGGAATCCGTTCCAGGCATTTACGTGTGGCGGTGTACTCGGCATCGAGCTCTTTCAGGTAGGCGGCAGTCAATGTGTTCTTGCTCATACGGACATCTGGTTTTTTGTTAGTTCCTAGGAATAACATGACCACAAAAACAATGCCGGTATTATTAAGATATTGGAGCTGCAAACCGCTGATTGCTATACGTCGTTTTGGAAGCACCCGGTAATGCCCTGCATTAAACCGTCAGAATGGCAATGCTGGTGCCCCCAATGTGCTTGATCCCCCTGAATCGCCCGTCGCTTTGAAAAAGTTCATTCAGCGCCGTCCAGACGCCGGGCCAGTTGGTGTAATCGTGCCAGATGATCAGTCCGCCTTTGCGCATGATTGACATTACTTTTTCACTGTCATTCAAAACATATTCATATGCATGTGACCCGTCGATAAATGCGACATCCACCGAATTGCCGTAATCCTGAAAAGGAAATGAGGCAGAGTCGCCGAAAACCTGGCGTATTTTAGAAGCGGCGGGATGGCCGATGAAACGCTCACCGGAGACTTCTTTTTTAACATACCGCACTTCCCCCTCTTCAATTTCCATCTGGGTGGATTCCAGTTCATCGGCAGGGAGATCCAGCGTAATGATTTCTGTATCAGTTCCGGTATTCAGCGCCATATTCAAGGTGGTGCGCCCCTGGAATGTGCCGATCTCGAAAATCCTTTTCGGATTCCATTTTTTAACGAGATTACTAATCACTTTGAGCTCAAATTCCGTAGTATGCCCGAACCCGCATTCGTAAACACCCTCGTAGGCGGCCGAATCGTTGCCAAAAATTTCAAAAACGTCGGTCTTGGGAATAATAAAAGGATCCTCCGGCGTGCGATCGCCCGATTCGGGCCCGGCGCCATAATTATTGTAGAGTTTCAACAATTCGTTGCGGGAATCCGAACTCAGCATCCCGAATGTGAGGGTGTATCCCACCCTTTTAATTACACCTGCATATAACCTCAGGTCGTCGAGCACTTTACTCATAGTTATGTATGTGTTAAATTAGAACGATTCAACAGGCATCTGTACTGGATGATGAGTGTAAAAAAGAGTAACCGATCCGTTACTTGCTGATTAACAAGTAAATACATAATTTTTATATTTCAAAATCCATGCCACCAGATTTAGCCTGTGGTAAGCGCTGATTTCAAACCGGTAATTTCTTTCATGCCAAACACGCCTGATATCCGCGGACTCTACCGTCCGGTCCAGCCCGCTGTCAAACAATCAGCTGCACAGGTGACTTACCAGGAATTTTTACCCGACGATGCGCTGCGCGACATTATTTATTGTTATTGGCAGTTGCAGACAACCGCGGTGCTCGATGCTCCGTTCTTTTACCGTGTAGTCGCCGACGGCTGTATCGATATCTTTTTCGAGCCGCATAATGCTGCGGAGAATTTTGTGATGGGGTTTTGTAAAAAATACACCGAGTTCCCGTTGGATAACAGTTTCAATTATGTAGGTGTACGGTTTCTACCCACCATGTTTCCCCAACTCTTCAAAATCAATGCATCGGAGCTCAGTAACCGGTTCGAAAACCTCGGAGCGGTGCTTCCGGCGACCGCGCATTACATCGCGTCGCAATTTGGAGGCGACATGCCCATGTCTGAAATTAAGATGCGGTTCGACCACTATTTTCTGCGCTTACGCGGCGAGGTTGATTTTGACTACGATCCGCGTTTTTACCACGCCCTTTCCATCATTCTTAAAAATAATGGCGTCCTGAACGTCGAAAAGGACCTCGATACCGGGCTCAGCCAGCGCCAACTACGCCGGCTTTTCGGGTTTTATATAGGGGATTCGGCCAAAACGTTCAGCCAGGTGGTGCGTTTTCAGAACATCCTCCGCGCCAAACCTTCCCAGCAAAGTCTGCGGGAGAACAAATTGTTTTACGACACAGGCTACTACGATCAGGCGCACTTCATCAAAGAGTTCAAAAACTTCTACGGCGTCACTCCCGGAAAGGCTTTCGGACGATGATTTTGTCCGTTTTTTACAATCCTGGCTGACCGGTATCCCGGAAATTTGTACCATCACATTCACTTCAAACGAACACGAAATGAAACGGCACATCACCATCTGGGCATTCGCATTACTGTCTGCGCATGCATTTTCACAAACCGATCCAACAACTCAAACCAAAAAGACCATGAAACTGAACGCAGGTATTGTTACAGCCAAACTCGCAGAAACCAAGGATTTTTACACCCGCACCCTGGGTTTTGGCGTCACTTTCGAAAACGAGTTCTACCTCCTGCTCCACACACCGGACGGCGGCGCGGAGCTCAGCTTTCTCCTCCCCGACCACCCGTCCCAGCAGCCCTTGTTTCACAAGGCGTTTGCCGGACGGGGTATGTATCTCACCATCGAAGTCGACGATGTTGATGCGCTTTATAAGGATCTGAAACAAAAAGGGGCCGATATCCAGATCGACCTGCGCGACGAACCCTGGGGGGACCGGCATTTCGCGATCGTCGATCCCAATGGCATTGGAATTGACCTCGTTAAGTACGCCCCGCAACAGGGAAACTAGCATTGTATAGAGGAAGAACTGCCTTTACATAGCCCGCATCACGCATTAACTAAATAGGTTGCCGGGGCAGTTCTTCCGTGATGTTTATTTGCGCCATTGAAACAAACCCTCCCAAACAGTGGTTAAACTAAAAGCAATTCGCAAAAAATGAACAATCACATTACAAGAATCCAGCAAAACATCCAGCCGCTGCGGCAACAGATCATCGACCACAAAGTTTATTCGGTGATCAAAGACATCGACGACCTCAGGGCTTTCATGAGATACCACATTTACGCGGTCTGGGATTTCATGTCACTCCTCAAATCACTTCAAAACAGCCTTACCTGTACCACAGTACCCTGGTTTCCTGCGGGAGACGGCGAAACGCGGCACCTGATCAACGAAATCGTGACGGGCGAGGAATCCGACGTGGATATGGACGGGAATGTAAAAAGTCATTTCGAACTGTACCTGGATGCCATGGAACAATGCGGTGCCGATACCGGCGAGATCACGCTTTTTATCGAAACACTTCGCCGGACCGGCAGTTTTGAGAGTGCATTCGCCCTGGCGGGGACACCTGAAAATGCCAGAAACTTCGTCGACTTCACATTCGATACCATCCGCACCGGCGGGGATCATATGCAAGCGGCTATCTTCACTTTCGGGCGGGAGGACCTGATCCCCGGAATGTTCATGTCGATCATCGGGGACATGCACAAGAATTTCCCCGGTAGCATTTCAATTTTTAAGTATTATCTTGAAAGGCACATCGAAGTAGACGGTGATCATCACAGCCATCTTGCCCTGCAAATGACAGCCAACCTGTGCGGCGATAACGAAACGCGCTGGCAGGAAGCGGAGGCCGCGACGATCGAATCATTACAAAAACGGATTGCGCTTTGGGACGGGGTTTATGAAGAGATTGCTGCCTCGAAAGCTTTTCACCAGGAATGAACAACCAATTATGTCAATAACCAAAGAATACGAGTTACTCGGAATGCAGGCAGCCAGCCATGCGGTTGCGGGTACACTTCGCACGATGCGTGAACACGCGAGGCCCGGCATGACCGCCAAGGAACTGGATGACTTCGGGGGCGAAATACTGAACAAGCTGGGAGCCAAATCGGCACCCCGGCTTACTTACGGCTTTCCGGGCTGGACCTGTATCAGCATCAACAACGAAGTCGCACATGGCATCCCTTCCGAACATAAAATATTGAAGGAGGGCGATCTGATCAATATCGATGTTTCTGCCGAGCTGAATGGGTTCTGGTCTGATAATGGCGGCTCGTTCGTACTGGGCCAGGATACAATGGGCCACAATAAGCTGGTCGATGCCTCCAAACGCATTCTTCGCAAAGCACTGAGTAACATCAAGGGCGGCGTTCGGATCGCCGATATCGGAAAACTGATCGAGACTGAGGCTAGAAAGTCGGGGTACACGGTGATCAGAAATCTCACCGGCCATGGAATCGGTCGCAGCCTCCATGAAGAGCCGCATGAAATCGCCAACTTTTACGACCGGTACAACACCACCCGATTCAGGAAAAACAGCGTTGTGGCTATCGAAACGTTCATTTCAACAGCCTCTACCATCGCCAGCACGCAGCGTGACGGCTGGACACTCGTAGGTTCCCGCGGGGGTTACGTAGCCCAGCATGAGCACACGATCATCGTCACCGACGGTAAGCCTGTAATCCTGACCGAAATGAACGGTATCTTCGACTAGCTAAGTCCAAAAGCCCTGCACCTGGATACCCATCGGCGCATCCTCCCGTTTTTTGAGTTCTTTACGTAAACGGATACAGGTCGGAATGTGACCCGAAATATAGACATTCGAATGGTCCAGTGCTTTGTCGCTGGTCCATTTGAGTATCGAGCTCAGCCCGCCCGGATCGGTTTTCTTCACCGGCTGAATATCCCAGTTGAAATACTCCCTGAACTCTTCCCGGTGATTCTCATCGGCGATGGTAATGGCTCCTTTGAGTTTTATGTTTCCAGCCAGCTGTTGCAGTGCCAGGTAATGTCCGATACTGCTCATATCTCCCAATGCTATCATCTCGGCGGCCGGCATCGGCTTATGCATCGTAGCGCCTACACCCACGTAAGTAATGCGGTCGCCTTCGCGCAGGCCCCTGATCCATTGCGCTCCCGGCCCATCCTGTTCCGCATTGATGTACAATGTGCAGGTCCTGATGTCCTCGTCCCAACCTGCGGGGGTATAATCCCGGTAAACGCCGTAGCCGACCCTTACTTTGATATGCTGGACCCTCTTCCAGCCGCTCATATCCATTTCCGGGAAATGCACGTCCACTTCAAAGAATGTTGCAGGCTCCCACGCCCGGATGGCGAGCACGGTACCCGTTTTACCAAGGGTTGTCTCGAATAAATGGATTGCCTTCTGTTTGATGATGTTCATTTTCCGTCCGATTGGTGTTGTAACCAGGCTGACGTTCCAGCTGGTTTTTTACTTTACAAAACAACCGACGCGAATGAAGACAATAAATGGAGCAAGAATGGTAAAGGTTGGACTATTTACGGTATTCTTCACGAAACTGCCCCGGAGAACGACCCGTCGTTTTTCGGAAGATTCTTGAAAAATAGGTGTGATCGTCATAACCCAGCCCGAAAGCGATTTCTTTTACATGCAGACTCGTGTAGTACAATAGCCGCTTTGCCTCCATCATGACCTCATTATGGATCCAGTGACTGACGGGCTGTCCCGTAGTGTCCTTCACGACCTCGTTGAGGTAAGATGACGATATGTTCTGCATGGCCGCATAGGCAGCAGGACTTTTCACGGTTTTAAAATTTTCGGCCAAAAGTTTCCTGAATGCGCCCGTAATGGCCGAAGGTCTCGAAAAACCAGCCTTCTGGCAAACATCCCGCTCGAAGTGGGACACAAATAAGCCGAGGCAAACTTTCAGCATCGATTGAACGACCGGCCGCTTGTAAACACCTGGCGACAGGTAAAACTCCCGCATCATTTCAAGGCTTTGCCCCAGCATCACCGACTCCTCCTTCAAAAGGGGCACCGGCGTGGCATGTTGTGCGTATTGGTCTACCACCTGCCTGTGATGGTCATCGAGCAATGCCATTTCCACGCCCAAAAACCAGCCGGCCGCTTCGGATACGGCAACCGGTTCGTGGACTTGCCCCGGCAGGATACAAAAAACACCGCAGCCTTTCAACGTGATCTCCCGGAAATCGACCATCATGGTGCTGATTCCCCCATCCTGGAAGAAGAAATTGCCGTGATCGTCGCGGTGAGCGCCCAATAACATCGCATCCACAGGGTCGCCGGCATCGATACGCTGGATCGATAAACCCAATTTCGAGTCGTCAGCGAGATGATGCAGCGGAATAGCGTTTCTGGCCATAGCGGGGTTCAAACAAAATAACACGGTCGAGCAGGTCAGTAGCCTGCAATACTTTATTTTTCAGGAAGTAAGGATAATGCGGATTCTCTTTGAGGAACTGGCCCGCAATGTTCGCTGCCTTCCGGGACGAATGCCCGGCAAATGTAGTGTGCATCCAGCGCGTCGGGAAAAAAATATCACCCGTAAGCTGGATTTCCTGCAACAGGTCCAGCGAGGGGCGTAAATATTTTTCGGCACTTTGGGCACGCAAAGGATGATGCAGATAGGCCAGTGCATCTAAAACCCAGGCCTCCTTTTCGCGGTTCTGCTCCTTTTTTAAAGATTCAAAAAAAGCATCCCGTTTCGCCTCGTCCTGGCTCAATGCGGGAATGACAAACAGCATCCGCGTTTTACGGTCGGGATTTACCGTTTTTTCTACCTGCTTCCAGAGAATCGCATCCGTATCTCCCCTGCCTTTCAATGCGAGCTCATAAGCAAGGGAAATTTTGTCGTCTTCGGATAGTACCAGGCCTGGTACCTTCAGGGATTCATTCCATAGCGATTCCATCTTCTTCCAGCCGTCCTCCGTCAATGCAATGCTTTTAAACGACTTAAAATACGAGGTCTTGATTCCCTTATCCTTCGTTTTCAGCAGAAGATCCCAAAGAATCCCTTCGGCACGTTTCTGATACGCCTCCCTTTGCGAGCCGTTCAAAAACGTCCACCAGGTAGTTTGCAGGTTCCCCAGCAGATAATCGACAAGCAGCGGATTTTGCTCCTTCGGTAATACAGCGAAGATGTTCCGGATCAATGTCTCCGGTGCGGGTCCGTCGCCACGTAGCATCCCTTCCCAGATATTTACCAGCATCGCGCCCCGGAAAACCGGGTTGGAAAAGGTCGTATCGTTTCTACCGTAGTTTGCAAAGAAGTAAGCCTTGCTCGCGGTATCCATTTTGAAATACCCATAACCTGTGCCATCGCTGTTGGGGAAAGCATATGCCTCTCCCTTTTTTCCGATCGTATCGGCTACCAGCTGCTGTTCCCAGACACGCCCGGAAACAGAGTCCTGCAACTGTTTTGGCCGATGGTCCCGATCCGCGGCATACTCAGGCATTCCGGGTGTTTTCACCCATACATCGCTCCATGCAGCAATATCCCCGGGCGTCCGTTTATCGATGATCCCGATAAGATCGTCCCAGCGCGCATTTCCGAAAGAATAGGTCTTCAGGTATTCACGCAGACTTTCCTGCATCAGCTTCCCACCGATCTTCCTTTCCAGTTGCCGCATCACGATCGGTGCTTTCAGATAGATAATGGCGCCATACAGCGTCCCTGCATTTTTGAGATTGCCCAATTCCTGCAAAATGGGATTGGTGCCGGCGGTCCGGTCGACGTCGTAGGCGCCGGGATAGTGGGCCAGCAGGAACCGCAGGTCATGGTTGATCTCCGGAAAACTGGGGTGGACGATCTTGGCGGCCATAAAGTTGGCAAAAACCTCTTTGAGCCACACGTCATTGAACCAGTCCATCGTCACCAGGTCGCCAAACCACATATGCGCCGACTCGTGTGCGATCACACTCGCACGAGCCATCCGACGGTTCACCGATGCATTTTCGTCCAGGAAAAGTGCCGACTCATTGTAAAAGACCGAACCGGGATGCTCCATGCCGCCATACTGGAACGATGGCAGCAATACGAAATCAAACTTCCCGAACGGATACAGAATGCCGGTATAATCTTCCAGCCAGCCCAGCGCCCTGGCATGAAGCCGAAAGACCTCGTCGCTATTTCGTTGCACTTTTGCAGTGTCGGTTTCCCGGTAATACATTGTCATCTCGCGGCCATCCATTGCTTTGGTAGTTTTGAAAAACTTACCTGCCGCAAATGCAAAAAGATACGAACTGATGGGTTTGGTCTGATTAAAGCGGTAAATACCCTTGCCTTTCTCAACGGTTTTCGAATGCAGACTCCCGTTCGACACCGCCTCCCAGTTTTCCGGCGTTTTCAGGGTAAGCTGGTAGCTTGCTTTGAGATTAGGCTGATCAAAAAGTGGAAAACAGGTCGATGCCCTGTCGGGTACAAAAAGCGTGTAGAGATAGTCGTCGCTCCGGTTCAGCGATAGGTCACCTGCGATAAAATCGATAGATATCCTGTTTTCACCTTTGGTTAAATACTTAGGGTCCAATAATATATGCTCATTCACAAACCGGTACTCAACCGATTTCCCTTCGATTTGCACCCCCAGCAACCGCGTGCTATCTACATTAAAATCCAGCGCCAGGGTGGAATCCAATGCATTCAGCAGGAAAGTGATGGTCTCTTTCCCTTTGATCTTCTCCGTTTTGGAAGGTGGTATTTCAAATTCAATGGCGTACCGGACACTATCGATATGCCGTTTTCTGTACTGGTTCAACGCAAATGAGACGCCCTTCTCAGGAATGTCCCGCCGCTCTTTTGAACAGCTCACTGTGGTCAGCACAATCGCCAGGAGTGCCAGTAAGGGGAATATTCGGATCATAAAATGGGGAATGTGTCCAAAAATAGCACTTCCGGTCCAATCCCCGTCAAACCGGACGAAGAGAATCTGATTCCCGGCAAAACGGAACATTTTATATATTGCCCGGAAAAAGCCGGAGCATCATGCTTATTCTATGAAACTTGTTTACAGACTTCCACTACTGATCACTCTTCTCGGCATCCAGCAGCTTTTCGCCCAATCCCTTACTCCGCTGACCGTCGAAAAGATCATGAGGGATCCTAAAAAATGGATTGGCACGTCCCCTACCGATATCACCTGGTCCGACGATTCCAAATCGATATATTTCAATTGGAACCCGGACCATAATCCTTCGGACTCGCTCTATGCCTATTCACTTACCTCCAAAAAAATCTCCAAAGTGACTCCGGTCGACCGAAAAAAATTACCCGGCCGCAATGGCGTCTACAACCGCGCACATTCGGCCCGCCTGTATGAGCAGAACGGAGATATATTTATCATAAGCTATAAAGACTTCGTTATCAAGCAATTGACCAACACCGTAGAGCGTGAAACGAATCCGGTGTTCAGCGGGGACGAACAGGCGGTAGTTTTTGAAAAGGGCAACAACCTTTTCATGGTCTCACTGGCTTCGGGTATGTTCAGTCAGCTAACTGACTTCAAAACGGGCAGCAAAAAACAGGAAGCAAAGCCCGGCGAACAGGAAAGATTCCTGAAAGAGGATCAGTTGAGCATGTTTGAAGTACTGAAAGAACGGAAAGACAAGAAGGACGCCGGAAAAAACATCTCCGATGCCGAAAAACCGACCCGCCCCAAAGAAATATACCTGGGCGAAAAGAATGTCTCGCAGGCGAAAGTGAGTCCGGATGGCCGCTATGTCACGTATCGGCTTACACTAACCGACAAAACCGCTAAATCTACGATCGTACCAAATTATGTTACCGAGTCGGGATTTACAGAGGATATTTCCGCCCGTACCAAAGTGGGTGCGCCTGATTCTGAAAGCGAGTTCTGGGTTTATGATGTGCAAAGAGACACCACCCGCAAATTGTCCGCCACGGACGTTCCTGGCATTCATGACAAGCCTGACTATCTCAAAGATTATCCCAAACTCGATTCAGCGTGGAAGAATAAAGAGCGTAAAGTGCTCGTCCACGGGCCATTCTGGTCGGATCATGGACAAAAAGCCGTAGTGGTCATTCGCTCGCAGGATAGCAAGGATCGCTGGATCATGTCTCTGGACCCTGCTACGCTTGCCCTCAAACTACTCGACCGCCAGCGCGACGAGGCCTGGATCGGCGGGCCGGGCGTCGGAGGATATCCGCAAACAGCCGGTGAAATCGGGTGGCTCGACGAGCAGACCATTTACTTCCAGAGCGAGGCCACGGGTTATTCGCATTTATATACCATAAACCTCACAACCGGCAAAAAAACAGCCCTTACAGCCGGACGTTTCGAAGTGCAGAACATAACGCTCTCGAAAGATAAAAAGACCTTTTACCTCATTACCAACGAAGTACATCCCGGCGAACAGCACGTGTACCGCATGCCCGTAACCGGCGGCGTCCGTACGCGCATGACTACGTCCACAGGCGCGCATGAGATGACCCTATCGCCCGACGAGCGGAAAATGGCAATCCGCTTCTCCGCCAGCAATGCGCCCTGGGAACTCTACCTGACGGACAATCCCGCGCCGGGCGCTAAAACGCCCCCACTGGTTCGGATTACGCATTCAGCGTCGGCCGAATTCCTGTCCTACCCCTGGCGTGAAGCCAAAGTGGTTACTGTGAAAGCGACGGACGGCCAGGATATCTATGCCAGGGTTTACGAACCCCAAAAATCCAATGGTAAGGCGGTCATTTTTGTGCACGGTGCGGGCTATCTCCAGAATGCACATAAGTGGTGGAGCCAATACTTTCGCGAATACATGTTCCATAATCTGCTCACCGACAAAGGATACACTGTTCTGGATATGGACTATCGGGCCAGCTCCGGATATGGCCGCGACTGGCGGACGGGCATTTACCGGTTCATGGGCGGAAAAGACCTTACCGACCACACCGACGGCGCACAATGGCTGATCAAAAACTACAAGATCGATCCCAAAAAGATAGGTATTTATGGTGGCTCCTATGGCGGATTCATTACTCTAATGGCCCTGTTTACCACGCCCGACACCTTTACGGCAGGCGCGGCATTGCGCCCGGTAACCGATTGGGCCGCCTACAACCAAGGCTACACGGCCAACATTCTCAACGAACCACAGTCGGACAGTCTTGCCTATCGTAAAAGTTCCCCCATTTACCACGCGGCCGGGCTTAAAAACCATTTACTGATCTGCCACGGCATGGTGGACGTCAATGTGCACTATCAGGACGTGGTCCGCCTTTCACAGCGGCTGATCGAGCTGGGTAAGAATAACTGGGAACTGGCATCGTACCCGATGGAAGATCACGGGTTTGTGGAACCATCATCCTGGACCGACGAGTACAAGCGGATCTTCAAGCTTTTCGAAGAGAAATTGTAGCTTTCCAGACGTCAAAAGTATTCAGCTTTTAAAATGCATTAAAAGTAGCTCTCAAAACAAAAACACCTTCCGGCCGACAAAAACAAAACGCCGGTGAGTAATTCTTAAAACCGCCGCCCTTATATCCCTTGCCGGATTTCCGCGGCCGCGCAGATCGAAGTAAACAACCAGCATATGAACCGAAATTTCATGCAATTCAAAACCTTAATACTCAGCCAGGCATTGGCTGCCATGGCTTTCATCAACCTCGCACACGCACAGGTAGGCGTGGGCGTAAAGGCTCCAAAGGGAGCGGAAGTATACCTTGACGGTAGCCGCAAAATGCTGGATGATAAGTGGATATACTGGGAAGGGCCTCGTTTCAAAGCTAAACCACCTATCAAATGGACTGTCGTAAACGATCCTGTCGACAAAGGCACGGTCATCAATTGCAATGATGCGGCCTCGGCAGGCGGCCTTTACGGGGCGGCGGACATTGTTACCAAAAAGCAGTTCAGAGATTTTCGCGCACACGTCGAATTCCTGATCACCAAGCCGGGCGGGAACAGCGGGGTATACCTGCAAAACCGCTACGAGATCCAGGTGCTGGATGGCGACACCACATCCCACGGGATGGCGGCGGTAATCAACGAGTCGAAATCACCCTACTATGCCTACAATGGCATTGGCAAGTGGAATTCTTATGATATACTCTTCCGCGCCGCGCGGTTCAAGAATGGCAAGCTGGTCGAGAAACCGATCGTAACCTTGTATTTCAATGGTAAAAAGGTGCATTCAAACCAGCACATCAGCCAGGTCTGGGGAGGACCCAATTCGGGCATCGACGGCGGGAATGATGGCGGCAAGGGCATTACCGATACGCCCGGCGGTTTGAAACTGCAATCCGAAGGACATGATGTTTACTACCGCAACATCTGGATCAAGGAAATGGAACTCGATAAGCCGGACACGGATTTCTAATCAAATAGTTGAAATTGCAGCCCGGCCGGTATTCGCGCCGGGCATTTTTTTATAACAACTACCCAAATGGAACGCAGAGTTGTCTTTGATTTTGAAATAACCTTTACCAACGGCGGAGGAATCCAGGGCCAGGACTTCAGATTGGATATCGCCGGGAAAACCATTTCCGACCAGGAACTGGCCGATTACATCGTTCAGGACCTGCGGCTGCTGATGGTCGGGAAGGTCGACATCCTCAACAAACATTACATCGACGAACCACACAAGCGCGTACCGGTGGACGCGCCCAACCCCGAAAAGCTGGTCGATCTGAGCCATGTGATATTCGACGGGCTGATCACTTACAAAGGCCTCCCGGCACCGATCGTCTGCGATTACCTGAGCCGTGAAGATTCCAGGGGTAAATATGAGGAAGGCACCGAATTCCAGATCGGAAAAATCGAAATGGTAACCAACACCGGGACCTATATCGACTGCCCGTTTCACCGGTATGCACATGGCAAGGACCTTTCGGAGGTCGCCCTGGAAGCATTTGCCAATCTGAATGCAGTTACCGTGAATGCGACCGGGACGCTCGGAATCGGGGCAGATTATTTCCGTGGCCTCGAACTGCGGGGCAAGGCTGTAATGATCCGCACCGACTGGTCGAAGAACTGGAATACGGAAGCTTATTTCGAAAACCACCCATTCCTGACGGCCGAAGCCGCGGCATACCTGCGCGATTGCGGCGTGAAACTGGTGGGAATCGACAGCCACAATATCGACGACACACGAGGCAACACGCGTCCCGTCCATTCCCTTTTGCTCGGCGCCGAAATTCTGATCGTAGAACATTTGTGCAACCTGGATAAACTACCGGCTGAGAATTACCTGTTCAGCGCTGTACCTCCCAAATTTAAAGGAGCCGGGACCTTTCCGGTCAGGGCATTTGCTACGCTGCCCTGATACAAAAAGACCTGCCGCCGGTGAACATCCCATGCGGAATGGCCATCGATGACAGGTCTTTATTATCTCAAATAGTCGTCCCGCTGGCCGACTATTTCTTCTTGTAAATAACCTTGAAAAGTGTCCCGTTGAGATCGTCGGTCACGTACAGCGCGCCGTCGGGCCCCTGCGCGAGGCCGCATGGGCGGTGCTGGATCGGGCCGGTAGGCTTCGCCAGATCGGTACCGGCAAAATTATCGGCAAAAATTTCCCATTTGCCCGCCTTGCCGTTTACAAATGGCACAAATGCAACCAGATAGCCCTTTTTCAACTCCGATGACTGGCTGTGGAACGCGATGAACGCGCCGTTCCGGTACCGGGCTGGGAACATGTTCCCGGTGTAGAACAGCAGTGCATTAGGCCCCAGGTGCGCCGGAAATGCTATCAGCGGGTTGATTGCCTTCTCTCCCGCGGTCTTTTTCCCGTCACCACCATATTCCGGTGCCAGCATTTTTTTGTTCTGAAAATGGTCGTAGTAAATGTATGGCCAGCCCGCGTCGTCGCCCTCTTTTAGCCGGTAGAGCGTTTCCGCCGGCAATTCGGCGCTGTGCTTGGGGGTATAGTATTGCGGGTACATATCGTCGAATTTGCCACGGCCGTGGGTCGTTACGTACAATGCATTCGTTTTGTTATCCCAATCGATCCCTACCGCGTTTTTAACACCCGTCGCAAACCGCTTGCCGTCTGCAAACTGCTGATTGGGCTGGTCTGCCTTGAAACGCCAGATCCCTCCCGCCGAATCCAGGATCGTACAGGGGGACATTCCTTTTGCCGAACCGGCTCCTCGGCAGTTGTCGTTGTAGGACCCGACCGTTACGTAAATATTGCCGGCATTGTCCAGCGTTACCGGTTTTGCATTATCCCTTCCGTGATCGACCAGGCCGCTGATGATGTTTTCCGGCTTATCAAAATCGATGATCTCTTCCTTTTCATTCAGCTTATACCTGAATACGCCTTTGTTGGAGGAGCTGTACAGGTAACCGTTTTTAATGGCGATGCCAGTCCCCGGATAGTCACCGAACAACTTTTGCTGATCGATGGCCCCGTCACCGTCCGTATCCCGCAGCAGGTAAATCCCCTTTCCGTCTTTGAGTTTGGAAAGCTTCACATACATGTCGCCGTTTTTACCCACCGCAATGTGACGGGTAGCGCCGAGATCAGTAGCCAGTACGGTGGCCGAAAAACCGGCAGGCAGTTTGAGTTCTTTAGCTTCAATGGGTGTAAACAGATTTTTACCGGTAGAAGGGGTCTTGTCGTCGTTGCGATATCCAAACAGCGCCGCAGCTACTGCCAGCACGGCCACAGCGCCTGTTGAACGGATTAATTTTCCTTGCATGCAATCATTTTAATTGGGTGAAAACACTTATTTTTAGTTTAACAACCTGTCGGAAAGACAGCATCTGTAAAAGCACCGACTGCATCGATAATTACTGCGTCAGTGCCTTATTTTCGATCGGGAAAGCGCCGGGAACACTTTTTTCCTGCGTTGTCGAAACGAGAACAATCAACCGCCTGAAAGTTTTTACAAGTACACTTTAACGATTACGATTATGAGACCAACCGATGAAGAAGATGATTTATATGATGAGGATCTCCCTGGAAATTATCCCGCGAACGAAGACATTTTCCGCCAGGGATTGATCGATCCCGATATCGACCCGGAAGATACGTCCCGCGCCAAGCGTGCGCTGGATATCGATTCCGACGACTGGAATGAGAAGTCATTCGAGGACGACATGGTCGGGGATGACCTGGATGTGCCGGGCTCGGAGTACGACGACGAGGACGAAGCGATAGGCCGGGAAGACGAAGAAAATAACTATTACAGCCTGGGAGGCGACAATCACGAGAACCAGGAGGAGAATCAGGGAGACTAGTTGATATAGAAGACCGGCAGGCCGTCCCGAATGTGATTTGGAGATTACATTCGGGACGGCCTGCTTTTGATTCTCAATGCATTATTCCGGAATACGTATCACAATCCGACGCATCCCGGTAGGATCGTTTGAAGCTGAAATGTGAACGAGAGCCTGGTTCCGATCATCGGAAAGTAGTAACTTCGTTTTTCAACTAACACTATACCACTATGCTCAAAATTAAAGGGATTTATCAAAACGGAAGAATCCAATTAGATCAGAATCCAACGATTAGTCAAACTGTGAAAGTCATCGTGACTTTTCCCGAAATTGATACTCCGTCGCCTGTGGGTCCAAAAATTCTCGCTTGGCCTGATTTCTCATTCGACAAAAGTCGGCAACTGCTGAAAAGTCTCAAAAGCTCGCTGTCCGAAGAAGTAATTGCCGAAAGAAGAAATTCGTGATGCGGCTATTTCTGGATACTTCTTCTTTGATCAAACTCTATCATGAAGAACAGGGTAGCGAACTGCTCAAAAATGTGATTGTAAAAAGTTCTGTTTCTTCGATTCTCTTGTCAGAACTGACTCGGATCGAATTCCTATCGGCTCTGTGGAAAAAGCGGAGACTGGGCGAACTGACTTCGGATATTGTGAGGCAAACAGCTCTTTTATTTGAAAAAGATGCCCGGCAATTTTCCTTTATCTCCCTAAACGATCATATTGTTCAGAGCGCCTGCGGACTCGTTAACAAGTATGGGTCGGATGGCCTTCGCTCGCTTGACAGCATTCAACTCGCAACCGCTATTTCGCTGAGGGACTCGGCAGACTTATTTATAACGTCTGACAAACTCCTTGAATCGTTACTTGCAAGGGAACAATTGCCAACGGTAACTTAGTAAGCACTCCAACGGCAAGTATGAACCCGATCCGGGCTGCTTTTTCATTGAAAAAACATCACTGGAACATGGCCGCCTTTACGCCCGAAGCTTTCAAAAAAGAATTCATAGCGATACTCGATTACTGGGAGAAGTATGGTCCGGATCCGGAAAAGGGCGGCTTTTACGGAAGGGTAAGCTATGAGAACCAGCCTGCAAAAGACTCCGCGCGCTCGGTTGTGCTGACCGGCCGCATCCTCTGGACGTTCTCGCTCGCGCACAGGCTGTTGAAGGAAGCCAGGTACCTGACACTCGCCGACCGGGCCTACCAGCAATTGGTCAAGTACTTTTTTGATGCGGAACATGGCGGCGTGTATTGGTCCGTTAACGCCGATGGCTCACCGCTGGAAACCAAAAAGCAGATCTACGGCAATGCATTTGCGATGTACGGACTGGCCGAATATTACCGGGTGACTCATTTTCAGCCGGCATTGGACAAAGCCCGGGAGCTTTTTGAAATCATAGAAAAACATGCGTTCGATCCGGCTCATGGCGGTTACCGGGAAGCATTTGCACGGGACTGGTCGCCTACGGATGACTATATTCTCAGCAAAGCCCCCTGGATCAAGAGCATGAACACGCACCTGCACCTGGTCGAAGCCTATACCAATCTATACAGCGTGTGGCCCGATCCCAAGCTGAAAAAACAAACCGCCGCAATGCTGGACGCGATCATTACGCATATCGTGAATCCGCAGACCAACACCATGCAGCTGTTTTTTGATGAAAAGTGGAAAGCTAAAGACCATATTGTCTCTTATGGCCACGACATCGAAGCCTCATGGCTGCTGTTTGAAACGGCGGAAATACTGCACGATGAAAAACTGATCGCCCGCATGAAGCAAAAATCCATTGCGATGGCGACCGCAGCCGTAAAAGGGCTCAGTCCCGACGGTGCATTGAACTACGAGTACGATCCGGAAACGAAACATCTGCAAACCGACCGCAGCTGGTGGGTCGCCGCCGAGCAGCTCGTCGGATTTTACAATGCATATCAGCTTACCAAAGATCCTCAATTCAAAACCAAAGCCGAGCGCTCGTGGGATTACATCGCCGATAAGTTTGTCGATAAGGAAAAAGGGGAATGGTTTGGGACCGTGAAGGCCGATGGCACGCCGGTAAAGGGCGACAAGATCAATTTCTGGAAATGCCCCTATCACAATGCCCGTGCATGCGCGGAAATGTGGCGACGGGTAGCAAAGTCTTAAACGCTCGCCATCAGTTCAGGAACATCTCGTCTACGAGTAGCAAGGCCTTTTTATCTTTGTTTCTGTGCCATTGCGGCATTTTGTTCAAAGGCCTGGCGACGATTTTAATGTATGAAACCGCCTGCGGCCTGAAACTTCCCTCGATGAATTTGAGAGAGGGCTTTTCCCCTTTGGTCGGCATCGGTGCCTTGAACTTGGTCAGCAGCTTCATATTCTCGCGCGTCGCGCCTCCCCATATCTCCACCAGTTCAGGGGGAAAGATGCCGGTATCCTCTTCCACCATATAATGCAAGCCAAGCGATGAAATCGTAATCGGGCGCTTGAACTCCGAAACAAAAGTCATGTCATTATCCCTGACGCCCGCCCAGTTGTTGGCCCAGGCGGGATTGTTAGCACCGATAACGCCCAGTTTGTGATCAAAGAACGTTTTGACACCCTCGGCCTGATGAACGCGGTTCAAAGGCGCCATGAGCGTTCCGCTGTCCGGCCGGAATTTGCTCTTAAAGAACTCAAAAGTGGCCATCTCGCTTCCGTACCAGCCGTCCTTGTAAGCCTTCGCCCTAATGGTCGCATTCTGGCTGATCACGGTCTTGCTGTCAAACAATGGAGATTTCACGCTATCCGGCTCGGAACCGTCCATCGTGAAACGGATATCTACGCCCTTAATGGGATGTTTGATATCTACGGCCAGCGACTCCCCAAAGATGGTGGAGCTGTTTTTCACCTGGGGCGGATTGAGTTTCAATGGATTTTTGCCATCATCCTTAAAACCGCCGATGACGGTGATCGCTTTATTGGCCTGCTGCAATTGTGTTACGTCAGCCGCAGAAAGTTTGGTATCCCAAACAGCCACCGTTTTTACGCTTTTCAATTGAGGCAAAAGGCTTTTCAGCCCATTGAGATCCAGCATGGTACCCGATAATGTCAGGTTTTGCAGATGTTTCAGACCAGCGAGTTCTTTCAGTCCCGTGGCTGTCACTTCTGTAAAGTTCAAATCCAGCTTTCGGAGGTTCTCAAAACGGACGATGCTTTTGAGATCAGCATCTTTTACCGGCATTTTATTGAGGTTCAACGAAATAACCTGTTTACGGATCGCGTCGAGCTCATCCAGCTGCTTTACATTGTAGGCCGAAGCATTATAAATGTTGACAGCCAGCGCAGGTGACTCCCTGGCCAATGGGAGGATCGTCCGGTAGTCGGTATTCAACGCCTTCACCTGCTCCTCGTCTGCCGCCGGGAAATCATATTTTTCCTGTTGTTGCGCGGGCTGCAAGAATGCAATGGCCAGCATCCGGAGCGAATCGGTTTCAGGGAGCGTTATCAGTTTCTTTTCAAAATCAGCTTTTTGCTTAACCCATAATGTCAGCAGCGAAATTTCCTGCAAGGTGAGTTGCGCTTTGCCGGAAGGCGGCATATGCTTCTTTTCTTCCATCGGCAAATGGACGCGTTGCAGCAGCAGACTCATTTGCGGGTTCCCCGGCACGAGCAGCTTACCGGACTTCCCACCTCTCATGATCGAAGCCGGGTCTGTCAGTACGAGTTCGCCTTTGAGTTTGTCGGGGTTGTGGCAGCTGGTGCATTTTTGTTCCAGGATCGGGCGAATGACGTTGGTATATACGACCGCCTCGTCGAGCGGTACTTCGGCCATCGCCTTATTGCTGGAAACGGGTTCCCAGATAAAATTACTGCCATGCGTCAGCGCTGCCCCGTAATGCCCCGTCAGCACCAGGGCCACCACCGTAATCAATGCGCTAAATCTTGCAGGGGCAGTTTTATACCATTGGGCATTGCGAACCCAATAAATGACAGAGGCGAGAAAGAAAATACCGGCACCAGTCCATTTGTGATAAACCAGGATATCGCCGCCATATCCTTCTTCCCTGGACAAAAATAAGCCCATGATCACCGTCACGGCCGCAAACAGCGCCCCGACCAGCAGCAATCCCTGCAAAAAGTTACGATAGAATGCATTGGAGGCATACTCCGGCTTGAAGCGGAAAAATTCCAGCAGCATCGCCAGCAGCAGGATCACAATGGGAAAATGCAGGATCAGCGGATGCATCCGGCCGATGGTCTGCAACCAGGCCGGTATGACCAGTTTGCTTTCAAAGAGCAGTAGGAATAAAACAAAGATGTTGGCAACAACCAGTAACTGTTCCGCGAAAACCCTGAGTTTCAAATGCATTTAAGATTCAACCAGAAAATTGCCCAATAATAGTACCCTGAAATCAACTGATAATGTCCTTCACCACTTTACCCGACACGTCGGTAAGCCGGTACCGGCGTCCGAGGTGCTTAAAGGTCAGTTTCTCGTGGTTCAGGCCCAATTGATGTAAAATAGTTGCTTGAAAGTCATGCACATGCACCGGATCTTTGGCAATGTTGTAGCCCAGCTCATCGGTTTCTCCATACACGATGCCAGGCTTAATACCGCCTCCGGCCATCCAGACGGTGAAGCATCTCGGGTGGTGGTCGCGACCATAGTTATCGGCGGTGAGCTTACCCTGCGTGTAGCTGGTGCGGCCGAATTCTCCGCCCCAGATAACCAGCGTTTCGTCCAGCAATCCCCTTTGTTTCAAGTCAGTCACCAATGCAGCGGAAGCCTGATCGACATCCATGGCCTGTTTCGTGATCTCGAAGGGCAGGTTACCATGCTGGTCCCAGCCCTGGTGGTACAACTGAACGAAGCGTACTCCATTTTCGGATAGCTTCCGCGCCAGCAGGCAGTTGGCCGCGTACGTACCCGGAACGAGGCATTCGGGACCGTAGAGTTTGATAATGTCATCGGACTCTTTGGAGAGATCCATTACTTCCGGCACAGCGGTCTGCATTCGATACGCCATTTCGTATTGCTTGATTTTCGCCGTAATCTCCGGGTCGCCAAACTCCTGATACGACATTTCATTGAGCTCCGAAAGCTTGTCGAGCATGTCCCGGCGATCCTTTCTGTTCATGCCGTCGGGATCCCGCAGGTAAAGTACCGGATCTTCCCCTTTGCTGAATTGTACGCCCTGGTGCACGGAATCCAGGAAACCGTTTGACCAGAGTTTGGAATACACACCTTGACCATTCCCGACACCCCTGGACAACAGCACTGTGAAATTGGGAAGGTTTTTGTTTTCGTTACCCAGTCCGTAACTCAGCCAGGAGCCCATACTCGGGCGGTTTCCCTGCTGGGAGCCGGTTTGTAAAAATGTCAGCGCAGGGTCGTGGTTGATCGCCTCGGTATACATAGACCGGACAATGCACAGGTCGTCCACGATTTTGGAAGTATAAGGCAGAAGATTGCTTACCCAGGCCTGCGATTGCCCGTACTGCTTGAAATCCACGAATGAACCGACCAGCGGAAAGGACGCCTGGTTGGCCGTCATCCCGGTAAGCCGCTGGGTACCACGCACCGAGGGCGGTATTTCCTGCCCCAGCATTTCCCGTAGTTTAGGCTTATAATCAAAAAGCTCCTGCTGCGATGGTGCCCCGTTCTGAAAAAGATAGATCACCCTCTTCGCCTTGGGTGCAAAATGGGGGATTCCCGGTGCCAGCCCATCTTCTTCGGCACCTGCCCCACGCAACAGATCGGGCATCAGCAGGGAGCCCAACGCCACACTCCCGATTCCGAGGCTCATGGTAGATAAGAAACGCCTCCTGTTGAAGCCGAATCCGTGTTCTAAGATTTCTTTTTCCATATCCAACTTCGGCTTTCGGCAATCAGCCGTCAGCATTTATTTAAATACTGTAGTTTGTTATGCCCTTCATCAAAAGCTGACTGCCGATTGCCGACAGCTGACAGCCATCAAGATTTCGTAATGGTTTCTTCCAGGTTGTAGATCGTCGAAATGACCCGCATCAGGGACGCTGCGGCCTTCCTGTCGACGTTGCGGGTGAGCGGGTACTCTCCGATCGTCACCATTTTTTCGGCGGTTTTCGGATCTATTTCCTTCAATTCTTTCTGGTAATAGGCTGTCAGCACTTCCAGCTCCTTCGCGCTCGGCGTCCGGCACACGATCTGCCTGAACGCCTTGGTAATCTTGGCGTCCGTGCTTGTCTTTTCCTGCAAAAGCTTCGTCGCCAATACCCGCGACGCTTCCAGTACTGCCGGGTCGTTCATCATCACCAACGCTTGCAGCGGTGTATTGGTTTTGAGCCGCTTCACTTCGCAGAGGTCACGGTTACTGGCATCGAAAATCGCCATGGTAGGCGGCGGCACGGTGCGTTTGATGAGTGTGTACATTCCTCGTCGGTACAAGCTTGCCCCATGATCCTGGTTATAAACAGAAAGCAGCCCACGCCCCGAAGTTGCCCCTTCCCAAAGCCCGGCCGGTTGGTAAGGTTTTACGCTCGGCCCACCAATGGTCCTGTTCAGCAAGCCGCTGCTCGCCAATACCAGGTCTTTGATAAATTCGGCATGAATGCGATAGCGCGGTCCGCGCGCCAGCAGGATATTATCGGGGTCGACGGCCAGTTTCTCCTTCGTCACCACAGCCGATTGCCGGTAAGTCGCCGACGTCACCATTTGCTTCACCAGCCGTTTGATATCCCAGTTATGCTCCATGAAATCGACCGCCAGCCAGTCGAGCAGTGCCGGATGTGAGGGCAGCTCGCCCTGCATACCGAAATCCCCGGAAGTCTTGACGATACCTTTGCCAAAGAACTCTTGCCACAGAATGTTAACATAAACCCTGGATGTCAATGGATTACGCTTATCAAACAGCCATTGCGAAAGCCCCAGCCTGTTTTTCGGGTATTTTTTATCAAAAGGAAGGATCGCATTCGGTGTCCCTGCCTGCACCTCGTCCCCGGGCGCGTCGTACACGCCTCTTTTTAGGACATAAGTCTTCCTCAAACTATCCAGGTCGCCCATCACCGACACAATCAGCCGGTTCGTGTCCGGCTTATTGACGAACGTCAGGATTTTCTTCACATCCTCATTACTGATCTCCATCAAAGGCTTCTTGGCATAGGTCTCCGGACCCCCGATCACCGATTCGATGCCCACTTCACTCACATTATTGAAGAATGCGAACATCTGGTAATACTCCTTCTGCGAGAACGGATCATACTTATGGTCGTGGCAATGTGCGCATTCGAGCGTCACGCCGAGCAAGCCTTTCCCAAAGAGGTCATTGCGGTCGGTCACATACATAATGCGGTACTCTTCGGGGATCACGCCGCCCTCTTCCGTGATTTTGTGATTCCTGTTGAAGCCCGTCGCAAGCAACTGCTCCTTGGTGGAATTGGGCAGCAGGTCCCCGGCCATTTGCCAGGTCACGAAGTCATTATAATGCATATTCTTGTTGAACGCGTGGATTACCCAGTCGCGCCATGGCCATTGGGTTCGGTAGCCGTCGTCCTGGTAACCGTGCGAGTCCGCGTACCGGGCGAGATCAAGCCAGTGTATCGCCATTTTTTCACCGTATGCGGGGTTCGCCAACAGCTTATCCACCATTTTCTCGTAGGCTTCGGGGCTCTGGTCGGCAAGAAACTCGTCCATCATCTGCAGGGTCGGGGGCAGCCCGTTGAGGTCGAGGCTGAGGCGTTTGAGCAACCGCTCCTTGTCTGCCTCAATACCAGGTTCCAAG
Organism: uncultured Dyadobacter sp.; assembly: GCF_946482605.1. The sequence continues at coordinate 342,592 of NZ_CAMLSE010000004.1, read as the reverse complement.
CCCTTTTGCTCCTGCTTTTCGAGCACAAAATAGTCGATTTCATTGCGCGGCCAGTCCTCATGATCCACCTTCGGAATGGCTGGCTTCTTAGGTGCTACAAACGCCCAGTGCTTTTCATATTTCGCGCCCTGTTTGATCCATTTACCGATCAGGTCGACTTCACGCTGGGTAAGTTTGAGATTGGATGAGGGCGGCGGCATCCGCAGCGAAGTGTCTTCGGTGGTAATCCGGAGATAAGCCTCCGAGAGCTGGGGCTTACCCGCAACCAATGCATGGGCTTTCGGATTTTCCTGTAACGCTTTGAAGGCACTCTGCGGATCGTCGAGCCGGAGGCCTGCCTCACGCTTGTTGGCATCGGGACCATGGCAAGCCAGACATTTATCCGAGAGAATGGGCCTGATATCGAAATTATAACTGACCTGTTCCGGCAATTTCTCTTCGGCAGGGCTTCCCGGGCTGGTATTGCACGACTGGAATCCCGTTACAGAGGCCGCAACCCCTGCCAGCAGCAAAAAACAATTCCTGAAATTCATCATTTTGGGTTCAGAATACCTGGCACATTTTTTAATTAGCACATATTAATAACTAAAAAAATGTACATTTATTGAAGTAATAATGCCAATTACTGCATAGTTAACTATCCTGTTCTATACTGTTCCTGCCTTTTATTTCTCCAATGAAACAAAGAATGATTTTACCTATTCTACTGGCAACTATTGCATTGGCAAGTTTTGCCCAGGCTCAAATAGGCGTTTTTGAGCAAAGCAGGGACATCGGCAATCCAAAATTGCAGGGTTCATCTTCTTACGACACCCGAAGTAAGGTATATACGATGAAAGGTGCTGGCTACAACATCTGGTTTGAGCGAGACGAATTCCAGTACCTTTTCAAAGAGCTTGAAGGCGATTTTACGGTTACAGCCGACTTTGAATTCGTCGGAGCCGGAACGGACGCACACCGGAAGGTCGGATGGATGGTGAGGGAGTCGGCAGACGACAATGCATCACATCTGAGTGCAGTGATCCATGGCGACGGACTCACCGTTCTGCAATGGCGGGTCAATAAAGGCGATGCCATGCGCGATCCGGAAGACGAGATTTTCAGCAAGGAGAAAGACATTCAAACGATTCAGATCGCACGCAAGGGCGATGTTTACACCATGCTGGCAGCAGCGAAAGGGGCACCGCTGCAACCCGTAGGTTCTCATGCGATGCCCCGTTTCGGTCCAAAAATCCTGGTAGGACTTTTCGTTTGCTCACACAATCCCGATATAATCGAAACAGCGCGGGTGAGCAACGTGAAAATTATTTCTTCGAAGCCACCCAGGCATTGAGTTTTTCTTCGAGCAGCTTCAACGTCACGCAGCCCGATTCCAGCACCAGCTTGTGGAATTCCCGAATATCGAATCGGGAACCCATTTCCTTTTCCGCTTTCGATCTCAACTCCCTGATCTTCAATTGGCCGATTTTGTAGGACACCGCCTGTCCGGCACCGGCCATATACCTTTCGATTTCGGCCGTAATGCTCTCTTCCGACTCCGCTTCATGGTCCAGTGAGTACTGAATAGCCTGCTCGCGCGTCCATCCTTTGGAATGGATCCCCGTATCCACGACCAACCGGATCGCCCGGTGCATTTCGGCGCTCAGCATTCCAAAATACTGGTAAGGATCTGTGTACAAGCCCAGCTCCTTGCCAAGCGACTCGCTGTAAAGCGCCCATCCTTCACCGTAAGCGCTGTACCAGAGGTTCCTCCTGAATTCCGGCAATGCCTTGTTCTCCTGCTGCGGGGAGATCTGGTAATGGTGACCGGGAATCGCTTCGTGCAGGAACAGACTTTCATCGGAAACGACATTGTATGCCTTGGCGTCGGGCACAGGCACGTAGAATACACCAGGCCGCGAGCCGTCGGGCAGGCCCGGATTGTATTCCGCTGACGCCGAGGCCTCCCGGAAAGCCTCGGTCCTCCGCACTTCGAACGGTGTTTTGGGAGTGAGCTCGAACAGCTTTTTGAGATGCGGCTTCATCCTTTCGTGGATCTCGTTAAAATGCGTGATCACCTGTTCCGGCTTCGTGAAAGGCATCAACTTCGGGTTGGTCCTGACGTCGCTGAAAAACGATTTGAGGTCGCCCTGGTATCCCACCTGCGTCTTTACTTTCTCCATTTCCGCCGAAATTCTCGCAACCTCGCTCAATCCCAGCTGATGGATCTCATCCGCCGTCATTTCAGTAGTTGTATAGTACTTAATGTAGTAATCGTAGAGCGCCTTTCCGTTGGGTAATGCGTCAAAACCGTTGGTGCTGCGCCCGGCCGGCAAATATTCCTTTTCCATAAAAACGTGCATTTTGCGGAACGCAGGAATGATCTTCGACTCTACCATGGCTGTATACTCCTTTTCAAGCCTCGCTTTATCTTCGGAAGAAAAGTCTTTCGGGAAGTTTTTGGCAGGTGAATAAAAGAGGTGATCTTTTACGGGTCCGTGGTCCATGTCCGCCAGCTGCGGGATCACCTTTTTAATGAGGGAAGTCGGCAGAACGTAGCCAGTTTTGATCCCCTTCCGCATATTCACGACCGCAGTATCGCACCATACCACAAAACCATCCGCCCGTTTCAGCCAGTTTTCATAGTCCTTTACCGTTTTGAACGGCTGGACGCTTCCGCCGCTCGCCATTTGTCCGATCATCAGGTGGGTCGAGAAGATCTGGTTAACGGGCATCAGCTCTGTCGGGAATTTGAGCCCTTCCAGGTTGATACTGCATTCCCATTGCAGCAGGTCCCAGCTCACCCGCTCCTCACCGGTAAGCTTTTCGCGGTCATATCCGGCCAGCTCGTCCTGATATTTTTTGTAAAATGCAGCAGCCTTCGATTTACCAGCCTGGGTCAGATCGTCGGACATCAGGTCATTGTAACGGTTATCGCCGTTCATCGTGGCTTCCAGCGGGTATAGCGGTGCCCTTTCCTCATAATAACGTTCGAAAACTTCCTGGATCAGTGGCATTGTCTGGTTTGTTTTTTCGGATTTCTGCCCGCAGGATTGCATCAGCAAGCCGGCCACAGCAAGGGTGTAATGGATCAGTTTTCTCATCTGCAAAACTTTTTGAAAGCGTCGTAAAATAAATGAAATTTCCCGATAAGCTATGAATCTGTCACCCGTCGCCTTAATTTGCGCGTACAACAATCAAAAGCCATGGGATTAAGAACTTACATCAGAGATCATTTTATCGAAGACATCCGCCCTTACAAACCTCGTCAACTCTCCAAACCCGAAAAAACACTCGAAGTCGTGTCGGCCTGGAAAGGACTTGAAATGATTATCGGCGATATCATTACACAATTCGGATTGAAAGGCGAGAAATGCATTGAATTTGGGGTAGAATTCGGCTTTTCGGCAGTTGTGTTCTCCAACTATTTCAAATCGGTAACCGGTGTCGATACTTTCGAAGGCGACATCCATACCGAGAACAAAGAAGAGCATTTCCAACAAACCAGCGAACGTCTGATCGGCTTTCCCAACATTCAACTGCACAAATCTGACTACCGGGACTGGATCTTGCACGATCATAACCGGTACGATCTGGCTCACGTGGACATTGTGCATAATTACGAGGATACATTTCAATGCGGACTGTGGGCGGCGCAACACAGCGACTGTACCATTTTCCATGATACCGAAAGTTTCCCGGATGTGCGGAGAGCAGTGAAAGACATTGCCAAAGCCACAGGGCAGCAGCTTTATAACTACCCTCACCATTTCGGTTTGGGTATTCTGGTGGATAAAAAATCGATTGCGAAACGTAAATGACGCAGACGGTCCTCATTATCGGCAGTTCCAATACGGACATGGTGGTCAAAACCGACCAATTTCCCAAGCCGGGCGAAACCGTTTTGGGCGGCACATTCCTGATGAATGCCGGTGGAAAGGGTGCCAACCAGGCAGTAGCCGCGGCGCGTCTCGGCGCCAAAGTACGCTTCGTGACCAAAACAGGGAACGATATCTTCGGGAAGCAAGCCCGGGAAGGTTTCGAAAAAGAAGGGATCGACATCCAATTTTCAGGTGAATCTGCTGATCTGGCCTCCGGTGTTGCATTGATAACCGTCAACGAACAGGGGCAGAACCAGATCGTCGTAGCATCCGGCGCCAACATGGACCTTAAACCCGAAGATCTTTCCGAAACCGCATTCGAAGGTGTGGCAATGGTGCTTTTGCAATTGGAAATACCCATTGAGACAGTCCGCCGTACCATCGAAAAATGCACCGAACTCGGCATTCCCGTCATCTTGAACCCCGCCCCCGGCAGGCCGCTTGACAGGGCGCTGCTGCAAGGACTTTTCCTTATCACGCCCAACGAGACCGAAACAGAACTGATTACAGGCATCGCGGTAGAAAGCCTGGAATCTCTGGAACGAGCGGGCCGGCATCTGCTTGGCCTCGGCATTCAAAACGTGGCGATTACACTCGGCAGCAAGGGCGTTTACGTCGCCGGCGACACATTCACGGGTATTATCCCGGCCCGGGTCGTCGAAGCGATCGATTCCACGGCGGCCGGCGATGTATTCAACGGCGCGATCTTAAAAGCACTGGCTGATGGCGTGTCGCTCCCGGACGCCTGCCGTTATGCGTGCCGCGCGGCCGCATTATCCGTTACGCGCATGGGCGCGCAAAGTTCAGCGCCATACCAACACGAATTAGTCTGATTTCAATCATGGATAAAATACCCGTTATTATCGATTGCGATCCGGGACTCGACGACGCCCTGATGCTGATGCTTGCCCATGGAAGCGGGCGATTTGACATCAAGGCCGTAACCATCTCGGCCGGTAACCAAACACAGGATAAAACACTGCTGAATGCGCTGAAAGTACTTACACTCATCGGGGCAACGGGCATTCCGGTCTATCGTGGTGCGGAAAAACCACTTTTTCGTGAGCTTCTCATCTCGGATGAGGTACACGGCGAAACCGGCCTTGACGGACCATCGTTACCGGTGCCGGTCATGCAGGCCCAGCCTGTGAATGCTGTGGAAGGAATCGCTTTAATTCTCTCAGAGGCTGAGTCGCCCATTAACATTGTGCCGACAGGGCCTTTGACGAATATCGCCACGTTCCTACTCGCGTACCCGCATTTGAAAGGTAAAATCGAACGAATCTCGCTCATGGGCGGCGGCATTTTCAGGGGCAATATGACGCCATTGGCAGAGTTCAACGTGCATGCTGATCCGGAAGCCGCGGCGATTGTTTTCCATGCTGGTATTCCAATCACGATGTGTGGACTCGATGTGACCCATAAAGCGTTGGTTTTTCAGAAAGATATTGACCTTTTCCGCGCTCTGGGCAACAAGGCAGCCCTGGCAGCAGCCGATTTTATGGAATTCTTCTCGATCTATTACCGACAGAACCGCCCCGAACTCGAAGGCGGGGCCGCGTTGCACGACCCATGTGCGATCGCGTGGCTGATGAACCCCGGGATCTTCAAGACCAAACCCTGCTATGTGGATGTGGAAACCAAAGGTGAACTGACGAGCGGCACCACGGTGGTCGACTTTTATAATGTCCTCCCAAAAGAGCCGAACACCATCGTCGCCTACGACATCGACCGGGAAGCCTTCCTGGATATGCTCTTCAATGCGGTCAAGGCATTACCCTGACCGGCTTCAAAGCAATACGGAAACTTCATCCTCTACTTCGGAACGACTGGCCCGGTGACGAACGACGGTATTACCCGCGTGTAAAATCAGCAATCCTCCGAATGCACAGAAGGCCATCATGCCTACCATGGGCATCGCGGTATTATTATGCAGAAAGCTGACAATCGCGGAAATAACCGCCCCTGCGCCCATACGCCAGCTGCCCATCAGTGCCGACGCGCTCCCGGTGTGCTTGCGGAACGGAGCCAGCGAAAGGGCTGATGCATTAGGCCCGGTCAATCCCTGTCCGGTCAGAAAAACAAACATAATGCCAATCAGCGAATACAGTCCAAACCAGTTGTTATAAACGCCGACGATCATAAGCAAGCCCACAATGCTCTGGTAAAACAATGTAAACCGGATGATCTGCTCACTGGTAAATCTTTTGAGTAGGAAGTGGTTCAGTTGTGTCGAACCGATCATGGCTACTGCAAGAAAAGCGAAAATCCACCCATACTGCTGTTCGGATACCTTATAGATATTCATAAAAACATCCGAAGAACCTGATATATAAGCGAATGGCGCTGCCGTAGCGAGTCCGCCTGCAAGCGTGTAAATCAAAAACTGAGGTTGCATCACGACGGTCAGATAGCCGTCCAGAACCGCAGCAGGGCGCAGAGATACGGACGTATCTGCACTTCTGCCCGTCGGAAGGAAAAAGTAGATCGCGGCGATGATCAGGGTTACAATGCCAGCAAGAATAATAAAAATCCAGTGCCATGCGATAGATGCCGTCACATAGCCACCCACAGTGGGCGCGATCATGGGCGAGACCGCAATAACAAGCGTGATCAGAGAGAAAACCTCGGCCCGTTTGTCGGCCGGAAAAAGGTCGCTGACCAGCGCCTGCGAAGCAACCAAACCGACACAGCCTCCCATCGCCTGGAAAAAACGCATGGCGATCAACGCATCTACGGAGGACGTCAGGGCACAACCAAAAGACGCAATCACATACAGAATGAGACCGATATAGAGCGGCTTCTTGCGACCAAACCGGTCCAGCAAAGGACCATATACCAACTGACCGATACAGATTCCCACGAGATAGCTCGTCAGAGAAAGTTGTACTTTATCGATCGTGGTTTGCAGATCAGACGCGATCCGGGGAAATCCCGGCAAATACATGTCAATGGAAAAAGGACTGACCGTAGCCAGGGATCCGAGGATCAGGATAATAAAGAAATATTGCTTGCGGCTCATGGACTTACATTCACATACTCACAAAATAACGGGTCTGTCGGGACATTAAGTTCCTGCTTTTCAATAAGTACAATATTTTCACCAATCCTCAATAATTCCCTCCGCAACCATAGGCCCGTGTTCAGCCGTATTTTGTATATATTTAATAAGACGTTTCAATTTTTCACTTCTAATCTATCCCTATGAGAGCGCTTTTTATCCTCGTAAGCATTCTTCTTTTTAAAATGAACCCGTCTCAACCGGAAACGGCCTCCAACGTAATCCCGGTTTGCCATCCGGCGGCCAATGCGATGTCGGATCTCGCTGCAGACCCCGATTTTGCAATGCTGCACGAAACGCCGCTCGCATTTACTTACCAGGGTGCGGGAGAAACGGTGAGCTTCCCGACAGCCGATGGCAAAACTGCAACCGGCTTTCTGCTCAAATCGCCGAAGCAGTCGGATAAGTGGCTTTTCGTTTACCAGGAATGGTGGGGCTTGAATGACTATGTCAAACAGGAAGCGGCCAAATTGCACCGGGATCTTGGCGACGTGAATGTATTGGCACTGGATATGTATGACGGCAAAGTAGCCACGACACGCGAAGATGCGGGCAAACTCATGCAGGGCGCTTCGGCTGAGCGATTGGCAGCCATCACCAGGGGCGGCGTTACGTACGCGGGCAAGCGTGCCAAAATCGCCAGCATCGGCTGGTGTTTTGGGGGTATGCTGTCCCTTCAGAATGCCATTGCGGGCGGCCAGCAGGTGGTTGGGTGCGTCATGTACTATGGTCGGCCCGAGGCTGATATTGAAAAACTAAAAATGCTGAACACGGATGTACTGGGCATTTTCGGCAGTCAGGACCAGGGAATCCCTCCTGCTACCGTCAGCAAATTTGAAGAAGACATGAAAACCGCCGGAAAAAAAGTGACCATCAAAATGTACGACGCGGTTCACGCATTTGCCAACCCCAGCAACCCGAAATACGACGCCGCCGCGGCCGCCGACGCGTACAAGCTTTCGTTGGATTACCTGAAAAAGAAACTGGGATGATTCCTCCCTATAAGCAGAACAGCCGGCAAGTGCCGGGCTGTTCTGCTTATAGTTTTGTTTTCGCCAGAAGTTCCGTCAAACTCAGAATTTCAGTTTCTCCAAACCTTTTCAGGGCAAGAAGATCGATCTTGTTCCCGGTTACCAGATAATGGGAGTAGCTATCAAGGCACAATGCTAGCAAAAAGTCATCTTTGGGATCCGGACTATGCCTGACTTTCGACTTTGTTGCAAAATTGACACATCTCTCCCTCAACAATGATAGAAAGGATTCGATTTGCTCTTTTGACACCATTCTAGCGAATTTGGCCCGAAAAATCACTTCTTCAATCTCCGCAAAAAGTATGTCATCCATCACAATTTCGTACCGCGGGTCGTCCAAAATACGATTTAGTCTAACCCTCGAATTTTCATTGATCAAGGCACTGACATACAAATTGGTATCTATAACAATGCGAATCAATGAGCTTTTCGATTATTTCGGACCATTGCAATTTCCTCCAAAATCTCCTGCTCAGTCACCTCATCCGTATCAGGAAGTGTCTGAGACAACGCTGCCCAACGGTCATTCCAGGATTCTTTGCTTTCCTTAACCGATATCAATCCCAAATCAACCAGATCATCAATCAGACGCCTTGCTTTGGGGTTGGTTATTTCAATGGTTAGTACTTCCATATGGTCAGTCTTTTTACCTAAAGTACGCCTGATCAAATTCAAAAACAAATGCGATTGCTCCCTGACTCAAGCAGAACAGCCCGGCAAATGCCGGGCTGTTCTGCTTTTTATCTACCTCTTAATTTACTTCGCTTTTCTTTCCAGCCTCAAAACCGGCACCGTTGTGTCGGCCTTGTCGGCCAGTTGTGCGTCGGCGACCGACACTACTGCTTCCTGTTTATCAATGCCCTTGCTCCCCGTTTCATGACTTTTTACGCTGATATGCGGCGCAATGACGAGGGAAACGATCGACATAAGCTTGATCAGGATGTTCATCGAAGGTCCCGATGTGTCTTTGAATGGATCCCCTACGGTGTCTCCGGTTACCGCAGCTTTGTGCGGCTCAGACTTTTTGTAATAGGTCTCGCCGTTGATCAAGACTCCTTTTTCGAATGATTTCTTGGCATTGTCCCAGGCACCGCCTGCATTGTTCTGGAAGATGCCCATTAACACGCCCGAAACAGTAACGCCTGCCAGCGTTCCGCCAAGCACTTCAGGACCGAACAGAAACCCTACCAGCACAGGCACGATCAATGCGATGAGTCCCGGAGCGACCATTTCCCGGATCGATGCCTGGGTCGAAATGGCAACGCATTTATCGTATTCAGGCTTGGTACGTCCTTCCATAATGCCCGGTAATTCCCGGAACTGACGGCGCACTTCTTCCACCATCTTCATTGCTGCACGCCCCACCGCAGCGATGGCCAGCGAAGAAAAGATAAATGGTATCATAGCGCCTACAAACAGGCCGGAAAGTACATTAGCCTTATAAATATCGATTGAATTGATACCTGCAACGCCACAGAATGCGGCGAATAATGCGAGGGAGGTCAATGCAGCGGAAGCGATGGCAAAACCTTTTCCGGTGGCGGCTGTGGTGTTACCCACGGCGTCCAGGATATCGGTACGCCCGCGGACTTCCTCCGGCAAATGCGACATCTCTGCGATACCTCCTGCGTTGTCCGCGATAGGTCCGAATGCATCGATCGCCAGCTGCATAGCCGTAGTTGCCATCATACCTGCGGCGGCTATCGCCACACCGTACAGGCCAGCCACCTCGTAACTCAGGAAAATACCTGCCGCCAACACCAGCGTCGGGATCACCGTGGATTCCATTCCCACTGAAAGTCCGCCGATAATATTGGTCGCATGACCTGTTGAAGACTGGTTTACAATGGATTGCACGGGACGCTTGCCCATGGCAGTATAATATTCAGTAACCATCGACATGATTGCACCCACAACTGACCCCAGCAGAATGGCCAGGTACACATCCATCGCTGTGAAATCCACACCGCGAATATTGAGCGTACCCTCGGGCAGCATCCACATGGTCAAAGGATAACTTACAATCAATACTAAAATGATAGAACCCCAGTTACCGCGATTCAATGCTCCCTGGACGTTGCCATGGTCGTCACTCACACGGACCAGCAGCATTCCTACAATGGAGGATATCAAGCCAACACCCGCAATCACCATAGGCAGGAGAATGGGTGCAATGCCCCCGAAATTATCTGTCCCCTGTGTCACGATCTCGCGCCCTAACACCATGGTTGCCAGGATAGTTGCTACATATGACCCAAAAAGGTCGGCGCCCATACCTGCCACGTCGCCCACGTTATCACCAACGTTATCAGCGATCGTTGCCGGGTTGCGCGGGTCATCTTCGGGGATACCTGCTTCCACTTTCCCCACGAGGTCGGCCCCGACGTCGGCAGCTTTGGTATAAATCCCTCCGCCTACCCGTGCAAACAATGCGATCGACTCGGCACCCAGCGAGAAACCCGCCAGTACTTCGAGCACCCGTTCCATCGGCAGGCCGTTTACGTCGGTACTATCGCCGATAAAAACGGAATACAATACGATAAATAAACCACCGAGTCCCAGCACTGCGAGACTTGCCACACCGATCCCCATCACGGAGCCACCGGTGAACGATACTTCAAGCGCTTTCGTCAGACTTGTACGTGCAGCCTGAGTGGTGCGGACGTTGGATTTTGTAGCGATCGTCATCCCGATATAGCCCGCAAAGGCAGAGATAAACGCACCAACAAGGAAGGAAATGCCGATAAAAGCACTGGAATTTTCGACCAGGGTACCGGAGTAACCCAGCAAAACACTGACAATCAGACCAAAGACAATGAGTACACGCCATTCGGCTTTCAGAAAGGCCAGGGCGCCATCTGCTATCGCGTCCGCTATCTCTTTCATTTCGGGAGTCCCTGCATCTTGCCGGACAACCCAGCCTCTTTTGAAGAACATAACCAGCAAGCCAACAAGGCCTAAAGCCGGCACTAAATAGGTAATGATACTCATGCTCTGATCAATAATTAGGTTAAATGGTTTTATAATTCTCGTAAATATAGAGAAAGGCACCACACTACAAAATCGCAAAACCCTTATTTTTGATCAATTCGTATAGATTTTATAAAAATTCGGAGAGTTTCGGGCTATTCCAGACAGCCTTTTCAGCTTAACAGACTGGCCCTCAAGGAGTAATCCAAAACCCGCAACGGGGCCTGCAAATGCCCTTTTATATTACTTTAAAATGAATAACCTGTGATAATCCGCGAAAAGAAAGCAAATACCGCGACTAGCCCCTCCTGGGACGGAGCAAGGAGAAAAGCAGGAAACTAACGACAAAACCGATCGCCCCAGCCACAAGTGCCAGTAGCGTTCCACCCAAAAAATATTGTACAAAGTTGACATGAATGGATTCAAAGGTCAGGTTTTTGGCAGACGTCAGCTGCACGCCATTCCTGTAAAACAGCCCTCCGAAACGGTAACTTGCGAAGATGATGAAAGGGATCATAGGCGGAATACTGATGTTTGCCGCTGTGAGGAACAATACCTTATTCATCCGAAAATACACTGATAGCGGAATGCCCACGAGCAGCTGAAATCCCCAGATCGGGACGATACCCATAAAAAAACCGAAGCCGAGTGACTTCGCCTTATTGAAATTACTTTCATCGGACTTGACGGCCTCATCCCGGATGATCTTCCACAATCCCTTCTTATGTATGTACCTGAAAAGGCGTTTGGGAAGGTAGTAAAGCAGGGTGAGCGTTACCAGCCAGGTATTGAGAATGCTGATGCGGGTAAAGTCCCGGAATGGCCGGAAATGCGTCACACGCTCGTCCTTGTCGTAGATTACCTGGATGTTGATCGGCACGATAGGCACATCTTTCCAGGCCATTTTTACGATCACTTCGATCTCCGTCTCGAATTTGGTCGTAAAAAGACTGATTTTCCTTAGCGGTTCGAGCGGATAAAGGCGAAAGCCGGTTTGTGTATCTGGCAAGGTAAGTCCCGTCTCGAATTTGAACCAGAAATTGGAAAACTTGTTCCCGAAAGAACTCTTCCCCGGCACTCCCTCCTGCTCCATGTTCCGCGACCCCATGAGCAATGCGCCCGGGTTTTGGATCGCCGCTTCTATAAAAAGCGGAATGTCGGAAGGCAAGTGCTGGCCGTCGGAATCGATAGTAATGGCGTTTTCAAAACCCAAGCGTATCGCCTCGGCAAATGCCTTTCGGAGCGAAAACCCTTTCCCTTTGTTCACCACATTATCCAACACCCGGATTCTCGCGCCATAACCGGCGAGGATCGTGACCGTATCGTCCGTAGATCCGTCATTCACGACAATAATCTCCTGCACGGTCGCATACTGTAAAACACCGTCGATCACCCGCCGCAATGTGTTGCGGTTGTTGTAAGTGGGAATGATCACGCAGCATTGAATGTCCGAGAGGGTCATTTTGTTTTTAAATGTCGGGTTTAAACGATCGAACGGAAACTGGCCCTTACTTTGAAATAGGTCTTTTCACCCCGCTTTCCCGAAGCGCTTACATCAAGCACTTCATCGCCTTTATATTGAATATGGATCGTCAGTTCCGGCGTTTCGGCCGGGTTAAGCACTTCCAGGAATTTGCAGGTGCTCATTTCCTTTAATGCTATTTCTTTTCCGAATGCCTTTGAGAGTATCGCCTTTATCATTTCCAGCTGAACAACACCCGGGAGCACCGGTGAGCCGGGAAAATGCCCCTCGAATACCGGATGCGCGGGATCGATCCACACTGTACTGGTAATCTCGGCCGGGCCATGATCCAGGGCTATAATCGTATAAAGATTGCTCAAAGGCTTGGGAATCATAAGTCTTTAAATAGATTTTCGGCGATCGGCTGGTTGAATTTCTCCTGCTGAAACTTCATAATGCTTTTGTCGCCGCCTTTCTCAAAAAACGACAGTTCTCGCAAACGCAGGGAGCTTTTGGAGAAGATCATCGCTATTTTGGAGTAAATATTTTTCAAACGGCGGTTCTCCGGCGTCAACACAATCTGGTAGTCGTCGCTGTCCTCCGATACGGCCAATGAAAACCCCTTGTTCTGCTGAAAATCGCCATTCACGAGCCCGATCATCAGTTCCTTAATCTGCGCAGCCATACGGCCCGCCTGCCCGACATTCTTTTCTTTGCCCCCTTCCTGGATACGCAGTTTATCGCCGTTGATCAGGATAACGTATTTCGAAGGCGTCCGCTGCTCCCAGCGCATTTTATCTTTTTGCTGGTAGTAGAACAGACCCGACGATTTTTCGGGATCTTTCAGCACAGCCAGGTATTTCTCATCTGTAAACGACGCCTGAATGGACGTTGTGGCCTGCGAAATCTTCCGCAGTTCGGCAAGCACCTTTTCAGGATTAGCCACCGGCTTAAATGACTGAGCGTGTGCAAAACTGGCTGTCATTAAAACGGCCAACATCGCTAATATTCTAATGCTTCTCATAAGGTTCCTTTCCGATCAGTCGAGGGAGTGGTTCTATTTTAATGCCCATTTCGCGGCAGTGCCCGATTATGTCCGGCAGTGTGTCGGCAGTGAGCGGCAGATGGTCGTGAAGCAGAACGATGTCTTTGGGCTTTAATTTTGAAATAATGGTGTTGATGAGCTGGTACTTGTTCTTCGCGCGGGTATCCATGCTCCGGAGCGACCAACCGATGGATTGCATCTGCAAATCCTTCAAAACGGTGGCATAACGCGGGTTTGTCACGCCAAATGGGGGCCTGAAAAACACCGGGAAGTGCCCGGTAATGTCACGGATCGCCTCATTGCACCGTTGGATATCCGCACGGAGCTTTTGGGTGGAAAACAGGGCTATGAGGTAATGATGGCTGTACGAATGGTTCGCGATAGTATGACCTTCTTCCACGATCCGGCGCAGCAGGTCCGGATGGCTCACCGCCTTTTTCCCGATCACGAAAAAGGTTGCTTTCAGGTCGTTTTCGAGTAACGTGTCGAGAATGCGGGGTGTCGAATCAGGATCGGGGCCGTCGTCGAATGTGAGCGCAATGGCTTTGACTTTTCCGGGACGCCGTCCGCCTCTGTTCATGGATTTTACAAAGTAATTGACCTGTATCTGAGCTGATCCATAAGCTGTTACACCTATAAAAAGCAAAGCAATACCGCCCAGCACAAGCCATAAATAATCAGTTTCCCAAAAAATAATGGAACTCAGCGCCGCCGCCGTAATGCAAAAAAATATCAGGAGATTATGCTTCAACGGCTTTCAGTAGGGTTAATCCCAGATTACATTTTCTTAATGAATTACAAATCAACACATTCCTTACACTCCTATCCACGCCGAGCAAGTCCACCGCATAATGCAATGCAAATGCAGAAGCCGTTGGATAAATGCCGGCTAACGACAGGTAATCCAGGTTGCGCGCCGCGCCCTGCACAGGAACGCCCGTATACAAGGCCAGATCGATATCAGTTGCCTGCAATCCATTCCGATCCAGAAACGCATCGATTTCTTCCTGACCTTCATCCGCGCCTGCACTGGTATGAACATCGGCCAGCTCGGCAGTCGCATGACCCGCATTTTCATTGGAAAGTATAAAAAACGAGGCACCGGAAGTAAGCGGAGCCGCTGCGGCAAAACCAAGCCGTCCCGCTATATCTTCCAAAATGTCGATATGCTCATCCGCCGCGCCCACGAGCACGTGGCGGTCGCCCTCGCGCAGGAGCATGGACGCGTCGAACAACGCGTGTTCAAATGAAAGCGTATTCTGCGTATGTGTCATATTGTAGCCGTGGTTGCCGATGCTCAGCGAGATTTGCCCGGCCATGGTATTGTGCGTCGATTGGATAAAGGAAGTCGGCGGAAGCAGCCCTTCAACGGAGAGCGATGTGTTCAGAAATTTTTCCGTATCCTGCAAACAGCCCAGGCCCGTCCCGACCACGATCGCATCCGGCTGTTCGATACCGGCCTGCGCAATGCAATCTTTGGCACATGCTACCGACATTCTCAGGATCTTGCTCATCCGGCGAAGCAGCCCTGCGTCGATAAATGCCTTGTAATCCGGACTGATCAATACAGAGGAAGCGTCAACAGGCCCCAACGCCGATGCAAAACCCGGATTGCCGAAGGTAGGCTGGTGCGATATCGTAGATGCCGCCGATAGGTACAATGCGGGTTTACTCATATTTCGTCAAAACCAATGATGAATTATTCCCCCCGAAGCCAAATGAATTAGAGAGCACCGCATGCACTTCCGCGCCTTTTTCAAGCTGCGTTGCCGGCACAAGGCCTGTCTCCGAAATCGGCGTGCTGTAATTCAGGTTTGGGAAAATCAGGTTATGCTGGATCGCCAGCGCCGAAAACACCGCTTCAATCGCTCCTGCGGCCGCCAGGGTATGTCCCGTGAATGCTTTGGTAGAACTGAATGGCGGGATGCGATCGCCAAAAACGTTTTGCAACGCGACAGACTCCGAATGATCGTTGTTCTTCGTCCCGGTACCATGCGCATTCACGTACGAGATCTGGTCCAGCCCGATTCCGGCGCGGCGGATCGCGTTTTCGATCGCCAGCGTAGCACCTTTACCATCCGGCGAGGAGGCCGTCTGGTGGTAGGCATCCGCAGCATTCGCCCAGCCGCTCACATGGCAAATGGGCGTATTTCCTGTCAGTTCGAGACTTTTTTCACCTTCCAAAAGAAGAAAACCAGCGCCTTCGCCCAGGTTCAGGCCTGCCCTCGATTCGTCGAATGGCCTGCACCATTGATCGTCGTAGATCATCAGCGACCGGAAACCATCGATCGTAAAACCGCTCAGCGCGTCGGAACCGCCCACGAGCACGCGGTCGAGCACGCCTTGCAATATCAGGCGTGCGCCCAGCATAATCGCGTTCACGCCCGACGAACAGGCCGTTGAAAGTGTATTGATATAACCCGTAATGCCCAGCTCTTTCGCAATGCGCTCGGTAGTACTGCCGCTGTCGTGCGTGGTCAGCAGTTTGTAATCGGGGTTATTTTGGGCTAAATAATCTTTGTAAAAGACCTCGCTGCGGTCCATCCCGCCTACCGAAGTCGCCGAAATAATACCGGTACGGATCACCCCGGATCGCTTACTGTCGCCCCAGGCTTCGCGGGCAGCCTGCAAACCGAGCAGGGAGGTACGCGAAACGTATTCGGTGTCCACGTTCAAAGCCTTGCGCAGGTCGTCGTTGGATGCCTTCACTTCGCCGGCGAGCGATGCCTTCGTGCCTTGCAGATAATGCAATGGCCCGATGCCGGTCCTACCCTCGCGCAAAGCGGCCAGGTTTTCCTCCACCGACATGCCAATGGCCGACACGACGCCGATACCGGTAATGCAAACGCCCATTCGGTGTGGTGGTTAAGCTGCTTTTCTTTTGTGAATGTACTCCGCCATGGTGTTGATGGACTTGAATGCCTCCTTGCCCTCTTCCGGGTTGGTAAGCTGGATGCCGTGGTATTTTTCGAGCAGCACGATCAGTTCGAGCGCATCGATCGAATCCAGCCCGAGGCCCTGGTCGTTGAAAAGCAGCGCGTCGTCCGCGATGTCCTCCACCGAAAGGTCTTCCAGGTTGAGCTGTTCGATAATCTGTTTTTTAAGATCCTGTTTTAAACTATCCATATTACTGATTAATTGAGCGTCTGTTAAATTGCCGCTACCGAGCCGGTTTGCGACAGATGAAGGAGATTTTCATGATTAAATTCCGTGCCGCTGTCCCGTTCCTCTACCGTGAAAAGGAAAACGTCCGTAGTGTCGGCCGTAACTTCCAACCATCCGCAGAGCAATGCGAGGCTATCCGAAGCCATTAGTATTTTGCTGTAATCCAGGTAAAAACCGGGAACGAATTTAGGCAAAACAGCAAACATATTTTCACCGTACCATTTGTTTGCGATCGCGATTTCCCCCAGTACGATATTGGGTAATGTATATACGAAAAGCGACGGGCTCGGCGATCCGCCCGCCTGATAAGTCTGCTTAAAACGGCGGTCTGTTTCCGCGCTGGACGATGCATTTGCAAACACAAGCGCGATCTGATCATCTGCATAGGCAGCCGAAATGTCCGGATTGGCGCGTTTGATAAGCTCCGTCGCCAGGTGACCCGCCTGAGACAGCACATCCATTTTATAGAATTTGGGATATCCCAGCTCCTGCCGCCTGTAAATCTGCTTGAACCAGTAATCTTCCGAACCTGCGTCGCGCCGCGCGATTACTTCGCCGTTCACAAGGCATTCGTCGGCCCGCAGATTGCAATATGCTGTAATCGTTTTCATAAATCCCTGATCATCAATGAAGCGTTGCCGCCGCCGAAGCCTGATGCGGTTTTGAGAATGGTCCGCAGCTTTTTCGGTTCGTTTTCAAGAATGATGTTCAAAGGCCTGGACGTGCCCGCATCGCGGTAGCCCGCGCTTTTGATCAGCATACTATTCCTGATCATTTGCATACAAACGGCCGTTTCAATCACACCGGCCGCACCGAGCGTATGCCCGAAATAGCCTTTCAAACTGTTCAGGGGCTTGTCCGGCAGCAAAAGGCGGTCGAATGCGATGGCTTCCATTTCATCATTGAAAACCGTGCCTGTTCCGTGCGCGCAAATAAAATCGATCTCTTCCGCATTGATCCCGTGCTTCCGCATCGTGCGGCTTACGCTCCTCACCAGCCCTTCCCCCGTACGCGATGGCCCCGAAATATGGTTGGCGTCGTTGGCACTTGTCCCGGTAAGGAGTTCCAAAGGCAGATTATTATAAACCGATCTTGTAGCTGAAATCAATGCTGCGCCACAGCCTTCCCCCAATGTAATGCCATTCCGCGCAGCGTCGAAAGGCGCACAGGGTTTGTCGCTCACGGCAAACAGCGATTGAAAACCGTAGAGTACAAAATCGGAAGCAACGTCGCAACCGAGCACCACAACATGCTCATACTGACCTGTCTCTACCATATTACCTGCCACATTCAATGTCAAAACACCCGAAATGCAGGCATTGGAGATGACCATCGGCAAATGCGCGAGACCGAACCGTTGCTTTACCGCAGCGCAGGTTTCGCTGAACTGGTCGTGGAGGTTGTCGTCCAGCGCTCCCTTGGTGGAGCTGATCAGAACGATCGTTTTATCGGAAGCTAGTATCGATGCGTCAATTTGCCCGCTGAGCGTCGATAAGGATCTGACAATCAGTTGCTGAAAGCGCAACGGCCCGCTGAGGCCGGTGATTTTTGACAAATGGATATCCTCTCCGCTGAACCCTACCGCCGGGGCAAGCGCAATGCCGCTGCGGTTCTCGCTGAGCGCCTGCCAGTTAGCCTCCGCGTTATCGCCCAGGGGACTTACGATGACTTCGGCACCAATGTAAATCATAGGTCGTACTGCGCTTTCCATTCCTTGTAAAAATCCGGCGAGATCAGTTCCAGCTCGCGTGAATCACGGTCCAGGAATACCTGCATGGTTTTGCCCGTGGCACAAAGCTGCCCGGTGGTGATGTTGATCACCTCGTATTCGAACTGGATCTTTGCCGACTTGGTAGGGATATATCTGGTGATGACTTTGATGACCTGCCCGTAATAAACGGGCGCTTTATGATCGATCTCCGATTTCACGATCGGTGTTACAAAGCCTTTGGCATGGATATCGAGGTATTCCAATCCAAATTCTTTCCCGAATGCCTCCCTGCCGTCCTCAAAAAATTTCAGATAGTTGCCGTGCCATACCACGCCCATGGCATCGGTTTCGCTGAATCGGATGTCTATATCTATTTCGGAAGAAATCATGCAATCAGTCATTAGGGGTTACTCGCTTACTACGATTTTTAGTTCACATCCCAGCAATATACGCCCATCCAGGAAACTTTCGCCCTTCACGAGGTAAATATTTCCCAACTGGTGCAGGGGTGTTACCACCGTATGGATCGTAGCGCCTGCCGGAGGCAACTCAGTCACAAGCACTTTGCTAACGGCACCGATAAAACCGATTTTGGGCTCTCCCCCCTCCATGCTATCCAGATAGCCGAACGACGCCGCGCAGGTTTGCGCAATGTGCTCGATCAGCCCTGTTTCCTGAAAAAAGCCCTCCTGTACCAGCACATTATCGCCCGCAATGGTGAAGTCCGATTCAAACCGCTCGCGCGTGGCGCTAATCAGGTTCCCGACCATCACAAATGGCGGGCGATGCGGGATATAATCAGTGATAGCCTCTTCTGCGACGATCATTACTGAAAGAAGTTAAAATAGTTAAACCATTGCTCCGGGAACGCTTTCACTTTCCGTTCCAGCTCCTCCACATACAGCCGCGCAATTTCCTCAGGTTTCATTTTTTCCACAATGGGCATCGTAGCGCTCAAATGATAACTGAACTTGCCGTCTTTGGCCGCGAAAACGAAAGTTACCGGCGCATTGAACTTCGAAGCGATCACGAACGGCCCGTAGGGAAACTTCGCTTTGCGCCCCAGGAAATCCATTTCGATGTATTTGGCACCTTCCAGGTAACGGTCGGCATGAATAGCCACAAACTCGTTGTTGACCAATGCATTACGGATTGAAATAATGTGCGAAAGATCGTCCTTGATCGCGATAACCTTAAACCGTGAGCCACCCGTGGAAAGATCCATGTATTTTTTAATGTTCTCCACCTCGGCATCCAGCATGACTATATTGATGGTGGGGGTAATGCGCCCTTTGAGCAGGTTTCCGGCAGTTTCCCAGTTCCCGACATGGGCGCTGAGTAAAATCCCCCCTTTTCCGGCGTCCCGGATGTCGATCAGGTATTGCTCGTTTTCAAAAACGTGAGAGAATTGCCGGTTTTTTCCCAGCAGGAACGCCGCCCGGTCGACGAGAGTCTGTCCGAAAATATAGAAATTCCTGCGCGCCATCTTTCTGGCATCGGAACCTGTGATGTGAAGGGTATTCTGGTAAAAATCAAGCAAAGCTTTTCTTGGCTTTGCCGCAAACAGATAATAGTAGTAAGTGACCACCCGCAGGAGCCCGTAGGCAAAGCCCAGTCCGAGGGTATTGATAAAAAACAGGAAAATTTTATAACCCGCCAGCGATCCCTTGGTCTTACCGTCCCAACGGCTCATTCTTATAATGCAAGTTTCTTACCGACAAGCTGATAAAAATCACCGAAGGTTACGATATCTTTAAAATCTTCTCCTGTGAGCTTGATATTAAGGTTTTCATCGATCAGCACAACCAGATCGACGTAGTCGAGACTGTCCAGATCCAAAGTGTCTTTCAGACTATTTTCAGGAAGAATCAAATCCCGGTCCACCTCAAATTCCTCAGACAAAAAGTCTCTGGTCTCTTCAATAACTTCTTCCAAACTCATTTTAACATCGTTAGCATACATGGCTACAAAATTAGTTTATTCTTGCTGATAGTTTAAAAATATTCCCAAATTTTAAAATATAATCCACCCGTCACACAATAAATTACATCTCAAATCATTGCTATCGCCGTATGGCATATCGGAGGTGAACAAAAATACGAAATTTCGATCGGCAGATATCCGCCGTTCACGAAGAAGTAGAAGTTGTTTGACTTCCGGGTTTTAGATTCTCCTGAGAATCAATGTTGAATTGGTACCCCCGAAACCGAACGAGTTGGAGAGGAAACAGTTGATTGTCTGCTCTTTGGTTTCAGCAATGATGTTGATCCGGGCAGAGTCTTCGTCCGGGTTTTCGAAGTTGATATTCGGCGCGATGAAGGAATTCTGCATCATCAGCATTGAGTAAACGATCTCGCTCGCACCTGCCATCCAGCATTCATGTCCGGTCATAGACTTGGTGGAACTCACCGGGACATCGCTCCCGAATACCTCATAAATCGCCCTCGCCTCACTGCCATCACCTACCGGCGTAGAAGTAGCATGTGCATTGATGTAATCGATATCGCCTGTTGAAATGCCGGCTTGCTTCAAGGCCATTTGCAAGGAGCGTGTCTGGCCGTCGATGCTGGGGTTGGAGATATGGTCGCCATTGGAAGAAAAACCATAACCGATCAGTTCAGCCAGAATAGGTGCGCCCCTTTTTACGGCGGTTTCGTAGGATTCCAGGATGACGGTAGCTGCACCGCCGCTCGGGATCAGTCCGTCGCGGTCGCGATCGAACGGACGTGAGGCCTTCTCCGGCTCCGACTCCCGGACCGAGAACGTGCCGAGGCCATCGAAGCTGGCCATAGCGGCCGCATTGATCTCCTGCGCGCCCCCGCATATCACGCGCTCCTGCAACCCCTGGCTTATCATCAGGTAACCCATTCCGATGGAATGCGAACCGGATGCACAAGCTGCGCTTAATGTAAAATTGATCCCTTTCAGCTTGAAGATCGTCGAAAGGTTCATATTCACGGTGCTGTTCATGTTCTGAAAAATAGCACCGCTTCCGATCAATGTCGTATCATGTTTTTCCTTGACCCTGTCGACGGCTTCCACCACGGATGCCGCCGTACTGTCGTTTCCATATATAATGCCGGTTTCCGTTTTCTCAAGGAAATCGACATCCAGCCCCGACAGTTCGAGTGCCTCGCGTGTGGCCATATAGGCGTACACCGCAGGCTGGTGCATGCCAAGGCGCTGCCTGCGCGACAGGTAATTTTTCAGGTCGGGCTCCTGCACCATGCCGGTGAGGGCAGAGCGGAAACCAAAATCTTTCCTAACCTGATCGAAGACAATGCCACTTTTCCCGGCATACAGTGACTGTGCAACCTCTCCCAGGTTCTGTCCCAGGCAAGAGTAAATGCCGATACCGGTGATGACGACCCTATGGCTCATGGATTATGAGTAAATTCCTCCGTTGATATTGATTACTTCGCCTGTAATGTACGCAGCTTTATCGGAAACCAGGAAGCTCACGAGATGAGCAACCTCCTCCGCTTTGCCAAAACGGTTCATCGGTATCATTTGTTTCAATTCGTCCTCGTTCAGATCCTTGGTCATATCGCTGGTGATGAAACCGGGCGCTACTGCATTGACCGTGATCTTCCGTTTGGCAACTTCCTGCGCCAGCGATTTGGTAGCGGCGATGACCGCTCCTTTGGCAGCCGAATAATTCGCCTGGCCCGCCACGCCTTTCACCCCGGATACCGAGGCGATATTGACGATCCGGCCCGTGCGCTTGCGCAACATTTGCTGGATGGCATTCTGGGTGACGTTGAAAAGACCTTTCGCCGAAATGTTCAGCACATCGTCCCAGTCCTTTTCGGGCATCCACATGAACAATCCGTCCCGGGTAATGCCCGCATTATTCACCAGAACACTGATGAATTTGTCTTCATTCTTTTCCCGCCAGCCGTTCAGTGCCTCATCCACCTCCGCTTTATGCTGGACATTGAAATGCAGCACCTCTCCATCACCTCCCGCTGCCCGGATTTCCGCCAGGGTTTCTTCCGCAGCAGCCAGGTTGGACGCGTAGTTGATCAATACATACAAACCATGGTCTTTGGCCAACTGAACCGCAATGGCCCTGCCAAGTCCTCTGGACGCACCGGTTACCAATGCACAATTCATAAATGGAATGGGGTTTCTTTGATATATTCAAAAACGGCTGCAATACTTTCGGACTGCGGCACGTCGTCGGTCACAAAATGGGCTTCCCGGCGGATCTGTGTGTAAATGGACTGCGCGTTCGGCGACAGTTTCTCCTTTTCTTCAGGATGCAGCAAATCGATTGCCTGGCAAATGGCCATGATGTGGATAGCCATCACCTGAAAAGCATTTTCAAGCACCTGCTTGGCGATCACCGCGCTGTTGGTACCCATGCTGACGATATCCTGGTTGTCATTGTTGTTTGGAATGCTGTGCACATAAACCGACGTCGACAATGCCTGGCTTTCCGCCGTGGTAGAGGTAGCCGTAAACTGCACGCCCTGGAAGCCGAAGTTGAGTCCCCAGGTACCTGCATTCAGGAACGGCGGGAATTTCCCGTTCAGCTTGCTGTTCATCAGGAAGTTGAGCTGGCGCTCCATCAGCATGGTGAGCTTCGTCAGTACCAGTTTTACCTTATCCATTTCCAGCGAAATGTAATCCCCATGAAAATTGCCGCCATGGAACACATTATCGTCGTCCGGGCTGACAATCGGGTTGTCATTCGTCGAATTCAACTCATTTTCAACCACTTCCTGCGCGTAGTGGATCGTATCGAGGACAGGCCCCAGGATCTGCGGCACGCAGCGGATCGAATAGTACTCCTGTATTTTGCGTTCAAATTCAGTCTTTTGCATTGCCGTGTCATCGCGGAAAAGCTCTTCGCGGCTGCGGATCAGCCCACTTCCAGCGACAAAATCACGCATAAGCTGAGCGATCTGCTGCTGACCTTTGTGGTGCTTGACGGCATTCAGCTGTTTGGAAAACGAATCGTCGAACGACTCGATCGCCTCGTTCAGCATCGACGACGCAGCAATGGCCCATTGAACGAGTCGCTTGGCGTAGATCAGGTTGATCGCCGCCATCCCGGTCATGCAGGAAGTACCGTTGATCAACCCCAGGCCATCGCGCAACTCCATTTTCAGGGGTTTGATGTTCTTTTCAGCCAGCACTTCCGCCGTTTTCCGCCGCAAGCCCTGCTGGTACACATGCCCCTCCCCGATCAGGTTCAGGCCCAAATGCGAAAGCTGTACCAGGTCGCCGCTCGCTCCCACGCTGCCATGTTCGAAGATCTCGGGTACAATGCCCTGATTGAGGAACGATACGAGCTGTTTGATGACCGCAGTACTGACGCCGGAATTGGCCTGTAAAAAAGAATTCAGGCGCGCAAGCATCACACTGCGCGCATATACCTCATTAAGCGGCTTCCCAACCCCGCTCGAATGGCTGCGGATCAGGTTGTATTGCAGATTATTGAGCTGATCGGTCTCGATCCGGTATTGCGCCATAGGGCCAAAGCCGGTATTGATCCCGTATATGATTTTGTCTTTGGAGAAGTTAGTTAAAAAAGCAAAGGATTGGGATACTTGATGGAGGGCGTCTTCGGCTAAGATAAATTCCTTCTTTTCAAAAGCATACTGCTCGATCTGAGCTAATGAAATACGATTCATTTAGAGATGGCGAAATTAAATATGGTGTAAAATAAATCTTTTTTTGCGGTTTTGACAAACAGGAACCGGCCAGCGGTGGCAGGCACGGAAGTTGCCTGAGTGATACATTTCATTAATTTTGTCGGACATTCACGTTTCCCCTGCCAATGCTAGGAGATTTACTTTTAAGGCTAAACAAATTCCTTTCCAGTCACAAACCAGCGTTTTTCCTTAGCCTGCTTGTCATTGTCAGTTTCCTCCTGACCGGAATTGCGCGGCTAAAAGTAACCGAAAGTATTTTTGCCACCTTACCGAAAGGTAAAAGCTTCGAAGAGTTCAACCGTTTGGTGGAAAGTAAAAACATCATCAACCAGGTTGTTTTGGCATTGGATTTACCCGCCGAAACCGGCACCGATGATGCCCGGGAGCTAGCAGAGAGCTTCTCCGACTCGCTCGGCCGATACACCAACGGCTTCATCCGCAATATCCGGGCAGAACGACCCAATGTGCAGGAGGATGTATACCAATATGTTTACAGCCATTTTCCGCAGCTGATCGACGCGCCCTATTACGGGCACATCCGGTCACGCATTGCTTCCGATTCGATCCGGGCCTCGGTAACCGCCACCTATAATCAGCTTCTCACGCCTGGCGGCTCATTTCTCAAACAGTTTGTACTCAACGATCCGCTGGGTATCACCGGCAAGTACTTCCGCGAGCTGAACGCGGTGAACAACAGCAACGGAATGGTCATGGACGACGGTGTCATGTTCACGCCCGACCGCAAAAGCATTCTCATTTTCGCATCCACCAGTTTCGATTCGGGCAGCTCGGATAAGAATGTAGCACTTTTTGAGCTTATGGAGTCGTTCCGGGCCAAATGGAACCGCCAGCACCGGTACAACCAATTCACGTATTTCGGCACATTCGAGATCGCGGCCCGCAATGCCATACAAGTCAAGCAGGATTCCTATTTCACGTCATTCCTTGCCCTGGCGGGGATTCTCGCATTGCTGATCGCCTACTACCGCAAGCTGCTCATTCCGATATACATTACCCTGCCCGGCATATTCGGGGCGATTTTCGCATTGGGCATCACCGGGTACATCCGTCCCGAGATCTCGGGCATTTCCCTGGCTACCGGCGCCGTGATCTTCGGCATTCTGCTCGACTATGCATTCCACTTTTTCACGCACCTGCGGCATACCCATTCCATTCCGGTTGCGATTAAGGAAGTAAGCGGACCACTGCTCACCGGCAGTTTCACCACCGTGATGGCATTCAGTGCATTGCATTTCGCCAACTCGGTGGTTTTGCAGGATTTCGGCCTGTTCTCCTCGCTAAGCCTGTTCGGCGCCGCATTGTTTACGCTCATCGCATTGCCGGTCATCCTTGCATCCACCCGTTTTGACATACAAAAAATACCCGGCGAACAAAGTGCATTCCGCATTCCCACCATCCCCGACCGCTGGCGTGGTGCCACACTTGCGGGTATTGCCGTACTGACGATCGTCTTCCTGTATTTTTCCCGCTATACCGAGTTCGATGCCGGGTTCGAAAATCTCAGCATCCAGGATCCCGAACTCAGCGGCCGTGAGGAAGCTTTGACGGGCATAGATCCGCGAAAACAAAAAAGGATCTATGTATTTGCCTCCGATCCAAGCCGGGCAAAAGCCGAAAAGATCAATTACGACGCCTATCAAAAATTAGTCGCATTACAGCACTCCGGGCGCATCGACAACTTCGTTTCGTCCGGTTCCCTGCTGATACCGCAGGACCTGAAACGGGAACGAATGCAACGCTGGCAGGCTTTCTGGACAGAAGGCAAAAAAGATTCGACGTTTAGCATACTCAACCGATCCGCAGCTCAAAATGGATTCAATGCTTACGCATTCAACGATTTCAAGGGCTGGATCGCCGGTCGCACTCCCGCCACCGTGTCGCTGGACACCCTTTTTAATGAACTGGGCATCGACAACCTGATCGACATTAAATCCTCGGGCACGACTTTCATTTCTACCGTCGTCCTTAACCAGGAGCAGCTGGCCGGTGTCAAGCGGGAGCTGCGGCAGATACATGGCCTCGAAATCTTCGACCGCGGTGAACTTGCCGGCGAATTGCTGACAATGGTCAAAGACGATTTTAATTACCTGCTGCTTATTTCAGCATCCATCGTTTTCTTCACGCTGCTGGTCGTGTATGGCCGAATCGAACTCACGCTGCTGTCCTTTTTGCCTATGGTCATCAGCTGGATCTGGATCCTGGGCATTGCAGCCATTTTGGGCATCAAGTTCAACTTTGTGAATGTGATCGTCACCACATTCATCTTCGGGCTCGGCGACGATTTCAGCATTTTCGTGACCGACGGCCTGCTCAGCAGGTATAAGTCGGGCAAAGACTCGCTCCGTTCTTACCAGGCAGCGATCGCATTGTCGGCCACTACCACGCTCATCGGTACCGGTGTGCTCATCTTCGCAAAACACCCCGCCATTCACTCCATTTCACTGATCAGCGTGCTTGGTATCGTCTGTATCCTGTTCATTTCCTTCGTTTTCCAACCGGTACTGTTTGATTTTTTTGTACAAAAACGCATTGGCAAGAAAAAAGCCCCGGTGACGATGCTGCCGTTCCTGATCAGTGTGTCGAGCTTTACCTATTTTTTATCAGGCTGCCTTTTCCTGCATTCGAAACTGGTGACAATCCTGCTGATGCCGATTTCAAAAAAGAAGAAAAAGGCTGCCATCAATAACTCTCTGTCCTTCTACGCCAAAACGGTTATCTACTCCGGCCCGCATGTGAAAAAGAACTTCTCAGGCCTGGAAAACCTGGACATGAACAAGCCGGTCATCTTTATTGCCAACCACACCTCGTTCCTGGACATCCTGCTCGCCATTATGCTGCACCCGAAAATAGTGCTGATGGTCAAAGGCTGGGTTTATAAATCACCCTTTTTCGGGCCCATTATCCGTTACGCGGGTTATGTGTACAGCGACGACGGTCCCGAGGAGAACATTGAAAAGGTAAGAGCACTTGTGGCCGACGGCTATTCCGTTCTCATCTTCCCGGAAGGCACCCGCTCCCAGGACGGCACGATCGCGCGTTTTCATAAGGGTGCATTCTATCTGGCCGAGCAGCTTGGCCTCGATATTCAGCCCATCCTCCTGCACGGCGCACACGATGTTTTACCTAAAAACGACTTTCTCATCCGCCCGGGCGCGCTGAATGTTCGCGTACTGCCCCGCATCGACTATTCCGATTCCCGATGGGGTGCCACATTACGCGACAAGACCAAACAGATCACCGCCTTTTTCAAAGCGGAATTTGCAGCTTACCGCGATGAAATGGAGGATACCCGGTATCTGAAACACAAGATTTTCACTAACTATGTGTTTAAAGGGCCCGTACTTGAATGGTATTTCAAAGTCAAATGGCGGCTGGAAAGCAAAAATTACACTTACTATAATGCGCAGATCGGTGCACGGAAGCGAATCCTGGATTTAGGCTGCGGCTATGGTTACCTGTCGTTTTACCTGCATTACAAAAACCCCGATCGGCTCATTACCGGCATCGATTACGACGAAGAGAAGATTGCGATTGCCGAAAACAGCTATCATAAAACCGGAAACCTCCGCTTTTTGTACGACGATATCATGGCCGTTGATCCCGGCGCACAGGATGTCATTTTTTTAAATGATGTCCTGCATTATTTATCCAGGGAAAAACAGCTTATTTTACTCGACCGTTGCGCTTCGGCGCTGCAACCAGGCGGCATACTTTTCATCCGCGACGGCATTACGGACCTTACCACGAAACATCGCAACACGCAGAAAACAGAGGCATTGTCGACAGGCATATTCGCTTTCAACCGAAAAACGGACGAATTCCATTTCTTCGCGTCGCAGGACATCCGGGATTTTGCCGCCCGGAACGGATTGGGATACGAAATGCAGGAACACTCCGAAAATACCTCGAATGTGCTGTTCATCCTGCGCAAACCAGCCCAACACTCCTCCCCTTCACCGATTACTAACTAACCCGACCGATCATTTTTCCATTAGACATTTAAATGCAATCTTCCGCCGTGCAAAAGGAATATGATTTTGTGATTGTTGGGAGCGGACTGGGCGGTCTGGCTTGTGCCAACATACTTGCCATGGAAGGTTTCAGTGTGGTAGTACTGGAAAAAAACCACCAGATCGGCGGACATTTACAGGTTTACAGCCGGGATAAAAGCATCTTCGATACGGGTGTGCATTATGTAGGGGGGCTCGATGAAGGGGAAAACCTGTATCAGTTCTTTAAGTACTTCGGCATTCTCGATAAACTAAAGATCAAGCGTCTCGACGACGATCAGTTCGATGTGATCCGGTTCGAGGATGGCTGCGAGTACGGCTATGCGCAGGGAATGGAACATTTCGAGCGAAAGCTGGTTTCCTATTTTCCAGATGAAGAAAAGGCGATCAAAACCTATTGCAGGCAGATCGTCGAAATCTGTAAGCGCTTCCCATTGTACAACCTGGAAGTTTCCGGAGAGGGTTATCAGACCAACGGGGATATCCTCGCGCTGAATGCATACGATTATATTGCGTCTCTCACGGATAATGTCCGCCTACGCAATGTGCTGGCAGGAAACAACCTTTTATATGCAGGCGTCAAAGACAAAACGCCATTCTACGTCCATGCATTGATCCTGAAAAGTTACCTATCAGGGGCCTACAAATTCATAGACGGCGGCTCGCAGATCGCGATCCAGCTCAGCAGGTCGGTAAGGAAGCATGGCGGGGAAATTTACAAACATAAAAAAGTAGTGTCCGCCCGGTACGACGACAAGGGGCATGTGGCGGAAGTAGTGCTCGAAAACGGGGAATCTTTCCGGGGTAAGCAATTCATTTCCAACGTCCATCCCGCTGTATCGATCGACATTTTCGGGGCGGAAAGGTTCCTGAATATTTACAAAAACCGGGTACAGACGCTCGAAAACAGCGTTTCCACTTTTCTCGTACACCTTTCATTTCTGGACAACAGTTTCGAATACCTGAACCACAATGTGTATCAGCACCATATCGAGGACGTCTGGGGAGGTGTCGATTACGATGCGGCTACCTGGCCTCAAACCTATTTTATCTGTACACCTTTTGTTTCCAAAAAAGGGAAATATGCCGATTCCATGTCGGTTATGACCTACATGAAGGCCTCCGAAACTGCTCAATGGGCCGACACGTTCAGTACGGTAGCCGAACCTGGCAAGCGAGACGAGTCCTATGCGAACTTCAAAAAAGAGAAGGAGGCACGGGTGATCCGCAAACTGGAAACCGTCTTCCCCGGCATTTCCTCTAAAATTAAGTCCGTACACAGCGCGACGCCACTGACATTCCGCGATTACATCGGTAACCGCGACGGCTCCATGTACGGCATTGTCAAAGATTCCAATTCTCCGGCGCGAACGCAGATCAACACGCGCACCAAAATACCCAACCTGCACCTGACGGGTCAGAATATATCCTTGCACGGAATTTTAGGGGTTACCGTTAGTGCATTTATAACGTGCTTCTCCTTTGTAGATAAAGATAAACTCATCCAAAAAGTAAAAAACGCCTGATTATGCAAACTGTCGATGTGCTGGTCATCGGGGCCGGCCCTGCGGGAACTGTCGCAGCTTCTTATTTAAAGAAACAGGGCTACGACGTCACGATCCTCGAAAAAGAAAAATTCCCCCGTTTTCAGATCGGGGAAAGCCTTTTGCCGTGCTGTATGGAACATTTAACGGAATCCGGACTGCGTGAGGCGATCGAACCATTGAATTTCCAGAAAAAGACCGGCGCGGCCTTCATGCGCGGTGAGAAACGCTGCGAGTTCTTTTTCGAGGAGCAGTTTACCCAGGGATGGACCTGGACCTGGCAGGTGAAACGTGCGGATTTCGACAACAAACTGGCAGAAGCCACGCGGGCGAAAGGCGTCGACGTCCATTTTGAATGCGAGGTTACCGCCGTGGAATGCGGCCCGGAAAAGCAGGTCATCGATTACAAGGATGCCCAGGGTAATTCGCA
Source organism: uncultured Dyadobacter sp. (assembly GCF_946482605.1). Next base: position 312,619 of record NZ_CAMLSE010000004.1, on the reverse strand, counting down.
GCGCATTGAAGCAAAGTTCATCATCGATTCAAGCGGTTACGGACGCGTGCTGCCCCGGCTTTTTGATTTGAGTAAACCGTCGACATTCACACCCCGCGGAGCGGTGTTCTCGCATTTAGAAGATACAAAGCGCACAGAAGAAGCGAGCAACAACATTTTTGTGCATTCATTTGATAACAATAAATCGTGGATATGGGCCATCCCGTTCTCGGACGGCTCGACTTCCGTGGGCATTGTGGGTGACAAGGACAAGATCGTGGAACTGGCCGAAAACAATGGCGAGAAGTACAAGGAGTTTATCCGTGGCTTCGAGGATCTGAGCGGCCGTTTTGCCGAATCCACTTTCAAATTCGAACCGCGGCATATTCTGGGATATTCGATCGGCGTGACGAAAATGTCCGGCGAAGGTTTTGTACTTTCCGGCAACAGCACCGAATTTCTCGACCCTATTTTCTCGTCCGGCGTGACCTTCGCGACGGCGTCCGGCCTGCTTTCTGCGAAAATGACGCACCGGCACCTGCAAGGCGAGGCGGTCGACTGGAAAAAGGATTATGAAGAAGTGATCCAGCAGGGTATCAATGTATTCAGGAGCTACGTTTCCGGCTGGTATTCAGGTGATTTCCAGACTATTGTCTTTGCAAAACACATTGACGAGGATATCAAAAGGCAAATCTGCTCGGTACTTGCGGGTTATGTCTGGGACCAATCCAACCCGTTCGTTAAAAAGCACGATACCATCCTGCCGACGCTCGCGAAAGTGATCAAAATGAAAGAGAAAGCGGAAGAAGCTGGCCTGAACTGATTCAGGCGCCCAGCAATATAAACCCGTGCTGTGAAGCTTTATAATGATTATATATCAGGATATGCTTCGGAGCACGGGTGTTTTTTTGTATCCACACGCATGCGTCGGGCACACGCTTACCTGCTATTACCTGCGCCCCCATCCAGGTCGCGAATGCCGATCCCGTGGGATAGTCGCCTGCCATGTTTTTGTAGGTGTAGCAATTCGCTTCTCCGAATAATGCCTCTTGCAGCCGGAAATACCAGTAATCCGAACGGTTATCTCCACTAATTCCCATGATCACTGCATCGATATCGGAAGCTTGCAGGTTGTTGCGGCTCAAAAATGCCTCGACTACGGGTGCCAACTCGCTTTCCAGCAGGTTATTGCTCTGGAAAACATCACTGATCTGCGCAATCGTATCGTTTGACCGCTCCGCGTTGACGATAAACATTGCTGCCCCTTCCCCGTTGGCAGAGCCCGGTGAGTCGATCGTCAACAAGTTTTCCGACGTAAAATGACCTGTTTTGAAGGCTCCGGAAAGCAAGTCGATATTATGGTTATAATCTGATATCTCTTCAATGCTCCCGACCAGGAACGTCTGCCCCCGCTTTTCTTCCAGCAACAACATCGCGTCCAGCAATGCGGCCTCGAAAGCGAGCCCTTTATGCACGTGGGTAGTGTTATAGCCGGTTGTTTTGCTCATCAATGCAAGGTTACCGGCTACGGCATTAGGCGTACTTTGAACAAAATTGGTTGGGGTCAGCGTACCTTCGCTGTAATCGACGATCTGATTCAGGAATTTAAGGCAATCTTCAAGTCCTCCGTTCGCAGTTCCCAGCACAATGCCCTCGACGCCTGCTTTTTGGATCAGGGGTAAACCTGCTCCTACTCCCATTCGCACGGCCTTTCCCATTCGCCGGAGTAAACCTGCGGGAATCATCTGTCCGTAGGCTGGCTCAATGGCAATATACCTGTCACCTTCGTGCACCTTGATCCCACCTTCAAAAAAGGTATTGTCAAAAGTGGACTGAGGTGATATGCAGGCTGAATCTGTAATATACATTTTTGAAAATAACTCTGAAAAATGGGCTTCTATCGGGCATCTGCTATAAAACTCCCGATTTCCGCGGCATATGCGTCTGTATGATGCTGTTTTTGTTCGTCGGTCCAGCCCAGCTCGCCTGCCATCAGATCAGCAACAATGGTCAGACAATTTAAGGTTTCATTCCAGTCGGTAATTTCAAAACGAATCCTTCTGGCCAGAAAGTCTCTCGGTGTGACGGCCATCTCGCTTCGGACGGTGTAAATGACCTCCGCGCGAATGTAGGGATAGGCGGCGCTCAACCGCTGCGCCAGGGACGAATTTTCCAAAGTCAGCTTACCGATGTGAATGGCACGGGATCCATACTTCCGGGCAAGGTGCTTCGCGATCTCCTCCGGCAGGTTAAACTTTGAAACCAGTTCCTGCCAGCCTTCGGACCGATAACCCTCTCCGCCGGCCAGGATATGATCCGCCGTGCGGCACAAACGCGTTTGTCCCAGCAACTGGTCCGCCTGGTCAATGGTATCTTTGGCCATCAGCCGATAGGTCGTCCATTTTCCTCCCAGCAAACTGACCAGCCCAGACGATTCATCCAACTCTACCTCATGATCACGCACCAGGCTTTTGGTTGATTTCGAAGGGTCCGCAGCCAGCAATGGCCTGAGCCCGCCGAAACCGGCCCTGATCTCTCCGACCGAGATCGGCTTTGCGAGGTAGGGGTTCAGGGTATCGGCCAGGTATTGCTTTTCCGCTCCGTTGAGGGTCGGCTCATCGTCGATATCATCGCATTCCGTATCCGTTGTACCTATCATCGTGGCACCTTCGAAAGGAATCGCGAATACAACACGCCCGTCCGATGTTTTGGGGATCAGCATGGCATACTCGCTGTTCAGCGTATTGTAGGGAAGCACCAGGTGTACTCCCTTACTCGGTCTGATCCTCTCGCTCAGCCCCGGATTCGCCATTAATCTGACATGGTCGGCAAAAGGTCCGGTACAGTTGATCACCAGTTTCGCCCGGATCGCCATGGTGTTTCCGGTCAATGCGTCCGTGGCATGAACCACATTCAGTTTCCCTGCATTGTCTTTCCCGAATCCCTTCACCTCGACATAGTTGGCAACCGTGGCACCACTTTCGGATGCGGATTGCGCCAGGGCCAGACAATAACGGGCATCGTCCAATTGTCCGTCATAATACAAAACCCCACTGTGCAGCTTCTTACGGTCAAGGGTGGGAATCTTCGAGAGTACCTCCTTTTTATTCAGCCATTTGCTTTTGGGGAGCGTGTCATGGGCAGCGAAGGTGTCGTATATCTGCAAGCCGATTTTGAAATAGAGCCCTTCGAACCAGGAATTAACCGGCGTCATGAGCGCGAGCGGGCGGGCGAGATGCGGTGCATTTTTCAACACAATGTGTCGTTCCTCCAATCCGTGCCGTACCTGTTTCAATTGCGCGAAGTCGAGCTTCTTAAATGCCTGTTCCAGGTAACGGACGCCGCCATGAATGAGCTTTGTCGAGCGGGACGACGTCTCGGATGCGAAGTCTTTTTTATCGATCAGAGCAACTTTGTATCCCCTCAGAACCGCATCCAGGGCACATCCGGCCCCGCTGGCACCTGCGCCGATGATACAGATATCGAAAGATTCATTTTGTAGACTGGCAAGCGATGTGGTGCGGTTCATTGATACTTAATGCAGAGTCAGAGTAGTTGAGACCAGGTGCAAAAGTACAAAGTTGATGTCGTAAAAACCCATATTATCAAATCTATATGCCTTGGTAAATTTGGTATAATAATTGCATCTTACCGGTAGGAAAGTTAACATTACCATTACCTTCCGTTTACGGATTCAAATCTTAATTCAACCAAAACCTCAAAAACATGGGCTTATTATCTTTTATTAAAGGTGTAGGAGAAAAAGTATTTAAGAAGGAGGAAGTCGCTGCGGCCCCTACTCCCGAGGCGGCAGAACCGCTACGTGCCAGCGCATTACTCTCACACGTGAAAGCGCTTGGCCTCAGCTACAATAATCTTACTGTGAAGACATCCGGTGATAAGGTCATTCTGGAAGGCGAAGTGGCCAAGCAGGAAGATGCCGAAAAAATCGCCCTGGCAGTAGGGAATGTGGAGGGAGTCGAAGTAGTAGACAACCAACTTAAAGTAGCAACCCCAGCTCCCGAAGCGACTTACCATACGGTAGTGAAGGGAGATACCCTTTCCAAAATCGCCCAGGTCGTTTACGGCGACATGATGAAATATCCGATCATCTTCGAAGCCAACAAACCCATGTTGAAAGACCCGGACCTGATTTATCCGGGACAGGTTTTGCGGATTCCGGCAGTTAAGTAACTTCGGCTTTCGGCAGTCGGCTTTCGGCTTTTTTAAGTTTGACGGCCGATGGCCGACAGCCGAGGTTTTCGAAAAAGCATAAAAAAAGGCAACCCGAAAGGTTGCCTTTTTTTATGCTTTTTCGAAACAATTAATCTTCCGCCGCTACTACGTTCAGCGTCAATTTGTGTTTCACTTCTTTATGAAGATCGATCAATGCGGAGTAAGAACCGATTGATTTCACGTCGTCAACAGTGATTTTCTTACGATCGATATCGAAGCCTTTCGCTTTCAGGATATCGGCCACCTGTGTATTGGTAACACGACCGAAGATACGGCCGCTTTCTCCCACCACAGTTTTGATATCGATAGTCAGGTCGCCGATCGCGGTTGCGATATCTTCTGCGTCCTTTTTAAGCTTTTCAGCTTTGTGCGAAGCCTGACGCACGTTCTCAGCAACGATTTTGCGGTTGGAGGCATTCGCCAGCAATGCAAAACCCTGAGGGATCAGGTAGTTACGACCGTAACCTGCTTTCACAGTTACGATATCGTTCTTGTAACCTACCCCTGCTATATCCGTTAAAAGTATGATTTCCATTGTTTGTAGCTCTTTACTGTATTATTTCAATTGGTCAGCAACAAATGGCAACAGTGCCAGGTGACGCGCTCTTTTGATCGCCTGAGATACTTTGCGCTGATATTTCAGGCTGGTACCGGTAAGGCGGCGCGGAAGGATTTTACCTTGCTCGTTTACAAGTTTCAGAAGGAAATCCGGATTCTTGTAATCGATGTATTTGATGCCCGCTTTCTTGAAACGGCAGTATTTTTTGCGGTTAATGTTTTTCTCAACCGGCTCGTTTACGAGTGACATAGCTTATGCGTTTTCGGTTTTTGATTCAGTTGCCTCTTCTTTCTTTCTGCCTACCAGACCCTTACGTTTCTTCTCGTTGTAAGCAATCGAATGCTTATCCAGGGCGATAGTCATAAAACGCAAAACGCGCTCGTCACGACGGAACTCGGTTTCCAAAACATCCACCACGTTTCCTTCGCTCGCAGTATATTCTACTACGTGATAGAAACCTGAGTTTTTCTTTTGGATGGGGTAGGCCAGCTTGCGCAATCCCCAATTTTCTTCATGTACAATCGTCGCACCGTTTGAGGTGATGATTGTCGTGAATTTTTCAACGGCGTCCTTTGCCTGGGCCTCAGACAAAATGGGAGTTAGAATGAACACCGTTTCATATTGCTTAGACATACGGTAATTGATTAATTATGATAAGTTTAAAATCCTCATCCTGACATAATCATCAAAATGAGGGTGCAAAAATAGGGCTTGGAATTCAAAATTCCAAGCCCTTCAACGACTTAACTGAAAGTTATGAGGTTTTACTTCACGGTAAAATCTCCCTGACCAATCTTGAAACCTTCGCTGTACAATTCGATGGCATACTTGCCGTCTTTCATCGCGATACCGCCGCGTCCGTAGAAAATATCGATCGACTGGCCCGAGTTGGTAAAGCTGATAGTCTGTTTAGAGCTGTAAATCATCTCCTTTCCATTGAACATGAACGATCCTGAGCCGGTAGCCATGTCGGAAAGTACCGCACCGTCCGGGTCGAGGATACGGAGGTAAATATCTTTTTCGTTCTGCTTGGCAACCGCATTTTCGCCCAGTTTGAAGTTCACCCTGAGTTTGTCGATACGCTTCGCCTTATACTTGCCGCCTTCACGTTCCTTGCCTTTGGAAGAAACCGCATTCACAGTAACACTTTCCGCACGAAGCGCGGATGCCAGCGTCACTTTATCCGCCAATTCCTTATTCTGAGCCGAGTAGGTCGATACTGAATCCGCAAGTTGCTGTTTCTCCGATTCCAGACCGGTCACCTTCTGGTTCAACTCTTCATTTTTCGTAGTGGCAATGCCCAATTCCTGTTTCAAACGCGAAATCTCCCCATCCTTCTCGGAAAGTACCATTTCGTAGGACTTGATTTTCTTATTGTAGTTGGCTGCCGAATAAGTGTTGGCGTTTTTCAGCTCCCGCTTGTCTTTTTCCAGTTGCGCCTTCAATGCTACCAGTGAGTCTACGCTGCCACCGAGTTTCTGGATTTCGGCGATCTTGATGTCGAGTTCCGTGGAAATGGAATCCAGTTTGGTTTTGATCGAGAGAACTTCCTCAGTTTTGGCGGTAATAATCTCGTCTTTTGCCAGGTTCTCCTGCTTTTCGTGATATATAAAATATACGAGCACCAAATTAAGCAACAGCAAAACGGCCAGAGCGGCCCATAGAAGTGTTTTTCTGTCTTGCTTTTGTTCCTGGTTATAGTCCATACAGAAGGTTAAATTTTGAATTTAGTTGGTAAAAGAAGTATGTTTTTTTCAATTTTGAAATACGCTAACGCCTATTTATAGCGTCCGGTCAATAAATTCTTGCATTAACCGGCTAATTGTCAATTTTTTAGTGATACCTCATGCCTTCCATAGCCGCCAACCTGGCCCAGATAGAACAACAGCTCATTCCTGAAACACGACTCGTGGCGGTCACCAAAACCAAGCCCGTGGCCCTGCTGATGGAAGCCTACGAAGCAGGAGCGAGACTGTTTGGAGAAAACAAGGTTCAGGAAATGGTTGCCAAACACGAGGAGCTCCCTAAAGACATCCAATGGCACATGATCGGGCACCTGCAAACCAATAAGGTCAAGTACATGGCGCCATTTGTAACACTAGTGCATTCCGTAGACAGTTTCAGGTTATTGCAGGAAATCAACAAAGAGGCCAGGAAAAATGACCGTGTCATCGACTGTCTTTTACAGATCTACATTGCCCGGGAGGAGACCAAGTTCGGACTATCCGAAGAAGAAGCCCTTGAAATCATCCGCTCCACGGAGCTGAATGCATTGCAAAACGTGCGCATTACAGGCCTGATGGGCATGGCGTCCAATACCGAAGACATCAATGTGGTAAGGGCCGAATTCCGGAGCCTCAAAACCACTTTCGAGTCATTCAAAACCCACCAAAACGACCAGGTCACTATGCGGGAGCTTTCCATGGGCATGAGCGGCGACTATCTGATCGCCATGGAAGAAGGTAGTACGCTGGTGCGGGTTGGCAGCGCTATTTTCGGGTCACGGTGATACCTGGGGCGCATTGTCTGCATTCTTTTCCAGCACCGATTGCACCTGATCCCTTACAAAGTCGAAAGGTAACTGCGCACAAGGCAACCCGGGCTGCCTGACGAACAATGCATTCTCCTCACGTCCATACTTTCCGGAATAAGGATTGTAGTTCTGAAAATTATTGAGCGCGCCCATCAGAATCACCCCAAAAGTTCCGGTCGCATTACCCAAATGGGAAGGCCCGCTGTCCAGTCCGATGAAGTACGCAGCGCGCCGGATCACTTCGGCCGTTTCGAGGATCGTAAGCTGGCCGCAGAGATTACGGTATGCATCATTCGCTACATTCAGGTTACTTTCCAGCCCTATTTCAATCAGTTGATAGTCGTAACGATCTGCCAGCCAATGCACCAGCTGCTCCCATTTAGCGGCGGGCCAGTCCTTGGGTTCATAATTGGAGCGGCAATGCATGACAATGTACTTTTTGGGCAACTGCAACCCGTCAATCTTTTTTTGGTGCGCCGGTTGCAGATATAAACGGGGCTCGTCATCCGCGGGGAATGCGGTGTGCGCGGGGATCAGATCGCCCGTCTGTGCAAACACTTCCAGCAGATTCCCGTAATCAAAGTAGTTATAAATGTTAATGTCCCGCTTTACGGCCACCGGATTTTCTACAAAAACCTGACATTTAGGACAATGATTATTATTCCTGAACTGCAACTCAAAAACATGATCGAATACACCTGATTCCATCAGCACTTTTCGCTCGGTCACACAGAACTCCCTGAACACCTCGTTCACATAGGGATTGTGATCGACCAGTTCATGAAAAACAGGCTTTACAAACCAGACGATATGAGCCTCAGGGTAACGCTCCCGCACATATCGCGAGATGGGTTCCGCTGCCACGATGTCCCCGAAATGCTCTGTACGCACGATCCCAATCAGTTGCTGATCTTTTCGCAGACGCCCTTTGACATTCCGGAAATGGGCTGCCGCACGACGCCCCTTGAGATGTGCTTTGAAAATGTGTGTATACTTATGATAGCGGTGTGTCCAGAGCTGGATAAATCGTTCTATGGTCATTGGTTAAGTCTTTTCCACGATGAGCGGGACATCATTCAAATGCCTCCTTCAAAGCGCGCAAGTTAATAAAATTGCCCCAAAGAGTTGGTCGCACCCAGGCGTGGGCCTAACTTTACCCCGGTGATTTCCGGTGAACCTATTAACCGGCAAAGCCGCTTATTATTCTTTTTAGTAAATCTCTAATATCAATTGTACATATGAAATTCATGATCCAGGCCGGCGGCATTCTCGGCGCGCTTGCCGTAGCACTAGGCGCATTCGGTGCACATGCATTGAAGGGAATGCTGGAAGCCTCAGGGAGGACAGATACCTTTGAAACGGCTGTAAAATACCAGTTTTACCACGCGCTTGCGATGGTGCTCGTAGGCATACTCATGCAACGCGCAGGCGAAGACGCGGTACGCATGCTCGGCTGGGCAGGCAATGCGTTCGCAGTAGGCGTGATCATCTTTTCAGGCTCCCTGTACGCGATCTGCTTCACCGGCATCACCAAATTCGGCGCAACCGCACCCATCGGAGGCCTCGCCCTGATCGTGGGATGGGTGCTGCTGGTGTTGGCGGCGGGGAAGATTTAATGAGTGAATGAGTCAATGAGTGAATGAGTGAATTTTGAATGAGTGAATGAGTGAATGGTTGGATGAGCCGGGGGGAAACGAGGATGGAGTTGAGCCTCTGTGCTAGTAGGCCGTTGGCCTTAGATGGGCATTTGAACCTTAGGAAATCGCGTAGCGATGTAATATTGGTAAAAATCAAAAAGGTAAGACGTTCTCAAAATCCCGTCAGGGATGCAACAGCAAAGCGCTGGCGTGGTTGTTACATGCCCAAGGGCATTTTAGAACTTTCCTGCAAACATTTTTCCTACCAATATTACATGCCTAACGGCATTTGAGCGCGCACGATTCCCACCTAGAATTCCAATATTCACTCATTCCCCGTCCCACCGCAGCTCATTCAAAATTAAAAATTCACTCATTCAAAACTCAATCATTCAATCATTCACACATTCACTAATTCACACATTCACTCATTCAAAACTCGATCATTCACTCATTCAAAACTACCCCCTCGATAAAGTAAACGGCCTTTGCGCGTCGATTTTCAGGAAAATAAAAAGCAGAACGGAAAACGACCACAATGACGATCCTCCGTAGCTAAAAAAAGGCAGAGGGATACCGATTACCGGCATCAGGCCGATGGTCATACCCACATTGACCATGAAGTGGAAGAAGATAATGCCGGCCACACAGTAGCCGTATACCCGTGCGAAGCGGCTCCGCTGTCGTTCGGCAAGTACCACCAGTCGTGAAATCAGCGCTACGAAGAGGAAAACGACAATGGCCGTCCCCAGAAACCCATGCTCCTCTCCTACCGTACAAAAGATAAAGTCGGTACTCTGCTCGGGTACGAAGTCAAACTTGGTCTGCGTTCCCTGCAGGAAGCCCTTCCCCATGATCCCGCCCGACCCGATAGCGATCTTGGATTGAATCACATTCCAGCCAATCCCCCGAGGGTCCGAATCGGGATCGAGGAGTACCATGATCCGCCCGCGCTGGTGTTTTTGGAGTACATTATTCATAAAGAAATCGACCCCGAACACGATCCCGATCATCACAAATGCGATCACGATCGTTGCCCAAAGCCCGCCCCGCCGGCGTGTCATCACCGGCATCAGCCAAATGACCAGACCGGCGATTACGATGATCGCTCCGGCAATGTACCATTTTACAAAAAGCAATGTAATGATCAGCAATGCCGCGCCGATTATGCCGATAGCCGGAATGAACCCGGGCATTCCCTCGCGGTAGAGTACGATCGCAAACGAAGCAAAAACCAGCATCGAACCCGTCTCATTCGAAAGCAGGATCAGGAATGCGGGTAATGCGATGATCCCCATGATCGGGTAATAATCCTTCAACTTCCGCGTCAGACTAATCGCCGGGTCGCTCAGATACTTTGAAATAGCCAGACTGATGGCCAGTTTCGAAAACTCGGCCGGTTGCAGCGAAAAGCCCCCCAATTTGATCCAGGAACGTGATCCATTGATATTTGAACCAGCAAACAACACCACCACGAGTAGGAAGATCACCACCGCGTATATAACGAAGGAGAACGTTTCGTAAAACTTGTAGTCGATGACCAGGATGCAGATGATCAGCAGGGCGGCCGTTCCGATCCACATCAGCTGTTTGCCTGCATTGTTCGACATATCGAACATGCTGGTGTGCGCTTCGGGGTTGTACACCGCCGCATAAATATTCAACCAGCCAATGCCGAGGCAAGCGATGTAAATCAACACCACCATCCAGTCTACGTTTTTGGTTATCGGCTTGCTTTCAGGCATTTCAGTTTCAGTTTGTAAATTCTTAAAGTGCTTTTCGCTGATCTCACCGGGGCAGGACAGCGGTCACCGGCTTACGCATTGCCGCCGGATTTGCCGGGTGCGGTGTTCCAGGTTTGCGGTCGGCCGGGTTATTCGGATCGGCGACGGTCGGCTTTTCCGCGTCCGTTTTCTTCTTCGTCGAATCCGCAGCGGCCGGCTTCTTCTGGGTCGGCAATACCACTTTGCTCATCAGATCGAGCTTCATCATCCGTTCTTCCAGCGCCTTGTTGGTGACTTTCCTGGTCAGGTATTTCTCGATGATCAAGTTGGCGATCGGAGCTGCTGCTGATCCCCCGGCACCCGCGTTCTCTACAAAAACCGCTATGGCGATCTTGGGGTTGTCTACCGGCGCAAAGGCGATAAAGATAGAATGATCATCCCCGCGCTTATTTTGGGAAGTACCGGTTTTACCGGCAATGGAAATGCCTTCCACCCGGGAGCGCCGGGCCGTACCCGCCTCCACGGCACCAATCATTCCTTCGATCACTGGCTCGAAATTATGTGGCTCCACGCCTGTTTCGTGCCTTTCGAGGAACTCGGGCTTCACAGCTCTCTTGTCGCCGACACCATGGATCACGTGCGGCGTATAAAAATATCCCCGGTTCGCAATAATCGCTGCCACATTCGCCATTTTCAGGGGCGTAATCAACAGCTCGCCTTCACCGATGCTGAGCGAGTAGATGTTGGAGAATTTCCAGCGGTACTCGCCATAGAAGCGGTCGTAATATTTTTTATTGGGCAAATTCCCCTTGTACTCACTCGGCAAGTCGATCCCGAGCCGCTGCCCGATCCCGAATTTGGCGATATCGTCGTGCCACGCATCGAGGCCTACAGCAGAGGCTTTGAAGGTGTTTTTGATATTGTTTTTATAAATAAGCCTGCGGAAGACATTGTAGAAATAGGGGTTGCAGGAATGCGTCACGCCCAGCGCCACGGTACTTGTGGCGGGGTGATTATGACACCCCACGGGGCAATTGGCATGTGTAAAACCGCTCCCGGGTGTGATAACGCCCTCCTGTAAGCCGATCAATGCCTGGATCAGCTTGAATGTGGAACCCGGACGGTAACTCGCCATAACCGGCCTGTTGAACAGCGGCTTGTACGGGTTACGGACCAGTGCCGCAAAGTTTTTAGAGAAATAGCGGCTGGCCAGGGTGTTCGGATCATAAGTCGGTGCGGAAACCATGGAAATGATCTGCCCTGTTTTAGGTTCAATCGCCACCACGCTGCCTACTTTGTTGACCATCAGGCTGTCCGCATATTGCTGTACTTCCAGGTCCAGACCCGTGTGCAGGTTTTCGCCCGCGACGGCCATCGTATCGAGCTCGCCGCCCTTCCATGGGCCCTTGTAAACACCATTCACATTCTGCATTACGAATTTGGTGCCTCGTTTCCCCCTCAGCTCATTTTCATAAATTTTCTCCACACCACTCTGTCCGATATAATCACCCTGCCGGTAGTAAGGCTCCTCCTGACGTTCCAGCTGGCCTTTGGTGATCTCGCTCACATACCCGAGCGTGTTCGCAAGCGTAGGTGCCGTGTACGTGCGCAGGGAGCTTTTGGCAAATTCGAAACCCGAGTAATCGACCATAATGTCCTGAATGGAGGCAAAGTCCTCCTTGGACAACTGCCGCAGGAACAGCGAAGGCTTCACACGGCTGTACGCGCTCGCGGCGGTCATAAGACTGTCGAAATCGCGTCTTTCAATACCCAGAACCTGACAAAAACGGAGCGTATCGTCCACCCGCGCTTTGTTAGGCGTCACCAGCAGGTCGTAAACGGGGGTATTGTATACGATCAGCTTTCCATAGCGGTCGTAGATCTGACCACGGAAAGGAATTTCGGTTACACGTTTGATGGAGTTGCTGGAAGACTCGATGGAATAACTCTCATCCAGCACCTGAAGGTAGAAAAGTCGTAATAAGTATATAACACCTACTAAAGCAAAAAATCCAATGATGACAAATCGACGACTTTCGAGCATTCTGCACTAAAATTCCGGTTCTCAAATTTCACACGAAGTTCGCAATAGCAAAAGATTAATCAAAGGCCCAGCACGCCTATTAAACAATAAAAACTTCATTTTTAGCACCCTAACCTCCGCTTATTCACCTTTGGCAACCACCATGACGATATCCTCCTTGTCAATGAGCACCAAACCATCAGGCACGCCTTTCGGTTTACGGATAAATTTCTTGGGCGTAACGATGACCGGGCATAACGAATCGTTTTTTCTTTTGGAATAAAACGCCGCCAGCTCCGCCGCACGCTCGATCACCGGGGCCGGAAACTTACGTCCGGGCTGGTTCTTAACCACCACATGAGAGCCGGTAACGTCTTTGGCGTGCAGCCACAGGTCCTCCTTATGCGCCTGCTTCGTTAGCAGGTCGCTGTTCTTCGCATTCCGCCCGATCAGGATGGTATAACCCATAAATTCCAGTTTCTTAAAAAGATCATCCACGGCAGGCCCGGCATTCCCCTGTTCGAGCTGGTTACTCTTAATATAGGCGCGCAGATCCCGTAACGATTCAATGGTTTCGATGTGTTCCAAATGCTCCTGAAACCGCTTCCGTTCCGCTTCGCGCACGGCGAGACTGTCGTTCAGGCGATCGAGTTCTATCTTTTCATTTTTGGCTTTACGATAATAACCCTCCGCATTCTTCTGGGGCGAAAGGTCTTTTTTGAGTTTGATGACAATGAGCTCATCGCGGTAAAAGTCATACAATATGACTTTATCCGCACGTTCGGGAATGATATGCAGGTTGGCCATGATAATGTTAGCCAACTCGTCGTTTTTGGTCGCACTTTCCAGATCGACCAGCTTTTGAAAGGTGTTTTCCAGGTAATTATCCGTCTGCTGAATGCGCTTTTTCAACAGCCGCTGTATATCCGCCTTCTCTTTATCGATCCCGCTCAGCCTGATGTAGGCCAGGTAATAAGCGTTTAACGCCTCCATCGGATCATGTAAAAGCTGCACAACCTCACCGGTTTCAAACAGTGTCAGCGCAGGGACATTGTCAATGCGCGTGATATAGAAATCCGACGATTCCAATTCATCCAAAACCGCCTGCACAATGGCCCACCGCTCGGCCAGCTCGGTTTTTCCGGCAAGCTTACCAGCCAAATATTTATTCAAAACCTTCCCAAACGTCGGAAAAAGCGGCTCGAAACGGCCCTCATTAGCTGCAAATACCTCCCACGACTGGTCGATGTCGCGATTCAGCGACGCAACAGTAAGTCCGCGGTCTGTGGCAAGTTTGTTATTGAAAAGCTGCGTCACCTCGCCTGCCTCATTCAATGCGATGAAATTCGACCGGTTTCCAAAGAGCTTGAATATCAAGTCCCTCCCACTTGCAAAATGCATCTGAATGGCCCGCTCGTTTTTGCAGACTTTTACGAAATCAACCGCATCCCCTTCGAAATCATTGAAAAGGTTCACACTATTCCGCCGTGCACGGTCGAAGCGTTCGGGAAAGCTAAGGCAAGAAAAACTGTTAGTTAGGGTTGCTTTGATAAAGAAGGGCTTGACGAGCTGCTGATCCTCCTGCGCTTCGGCTTGCCCGTTCTGCACCTCCGCTGCTTCCTCGGCAAAAACGATGATTAACTCATCCTTCTGCTGGCTGAATGCCTCAACAAAGGTCTTCCCCGCCAATTCGTTATTCAGTCGCGGCGCTAATTGTTTGATGAAATGATAATTCTGGTGCACTGTTTAATCCGGATTGTATTTTGGCAAAAGTAGGGAGGAATGGAGGAAGGAGGAAATATTCTAAAAAAGAGAAGAACACGGTTCAAGACGAAGCGGAGTAAAGTCTGACAAGTCTTAATCGCGTAGCGATGTAATATTGGTAGTCGTGAAACAAATGGATAACGTCTCAATCCCGTCAGGGATGTAACTCGCCAAATGACGCTCCTGTGCTTCGATCCGGGAATGTCAGACGTCAAAACACCATTACAACGACGCCAATCTGTTGTTGCATCCCTGACGGGATTTCAGGTCTGTATTTCATGTTTTTGCTACCAATATTACATCGCTACGCGATTTTTTTCTCTCGAAGTCAGCGGCATTGGGCCAAAACCCAACCTAAAAGCCACGGAGCGGCTACCTGTTTATAGAAAATGCCCGCCGCCACATCGTGTGGCTCCGTAGGTGCCTCCTGCGTAATTGTCTCGTCCTGAAAAAAGTTTACAGGTTCATAGTTAAATCCTGCATAGTAAAAACAAGAGAAGCTCCCCGACTTCGAGAAGCTTCTTCTGCAATACTACTACACTTAAAAACACTAGTGCACGGACGAAGCGTCGACTTTCGTTTTACCGCTCCGGGTCCATAACACAAAGGGAACACAAATCAAGAACATCACGCCCAGATACAGGAACACATCCATGTACGACATCACCTGCGCTTGCTTGGACACCGTATAATCCAGCATTTTGTAGCCGCTGTTCAATGCCACGTCAGGCGCCATTCCTTTGGCCATAAAGCTGTGCTGCAAGCCTTCCACCCGCTGTTGTACAACGGGATTATTCACATCCAGTTTACTTACAAGGTCGTTGCGGTGCGACATATTCTGGCGGGCAATAAAGGTCGTAATCACCGCCACGCCAAACGAGCCGCCCAGTTGCCGCATCATACCGGTGAATGCAGCTCCTTCTCCAATTTCACGGCCTTTCAAAGTTGATAATGCAAGGGTAGTGATCGGTACAAATAAGAGTCCCAAGCCGATACCGCGAACGATGAGCATATTAAAAAACGCATCACTGCCAGTGTCCGGCGTCAATATCAGGTATCCCCAGTAGCTATACACGAAAAAGAATATCATACCGATTGCCACCAGGTACTGCTGTTTTACGCCGCGTTGGAGCAGCTGGCCTACCACGGGCATCATCATGGCGGTCACAATGGCTGCGGGTACCATCAGCATACCCGATTGCGTGGCCGTCCATCCCAATGTAGCCTGCGTATAAAGCGGGATAATGAATGTAGAACCGTACAACCCGAATCCCAGGATAAACGACAGGATCGTGCCCACACGCAGGTTACCATTGCCGAGCACCCGCAGGTTCACGATCGGATTTTTGTAGGTCCATTCCCTCCAAATAAAGAAGAAGAATGAGAAAACGCTGGTGACGGAAAGTATCGTGATGATCTCGTCATTGAACCAGTCTTCTTCCTGGCCCTTTTCGAGCACATATTGCAATGATCCCACAGCCACAGCGAGGAAGATAATGCCCCACCAGTCGATTTCATTGGCCGCTTTTTTGTTGGCGAACTTGGGACTTCTTACAAATTCCATCGTCAGCATGGCCGCAATGATACCCAGCGGTATGTTGATATAAAAAATGTAGGGCCAGCTGTAATTATCTACAATATACCCCCCCAGCGGTGGTCCCAACGTAGGGCCCACGATTACTCCCAGACCGTAAATAGCCTGCGCAATACCGCGCTTTTCGGGTGGGTAACTTTCGGTAATGAGCGTCTGCGCGGTTACGAGCAATGCACCACCACCAAAGCCTTGTATCAACCTGAAAAACACCAACTCCCAGATATTGTCCGCATTACCGCAAAGGAATGAGGCGACGGTAAATATGATGATCGAAGCTGCAAAGTAGTTGCGGCGGCCGAACTGCTGCGATAGCCAGCTGGTCATCGGCACGATGATCACGTTACCGATCGCATAGGCGGTGATCACCCAGCTCACCTCGGACAATGTGCCGCCCAGGTTTCCGCGCATGTCGTTGAGCGCCACGTTCACAATCGTGGTATCCACGATTTCGAGCAGCGCACACAATACGGCCGTGATGGTAATAATTACCCTGCGGTAGCCGTATTCGACGAGTGATTCCTGTAATTCCATTAATTATTTGGTTTTTAGAATCAAAAATTCGGTTCAGCGACCTTAGTTCAGCTCTACGTCCACGAACACGTTCATGCCCGGGCGCAGTTGCGCAATCTTCTCGTCGTCCGCTTTGGTAAATTCAATACGGACTGGCAGACGTTGTACCACTTTTACGAAGTTACCGCTTGCATTATCTGGCGGCAACAGTGCAAAACGTGCACCGGTAGCAGGCGAGAATGACGCCACTTGTGCTTCGAATTCGTGTTCAGGATACGCATCTACATGTATTTTCACTTTCTGACCCAGTTTCATTCTAGTCAGCTGCGTTTCCTTGAAGTTTGCGGTCACCCATGGTTTATGGGTTGAGATAATGCTGAAAAGCGATTGTCCCGCTTGCAGGTATTGGCCCAGCTGTGCATTCACTTTGGACACACGACCGTCGGTAGGCGCGGTGATGACGGTGTAAGAAAGGTTGAGTTCCGCATTCGCGATCTCCGTCTGACGCACCTTGATGTTTGCATTCGCTACGGTCGACTGAATCGAGGTCGCTTTGGTTTGACGACCGGCTGCTTTCGCCTGACGTTCGGCTGCGCCTTTCTGCGCTTCCAATACCGCTAGTGCACGTTCCGCTTTTTGTTTGGTGGCCTGAGCCTGCTCAAACTCCTGCTGGGTGATCGAATGGTCCTTGATCAGGTTTTCATAACGTGCGAAATCCTGGTTGGCCCTCCAGACGTTCACTTTGGCCTCTTCGATCTGAGCAGCTACTACGGCGATGTTCGCTTCGTAAGTAATGCCGCTGGCCGCCGAAGCATTAGTCGTTTCGTGTGCCGCGGTCAGGCTGCCCTCCGACCCCAAAAGTCCCGCCCTTGCTTGTTCCAGCTTGATAATCTGGTCGCGGTTGTCGAGAACAATCAGCGTGTCGCCTTTTTTGACGGTCTGATTATCTTTCACGCGAATCTCAGTAACATATCCTGATATTCTGGGAATTACCGGACTGATATCCGAATCGATCTGTGCATCGTCGGTTTCTTCGTGGTGCTGGCCGTGATTGTATTTAGTAAAACCCCAGGTGCCGCCGCCGATGATCAGCGCAGCAAGGATGATGAGGAAGCGATTGCTCTTCTTTTTAGGTGCTTCTTCGGTGTTAGTTTCCATATTCAATTTTGAATGAATGAATGACTGAATGACTGAATGAGTGAATGAGTGAATGTTGAGAGGAGGGAGGAAAGAGGTATCTGTTTGAAATATTAAAAAACCTCTCCATCCTCCCTTTCCTCCTTTTCCTCCCTTAATTAATGACTCCTGCCGTTTGTTCGAGCTTTTTATAAGCTACTATCGCATCGGCCTTTGCTGCTTCGTAATCGATACGTGACTGTACTTGTGCTACGTCGGCATCCAGCAGCTCAGTGGTGGTTACGAGGCTGTTATCGTATTTATTTTTAGTAATGCGATAGTTTTCGTTCGCTTGTTCCACCGCTTTGGCATACACATCGATCTTCCTTTTACTCAGGACGTAGTTGTAATAAGCGGTGTTTACTTCAAGGTGAATTTTATCTAAGATGATCTGCTCGTTGGTTTTGAGCTGATAAGCCTTTGTGCGGGCCTGGGCGATCTTTGCACCTGACTTCCAGAGTGATGCAACGTCGTACTTAAACCCGATACCAGCATTGACCGCATTTGGAACAGTCACAACACCCGGGATGCTCAATGCTACATAACCGGCTGAAAGGGCTACACTCGGATACAGATCCGCTTTGGCTACTCTAATATCACTATCGGCTGCCTTCTGACGGATGCCGTTGGCTGCGAAATCTTTGCGGTGCGTAAGGGCCGTCTGCTCCCATTCCGCAGCGATGCCTTCTGCTTTGAGCGCGGCGAAGCTGTTGGAATCGGCCTCGATCACGGTCTCTTCCGGTAGGCCAAGCAGCAGGTTCATGTTGATGGTAGTGATTTTCAAATCGTTCTGTGCATTCAGCAAGGCCAGTTCCACATTTGACTCCTGCAACTTTGCCTTCATCAGGTCGTTGCGGGCCAATATCCCGTTCTTCTCGCGGTTGGTAAATTCCTGCACGCGCTCCCGCTCGCCGACGAGATTTTCCGTTACCAGATCGACCGCCTTTCTGGCCTTGTACAAATTACCGTAAGCGGCAACTGTATTCTGGATCACGGCGTCGCGGTCATTATCGGCATCGAGTTTAGCGGCTTGTTCCACGTATTTGGCCGATTCGAGGCCGTATTTGAAACGAAAACCTGAAAACAACGGCAGCGAAGCGCTTGCCATTCCGTACATAGCCTGGTGCACATTGGGCGTTCCACCCGAGGTGCCGGTACTGTCGTTGCCCTCCTGTTTGATTTTCAGGTTCACATTAGGCGAGTTCACCCGCAGGTACGAACCCGAAACGCTCAGGCTGGGCAGTTGATTTTCCTTCACCTGACGGATACCCAGCCCCGCGAGGTCGATGTTACTCTGGCTCAGTTTCAATTGCTTGCTGTTCCGCAGGCTCATTGTGATCGCCTCTTCCAGCTTGATCGTGCGTGCGCTTTGGGCATACGAATGGCCGGCCGCGGTAATCCAGATGATCCCGGTTGCCAGACTAACCATTCTTTTAATTCTGGATGTGGTGTTCATTGGTTATTGTTGATTTAAATAGGTTCTTAAGATGTTGGCTAAGCTCACTTCGCAAATACTTCTGAAACTCTTCATCCGACTGATCTTCGAGGTCATTGATGATTTTGAAGAAATCCTGCGTAGCGATGGCATAGTTGACGGTGCCATAGAGCGTTGTAGTTACAAGGCTGACGTTGATGTCCTTCCGGAAATCGCCCGCCTCCTGCCCTTCGCGGATCATGCGTTTGATCAATTCCACATTCCGCATTTTCAGGCCGCGAATGTATTCGGAAATGACGGGCGTTCTTTCCGACGACAGCTGCTCACGCATCATGATGTTGTGAAAGCACTGGTTACCCATCAGTCGATCGATCACACTATCGATAAAGACATTGAACTTTTGAAGCGCCGACAGCTCGCTGGCCATCATCAGCGTTTCAAGCCGTGAACTCGATTCTGTCATACGTAATTGAAAAAGCGCCTCGATCAGCTTTTCCTTCGAACCGAAATAGTAGGATATCATCGAGACATTCACATCCGCTTCCTGAGCGATATCCCTCACCGAAGTACCGGCGAAACCTTTCTGTGAAAACAGCCGCTCCGCCACTTCTATTATCTGCAATTGTTTCGCGTTGTAGTCCATTTAATTAGCTCACCAGCAGGGATTCTTTTCTTCTTTTTTGCCGGCGGCGATACAAAGGTAACCGCCTTTAAAACAAAAATCAAACGATCGTTTGATTTAGTCAAACAAACGTTTGATTAGTAAAAGTAAATGTTGGATGAGTACCATTAAATTTTTTTAATGTTGAGATTAAAAAGGATGCAACTCTCATGCGGCTTTATATGTCATGTACTGAGAAACCTTCCGGTTACATTTTCCCAAACCCCGCACATGAAGCTCCATTTCGTTTACAAAACACTAATAATCAATCTTTTACTTTTTGTTAACAACATAGCCGTGTCGCAGCAAAATCCTCCATTGTGCGGTACGCCCGACTCTTCTGCACAAGCTTACCTTCAAAAAATTGCCAGCAAAATCGACCTTACCCGTGCTCGTACCAGCAATGGCCCGATGCTGGAATACAGGCTCGGGGTAAACATCGATCATAAAACCTATCTAGCCTATGCAGGCGACATTACACGCATACGTCGCACGGTTTACGAGATATTCCGGGAGGCATCGGCGATTTTTGAGGAAGAAATGAATATCAAGCTGACGGTCTATCACATCCACATATGGGACAAGCCCGAACATTACACGTCTGCCACGGACTGGGACTACCTGTCAAACGTCCTCGATTACTGGACTGCGGAACGGAACGAAGCGAGGGATGCAGTGGTGGGAATGTCAAGCCGCGGAGGTACGTTTTATGGTATGCAGCGTATTTGTACGTCCAACTTCCCGGTGCCGGGGCAGGAGTTTTCGGTAGAGATACTATGCCATGAACTCGGGCACACACTCAGTTCGCCACACACACATAATTGCTGGTGGCCGGGTGGGCCCATTGATCGGTGCGTAGATCTCGAAGGAGCATCAGACAATTGCCGGGAGGGCTTCCGGGAACCCACAAACGGCACTATTATGTCGTATTGCAGGGGCGAAATGACCTTTCATCCGCTGTGCAGAAATGTGATACGCAGTTTTGCGGAGGGCGTGGCTCAATCCGATTTCAAATTGCAGGCTCTGGATAACAAGCCCGCCGCTCCCGGGCTCCTTGCCCGACTTCCTGGCGAATCCGGCGGCGCATCGGCATTTCTGCCGGCCTTCGACTGGCTTCCGTCCGCAAGGGCCAGCCGTTACCGGTTGCAGATCGCACGGAATGCCGATTTCACAGGAATTGTTGAAGACACTTTATCGCCGCAACCCTTTTTCCGCTCTTCCGGACTGGATGCCGGCAACTATTTGATACGTTACCAGCCACAGAACGCTTTCGCCTCCGCGGAATGGTCTCAGGCGCTCCCATTCCGGGTGGAGGAATCCCAGGCCGGCAGCAATCCTCCGCCCTTCATGTCGATTGGATTTGACAACACCAGCAACGTCACAGGCTCGTTCAGGTTTCTCGCAGACATTTCATCTTATCAGGTCGAGGCATCGGAATCGTGGTGGACGTCCAAAGAGCTATTTGAACTGAGCCCGAAAGGAACAGCGTTCGAAACATTTTCCATAAGACCCAAACAATCCGTGCTCCTGAAATTGGCGGTCAGATACCGGGTACTCCGGCGCAACCAATGGAGCGCATGGTCCGACTTTATTTACCTCAGGCCTATACCGGGAGCAGTACCCTTACGAAGCAGCGCCACACTTTCCACCGATCCCATCCTGGCAGTAAGGCAATGGACCACTGACCCGACGGCCGGACCGGTGACAAACTCTTTCCAGATCGCCATCGATCCGGAGTTCAGGAATCTCGTCTTCGACGAAAAAATTACCCATACTAACGCTCCCAACAATGGATTGCGCGACAAATCGCTCGTTTTTCCCGACCTGTCTGAAAATACGGCTTATTATACGCGCTCAAACATCCGGCTGAAAACGGGCTTCCAATCGGTTTGGGCTACGGGACAGTTCAGGACGGGCGTGGAAGACACTCGGTTCAAATACCTGGGCATCCCCCACCCCGTGCTTCACAATGCGCAGGGATCAGGTAGTTATATCAAAACGATCAAACTACTGAAATCAAAGGAAAAGCTATTCGTCGCCAGCGCCATGGGAGGCTATCATGAGACGTCCGACCTCGAAATCTGGAAGAGCTATCTACCCTCAACAACAAATGGCAGAAGTCCGTTAGTGATATCAGCCTTCGCAGTCACCGACGATCGGACGACCTATGCGATCGACGGTCTGCAAGGCACGGTCCAAAAAATCGGCGATACATTTTCCCGACTGCCGATTCCTCCTCAAAACGGTGTAAGCGGGATCGAGGACCTGTTGGTGACCGCTTCCGGCATCATGTTTTACCGGAATTACAATGCGGGGCTGTTGCAGTTTACGAATGGAGTGTGGAAGTCGCACCATGAAGCATTGCAATCGGCGACTCCGGTTTGTATAGGAAAAGACAACCGGGACAGGATCTGGACGATCACCGAGGGTGGCGGCACATGGTATTTTGAAAACAACCAGTGGATAGAACAACCCCGGCTCCCCTTCTGGAACGGCCTGATCGGCATCGCATTCGACAGAGACGACCAAGCCTATGCATATGGCGACTGGGGCGTACGTTGGCTCAATCGGGATAAGGGTGAATGGGAGGTAATTCAGCCGCTGCTTGATAAAAGTATTCAGAAAATCGTTTTCGATGACCAGAATCGTATGTGGCTCGCCATGTACCGATGGCCGTCCGTTCCCGGCAGTGATTTTGAACAGTATGGAATCCTCCGGTATGCCAACGGAAAGGTGAACGCTTACACAGAAGGGCTTAATTTTCTCCGCGAACCTTTTGAAATCGAATTTTTCAAGGACCAGTTGCTGATCCTGACCACCGGCGGCGAAATCCACGTATTCGACGAACGTCAAATCCTCTCCTTCGACCCGGATGCAAGCTATCCTGCCGGCTCCCGGATCACGGTGAAGCTGAGCACTAATTCAGCATTCGACCAGGCTAATCGCTTCGGCATTGAGCTCAGCAACCAAACTACCGGCACGAAAATAAACATCGATACAGTAACTGTAAACGGTCATTTGATGAGTTTCACACTACCCGACACACTCAGCTCGGGCGAGTACAGCTTCCATCTCATAGCAACCGCCCCTGAAATAATCAGTAATGAAAGCCGTACATTCCGGGTGGAGGCGGATGGCTCACCGGTCAATGAACGTTCGAATGACGTGATACTACTTCAAAATGTGCCCAACCCGGCCGCAGGTCCCACCTCGATCGCATTTTACCTGCCCCTGGCGGCTGAGGCCCGGGTGGATCTGTTTAACCTGAGAGGCCAATTTGTGAAGCAGCTTACTAATGCACCATTTCCGGCAGGATGGCATATTATCAAAACCAACTTTACCGAATTTCAGTCGGGAATGTATGTCTACCGGCTTACAACCGGCAATGTGGTAAAATCAATAAAAATGATCAACTGACATTACTTTACCCGTCCGGGGTTTTCGCTCACAAATGCGCCCCAACCACCCTTTTTGGCTTTTTTTGAACCGGTTGTGGCGGCGGAAGCCGGGGAGTTGGCATGGTACTGATGGCAGATCGCAATGGCGATGCCGTCCGTGGCATCCATAAATTCGCGGCTAAGCTCCATTTTCAGTATTTTTTCGAGCATGTAAGCGACCTGCTCTTTCGAGGCGTTACCGCTGCCGGTGACGGATTGCTTTACTTTTTTGGGAGAATACTCTACGATAGGAATGTTGCGGGCAAGCGCGGCCGCCATTGCTACGCCTTGTGCACGACCCAGTTTGAGCATGGATTGTGCGTTTTTACCATAAAAAGGATCTTCAATCGCCATTTCATCGGGCAGATAGTCCTCGATGAGCTGGGTCAGGCGTTCAAAGATTTTCTTCAACTTCAGTTCGTGCGTACTATATTTGCTCAGATGAATCACCCCGTACTGAACCAGCGAGATTTGTTGTCCTTTGACAGATATCACCCCATAACCCATCACCTGTGTGCCGGGGTCGACTCCAATAATTACTTTTTCCGAAACTTCGGTTCGCTGCGTTTGTAACATGATGCAAGATAAGGAACTCTCTCCTCCGAAAGCAAAAAGCGGCCAGGCAAAGGTTTTCTGGCTGCTCAAACTCGCGGTGACGGCTCTGATCCTCAGCTATATCTACCGCACATTCCGCAATGAGCAAAAGGGCATCTCCGACATTGGGGAGGTGTTTTCAAATATATGGTCGGCGAAGCATCTTCCCGTATTCATCGCAATGCTGGTGCTTGTGCCGGTAAACTGGGCACTCGAGAGCCTCAAATGGCAAAAACTGATCTGTCGCATTACACCGGTCTCATTCAGGGAAGCCATGCGCGGGACACTTACAGGTCTGGCCGTCGGAGTGGCGGTTCCGGCACAGCTGGGCGATACGCTGGGGCGCGTCGCTTCGCTCAAATCGGACCGCAGGCTTGAAGCCATCGGGGCAGCACTGATTTCCAATGGCATTCAGTTTTATGTGTCCGTCCTGGCCGGCGCGTCTGGATGGGTCTTGCTAAAAGCACGGCTCGATCTCCCCGACGCTGCGAAGTCGGTCACGGACGTCATCCTTACCACCATCATGCTGCTAGGGCCCTTGGTACTGGCGTTCAGGAGGCAAATCGATCAATGGTCTCCTGCGAAACCCTTTTTTCGTAAAGTGAAAGAATATCTGAATGTAATCGGGCACTATACCGGTGCCGATCTCGCCCTCAGTACCGCCTATGGCGCATTGCGTTACCTGGTCTTCCTCACACAGTTTGTGCTGGCGCTATCCCTGTTCGATTTTCCCGTGCACGTGTTGCAACTGGCAGCCAGCGTCACATTGATATTTCTTGCCAAAACGCTGATCCCGGCGATCAACGTGCTGGGGGACCTGGGCCTGCGCGAATTTACGGCGTTGCTGGTTTTCGCGCCTTTTCACCTCCCGCCCGAGCAGATCATCGCTGCTACCTTCCTGATCTGGATACTCAATGTCCTCGGCCCGATCCTGGTCGGGATATTCCTGATCTGGAAATACAAATGGAAAAGGTTTAAATTTTAGCTACGCATGAGCAGTTTCGCATTCACATTCTGGCTCGGTATGGCGCTCTGGGTTATCCTGGGAAGCTATGCGGTATTTACGCTGGGACTGACGTTCCTATGGGCAAGGATCAAAAGGCCCGTAGCATCCGCTGTCTTCCCCGACGACTTGTTTATCACAGTCATCATACCTGTCAGAAACGAGGCCGAAAACATTACTTTACTGCTAGAAGACCTCGACCGTCAGACATGGCCTGCGTCCAGATTCGAAGTGCTGGTCATGGACGACAGCTCTACAGACAACACCGCAGACATTGTACGCGCATTCGGCGTCACTGCCTCTGCGGATATCATATTGGTCCCATTGCCAGACGTGCGGACCTCCGCTCCCAAAAAACGTGCGATCGAAACCGCGATGGGACGAGCCCGGGGCAATTTAATCGTAACTACCGACGGCGATTGCCGGGCACAGCCAGGTTGGTTGTCGGCGATCGCGTCCTCCTACATGCATACGGGTGCGAAGCTGATCAGCTCACCCGTCACCTTTACCCGTGAAACTGCATTAACTGATCACCTCCAGACCGTCGAATTCGCAAGTCTGATCGGTAGCGGAGCTGCATCGATGTCGGCGGGATATCCGTCCATGTGCAATGGCGCTAATCTCGCATACGAAAAAGCAGCGTTTCAACAAGTTGGCGGTTACGAGGGCGTCAGGCACATTGCGTCGGGCGATGATGAATTTCTAATGCACAAGATTGCAGCGCGCTATCCGGGTTCGGTACATTTCCTTCGGCATCCCGAAGCCGTGATCCGCACAGCTCCACACCGGCAATGGGCCGGTTTCTATCGCCAGAGAAAGCGCTGGGCCAGCAAATGGAAGCATTATCAAAGCAAGACGCCCCTCGTACTTGCTGTTTACATCTTCGCCTGCAATTTCGCGCTCCTGCTATCCGGGAGCCTCACATTACTCGGCTATCTCAGCCCTGGTGCATTCCTGGGTATACTAGCCATCAAATGTATTCCCGAGTGGTTTTTCCTGGGTTCGATATTGCTTTTTTTCAAGAAACCATGGTCACTGTTGTTCATTCCGGTGACCCAATGCATCTATCCGCTGTATGTTTGCTTCTTCGGACTGGCAGCGCAGCAAGGCGAATATGAATGGAAGGGACGAAAACTAGTTTGATCTTAAATGCCATATAAAAAAGCTGCCAGCAAAAAATGCCGGCAGCTTTAAGTTTCACATAACGCTATATAAGATCAATTCACTACTTTTTAAGCACTTTTGATGAGTATTTACCTTCCGCATTCACTACGCTCACAATATACAAACCTTGCGCAAGACCCTGAACATTCACTTTAATTTCTGTTTCACTTTGAGCAGGCATTACCTGATAAACTTTCTTTCCTCCCAGTGTGAATATTTCCAGCTTCTTCACAGGTGAAAAGCTCTTTACATTCATTTCATCCTGTGTAGGATTAGGGAAAAAATCAACGGCCAACCTTGCATCACAACTTCCCGCTTCTACGCTACGGATCGCACTGTATTCGAACGACTCGTCCGTATCTACTTGCTGAAGACGATAATAATAGTATTTAGCAGGTACAGTCTCCGAAGAAAAAGGTGCATCCGTGAAGCTGTAAGTGCTCTTGTTTGCATCATAGTCTACCCTGGCAACGGCGCTGTACGTTCTGGCATCTGTGGAGCGTTCGACAACAAAATGTGAAAAATCGATCGCTTCGGATACCTTCCATTTCAGTTCCACGTTGCAATTTACATTTTGTGCGGTAAAACTCGCTAACTTAACCGGTAAAACTGTTGGCGGCGGCGGAACAGTATAACATGTTGAGGTTGAAGCGGGAAAAGTAATTTCGACAACCTTCCATGAATCAACGGTAACTTTGATCGTCGCTCCGTCGAGGCGCATGGATCCGTAACGATCGTCGATTTCCACCCATTTGGTGCCTTGCTTTTCCCAACCTGGCCAAACGGCTCCGTTTCCATTGATGTCCAGCGAGGCTCCCGGAAAGAGAATGGTTCCGGTCAAAGGCTGATTATTGTCTTCCTGAATCACTTTTCCTTCCGAGTTGATCCACTCGATCTTAGCGGTCATACCGGTCGCATCGAAGTTAGGCGTAACGTTATAGTCCAGCCACGGTGCATTTTTATCGCATTTGGAAGATGCGGTCACGTCGATTTTCTTTTCCACCGGTTCCGGAATTGATGGCAAGAAAGGCCAGAAGTGAACTTCGTCACGGCTGTGTACAAAGCTTTTGGCAATAATCTGCCCATTGATATTCCCGTTATTGTCTTTGACAACATCAGCCTGCGGCGCAAAAATCGTTCCGCTGATCTGTGCATTTCCACCTAGCGTGATCGATTTCGTTGCGTCAGGGAAGTTGTAGATCACATATGCGCCCTGTGGATCGGACAAGCCGCCAAAGCCTGGAAAATTGATCCGTGGATTACCGCCATTGGCCGCGCAGAAGGTCGGGAAGTCAACAATATTGATGACCAATCCAAATTTCCCGCTGTAAGAAGCGTCTCCCAGGGAAGGTCCGGCCGGGATTCCCTCAATATTTGCATTCCCGATCTTGTTCCAAACGGCGGCCGAGACGGTCAGGACGTTGATTTTGTTCGGATCAACAATGATTTTGGGGTTGTTACCGATCGCGTTGGGGTCCAGATAAGGTCCCATTGCGGCAGATGGTACGATATTTCCGTTCTGATCGCGGATCGGGAGATTGTCAGCCAAATCTTTCAGCTGGCCCGACCTTTTGGTCATTGTTACAAAGGCGGCGTCAATGTCGATCTGCCCCGGTCCTGAGCCAAATACGTTTTCACACACCGGATTCACTACATCGCTCACGCTGGGAGACCATGTATTGATGTTCGCATTGATCGTAATGTTGGGTGTTTCCCAGTACTGCTTGTTGTTCTCTGTGATACGAATGGTCGATGCAGCATTGTTATTGTCCTTGTACCAGACTTTCAGATTGGTCCCAGAGGCATCCGATGGATTACAGTTACCGATCTTGACGTAGTTGTCGCCGTTCACAGCGAGGCTTCCGTTGTTGAGCTTTACAGCGCCGCGTACCGCGAGACCAATCGAAGCATTGTTCACGAAGAATGCACCGTGCTGCTTGTTGAAGCTGATCTGGTATTGATTGGTGGTCACATTCCCACCAACTGCAATAGGCCCTTCGGTCTCATTCGATACGAGGGTCGCATCACCTTTCACAAATATGTTGAACCGCTGAGCGGCTGAGGTCGGGCTCTGAGCCGACACCTTAAGGTTGCTCAGTACGAGTAAAGCTAGGAGGATTGTAGATAGAGGTCTGACGAACATGTTGAGTCTTGTTGATTTCTGACTCGACGAAATTAGACCACCTCTTCCGATCAATTATTCTTTTTGTGACCACTTCGGGGTACTTTGGGGTGATAGTGGGGATTTCAGGGGTTACAAATTTCAAAAAATTGCACTTATCGAAGATAATACACAACGATCGACCAAGTATTCCTAGCTACGTATTAGTAAATTTAGCAACTAAATAACCATATTACTTCTACACCAACGCTTGAAAAACCCTCAATACTTTTCAATTTCTATGACTAGCAACCTTTAAAATGTTTTAAACCAGCGTTCTAATCCCGTTTTAACAATTATAACAATATCAAGATGAATTGAGGTGACCTTCGATACCGAAATACAACTCGACAGCTGACAGTGTCCAATTATTTGTATGATGACCGTCGCTTCAACTCCTTGATCTCGTTCTGCATTTCCTGCAACATCCGCATGAGCTGCTGCATATCGGTTTGCGGTTCCGGCAGCTGCTTGCTATGGAAACTATAATACTCCCAAAGCTCGATCACCTCGGCAATGGGGACTGTATAGGCAAAATACTGTTTGTTAAACGATTGCAGGAGCATTGTACCGGCGGCATGGTTGATCGTCACCTGCTTGAACACAAAATCCTGGTCGCCCTTGAGAATGACGATGCACGGTGTTTCCGGTTTCAGCGCCGTCCAGTCCTGCACGTATCTTGTGATGATGTCTGCACCTTCGGGAACCGGTAGCATGGAGTCCCCTATTGTCGGAAACATCCTGAATGTACCGTTTTTAGGGACGGTAGGCAGATTGAACCTTGGTAGCGTAGCCAGGAACTCGGGATCGCTGTACCCGGACCGGTATCCGGCCCTTGCCTGAACAGGCACATATTCGATATTCTCCTTGTCTTCCTTATCGACCGTAATGGCCAGGACGCGGATTTGATCGCCCTTCATAAAGAGCTCACTCCCCTGTTCCAGATCTTTCAGCTTTTGTTCGGAGAGCTTTCCGAGATCCATTTTCAGGAGGCTGTCGATACTCATCCGGAAATATTCCGAAAAGTTAATCAAATCGTCAATTGTAGGATTGGCAGTCCTTCCACTTTCATGTGCATTAAGCTTCACCCTACTGATTCCTAGCTTCTCCGCCAGAGCCTCTTGACTCAATTTCTCACGTGAACGAAGGAATTTAATATTGACCGACCAAAAAATGTCCTGAGCACCCATGGGATGATATTTTTAAAATCAAACATAAGATATTAACAATATCAAAAGTAGCAGCAAATTTTAATTTTCCTACAAAAAACTGATTAAATTATTTTGGCTGACCGGTTTAGCGCATTGTTCAGGCACCAGATTGATCTTTTATGGCGTTTTGGTGTTAGTACATTTAGTAAACGGCTTGCATTGGAATGCCGGAAAAATTAAAAACCCACACCTCATGAACGATCAAGTTGTGCTTGTTGACGAAAAAGATGTCGCGATCGGCCTGATGTCCAAGCTGGAAGCCCACGAAAAAGGGTTGCTGCATCGGGCATTTTCTGTCTTTATATTTAATTCAAAAGGAGAAATGCTCTTGCAACAGCGGGCATTCGGCAAATATCACTCAGAAGGACTCTGGTCCAATACATGCTGCAGTCACCCTTTTCCGGGGGAATCCACACACCATGGCGCAGTAAGACGCTTACAGGAAGAAATGGGGATGGAAACAGGGCTGCAATTTCTTTATACTTTCCAATACTGCGCCGGGCTCGACAAAGGCTTGACCGAAAACGAACTGGATCATGTGTTCTGGGGTGTTTCCGACGCTAAACCCGACATTAATCCCGAAGAAGTCAATGGTTATCGGTACATGTCCCTGGAAGCCATCAGGGCAGACATTATTGATAATCCGGACCATTATACCGAGTGGTTCAAGATCTGCGTTCCTGAAATCACTTCGAAGATCCGGTTGAAATCGATTCTCTAAAACGTTGTGAGAGAGTCACAACGCAACGCTAAAAAGGGTCGCCATGCGTGAGCGCTACGAGGCGGGACATTACTGTGGGCAATTTGCCGAGCACTTTCAATGCGATGTCGGTTGTAACGGGCTTTCCGAAGAGCCTCTGCAGGTAATGGCCTGCCATAATGCGATTTCCAAAAGCTTTGGTCCATGCCTTTTCGTAATGCATAGCAGCCTCTTCCCGCGTTTGTTTCTTTTGGAAGAAATGTAAAAGCTCGGTAGCGAGTAACTGGGAGGCCCGCATACCCATGCTCATCCCATTCCCGCAGAGCGGAGTAATGGAGCCGGCCGCGTCGCCCAGGAGAAAAATCCCCTGCGCACTGGTCTGCATCTTACTGAAATGAATGTTGCTGATCACCAGCGGCTGTGAAAAAAGGAATTCGGACCGGGTAAAGTACCGTTTGAGCCAGGGGTTTCGATAAAGCACATGCTCCTCCATGGCCTTGATATCCTTTCCGTTCTCCTGTAAATTCCGGGCGGTCGTGAGGTAGCACAGACAACAGCGATCCTCCTCCACGCGGGAAATGCCGCAATAACCCTGGCGGAAATTGTGCAGTTCGATCCGATCCGGTGAAATGTCTGCCCGGATGTGGTATTTGACACCTATATAATTACCGGAATGCGCCCCGGTACCTTCATCGAGCTGAACAAATTTCGGGGTATACTTGCCGTAACTCCCGCACACGACAGCAGCATGGTAATCGCCTTTTGATGTTTGGATAAGAAAATCGCCTTTCCGTTCTTCCGCGACAGATGATACGCGGCATTGCTCCAATACAGTTACGCCCTTTTGAACGGCAATCGCAAAGAGGTGCTTCTCAAGTGTATACCGACTGATCCCAAAACCACCCATTTTCAGGTCGTGATTCAGGAGATAGCCTGATTCCGAACTGATTCCAAGTTTACTGATTACCGGCAAGTGCATGTCGTGCAGCGGTAAACCCAGACTTTCCAGAAACCCCCAGCTCTCCATTGAAATGTATTCGCCACACACCTTATGAAACGGATAGCTGTTTTTTTCAAAAACCACCACAGAAATGCCTTTACCCGAAAGCTGAATCGCGAGACAAAGCCCGGAAAGCCCGCCGCCGACGATGGCACAATCAAAACGGTTGTTCAGCTCACCCATATACGATCACCTCATGCCTGAATGCCCATTTGTTCTTCACTGTAAAATGCTTAGCGCCCGCACTACGGAGAATGTCGAGCCATTCTTTCTTTTTGAAGCCGCGCAGGACCGATAACGGCGCGTCATTCTTTACGAGATAGGACTTCGAAAAAAGGTTTGTAAGCAGTTTAATGGAATAATGCGCCAGCGCGTGTCGTTCCAGGTCGTTGATCACCAACACAGCACGCTGCTGCATTGCAAACTGGACTAAACCACTCAGTTGTTCATCGTACAGGTGGTGGCAAAACAGGCAGGCGTGAATAATGTCGATATTGGGCAGGTGCCGCGCGGCATTGCGGTAGTCGTCATGGATAAGCGCTACCTGCTCGTCTTGCAGGTTCCGGGTAGCATATTCAATGCAGTCACTTTTAAGGTCGATCCCGTACAGACGGAGGTCGAACCCGGCTTTCCGATTCCACCGGGCAATGCGTTTCAGGGTATCCCCGCCACCGCAGCCTATATCGACCACAGTGAATGCACGCCCTTTCTTAAGTACCTTTTTCAGCGCATCGAAGGATATATTGTAGCCGCCGAGCCAGTAGTTGATAAAATCCAGTTCGCGGAGGTTCTGAAAAAGGTCATTCTTCGGGATATCCTCCCTGTCCAGGAGCTCTTTTTGCAAACTTCTCACCTCAAACATACCGTAACTGCATGGTTTCGATGCTCAAACCTGGGCCGAATGCCGCCGTAAAAATCCGGTTGCCCTGATGCTCCGGTTTTGCTTTGGCCAGTACCTCCTTCAAAACAAACAGGACCGTTGGCGATGACATATTACCATAGCTCCGGAGTACATCGTACGCGGCTGACATCGTACATTTGTCCAGCTCAAGAGCCGCGGCAAAGTCATCGATAATGCGTTTACCTCCCGGATGGACAGCCCAGTGCCGGAAATCCTCCGGCTTCAAACCCACCGAATCCACCATAGGCCGGATGTTTTTACGAATCAGATCCGGCACATACGACGAAAGGTTCATAATGAACCCGGTCTCCGACAATTGCCACGCCATATCCGAATAACCATTGTGCAGGATCATCGAATGGAATGCGTCGATCTGGACGCCGTGAAGATGTGCATCATCCGGCCTGGACGAGACGATCACAGCCGCAGCGCCATCACCAAACAGCATGTTCGACAAAAGGTAATCGTCATTGTAACGCTTCTGAAAATGGATGGAGCATAGCTCGGTACACACCACCAGTACTTTCGCATTGGTCTGCGCACGGCAGATCGCATCCGCGTTTTTCAGCGCCAGAATGGCTGCATTGCAACCCATAAAGTTTATACTGCTTCGCTGGATGGCTGGATTCAATTTCAGCTCGCGCATCAGCTCCACATCCAGGCCGGGTGCAAAAAGGCCTGTGCAGGTTACTGTAATCAGGTGCGTGACCGTTTTTTTGATCTGGTCGAAATCCGGTATCTGCTCAATGGCTTTGCGGGATAATGCGGTGGCATGCCGCTGATACAGGTGCATTCGCTGTGTAAGGGTTGGCTCCGGCAGCAGTGATGCCGAGCGGCTGAAGAATTCGAAAGTTTCGGGATCCTTATCGAAATCAGAGATCACCGAATAGCGCCTCTCAATGCCTGTCTTGCCTGCAACGATTCTGATTTTTCGCCTGGTGTCAGGATCGTCTGTCGAGCGCAGATAAAAATCGGTGAGCGTTTGCTGTGCATAACCATAATCCGGAACGGCTGTTTCAATAGAGGATAGATAACTCAATGGAATTCTGTTGATAATAATTAATACTATGAAACAACTATTCATGCAAATTGCAGCGATCCAGTTCATCCGCATCGCATTTCTGAAATTGGCCTGCCGACGATCCTTCCGGACCATCGCAAACCAAATGCCGAACCAGGCGACGATCGGTACGAAGAATACCTGAATGATGAAAAAAATCATTCCAAGTTCCCTGGATGTAAAATACAAATAATAAAACACATTGCAGAGTACAAACATCAGTGCTGAGAACAGGAAGGTGCCGGTGTAGCCCAGTTTGTAACTCAGGGTGGTGATACCGTCGCGCAGGTCCTGCTCGTGCTGGTAGATCTGTGTCAGCGGATATGCGCCCGCGATCTGAAATGAACAAGCGAGCAAGACGTAAATGTTGGCAGTGTCCAGCCGCAACGACGCGCCGGAAATCCCGGCAATGGACATATAGTAGGTAAAAGCCCCCTGGAAGATCACGACGGTCAGGAAACCGACAACCGGGTACTTTTTAAGCCGTATCTGCCGCGAACTGTACGCGCGCGATGCGGCAATGTAAAGCACCAGGCATACTGCAAATAATGTGTTTACGAAAATCAACGCCAGCAGGGTCGCAACCGCGTCCAAAAAAAGCGTGAGATAAAAGAGCCGGATCGTAGGAAGTGGCGGCTTTTCGAGACCGCCAATGCTCTCCTCGTCCCGATCAATATAGCTGTTGTAACCATTACTGGCCGGGTAAACGAGCAAATGAATGATCAGGAAGCTCCATAGTGCCTCCCCGTGCACGACTGTGTCGGCCTGGCTATAAGCAAAGAGAAACAGCGGGGCCAGGAAAAACGAAAAGGGTATCCTGAGCAGCTTGATCGTATTTCTGTCGGGGAGCATGAGATGGCAATTGGCTGTCGGCTTTCGGCCATCGGCTGTCGGCCATCGACTGTTGGCCATTGGCTTAGATCTTCGGCTTTAAGACTTTGACATTCGGTTGGGTGTAATCTCGCCAAATTTCGGCGTAAACCAAAATTGAAAAGCCGAAAGCCGAAAGCCGAAAGCCGACAGCCGACAGCCGAAAGCCGTCCCCTACCCTCTCCTAGTAATCCTCAGTTGATGCGTATTGAAAACCTGGGAGTCGGGTTCGACGCTTTTGGTAAGAAAAACACTCCCGCCGATGACACTGTTTTGCCCGATCACCGTATCACCACCCAGGATGGTGGTCCTGGCGTAAATGATCACATTGTCCTCTACCGTAGGGTGCCGCTTGGTATTATAGAGTTCCTTTGCGACCTGCAATGCCCCGAGGGTAACCCCCTGGTATATACTGACATTCTTGCCAATTACCGAAGTAGCGCCGATCACGATACCGGTTCCGTGATCGATCATAAAGGGCACCCCAATGGTCGCTTCCGGGTGAATGTCCACGCCCGTTTTCCCATGCGCGTACTCCGTGAGAATGCGCGGCAATACGGGTATTTGCAGGGTACTCAGATTGTTGGCGATCCGGTAAACCGCAATCGCGTAAAAACCTGGATACGAAACAATTACCTCATTAACGCTCGTGGCGGCCGGGTCATATTCGTAAATTTTGCTCGCGTCGAGGCGCAGATCCTTGTAAATCGTTTCCAGCTCGTTGTAAAAAGATGCTACTTTTTGTTCGATGGATATCTTTTTCGGATCAAGATAGCTCAACAGAATGTTCTCTAGATCGATCTGATTTTTCTTCAAAATACCTTCGTAGGAGGTCTTTTTGGGCAAATTATTGCTGGGAAAGAGGAAATGGATCAGGTCGTCCAGCCAGGCTGTGGCGTCATGCCAGGAAGGCGTTGCTTCCCATTCGGCGTGATGTGTTTTTTTAAGAAGATCGATGAGTGATGGGGACATATAGGCGATAGGCTGTAAGCAATAGGCCATAACCGTGCAGCCATGACAAAGGGTCGTATTTCAAAGTGGATAAAACGTGATTAAGATATTCAAATTACTTACAGCCAATCGCTCAAAGCCTACCGCCTCCGACAGACGATAGCTTTCTCAGCACCCCTATCATCGTGTCCACTTCTGCGCAGGTATTGTAAAATGCAAGCGACGGCCGGACGGTCGTTTCGACGCCAAACCGGCGCAGAATAGGTTGTGCGCAATGGTGGCCGGACCGCACCGCGATACCTTCCTTGTTCAATGCGGCACCTACTTCTTCTGTTTTATAACCATTCAACACAAATGACAGTACCGAAGCCTTGTCCTTCGCCGTTCCGATAATCCGCAGTCCCGGTATGTCCTTGATCAGGTGGGTAGCATATTCCAGCAGAAAGTGTTCATACTGGTGGATCAGTTCAATTCCAATTCCTGTCACATAATCCAAAGCAGCCCCTAATCCCACAGCATCCGCGATATTACCGGTCCCGGCTTCAAAGCGAGCAGGGGCCTTATGGTACTGGATGTGCTCAAAGGTTACGTCGACGATCATGTTTCCCCCTCCCTGCCAGGGCTGGGTGGCATTAAGCAGGTCTTCCTTTCCATACAATGCACCGATGCCCGTCGGCCCAAAGACCTTGTGACCGGAGAATACAAACCAGTCGCAATTCAGCCCACGGACGTCGGTACGCAAGTGGGAAACCGACTGCGCACCGTCCAGCAACACCCTGGCACCCACGGAATGCGCCATTTCAATGATCTGCTTCGCAGGGGTAACGGTCCCCAACGCATTGGAAACCTGCGTAAATGAAACCAGACGGGTCCTCGGATTGAGCAGCCGGGCATACTCGTCAAGCAGGATCTGCCCGTCGTCGTCTACCGGTATAACCCGGAGTATCAAACCCTTTTTATCGGCCAGCTGCTTCCAGGGGACGATATTTGCATGGTGTTCTAGGTGGCTGACGATGATCTCGTCGCCTGCGTTCAGGTTTTGGTCGCCCCAGGTTTTCGCGATCAAATTGATTGCTTCGGTCGTCCCGCGAACAAATACCACCTCGTTCACAGATCCGGCATTTAAAAATGACCGCACCTTTTCTCTCGCGCCCTCATAGGCGTCCGTAGCGCGGGCTGCCAGCTCATGAGCGGCACGATGAATATTGGAATTCTCGTGCTCGTAAAAATAGCTGACCCGGTCGATTACCTGCTGCGGCTTTTGCGTGGTGGCCGCATTGTCAAACCATATCAACGGCTTACCGTTTACGCGCTCCCGGAAAATCGGGAAATCGGAGCGGATTTTATTGATATCAAACGGAATGCTGCCTACCGGAGACTGGATCGGCTGCCCCAACTGATCACGATCTGCTCCCATATGAATGTTCCCGACGGAAAAAGGGGAAAAAGACCTGGGTATCAGATTCGAAAGACCCGGGATATGCGACCGC
The DNA here is from genome assembly GCF_946482605.1 of uncultured Dyadobacter sp. Next base: position 276,246 of record NZ_CAMLSE010000004.1, on the reverse strand, counting down.
TCGGAAATATTCTCATTCAGAAAGTAATACGACGGATTGCCGCTCATTCCGCCTGCATAAGGTACATGACTGTAATCGGGTATCTTATTAAATACGCCGCTCAGATCGTGCTCTCCACCCGGCTGGTAAGGCAGGTAATGCGACTGCGGAGTCGGAGCCGCGGCCGTATTGGATGGCGATATACCGGTGCCCGCAGCTGACGGAGGCACTTTCCCATCTGTGAAATGCGGATCGGGCAGGCTCGTTTGCGGTGCGGCAATGTCGAAATCCTGATGATGGGCTGGCGATTGCGCACCCCCATTCTGAATGATTTCAAGCATCTTTTGCATTCGGGGATGATCTTCCAGGTGCGGCGAGAATACCGGTGACGGCATTTCGCCCGGCAGTGCCTTAAAGAGCTCATTAGCCAGATGTTCCAGCGCCGCGGCGTCGGGCAAACCTGCCGAATGGCTGTCCGGAAAATCGTCAGTATTTATACTCATGATAGTTACCGATTTCTACATTTTCCAGCACTGCAATCGCGTCATCTACGAGCACCGCCAGTGAACAATACAGTGATACCAGGTAAGAAGCAATCGCCTTATCATTGATGCCCATAAAGCGAACAGAAAGCCCTGGTGATTGCTCTCCGGGCAAGCCCGGCTGGTAAAGTCCTACAACGCCCTGGCGGCTTTCGCCGGTGCGCAACAGCAGAATTTTGGTCTTGCCGTTCTCAATGGGGACCTTGTCGGATGGGATCAGCGGAATACCGCGCCAGGTGATAAACTGTGACCCGAAAAGAGAGATCGTCGGTGGCGGTACGCCTTTGCGGGTACATTCGCGGCCGAACGCGGCTATCGCCTTGGGATGCAGGAGAAAGAAACCGGGTTCCTTCCAGACCTTGGTCAGCAATTCGTCGAGGTCATCCGGTGTCGGGGGGCCGAGGCGCGTGGAGACTTTTTGCTTGTCGGCGATGCTAGCCAGCAGTCCGTACTCCTGGTTATTGATCAGTTCGCTCTCCTGCCGCTCTTTAATGCTCTCTATCGTCAGGCGCAGCTGTTCGCTGATCTGATTATATGGTTTGCTGTACAGGTCGGAAACGCGGGTATGCACATCCAGCACGGTATTAACAGCCGTGAGGTTGTACTCCCTTGGATTTTCAACATAGTCGATAAAGGTATGCGGCAGCTCGCGCTCGTCGCGTCCGGAACAATCCACCTCTGCGGTGCTTCCCTCCTTCACTTTATTCAACCGGTAAACGCCGGATTCAACGGGAATCCAGTTCAGTAAGTGTGTCAGCCAGCGGGGGGTTATGGACTCGAACTGCGGGACGGTCCTGGTCGCAATCGCCAGCTGCCTTGCAGCAACGTCGCCCAAAGCAGTTTGATTTTGGTTTAACTTAGCCATTCTGTTATGATTGATTATAATGAGAAACGTACTGCATTGCGCCCATATGCAAGCTAAGGCGTTATCAGACAACCGATCACAAACATACGTCAACTAAAACTGGCGCGATCTGCGAAACACGCAATCTGCCACACCGTGATTTCCACCCCAATTACCTCCCCCACTGCCCGCCAAAGAAAATTACATCACATTCTAATTATGCTTATATTTATTAAAACATTATCGCACAATTATAGCCCATGGCCATTTTTAATTCGGCGTACTTTTCTATGGTTTTAATAGATTTTATCGATTGAAGGATTGGGCAACATACCACCAAAAAATATTCTATATTAATTCCATAGACTTTATATTATTTAATCTTTTTGCTAGCTTTGAAAATCTAAAAAGATACATTCATGATGCAAGCGGGCAATCTGGTAGACATTTATAAGAACGAGGAACTAGCCGCGGAGGCGTTCAAGGATTTCAGGTTAAGGAAAGGCATTACCTGCAAGAAATGCGGCGGGACCCATCATTACTGGCTTGCTCCCAAGCAGCAGTTTCAATGCAAGCAGTGTCGCTTCCGGACTACCCTGCAAAGTGGGACCGTTCTGGAAGGCAGCAAGCTGCCGATCTCCTACTTTTTCATCGCTGTGTATATGATTCTGAAACGAGGTAATGCCTTTACAGTTCAGGAATTCCAGGAACAAACCGGACACAAATATTACGAGCCACTCTATGATTTTGTCCGGAAAGTAAAGGCCTACCTGAGTGCCAATGACCAGAATGCGATCCTGATCGACCTTGTTGAACTATTCAATCATCATTTGGTGACCCAGAAGTTTCAGGAGCAGGTGCTGCATGACTGACAGATCTAGAAATAGGTAATCTGTGGCGGCGCGTATCGGACATCGCTGCCTTTCAGCTTTACATACGCCCGATAGCCGAAAGCCCGAATCCCTACCGGCAGTCCTATGTTTACCGTTTTTTCGTTGGTGTACTGCTTTGCCGGCAGGTCAAATACTACTTTTTTATCCGTGAGATCCGGATAATTGTCTTTTACGTCCTCGTCAAACGTGTAGACAATTCCGTATTCCTCGATGGGCTCATCTCCCAACTCATCAAAAAAGACGCTAAACGTGTTAACAACTCCGCCGAGCGCCATAAAACTAACAGGCCCTGTTTGAAACGCCACCACTGGCTTTGGCCCGTCGTCACGGCTGCCGCAGGAACTTAGCCCTGCAAAGACAAGGAATACAATTAAAAAGTAGATCGGTTTTGAAGATGCCTGTTGTTTCATAGCCGGAAAGTTTTTCAGCAATGTTAGGCACGTCCGGGTCTTCATGCATGTTTAATGTACAACGGTACCCTGCCGGTTAGCCAAAGGTATTTGCAGCCTGTTTAGTACCGGCAATGGTTATCGATACACATCCTTCAAATCCTTCTCAAACAACGTATAAGGATCATTGTAGAACCTGACAAAATCCGGGGCGCTGATCTGGCCGGGGAACGGCGCATAATAATGCGTCGGGCTTTTACTGTCGTTGCGCCACATAAGCACATAGGCCAGGTTTAGCTTTCGGGATTTCAGCGTTTTGAGGAGCGTTTCGGTCCACCAGGTCGGGTTAGGGATGCTTTCGAGGCCCGTCTCGGTGAATGCGGCGAGCTTACCGGCCTTTTGAGCATAATCCGAAACAATGCCCAGCTTTTTCAGGCCGGCTTCCAGGTTGTACTTCCCATCCCGTCCGAAGTCGCCATAGTTGTCCATTCCCACCATATCTACCCATTCGTCGCCGGGGTATCTTTCGAGGAATTCGGTTTGAGATGTGAATTTGTTGTCGGGCGAGAATGCGTAGAGGAAGTTGTGAACGCCCAGCTCGTCGCGCAGGTAGGAAACCGTAAACCGCCATACGGCGATAAAGTCGTCCTTTGAAGTATGTTTTTTGCCCCACCAGAACCAGTCCCCGTCAAATTCGTGGAAAGGCCTGAAAATCATCGGTGCCAGTGTACCATCCTTTCCCTTCGCCGAATGTGCAAAATCAGCAATCGTTTTCAGGATCAGCTTGTATTGCTCATGATGCGAACCTCCCGGCCTGATCAGCTTCATGGCGGCTGCCGAAACCGAATCTTTCCAGTAAAAACCACCGCCGGAAGCCGGGTTGGAAAAATGCCAGGCCACCGTCGTGATGCCCCCTCGATTATAGGTGTCCGTTACATTCTTTCGCACTGCCGCCACATTTTTAGCGATGGCATCAGCCGGCTGGCCCGAAAAACCCATCAGATCGACCCCGATCACCGCTGGATGCGAGCCCGTCACCGACTTCACATCCGATCGCTCCTCGTCCCCCGACCACCCGTGCCCATACTCCGTCGCATGCTGATGCCCGAAAAGAATGTGATCCTCTGAAAGCCTTTTCAGGTTGCGGTACAGCGCCCGGGTTTCCGGTGTGGCTTTCATGTCGATCTGCCCCATCACCAAAGTAGCGTGGCAGGCAATCCAGGCAATGAAAAAAACGGAACGTTTCATGTGCTAAGGGATTTAGAAATCAGTGATTTACAAATATGAAAAATTTCCGGCTTGGCCCTGTTCATTGCCGATGGCTAATTGTGACGAAAAAATGCGTCAAAACCGGCAAAGAATCGAACTTTTAACGAAGCGAACCTGTATAGATAGAACTATATTCAATATTACAGCTACAAACTTGAATATTATTCGGAATAACAATAACTTTACAGAATGACAAACGGAACAGACATTACCCTCGATAAAATCGACCTCAGCATTCTCAGTCTCATGCAAGAAAACGCGCGAATGACGAATGCGGATCTCGCACGTGAGCTCGAAATGGCTCCTTCCGCGGTGCTGGAAAGGGTCAAGAAGCTGGAACAAAAGCAGGTGATCCTTAAATACACGACAAGAATCAACCCGGTGGCTTTACAGCAGACGTTGCTGGCGTTCATTTCCATGAAATCGTCGGAGGGAATGGGCAGTAACAACACCGCCAAGGAGCTCGCCAAGATTCCCGAAGTTCAGGAAGTGCACCACATTGCGGGCGACGATTGCTATATGGTGAAAGTCAGGACGGCAGACTCGGCTTCTCTGATGGACCTGATGCGAAACAAATTCAGCAAAATACCCAATATCGTATCCACACGCACGACGATCGTTCTCGAAACGGTCAAGGAAGAGCAACAAATCGTTATACCAATTAAATGAAATCGCCATGCAAACATCAACAAAAGCTCCGTCCACACTCATGGTGGTGATCGCATTCGCCACTGTGTACATTGTCTGGGGGTCCACCTACTTCTTCATCCAAAAGGCATTGGCCGGGTTTCCGCCGTTTTTTCTGGGTGCATTTCGCTTTATCGTCGCCGGCTTACTGATGCTGGGATGGAGCGTCATGCAAGGTGAAAACGTATTTTCCTGGAAAGTAATGAAACCCGCCATCGTGACGGGTTTATTGCTGTTGTTCGTCGGAAACGGCGTGGTGATCTGGGTGGAGCAGTTCCTTCCAAGCGCGATGGTCGCCATTATGGTATCCTCGTCGCCATTGTGGTTTGTGTTGCTCGATAAACCCAAGTGGTCCGAAAACCTGAGCAATAAGTCTACAATCGTAGGATTGCTGATCGGTTTTGCAGGCGTGGTTTTGTTGTTTAGTGAAAAAATCATGGCGACGATGTCGTCGCTCAACAGCGGCCGCGACCTGTTCGCGATGGTACTGGTCGTGATCGGTTCGATGGCATGGGCGGGAGGATCGCTGTATTCCAAATACAATTCTGTGTCCAACTCTGCTACCGTCAACTCTACCTGGCAGATGCTGGCGGCGGGCATTGCATTTATTCCCGGCACTTTTCTTTCGGGTGAATGGAGCACAGTAAACCTGGCTACCATCCCCACCGACGCCTGGCTGTCCGCAGCTTATCTGATCGCTTTCGGCTCCATTGCCGGTTTTAGTGCCTATGTATGGCTGCTCAAAGTGCAGCCTGCTACGAAGGTGAGTACTTACGCGTACGTCAACCCGGTCGTGGCGGTGCTGCTCGGTATTTTCTTTGCCCACGAGTCCATTACGCCCATGCAGATTTCCGGCCTGATCGTGATCCTGGGCAGTGTGTTGCTGATTAACCTGCACAAATACAGAAAGCCGAAGCAAGTGGCCGCCGCCTGCTGATCCCTTTTAAATACATTCAAGACGAATGCCGCAGACTCTCCGTTTGCGGCATTTTGCATTCATCATAGCGGGGTGATTATATTTGAAACATAACTTCACATTACTCCATGAAATGGATCACCCGGGAACGGCCCAAGATTGACCGCATTGCGAGCCCATGGCTTATCCGGCGTTTTGTCGATCCGGCGGCGGAGTTCATTTATGTACCCGAGTCAGAAGTATTGAACCAGGCAGCATTGCTCGGCGCCACACCTTTCGATATTCCCGGCGTGGAGTTCACCCATTATGACGATCAATGCACGTTTGATTACATCATCAAAAAATACCAGCTGAAAGACCCCGCATTAACCATTATGGCGCCCATCGTGAGAGGTGCCGATACGGACGACCATGCACTGGCTTTGCAATCATCGGGGCTATGGGCCATCTCCGCGGGCCTGGCATATAATATAGAAAATGACCAGGAACTGCTGGAAAAAGGAATGCTGATCTACGAAGCGCTATACAGCTGGGCTTCGCATTTAAGGAAGGAAAAACATACGCAAAGCCCTACCGAGCATTTGCTTTTGCAGATTTACAAAACCTACATTAACCGGAAAGGAGAAAAGAAGACGAAGGTGCCGGCCTGGACCGTAGACCTCAAAGACATGATCCAGGACCATATTGATACCAATCTCAACCTGACCCTGAAAATCGCTTCCGACGAGCTCGATGTGAACCCGGCGTATTTGTCCCGCGAGTTTTCCAGGTATTTTGACGACCTCTCATTCGGCGAGTACATCCGGAAATTGCGGATCGAAAAGGCCGTTCAGTTGCTGGAATCGTCGGACAATACCCTCGCGGAAATCGCCTACCTGACCGGCTTTTCGGACCAAAGCCATTTCAACCGGGTTTTCAAAGCGCAAACCAGTCAAACGCCTTTGGAATACAGAAAATCTTTGCGAAAAAGTAAAGGAAATACAAAACGTTAAAACCGTTCTATCCTGCGGGCGCATTAGTTTTTAGAATTGCAAATCAGAAGAGCCGAATGTGCTCCAATTCTAAAATCAATCTCTATGCTCCGTTTTCTTTCTTTAAAACCCCTTCTTGTAAACTGCTTCCTGGTGTGCCTTTCTGTTACCGTTGCATTCGCCCAACAGCAACAGGCTGCGCCCGTTTACCCTCGTACGGCCGGTTATGTAGGCATTTTACACCCGATCGTAACATTCAGTAATGAGGGCACCACCACCAACTTCGACAGCTATTATGTAGTGGGACTACCGACGGGCATCAACATCTGGAAAAGTCCGAAAATCGGTTTCTCGGCTGAATTTGTACCGTTGATCAGGGCTGAAAAAGGGACGAGCAAGATGGCCAACTTCCTGTTCCATCCGGGCGTATTGGTCACACTGGCACCGGGGCTCACATTCGCGGGAAGGGCCGCATTCGAAACGGCGGGACGATACGGATTCACGCCGGTTTTGAACAAGATCGTGAAGAAAAATAAGAACAGCGGCTACTTTGTAGCGGTACCGGTGCCATTCCGCTTCGGGAACGGGCACCCGGCTTCCGTCACAATAGGATTTCAGTTTGGGATCACATTCTGATCACGTGCATCAACACAGAGAAGCATCCATAATTCTTTCCACTTCCGAAATGTCGCGGTTGCGGCGGATCAGCACCATGATTTTTTCAAAATCGATCAGCTGTGACGCCTCGAAAGCGATCACGCCCACAAAACTCCGGCCCTTGCTGATAAAATTCAGGTGTTTGATCTTCGCGCCTTTCACTGATTCTACACTCGAAGTGATTTTGTGCAGGCTCACGGCATTCCGGTAAATAATCCGGAGGAAAAAGGTTTTGCTCATTGTGTTGAAGTTTAAATGGTTTGTTGAGAATGGACTTCGGCAGTCGGCTATCGGCAGTCGGCCATCGGCATTGAATCCGAAAAAAGTGCCTGACAGCCGAAGTATGAAAGCCGACGGCCAAAGTATGATAGCCGACAGCCGAAAGCCGAAGTCCTATTAGTGTTACGCTATTCCGGCACTGTTTGGTGCCATTTCAGTACATTAAATTTTGTTAAAATTAGAATGCGTCGAACCAGAGTTTGGTTGTCAGCCTGTCTTCTCCCTGCGCTGTGACTGCCGCTTTGTAATTGGCCGCATTCAATGCCTGCTCACCTGTCGGGTAGGTTAGTCTGGAAGGAATCTTCCCATTCAAAACACCCGCGTAGGCCGGTTTCAGCTGCGGATAATCCAGCCTGCGCCATTCCGCAAAGGCTTCCAGCCCCTGACTGAACAACGCCAGCCACTTCTGATCTCCGATCGATTTCTTATAGTTTGCGGCGTTGTAAGTGACCGAAGGCTGAGCCAGATAGGCGGCAATGTCGGCATTGCTCACTTTAAACTGCTGTAACGATGCGGTCACGGCTGCTTTGTAAAGTTCGGCAGCATTGTCGGAAATAAAACCACGCTGCGCTGCTTCCGCGAGGTTGAAAAGCACTTCGGAATAGTTCAGAAAAACGGCTGGCGAAGCTGCTGCTGTAAAGTAATCGCCGAGCTTGGACGTTTTGGTAAAACCCAGTTTCGCTGCCGAATCCGCCGGTAGCCCGTTCGTTACGCCAATGTAACCCGTCGGAGTGGTATCGACGGTTTTGTTGGCAAAAACCGCAAGACGCGGGTCTTTCAGCTCCTGTAATTGATCGATCACCGACTTGCTGACACGGTAATCATCGCGGGTTTCACGGTCACGGGCCACGGGATTCTGGTTAGGAGAAGCGAGGTACACCAGCTGTGCAATCTCGTCATTCGAGGCAATCAAAGCGCTCCTGTTGGCAGCAAGTTCCGCCACAACGGCCTTCGCTGTCACGGGATCCTTATCCGCAATGCGCAATGCGATGCGCAGGCGCAGCGAGTTCGCGAACTTCTTCCATTTGTTAAGATTACCATTATACACCAGGTCCCCGCTGATCGGATTGCCCGCCGGATCGATCAGGTCGGATGCCCTTTTCAGGTCATTCAACAATCCGATGTATACATCCTTCTGATCGTCGTATTTCGGCGTCAGGACGGTTTCCAGTTTCAATGCCTCGCTGTAAGGAATGTTGCCGTACAAGTCAGTCAGCAACTGGAACGACCACGATTTCAGGATCAATCCCACGGCCTGGTAATTCACATTACCTGTCTTCTCTCCGATTTTGATCACCGCGGCAAAGTCCGTCAATCCCTGCGAGTACAGGTTCGTCCAGACATTCTGCACGTTGGTGATGCTTACAGTGTATTTATCAGGATCGGTGTACTGAATTTTCGCCCAGTGCTGAATAAACAGCGTAGTCGTTTCCATCGACGCATCCGAACCCAGGGTAATGTCCGCTGTGGACTTGATCGCATTGGCCAGCAGGTAATCCGGCTGCGCGTCGATCGCCTCGTTGGGGTTCTGGTTTGTCTTTTCAAGCTCATCCTGGCAAGCGGTCAGCAGCAAGCCGGCAGCAGCAATCACAATTCCTTTTGATATAATATTTTTAAACATGGTGTTGGTCAATTTTAAAAGCCTATGGAAAGATTAAACCCGTAAGAAGCGGTAGTCGGAAGCTGCAATGATTCTAGCCCCTGTCCGGTGTTGGCGGTGCTGAATGCCGTTTCCGGATCGATATTGTCCGCTTTCTTTTGCAGGAATGCAAGGTTTCTGCCGTAAAATGACAGGGTCAGGCTTTGCATTTTGTATTTGGAGATTAATGCCTGCGGGAATGCATAGCCGAATTTGACCTCCCTTAACTTGATAAAAGAAGCGTCGAAAACGCTGGCTTCGTTGATACCCGCACTGTTGCTGTACACACCTTTATAATAGCGTTCTGCCGGAATAATGGTCGCATTAGGTTTACCATCGGCTGTTACGCCTTTCGCAATGATACCGTCGTCGTACACAATCGCGCCGGAAGGTGCCGCCGCCCCGTTCGCGACCTGCACAGCCACTCCCGATTTGTTGTTACCGGGGTAATAGTAGGTCAGCCCGCCATGCTCGGCATCACGGCCCTGCAACGTCTGCGCCAACACACCGGTATAACGCCCGGTTGCATTGGTAGCGGAGTAAATGGAGCCGCCCTGCTTGGTATCGATGAGCACACTCAGGTTGAATCCTTTGAACGAGAACGAGTTGGTAACACCACCCATCCATTTCGGTGTGTAATGTCCCAGCACTTTCAGGCTTGGGTCCTTCGTGGGAATACCGTTCGCGCCGATGATCTGCTCGCCGGCTTCATTCCGGGCAAATGCAGAGCCGAACAATGCGCCGTAGCCCAGACCCTTGCTCGCATATACGGTTACACCATTGGTACCCAGTTTGTAATCATTCAGGAAGCCTTCATCATCCAGTTCAACCACCTTACTGCGGTTTCTCGAAAAATTGATCCCTACGTCCCAGCGGAAACTGGACGTGGTTTCAATGGCCTTCACATTCAGCATCGCCTCGACACCCCGGTTGTTGATATGGCCTGCATTCAGGAGCTTTTGCTTGTAGCCGGTCGCCGGACTTACGTCGGCCCGCAAGATCTGGTTATAACTATCGGTGTTGTAATAACTTACATCCAGTCTTACCCGGTTACGGAACAGTGCTACATCCGCACCTACTTCGGTTGACCGTGTGATCTCAGGTTTCAGATCGGCACTCAGCAATACGTCCGAAACCGTAAGCAACGGGGCGCTGCCGAACGGCTGGTTGAATGGATAGGTATTGATGAGCTGATAAGGGTCTGTATCCTTCCCAACCTCAGCCCAACCTCCGCGCAATTTGGCATAGGTCAGCACATTGCTTTTGATATCAAATGCATCCGTCAGCACCAAACTCGCGTTGATGGAGGGATAAAAATAGGAATTACCGCCCTGTGGCAATGTTGATGACCAGTCGTTACGCGCTGTCAGGTTCAGAAATGCATAATTCCGGAAGCCCAGTTGCGCGGAGCTGAATGCACTGTACACCTTCTGCTTACGAAGCACATTATAGGATACCAGCGGGTCGCGGGAGTTGTTCAGCGTGTAAAGGTTCGCCACGGCGAGCTTAGGTGCCTGCTGGTAGTTCTGTTCGTTGAAATTGCTGCGCAGGTTACCGCCCACGAGCCAGTCGAGATCGAAATCGTCACTGAGTGCTTTCTTAAAATTGAAGTTGAAGTCGGTGTTGTTCTCATTCACGATGTAGCTGTCCTCGGTATAAGACCCGAACGGTGTTCCGTTGGTGCCGTAAGCGACGCGGAACTTGCGCTTGTCGTTGTAATAGTCGTTACCCGTACGAACGTTGGCGGTAAGCCAGTCGGAGATTTTATAGGAAAGATTAACATTTCCAAAAAAGCGGTCCCGGCGCTGCTGGGCAGTGTTTTCATACTGCAACAGATATGGATTGCTGTAATAGCTGTGGTTCCAGTTATAATCGAAGCCACCTTTGTTATAGTCTTTCAGCAATTCGGTATCCACCTGCCTTCCGAACCAAAGGAATTGCAGCATAACACTGCTTCCTCTTCCCGAGGTCCCCGGCAAATTATCGGAGCTGCTACGGGCAAAGTTCGCACTCGTCGAGAGCGTGAGTTTATCATTGATGCGATAAGTAGTGTTAACACCAAATGAATTCTTGGAAATATCCGTGTTCGGGATCACGCCCGTCTGCTTGCTGTTGTTGAAGGAAAAACGATAATCCAGTTTTTCATTGGAACCCGACACCGACACGCCGGTGGTGCGGGTATGCCCGGTTTCGAAGAAATTTTTGACATTGTCAGGATGTGCCACGAACGGTACCGCTTCGCCATTGGAAAAGAATTGAGGGATCAGCCGGCCATCCATTCTCGGCCCCCAGCTCTCGTCTGTGGCATCATTGACACCGCCGCCTTTACCATTCACGTACGAGAATGCGCCGCCCGTGCCCTGCCCGAATACGTTCTGGTAGTCTGGCAGCACCAGCAATTTTTCGGAAGAATACCCGAAGTTCAGGTTCACACCCAGCCCTTTCTGGCCCGACTTTCCGCTCTTGGTCTTAATCAGGATGACCCCGTTGGATGCCCGGGAGCCGTAAAGTGCTGCGGCATTAGGACCTTTCAGCACGCTGATGGATTCAATATCGTTGGGATTGATGTCGGCGATCGCATTCGCAAAGTCGCGTGAGCCATTCGCACCCGCACCGAGCTGTGAGTTATCGACCGGAATGCCGTCTACTACAAACAGCGGCTGGTTGTTACCCGCAATGGATGTTTCCCCCCGGATCACGATCCGCGACGAACCCATTCCGCCCTGACTGTTAGTAATATTCACACCGGCGATCTTGCCCGATAATGCATTCACCAGGTTCCCTTCACGCGCCTCCGCCACATCTTTGGTCTGCAATTCCTGAACCGCATAGCCGAGCGATTTCTTCTCTTTGGCAATGCCCAATGCGGTTACCACGACTTCCTGCAAAATCGTTTCATCGCTTTCAAGCTGCACGTCGAGGCTACCGTTCTGCGGGACAGGTAATTCAATAGATTTTAAACCGATAAACGAAAATTTCAAGATGGAACCCGGCTCTGTTTCAATGGAATAATTGCCATCGACATTGGTAGCCGTGCCTTTGGAAGTACCCTTAACGAGGATCGTAACGCCCGGCAATGCTTCGCCGTCCGCTTTGGAAGTTACTTTTCCGGTTACATTAACGTTTTGTGCCAGGGATGAATACGCCTGTAAAACACTGTACAGGAGGAAAATAAGTATTAAATTTTTCTTCATGATGTGGAATTATTAATCTATTTTACTGATAGACTTTATATATAAAAATACTAACACTTTGGCTGGTCGGGTAAGTTCCAAAAAATTGCATTAAAGCTAGAATTCCGAATTCGGCTATGCCCAGCTGGCAATGCGTTTCCAACCGGTTCTCGAAGCGAAGGAAGGCTCTGAATGGTAAATTCTGGAAACCGCCCCGACTATAAAATCAAGCTCTTCGAAGGTATTGAACTTACTGAACGAAAAGCGGACATTCTCCTTATCCACCTCACAGGCAAGCGCCTGTATCACGTGTGATGCGCCCCCGCCCGAACATGCACTGCCACCCGAAACCGCGATACCGATCTGGTCGAGGCTATTGACAATACTGCCATTAGCGAGGCAGGGAAACGATACGCTGAGCACATTGGGTACGCTGTTTTCGGCAGACTTGCTTTCGCCATTGTAACAAATGCCGTCGATTCCCGAGATCGCCAGTTTGGAGATCAGGTATTGTTTCAGTTTGGAAATTCTGGAATGGCTCTGGTGAAGATCACGGTAAGCCACTTCGAGCGCCTTGGCGAGGCCGACGATGCCGGACACATGCTCCGTTCCGCCACGCTGGCCCTTCTCCTGCCCGCCGCCGTAGATCAGCGGTTTCAGATGGTGTTTTTTATTAATGTAAACAAAGCCGGCTCCCTTGGGCCCGTGGAATTTGTGCGCAGAACCTACCAGGAAATCGATATCGGCATCGTGGAGATCGAATTGGACTTTACCAATTGTCTGGGTTGTATCGGTCAGAAAAACAGCATCATAACGCCTGGCCAGCACACCGATCGCATGGATATCGGTAAGGTTGCCGATCTCGTTATTCCCATGCATGAGTGCTATGAGCGTACGTGGGTTGGCACGCAGGAGGTTTTCGAGGTGGTACAAATCCACATTGCCACGCTCGTCGAGCTTCACGAAACTGGTTTCGATGTCCCCTTCTTTTTCATGGTGTTTCAGGCTTTGCAGCACCGCCTTGTGCTCGATACGGCTTGTAATGGCGTGACTGAGCTCGTAGCCCTGAATGGCCCCGGTAATTGCGAGGTTAATGCCCTCGGTAGCTCCTGAAGTGAACACGATCTCATCCGGAGACGCGCCCAGCAGGCCCGCGACCGTGCGTCGCGCCTGTTCGATCGACTCCCTGATCTTGCGACCCGGACCGTGTGCCGATGAAGGATTTGCATAATGTGTGGTCAGAAATGGCAGGATCGCTTCAATCACTTCCGGGTCCAGCGCCGTTGTGGCCGCGTTGTCACAATAGATTTCCATATGCCTCTGTAAATTAATTTGTTGAATGAAATTTTGTCAATTCGTCATGGCAGCGGCTCGGCGATCAGCTTCGCCAGGTCCGCATTCCATTTGGCTACATAATCCTGATAAAACTGACCCGTGCCTTTCCCTGAAAAACCGGTATGAATTTCCTTTACCTTACCATCGCGCCCCACGATAATGGTCGTCGGATAAGCCAGGAATTTATCAATGGCGGGAAGTTTCTCAGCCACCACATTACCGCCTACTTTACCCGCGAAAAGAAGATCATACTGGATGTCATAGCGGTTTTTGAGCTTTGTGAGCGTGTTTTTGGCGAATGCAAGATCGTCTTTCGCTTCGAACGCAAGACCGATCACCTCCACGCCTTTGTCTTTATTCTCTTTGAACCAGGGCGCGAGGAAAGTCACCTGATCGATGCAGTTGGGGCACCAGGTACCCATGATCTCGATCACTACCACTTTGCCTTTATATTTCTCGTCGCTCAGTGAAACGGACTTCCCGTTGAGGTCGGGAAAGGTGAAATCAAACTTGTCGAATCCGGGTTTCAGGAACGTAAGCGCGTAAGCATCAGGCAATGCGGCCTTGTCGTCTTTCATGGCATCGAAACGGATCGGTTCCGCGTTTGCGCCGATCGCCCCGGATATCGACCCGTCTGCATTGATCCTGCCTTTCACCAGGGCCAGACTTGAACCCGTGAAACCCGAGAGAACGAATTCATCCCCATTCACATTTCCTTCCAGTTCCCGGCTATCGCCACTGACCGAAAGGATAATGCCGTTGATCTTATTTCCTTTTTGCTCAAAAACCGCCACGCGATCGGCTGGCTTTTCGTCCGCATTTTTCGGCTGTATCTTCACGAGCCATTTCCCCGACAGGTCCGCTTTGGGAGCGACTTCCTTACCCGGCTCGGTAAACCGGTAATCTTTACCTGGCTGTGCTTCGAACGCATACACGCGGCTGTTTCCCGAAACGAGACTTCTCTGCTCGCCGGTAAGGCTGCCATCGGGCTGGATTTTGGCAAACCAGGCATTTTCAAATGTATTGAGACTGACGCGAATGGAGTCATTGCCGATCCGGCTTACCTGAAAATCATCCCGTCGGTCGCCATTGATGGCCGTAAAAACCGGGGTCGGGCTATTGCCGTTACGTACTTCGAAATTAAAAGGGACGTCGTTCTGTCCTATTTTGAAAACGCCACGCCAAATGCCGTCGCGTATCTTCGCCTGCTGGGCCTGTGTATAGAATGTATGGAAAGAAAGGCCGACGGCCAAAGCATAGGAGCATAGTTTACTAGTCTTCATCGAGTGGTTGGTTATGCGTACAAAATCCTTATTCACTGGCCCGGAGCCTTCATGGCGGTGGTACAGCTACGAATTTTCCCTTGCCAGCTTCCTGGCCGGGATGATAAAGGCACTCCGTTACTCCGGTGGTTGGATCGCAGATTTATCAATAGAATTAGGTTGGGGCACCTTACAAGTCACAGGTTGCCAGAAGATCTCAGAGCCTAACCTCTCCCTTCCTTCTTTATAAATCTATAAATTCGATAGACAAAGATTGTTAAAAGATTTTAAGAATGCAAGAAGGAGGCAAAAGTGTTGGAAAAATAATTTTCGAGCGGCGCAGTTACCAGTTATTCATACGTACTAACCGTTTGATAGTCAAAGCCGGATCAACCTTTCTATTTTGACTGCCTCAGCTTAGCTTGCGTCCGAACCTGTTTCATCAACATTTCGTAACTTTAAGAGATTTGGCGACTGCATCAGAACTCAAAATACTGGCAATCGAGCGATTGGAAGAAGCGGAATTACTATTTCTGACGAAATACTATCGGGGCGCATACTATCTGGCTGGCTACGCCGTAGAGCTGGGATTGAAAGCGGTAGCTTGCCAAAAGTTAAATGTCGAAATATTCGATAAAAGAAAAGTCCCCACGCATATTGCGAAATCGTTTATGATTCACGACTTGTCGAATCTGCTCATTCTGTCGGGACTAAGCCGGCAGTTAGAATTAAAAACCCAGCAGGACGCGGCCTTTGCAAAAGACTGGTCGAAGGTAGTCGATTGGAGTGAGCAGCGCCGGTACGACTTTACCTGTCGCCAATCGACGGTAAAACAGTTTATAATTTCTGTAAAAAAAGTAATGCAATGGATAAAGCAACACTGGTAGAGCGATTAAAAAAGGTTTTTCACGAAAAACGGTGTGAGGGGCTCGTTGTAGATGCGATAGGACTGGCATCTGCCTATCATGGTGTTATCAACCACAGATACACGTTGGGAGTCAGCGCTCCGTCACTTACCGCATTGGACAGGTACGAGAAAATGGATATCATCATCGACAT
Organism: uncultured Dyadobacter sp.; assembly: GCF_946482605.1. The sequence continues at coordinate 260,352 of NZ_CAMLSE010000004.1, read as the reverse complement.
TCTCTTTGAACGTCTGTCTCTCGAAGAGCGTGCTTTTATCGATCGTGTCCGGGTATTTGACAACGTTGAAGAACTCGACTATTATAAAATCAATGACTTTGAAGAGTACGAATACGAAGGTTATAACGGCGTTCAGAGGAGATTACCCGAACTATACCCTGTGAATTAGTATTCACACGTTACTTGCCGCCGACACCAACAACTTCGGCACACCCATTTCCTGAAAATCGGCCATGTCATACAATGTCTCAATCGACGGCTGCGACTGCCCGAAAAACGAGGGCGTTTTTTACCTTTGAAAATTGAACGAGGGCGTTTTTTCGCTATTTTTACCCTCGTTCCAGAAACACAGGTAATTTTTACCCTTGTCCCGACATGAAATATAATCCGCTGAAACCGTACAATAATCTGCCGGACTTGCCTCCAAAAGGCGAAACGGAGACAAAAGCGATATTAAAAAAAGTCATTTCAGCCAGCCGGGCATTGTCGGAACTCAAAGGTGCCATTACCAACCTGCCTAATCCGCTGCTGTTCATCGATACGATCAACTTACAGGAGGCGCAGGCCAGTTCGGCGATCGAAAATATCATCACGACCCAGGACGCGCTCTTCCAGGCATCTATCGTTGAGCTAAACATCGACGATGCACCCACCAAAGAGGTGATCCATTACAAAGATGCATTATGGTATGGGTTGGAGGAAATAGAGCAGAAACCCATTCTGACGACCAACCTTTTCATCGCCATCATGCGCATCATTAAGGAAAATCAGTCAGGTATACGGAACATTCCGGGAACGCAGCTCAAAAACCCCGTCACCGGACAGGTGATCTACACCCCGCCGGAAGGTGAGGAACTGATCCGGGAAAAACTGGGTGCTTTGGAAAACTTCATCAACCTCGAAGATGAACTCGATCCACTGATCAAGCTGGCATTGATCCATTACCAGTTTGAAGCGATCCACCCGTTTTTTGACGGGAACGGCCGGACCGGCAGGATCATTCTCCTGCTTTACCTGAAACAATGCAAACTGCTGGACCTGCCTGCATTGTATCTCAGTAATTACATTCTCAAAAATAAGAACGATTATTATCTGAGCTTGCGGGATGTAACCGAAAAAGGCGACTGGCAAAACTGGATCCTGTACATCCTTGACATAATCGAAGTCACCTCGCGGGATAGCCACGCACGGATCGAGCAGATAGCAGCATTGATGAAGCAGATGGGTGAAGAAATTCAGAAAAGTCTTCCTAAAATATATTCTAAAGATCTGCTGGAAGTAATTTTCAGGCTGCCTTATACCAAAAGAAGCTTTCTGGAAGCAGCAGGACTGGGAAACATCAAGACTGTCGGCAATTATCTAAAGAGCCTTGAAGAGAAAAAATTCCTTCAAAGCGTGACAGTAGGAAAAGAAAAGCTTTATCTGAACTACCGCTTAATGGAGACTTTGAAAAGCTAAACCTATTTTACGTCCCTTTTCAAAGCCTCATACCGCTCCCGAATTCGCGCGAGACGATCCCGCTCTGCCGGATACTTAGCCAGATTCTTCGTTTCATGTGGGTCGCTTTTCACATTGTACAGTTCCTCATAACCGTTTTCAATGTACCGCATATATTTGAAATCGTCGGCCACGACGCCTTCCACCTTCGGTAGCCGCGGACTGCCTAAGTAAGTATGCTCGTAGAAATAATCCTTGCGCGGTGCTTGCCTCTTTTGCTCGACGGCCATTAAGTCGTAGCCTTGCATCCCGTGCGGGAGCGATGTACCGGCAAACGACAGGATCGTAGGCGCGATATCGATGTTCAATGCAAGCTGCGTGGATGCCGTCCCTCTCAGGCGCCGCGGTAACGCTCCTCCGGAAATTATCAGCGGGACGCGGATCGATTCTTCAAAACCGTACCATTTTCCTTCCAGTCCGTGTTCTCCCAGCGAAAAGCCATTATCGCCCATGAAAATAATAATGGTTTTTTCATCAATTTTCAGGCTTTTGAGTTGAGAAACAAGCTTCCCTACCACTTCATCTACTCCGGTAATGAGCCTGTAATAATCGCGGGTAGTTTCCTGCCTGAGTTCGGGCGTAGACAGCAACGGTTTCCACCGGTTGCGGCCAATGTTTTGGTCGGTCCGGAAGAATGCAGGCAGACTGTCCCAGTACTGAGGTGCGGCTGTCAGCGGGTCAGGGATGTTTATATCCTGATAAAGAGATTTATACCGCTCCTGGACCGGATACCTGGGCGGATTTCCATCAAGCTCGTGCGGCGCCTTGAAACTCACTGACAAACAGAATGGCTCTTTCCCTGCAAAGCGGTCGAGAAAAACGGCAATGTCTTTTGCAACACTATCGGTGTGGTGTATGATGCGACCGCTTCCGTTGATAAGCTCATATTGCGGCTGCCCTTCTTTCTTCGCCGCCCAATAATCGAAAAGCGTATCTGGCTGGTTCATCACTCCCACTCCGAACTTTCCGATAAAACCGATCTTGTAGCCTGCCTTTTTCAGTACAGCCGGATAAGTTTCTGCTAACGCCGTCGGTTTAAAATCTGTGCCAAAATCATTGATACCGTGCCTCGACATATACTGGCCGCTTAACAAACTCGCTCTGCTTACCATGCAAATGGCAGTCGTCACGTGAGCGTTTTTGAAAAGTATACCCTGTCCGGCGAGTGCATCCAGGTGCGGTGTCCGGATAACCCTGTTCCCTATTGCGCCCAATGCATCCCACCGGTGATCGTCTGTGAGGATAAAGATGATGTTAGGGCGACTTCCTGTCTGGGCACGGGCGATGCCGCCAGGCAAAAGCACTGCCGCTGCCAACCCGAAGTACAACCGGCAGAAATATCTCTTAATCATTTCAAAAGCTATCAAAAAGGGTAAAATAATCTGTGGGATCCTGGGTATCACGCTGGAAGGACTCATCTCTACTTACCGCCCACTCATCCTTACCGACACCCCGGTAATTCTTTTCCTGTTACAATAGACGGTGACCATAATTTGAAGTTCAAATCAAAGCAACCTGTTGTCACCTAAATGTACACAACACTTATGAGAAAAATCTATCATCGCGCGTACTATGCTTTTATAGCTTGCCTTGCGCTCACAGCTTCGTTACAGTATGCAGGCTTGCTCCTGCCGTCGCTCCATTCTGCTTCCGGGGAAATTAAAAAACAACCGGTAACAGTTTCCGCTATCTCTGGTACAAACAACGACAAGTCTTACTTCGACCAAATCGCGTTGATGGAGTATCATATCAACGCCGGGGAAAAGAGCGGAATTTTACAGGCTCCAAACCGAGCCCAAAATCTGCGCAGCCATTTTCAGCCCGATTTGCTGACAATCGAGAGCCGTGTCGACGTCGCCCGGCCATTCAAGGTTTCCCTGGTTACCAGCGGCGTTTTTGCCGACGGCCATCTCATCCATGCGCCACAGCAAACGGCTACCTCGAAGGTTGACGAAAATCAACTTCAGATCAGCCATTCCGGATTTACCGAAGAATTCATCAATAGTCCGGAGGGAATCCGTGAGAATTTCATCGTCCATCATGCACCAAAAGAAACCAGGTACCTGGAAGTAAAACTGAAAGCCCAGGGTGCCGCCATCAGCCAGGCCCCCGACGGAAACCTGCATATGCAATATGGAACAACTGGCTCACCCGATGGTTCAAGCCTTAGTTACAGCGACCTGAAATGTTGGGATGCCAATGGCAGAATATTAGCCTCTTCCATCTCTTTTAAAGGTCAGGAAATTGTATTGCATGTCGAAGCTGAAAACGCCGCCTATCCCGTTACCATCGACCCCATCATTGCGCATGGCAATCCTGGAAATGCCGATAAGCAGCTGTATGGCCTTACATCGCGGGATAACCTCGGGTATTCGGTCCAGACAGCGGGAGATCTCAATGGCGACGGATACAGTGAAATTGTAATAGGCGTCGTGGGCTGGGACAATGGCATCGAAAACCAGGGAGCCGCTTTTGTATACTACGGCTCAGGGACAGGCATAGAAGCCAGTTCGCTCGTAAAACTGGAAGGAGGGGTTTCTGATGCACTGTTTGGCTATGCGGCTTCTACCGCCGGAGATATCAACGGAGATGGATTGGGTGACCTGGTTATCGGCGCTCCGCATTATCAGAACGGCCAACAGGCAGAGGGAGCTATTTTCCTTTACTACGGCTCGCCATCCGGAATCAACACAACCGCCTCCGACACCATTGAAAGTGATTTGGCCAATGCAGAATTCGGTAAAAGTGTTGCACTGGCCGGCGACGTCAATAATAACGGCTTCAGTGACATTATCGTAGGCGCTCCGAGCTATCAAAACAATCAGCTTCGGGAAGGTGCCGCTTTTGTATATCTGGGCTCCGCTTCCGGATTACTCCCTTCCCCTATCATCCTGGAAAGCGATCAGCCATTTGCGGCGCTGGGTACTGCGGTGGCAGGTGCAGGCGACGTTAACGGCGACGGATACAGTGATATCATCGCCGGGGCGCCCTATTACGACGACAATGAAAATAACGAAGGAGCCGCGTTTGTTTATCTCGGTATTGCAATGGGTATCAAAACAGTGCCCGTTGCTACGTTAGAAAGCAATCAGGCCGGCGCGCTACTTGGATCTTCGGTAGCTTCTGCGGGAGATTACAATGGCGACGGACAAAGCGATGTCATCGCAGGAGCCCCGAAATATGACAATGGTGAAGGAGCAGCCTTTCTTTATCAAGGAATTGCAAATGGCGGAGTGTCAGCTTCGGCCAAAGACACACTCGGCGCAGATCAACCTGGTGCAGAGTTTGGTACAGCAGTGGCAAGTGCAGGTGACGTCAATGGCGATGGGTTCTCCGATCTCATCGTGGGTGCGCCGCTCCATAGCAATGGCTCATCCAAAGAAGGGGCTGCGTTCATCTATCATGGAACAGCCACCGGTATCAATTCGCATGTGGCAGTATTGGAATCGGACCAGGATGAAGCCCAAATGGGTATCTCCGTTGCAAGCGCGGGAGATGTGAATGGTGACGGATACAGCGATGTCATCAGTGGTGCTAATTTATATGATAATGCAGCCAAGGTTGACAATGGATCCGCTTTTGTTTTCCATGGTTCCGCTTCGGGTATCCTGGCGGTCCCCACGATTATGCTGGGGATCAACCAATCCGGAGCCCAGTTTGGCAACGCCGTTACCGGTGCGGGCGATCTCAATGGAGACGGGTTCACCGATATTGTTGTTGGTGCACCACAGTTTGATAATGGTTCAGGAAAGGAAGGCGCCGTATTCATTTACTACGGATCTGCAACGGGCGTACCCAAATCTTTCTCCAATAAGCTGCATGTCGGCCAAGCAGGTGCACAGTTCGGCGCATCGGTATCTGCGGCAGGGGATGTGAATGGAGACGGATACGGCGACCTGATCGTCGGAGCTCCCTACTACGATGGAGCAAGCACAGACAATGGTGCTGCATTTGTCTATCACGGCTCGAAGAACGGTATCAGCATAGTCTGGAATCAGAAATTGGAAAGCAATCAGACCAATGCCTATTTCGGTACCTCCGTAGCAGGTGCCGGGGACGTAAATGCAGATGGCATCCGGGATGTGATTGTTGGCGCGCCCAGTTTCGACAAGGTAGGGTGCAACAACTGCGGTACCGCATTTGTGTACCATGGAACAACTTTGGGTGTCAGCTCCTTTTACTTCGCTTTGGAAGGAACACAGGCCAACGCCCAGATGGGCTTCTCAGTGGCCTCAGCTGGCGATGTGAATGGCGACGGATATAACGATGTCATTGTGGGAGCACCCACGTTTTCAAACGGCCAGGCATCGGAAGGCGCGGCATTTGTTTACTACGGCGGAAAAAATGGAATAGACCAAAACAAGTCAGACGTATTCGAATCTGGCGACCCCGGAGCATGGATGGGCTTCTCAGTCGCCAGTGGCGGGGACCTCAATGGGGACGGGTTTAGCGAAATCCTGATAGGATCTCCCCTTTTTCACAATAAGCCAAACGCCTCCGAAGGTGCCGCGTTCATCTTTTATGGATCCAGTCAGGGGACACAGGCAATTAGTCTCAGACTAAAAGGCTTACAGGCCGATGCACATTACGGCGCAGCTGTGGCGGGAGCCGGAGATGTGAATGGTGACGGATACAGCGATATGATCGTTGGCGCTCCCGAGCATGACAATGGCTCGCCCAATGAGGGTATGGGGTTTGTCTACTACGGTTCGGCGAACGGCATAATTCCTGCCAACAATGTCTCCGTAGAAAGTAACTTCCAGGAAGCCCGGATGGGCGTTTCCGTGGCCGGGGCCGGTGATGTAAACGGAGACGGTTACAGCGATATCATCATTGGGATGACCAACTTTAACCTGGAATCCAACGACGGAGGTGTGAATATGTCGATTGATGGAGGGGCCGCCTTTGTTTATCAGGGCAATTTTGGAGGGAATGCAATAAGGAATAATCTCCGTGTGTACAATTCCAACCTCGTCGACAACATCAACTATACCCAAATTAGCCAGACTAATTTCGGAGCGGGTTTGCGGGTCAAATCATTTCTGGGCAGAAACAGCGCAAGGCTGGTGTGGGAAACAAGAAAAGAGTCCATTCCATTCTTCAGCGCAGGTACCATCACAAACAGCACCAATTTCTCAGGGCAAACCAATCAATACATCGATTTGGGAGGTCCGGGCACGGAACTGACGACATTAGTCACCAAAGTAGGTTTTGATAACAAAATCAGGGCACGTCCCAGATATAGTATGCTGAAAGCCCTCACCGGTCAGATATATGGCCCATGGAGATTCCTTCCGGCATATACCCAATCATCTTACACCATCCTCAATGAGCCCGCCCTGCCTGTGACACTGGTTAGCTTCTCGGCCAAACCAGTTGAAAACAACGTGCTGCTCAAATGGGAAACCGCTACCGAAGAAAATAGCGACCGTTTCGAAATCCAGGGCAGCACGAACGGAAAAGACTGGAAAACCATAGGAACGCAAAAATCGCACGAAAACAAGCTGACCAATAGTCAGTACTCTTACCTTGATTCGTCCGCTTGGGCTGTTTCCAAACGCTACTACCGCCTGAAAATGATCGATCTCGATGAAACTTTTGCTTTCAGTCACATTGAGACCGTCATGCTGACGAAAAGCGTCGTTGCGAATATTTTCCCGAATCCAACCAGCGGGTCGCTACACCTGGATCTGAAAGAGAAAGTTGAAGAGGTTCAGATTTTCGCAGTGACCGGCCAAAAAGTCCATTCGATCAGGAATGTTAACGGCATCACAGAAGTCGACCTGACCCTGCTGCCGGCAGGCGTTTATATCGTCAAGTTTAATGGGAAATCAATGCAAGTGGTCAAAAAGTAGCTGAGTCACTTGAAAGAGAAATGCTCCCGATGCAATTCGGGAGTATTTCTCTTTGACTAATCCGGAATCCGCCTTTTCAAAATCCGGAGATTCTCAGACTATCCTTTCCGTCATACCGGTAATTCCATTGCCTCATGTACTCGTCGGCCGTAAGGAAATTATCCCGGGCATCCGCCAGCTGCGCTCTTAAAACTTTTTCAAGCTTTGCCTGGACGGACGCGTAAGCCGTTGTACCAACGAGGTTGTTCAATTGGTAAGGATCCTTCACATTGTCATACAGGAGCCACGGACCTTTCAAATCCCTCACATAAGTATATTGCTTTGTTCTGATTCCCCGGTACTCCTTTCCTCCATTTAGAAAATTGTTCTCATGGAAAGGGACTGGCACCTGGATCAAGGCGGCCTCTTCGCCGGTCGGCTGTCTTTTTCCTGCAAGCACATCCGCATAGTTGGTGCCCTCTACCGAGGAAGGAATTTTCAGATTACTCATCCCCAGCAAGGTGGGAAGTACATCGACATTCGAAAACGGCATCGAAAGTTCGCGTTTGCCGTTACCTAACCCCGCCGGATAATGCACCAGCAGCGGTACCAGCACAGACTCATCCCAAGGCTTCTGCTTTCTGACTTTCCCTTGTGAGTACAGCATATCGCCATGATCGGAGGTGAAAAGCAGAATGGTATTTTCCTCCACACCAGCCTTTTTCAAAGCTGCCAGCAGGTCGCCCGCAGACTTGTCCAAAGCCGTACAATGAGCATAATATCCGGCCAGGTCCTTCCGTGCCTTGGCCTTCAATGAGTCGGGGATGTTGGGACGCAATTTCAGCTTTTCCGGGTCATACAATTTGCGGTAAGCTTCCGGCGCAGTAAGGTAGGGGTCGTGTGGCGGGCCCCAGGAAAGCACGAGCAGGAATGGGCTGTTTTTATTCCTGTCGATAAAGCGCATGGCGCTATCGGTCTGCGGGAATACGTCATATCCCTCCCATTCATGACGGGCATCGTTTTCGTCGAAATAGAATGAACTGTTATAGTCGTGCGTCACCTCCCTGGCTTTCCAGTAATCGAAACCCTGCCGACGGTCGCGGGGCACGGGGCGGCTGCGGGCAGCGAATTGTTTTTCGGTGTTGGCCTGTCCATTGACGTGCCATTTGCCAATATACCCGGTGGTATAGCCAGCCTCCTTATAAATCTCCGCCAAAGTCACGGCCGCATTGCGCAGCGGGCGATCATTATAAAATACCCCATGCGTAAGCGGGTACTGGCCTGTGAGCAGGCTGGCCCGGGCAGGACTGCATACCGGCATCACCGACACCGCAGTGTTGAACACCACGCTACGGCTCGCTAATTGATCTAAATTGGGCGTTTTCACATCACTATTCCCTGCATAGCCCAGCGACTGCGCATTCCACTGATCGGCCAGGATGATGACCACATTCGGTTTACGTGGCGGTTGATAATCCCCTTTCCACATCAAACCGGTTGCCAGTACGGAAACAATACCCGCTACCGACAACCGGATTATGTTTTTGTAACTGAACATCATTTGCCGGACCGTGCTGCTTCCGGATAACCCTTTTTCAGCAATGCAGCCATTTCATTGACTGTGATAATAAAATTGTTGTCTTTCGCCAGATTGGTGAACTCGCCCGGGTCTTTACGGTGGTCGTACAGTTCGGTTCCCGCATTACCACCATCCCATTCGGTATATCGAAAACGCTCCGTACGGACGCTTCTACCAAATATCTGTCCTCTCTTTACCTGAGTATAGGCAGCTTTATCCCAAACAGCCGTCGGGTTTTTCAGTAGCGGGGTCAGGCTTTTCCCTTGTAAATCCTGCTTGGGATCGAGCCCGCATAACTCGGCCAGCGTGGGATAAATATCGACCAGCTCAACGGTGCGGCCGGACGCCTTTCCTTTGGTCCCGCCCGGCACAGAAATAATGAGCGGCACGCGGGCAGAGTTTTCAAAAAGACTTTGCTTCATCCACTGCCCGTGCTGACCAACATTGTAGCCATGATCGCTCCAAAGTACGATAATCGTCTTTTCGGCGAGTTTCAGTTGGTCCACCGCGTCGATCAGCTTCCCTACCTGGGAATCCATAAAAGAGATCGTCGCATAGTAGGCCCGCAGTGCCTCCCGTCGTTTGGCTTCATCCAGGCCCCAATGCGGTGGCTTGGTAAACAAAGCAGCTTCCGGCACATCGTCGAGGTCGTTCGGGATCTCCTTGGGTAGCGGAACCTGGTCTACCGGATACATATCGAAGTATTTCTTGGGCGCCACGTACGGAGTATGTGGTCTGAAAAACCCAACAGCGAGGAAGAATGGCTCATTCTTCTTCTCCTTCATAATTTTGATCGCCTCGCTGGCGATCATCCCGTCGGTTTGCTCTTCGTCGGTGCCTTCGGTTGCCCGCCAGGCCAATGCGCTGCCCAGTCCGCGATCGGGTGTCAGATTTTTGATCAATGGCTCTTCGGTCTTGTCTCGTCCTTTGGGATTTACGCGGTAATTCCAGGAATCCGGATCGTCCAGCCCATCGGTGCCAATCTGGCCGGGCACGCCATAATGGTAAATCTTGCCAACCCTCGCACTGTAATAATTATTGTTTTTGAATAACTGCGGCAAAGTGACGATATCCGGCAGGTTTTTACGAAAATGGGTTTGGAGCTCATAAATTTTCGTCACGTCGGGGCGCTGGCCGGTGAGTAGCGACGAGCGGCTGGGACTGCAAAGCGGAAATTGGGTGTAAGCCTTATCAAAGCGCACGCCGCGTTTGGCAAGACGGTCGATATTCGGTGATTTTACAAACGTATTTCCGTAAGTACCCAGGTCGTTGTTCAGGTCGTCGACCGCGATGAACAGCACATTATATTTAGGCCTGGCCTTTTCTCCATCTTCGCCGGCTAATGCCTGCAAGGTCGTAACAGGAATGAGTGAAAGCGCCGTGAGCGCCAGCAATGCGTATTTTTTTATCATTGGATGTTGGTTTAGTTACTCCTTCCCCTCTTTCACCGTCGGGGCATCTTTGGCATTCACCACAGGCAACGACTTTGCCAGATCCTTCTTCACGGCCGCATATTTTTCATCTTTTGCAAGATTTTTCCACTCCTGCGGATCGGCATCGTGGTCGTATAGTTCCTCAGAACCATCATTGTAGCGTATATACCGATACTTTTCAGAGCGTACGGCATGATTTCCAAAACCATGGGTTGTCACCGACGGATGGTTCCATGTCGTACCCGGGTTTTTCAGGAGCGGCACGATGCTGTTGCCTTCCACGCCCTTTTTGGCGGGTAATTTACACAGTTCGGTGAGTGTTGGGTAAATATCCATCAGATTGACGGTGCGTTCCGAGATCCCATTCGCTTTCGATAAACCAGGGGCATAAACAATAAAAGGCACGCGTGAAGCCTCTTCCCACAGTGCAAACTTCCTCCAATGCTCCTTTTCGCCGAGGTGCCAGCCGTGATCGCCAAAAAAGACGACAATGGTATTTTGAGCGTAAGCACTTTTTTCCAGCGCATCCAGCAACCGGCCAATCTGCCCGTCCGCGAATGTAATGCTGGCCAGGTACCCTTGCACCGCCTTCTCCCACTGTTTGTGTTCCACGACGAATTGGTGGTCGCCTTTCGGTTTAGCGATTTTCACACCGGCATCCGGGACGTCCTGCAAGTCGTTGGTGATGGTTTTGGGCAGTTTAATGGAAGACAATGGATATTGATCAAAATACTTTTGCGGCACATACCACGGCAAGTGCGGACGAGTAAAACCCACCGCGAGAAAGAAGGGCTTACTATGTTTCTGATCCAGAAAACCGATGCCTTCGTTCACTATTTTGTAATCGCCCATATCTTCATCCTTTGCATCAACCGGACTCCAGTCGAAATGGGCGAAGCCGTTGACAGGTGCTTGTGCAGGCTCAGGCGATTTAGGTATATCGAAATAGGCAGGCCAGGAAGCCTTGTCATTGAATGCATTATGAAAAATCTTGCCCGCACCTTTTACCTCATAGCCATTGGCCGTAAAGTATTGCGGAATGGTGACCGCATCTTGCAGCACCGGCCGCCATGGCTGGTTGTTGTGATAAACCCCTGATGAAGAAGGCCGCACACCCGTGAGCAGACTCGCACGCGAGGGATTGCATGCCGGTGCAGCGCAATAGGCCCTTTTGAATACCACTCCCTTCCTGGCCAGCTTGTCGATATTCGGCGTTTTGATCCCTTCGTACCCGCCAAACGGCCCGATCCAGTCGTTCATGTCGTCCACGGCGATAAAGAGGACATTGTATTTCGTGCTTTGGGCCAGCGCAGGATAAGTAATCGCCGACAGCAGCAGAAAGATTGCCCGGGCAACGATGCGATGCTTTCGTATCATATTGGTCTTTTTTTGTTTTAAAAATCAGTCATAAAAATCAGCTACCGGTAAGGTTCCGTAAGCGCCTCCCCGGTAGCTGCATCTGCTATTGCTTTAATCCGCCTTATCCGCAAACGCCGGATCCGGCTCCAAGCCTGGCAATACCACTTTGGCCACGCCGGGGTCGCCGAATTTCCAGGCGGGGAGTTTCGCCATTTCAGCCTGAAACACCTTCCTGATCCGCTCTCCTTCCGCTCCGGCCTGCCCTACGGCAATCGGGCTCTTTTCTTCTATATCTTTTTGCAAATCGTAAAACCGGCCGTCCGAATACAGCTTGTAGCGGCGATCGCGGAAAAAGCGGGCCGATTGTTTATTAGCCGCTTCTGAATGGATAGGCTGATAATGCGAGAAAACCCATTTGCGCGGTGTGCCCTTTTCTCCTTTGATCTGCGGCAAAATGCTGGTACCGTCTGTGTTCCAGTCTGCTGGCACTTTTGCCCCCGCGGCCTGCGCGATGGTCGGCAGGATGTCGGTAAAATCGACAAGGTCATTGGTTTCGTGCGTTTTGTAGCGCCCCGATCCCCAGTTTACGATCAATGGCACGTGGTGTCCGCGATCGATCGTCAGGCCCTTGCCGCCGGCTAGTTTGCTACCGTCTTTTAATTGCGTGACAATGGGCCTTCCGGTGCCATTATCACCTGTAAAAATGATAATGGTGTTTTCATACAGCCCCAGGTCTTTGAGTTTTTGTACGATCTTGCCCACATTCTTGTCCAGGTACGAAACCATGTCCCTGAAATTGGCAGTATCCTTTTTGAAACGGCCTTCCTCGTCGCCCTTCCAGCTTTTGCTGTCTGGTGTAGGCAGGAATGGATCGTGTACCAATGCCATCGGATAATAGGCCAGAAACTTCCGGTCCTTATTTTTTTCGATAAAATCCAGCATATAATTCACAAAGATATCGGGCCCGTAATCATCGGCGGTCGTTTTCAGTATCTCGCCGTCCTTATCGATCAATGCCTTGGCATAGCGTTCGCCTTCACGCCGTGGCTTGCTCAGTTGCCAGAGGCAATACTGGTCAAAACCAAAGTGCTTCGGTAGTTTCTGATTGGCTCCGAGTTGCCATTTACCAGCAATGGCCGTGGTGTAGCCTGCTTCCCTGGCCAGGTGGGCAAATGTTTTCTGGTCCTGGTTCAAAAAACCAAACTCCGAATAGTTCTTGTAATTGTATTTCCCCGTCATGATCTGCACGCGGGAAGGTGTGCACAAGGGTTGGGAAAAACCATAATTGAATTTCAGGCCCTCCCTGGCGAGCTTGTCGATATTGGGCGTATGGTAAGTGCTTCCATAGGTGCCAATGCATTCCCTGCCCATATCATCGGCCAGGATCAGTACAATGTTGGGAGACTTCTGCTGGGCCTGCACCGGTGCCCAGGCAAGGATGATCAGCAACAGGGCGAGATAGGTTCTGATAGTCATATTAGGATGTAAGTATGGGTCAGATATTGTCAGGTTTTTTGTCCGGGCAAGCTGTTTTACCTCGGTGGTCATGCTATTTCCCGCTTCCGGCACTGGCGTTCTGTTTGGCTTTGTCATAATCATAAAACCATTTAAATGTTTTGTCAAACTCCTCGGCACCTACGCGTTTGTACCAGGCCTCGTACTGCTCTACGAGCTTTCGGGCAATGGCGGGTTGCTTTTCGAACTGATCATTGAGTTCGGTGCGGTCTTTTTCGACATCATATAGTTGCCATCTCTCAGTCTTTTCGGCCACCAACTTCCATTTACCATCGCGGAGCGCCCGATTACCTTCATGCTCCCAAAATATCGGGTTTTTCCGGTTGACAGACTTCCCTGTAAATGCCGGTTTCAGACTCGTACCTTCCAGCGGCTGAATACGCTGACCGGCGAATGTTTCGGGATATTGTGCTCCTCCCAGGTCCACCAGCGTTGCCATAATGTCGGTGATATGGGCCGGCTGACGTTCAAACTTCCCATTCCGCGACGCAGGAATTCCGGCCGGCCAGGATACGATGCCCGGCGATGAAATACCACCTTCGTGCGTATGATGTTTGTATGCCCAGAAAGGTGTGCAAGCCGCCTCTGCCCAACCCTGCCCCAGAAACACGGTCGATTTGGCCGATCCCGGGTTTTCACCTTCATAACGTCCCTCGATACCCGGCTCCGCGTTGCCGCCATTGTCCGAAACAAACAGGATCACGGTATTGTCAAATACCCCGCGTTTTTTCAAACCAGCCACCAGGTCACCGATGCTCTTGTCGAGACGGTAGATAACAGCCGCATAGATCGCCATCATGTCATCATACCGCTTTTTTTCGTCATCGCTCAGGCTATCCCACTTTTTCACATTTGGATTGATCGGCGGCAGCTTCCACGAGGGGTCTATCATTCCCGATTTGATCTGGCGCGCGTACCGTTCTTGCCTGAGCTTTTCCCAGCCTTTCAGGTATTTACCACGGAACCTGGCAATATCCTCCTCCGGCGCCTGCAATGGAAAATGCGGTGCATTGTGGGCGAGGTAGAGCATAAATGGCTTCTTCTCGGTCAATGCCTCGTCGATGAAACGCAAGCCATAATCCGTCCACAGGTCGGTGGAGTACCAGTCTTTGGGCAATTCGTTGGCGTCATTAGCGATTTCCCGGCCATTCAGGAAAAGCTTTGCATTCTGCCCGCTGCCATAATAAAATCCTCCCGCAGGTGCATGCAGCGAGCGCTCGAAACCCCGGTTGGACGGGTACACGCCATGCTGGTGGCCCACATGCCACTTGCCTGTCATCGCCGTAAAATAGCCGGCACTTTTCATCACTTCGGCAATGGTTACGCTGTTATGATTCAGCTGTCCGCGGTACGCCGGATGATCCGCGCCCCGGTCGTCCATCATGTGCCCGATGCCGGCCTGGTGGCTGTATACACCGGTTAGCAAGGCCGCGCGCGTGGGGCAGCAGCGGGCTGTGTTATAGAAATTGGTGAATCGTACACCGTTCTTCGCAAGCTGATCGAGGTTAGGGGTCGGTATTTCGCTGCCGTAGCAGCCCAGGTCCGCAAAACCCAGGTCATCAGCCAGAATCACGATTACATTGGGCTTCTGTTGCGCCGTCGCCACGGAAACCGGCAACAATGCGATCAGGACGGCTTTCATAATGCGTTTGAAATGCATAGTTATGTTTTCTTTATTGGGTGTTTGTTTTTTACTGTATCGTTCGCGTTGTCGTTTTTGTCTCCAGGAGCGGACCGGGACGCCGGGCGGTCGAAGGGCCAGCACGATGTTCACGGTGCTGTACGGACTGTCTTCGACTCCGCTCAGACTGACAATCGACGCCGCTCAGAATGACAATCGACTCCGCTCAGACTGACAATCGACTCCGCTCAGACTGACAGTTGACTGCACGGCGGCCCGGTCCGCTCAGACTGACAACTGTCAGTCTATACCTTATTACTGATACCGGATCGTTACCTTTTTCACTTTCCCTGTAAAGGCAAACGGCACCTGATACTGGTCCGAAACGGCGAATTTCTGATCCCGTCCCACGTCCGTGCCATCCAGTTGCCGGGGACCCTGGATCTGCGCCTGGGCGGCAGTGAAGCTATGCTCGCCTATCTTCTCATCATTGATATACAACGTCTCCTTGCCGACCGATTTCCCTCCCTCCGACGGGCCATTGAATTCGTACACGAGCTTGAAATGAACCCGACCTTTCGGGACTGCATTTGCGGACGCGACCTGGTATGCGTCCCGCGCGGTTTTATGCACATAATGGAACTTACCATTCTTGACAAACAGACTAACCCCACTCTTCTCGCCACCTACCGCAAAAAGCACCCCTTCTTCCCGGCCTGTTACAATGTCTGCTTCCGCATCCACCGTAAAAGACCGTCCGTCGTAGAGCGGGCTGCTTACACCTACCAGGTTATCGACGCCCGGAAAAAGGGTAATGTCCTTCATTTTGCCATACACCGTCCTGCCGGCGGGCATATCGTGCGCAGTGAAATCTTTGAGCGGATATACATTGTACTTTTTGGCTTCGGTATCGAATGCAGCCTGCAATTCTTTCAGTTTCGCAGGATTTTTTTCAGCCAGGTTGATACGCTCATTGAAGTCCTCATTCAAATTATAAAGCTCCCAGACATCCTTACTGAAATCCACGGCCTTACCCGACGGATCGGCCTTGCTTCCCGCCTCAAAACCTTCCCAAACCTGATGGCCTTTGGACGCTTTCCAGCCATCCTTGTAAATCGACAATGCTCCCGCGATCTCGTAATACTGGATTGTGTGCTTCGAAGGCGCGGCGGGCTGGTCGATAGCATACGCCAGGCTCGTTCCTTCGAACGGCTCCTGCTTGTATCCATTGATCGTCTTCGGCGCTTCACCTTTGATGATTTCCAGCGTGGTAGGCAGTACGTCGTTGACGTGCCCATACTGGTTCCGAACGCCTCCTTTTTCTTTAATGCCTTTTGGATAATGCAGGATCATCGGGTTGCGCGTGCCGCCTTCGGTGTTGGCATCGGCTTTCCAGTAGCGGAAAGGTGTGTTGGCCGCTGCGGCCCAACCGATGGGATAGTCGGTACTCGACTCATCCGTCCCGATCAGGTCCCGGGCATTCAGAATGGCGTCGATGCGTTGTTCGCCTTGCAGGCGATTGATTTGCGGATTAATGGTTCCGTGCTGGGTACCGCCTTTGCTCGCGCCGTTGTCGCCCAGGATCACGGCGATTACGGTATTATCAAGCTGGTCGATCTGTTCCAGGTAATTCACGATCCGGCCGATCTCATAGTCGGTGTAGCTGTAAAATGCGGCATACACTTCCATGAAATGCGCGTAGGCCTTCTTTTCTTTTTCAGACAATGCTGCCCATTCCTTCACACCCGGGTTACGCTCGGGAAGCACCGCATTTTGGGGGATGATACCCAGCTTCTTCTGCTTTTCGATCACGATCTCGCGGTACTGGTCCCAGCCCATATCGAACTTCCCCTCGTATTTGTCGATCCACTCCTTTGCGACCTGGTGGGGTGAATGCGTTGCGCCGGTGGCCAGGTACAGAAAAAAGGGTCTTTCGGCATCCACCGATTTCTGGTTGGCAATGTATTTGATGGCTTTATCGGCCAGTAATTCGTTCAAATGCCTGGTATTGGGCTCTATATTCAGCTTGGTGACATCTTCCCACAATTCGGGATGCCATTGGTCGGTTGCGCCGGGAAGGAATCCGTAGTAATGATCGAACCCACGGCCAGTCGGCCAGCGGTTGAATGGCCCGGCCTGGGAATTTTCGGTGACGGGTGTCAAATGCCATTTACCCAATGCAAAAGTCGAATAGCCATTTTCACGCAAGACTTCCGCGGCCGTTCCTTTTTCGAATGGAATGTAAGTATCGTAGCCGGGAAAATCGATGGCTGCGGGCGTCAGCAGGCCAACGTGCGCGGAATGGTGGTTCCTGCCTGTCAGCAGCGCCGCGCGGGTGGGTGAACAGATCGCCGTGGTGTGAAAGTTGGTGAACCGCAGTCCATTGTTAGCCAGCTTCTCGATATTCGGTGTTTCTACCAGGCCACCGAATGCCGTGGTCGCACCGAAACCGGCGTCGTCGATCAGGATCCACACCACATTGGGAGCGCCTTTGGGTGCCTTTTTGTTGTATTCGATATGAAAAGGCGTCGATTCCTGCAACGTCCTGCCGGTTTTACCATTCCACTGCTGCTGCGGGCTGTGCTGCGCCGACGACGGCTGAACGGCCATGGCGCCCATGCACAATGTCGCCGCGATCTGTAATGCTTTTTTCATTTGAATAGCTTTAAAATGGTTACTTTCCGGTTGCAGCGGGTGCATATCCGGGGTTCAATTGGGTGGGTACCGGTGCATGGGTCTGCTGCTTCCATACTTCCAGCTTGTCTTTCAGCTCCTTTACTTTGGCAGGATTGGATGTCGCAAGATCCTTCGTTTCTCCCATGTCCTCCCGGATATTGTACAGCTCGATCCGGCCGTCCTCGTAAAACTGATGCAGCTTGAAATCTCCCGAACGGATGGTACTTACCGGGCGCGTCCTGAATGCGTCCTTGTTGCGCTTATCTCCCTGATACGCTTCCAGATAGGCTGGAAAATGCCAGAAGATGTCCCGCGTCGGCGTCTGCTTTTGTAACAGCAACGGCACGAAGCTCTGTCCGTCGAATGCAGTATTCAATGGCTTCTGAATATTTGCCGCTTCGAGTAATGTCGGGTAAAAATCGACGCCGATCACCGGGATGTCGGTTTGCGTACCTGGCTTGGTCTTTCCGGGCCATTTTACGATCAATGGCACGCGCACACCGCCTTCATACAGCATGCCTTTTGAGCCGCGCAACGGATGCTGGGCGGTTACGGCACCCATTCCGCCATTATCCGAAAAGAAAACGACCAGCGTATTTTCGGCCAGGTTCAATGCGTCGAGCTGTTGGAGCACACGTCCGATGCCCTGATCGGCGCTCTCGATCATCGCTGCGTATACCGGATTATGATGGTAGGCTGTCCCTTTTTTGCCTTTGTATTTTTGAATGAGGTCGGCTTTCGCCTCAATGGGCGTGTGGACTGCGAAGTAGGACAGGTACAGGAAAAACGGTTTTTCCTTGTGTGTGTCCAGAAATTTCACCGCCTCGTCCGTTAGCCGGTCGGTCAGGTATTCGCCTTCCTTGCCGGAAGTGATCCCTTCGTGGGGCGACGGTTTACCATCTTTGTTGTAGGGATAGAAATAGGCGCTTGTGCCGCCAGTACCGCCAATCACCTGATCGAAACCCTGGGCGTGCGCATCAGCGCCTTTATTTTTCCCTCCCAACTGCCATTTACCAATCAAACCGGTGCTGTAACCCGCGTTTTTGAGTTCTTCGGCAATAGTCGTAAAAGAGGGATTGAGCACAGTATTGTTTTCAATCGGGATCAGCTTCCGGTCAGCCGAATTGCCTCGATCCGAATTGCCGACGGTGTAAATGCCGTGTCTCGGCGTGTACTTGCCGGTCATCAGCGACGCCCTGCTCGGGGCGCAGTTGGGTCCCACGGAGTATGCCTGTGTGAAACGCAACCCTTCCTTTGCCAGCTTATCAATGTTCGGCGTTTCATAATACTTGCTTCCCGCCGAACTCAGATCTGTCCACCCCCAGTCATCAACGAGGATAAAAAGGATGTTGGGTTGCTCTTTTGTCTGCGAAAAGGACCGCGAGATGGTGAGCAGGAGGAGCAAAAGCAGATTTGAAATGGATCTCTTCATAGGTTCATGTCTTGATGTTGGTGATCAACCTTGCTACTCCCACCCTGGGTTCTGCACCAGCTTTGGGTTCAGGTCCATTTCCCGCTGCGGGATCGGGTGGAGGTAATGCTTTTCGGCTGCGTTGGTTTTCCCGGCAGCGTGCAATGCGGTGATCATACGCTTGGTGCGCACGAGGTCGAACCATCGCTGAAACTCGAACATCAGTTCCAGCCGACGTTCCAGGTAAATGGCATCCCGCAGCTGGTCCTTGCTCAGGCCGGCCAATGCGCCCAGTCCTGCCCGCTTTCTCACCCGGTTAATGGCTGTGAAAGCCTCCGTTGCAGGCCCTGCGGATTCATTTAACGCTTCGGCATAGATCAACAGGATTTCGGCAAACCGTATCACCGGAATATTTTTGGCCGATTCCGTCGGGTTTACAATCTGCGCGGGATCGAAATATTTGAAAAATCGGGGCGGAAATGTGATTTCCTTTCCGGTTGTGGGGCTGACGAGCGATGTAAAGAACGTCACGTCACGGCGCTTGTCTTGATCGCTGTAAAGCTTGTACACATCGGCATGGGGCTCGTCTGTACCTGCCGATGCGACACCGGGTATCCCTACCGGCGTCGCCGACGAGGCCAGACGGTTGCCCTGCCCATTGACGTTGGATTTACATTGCGCCGAGAAAATATGCTCTTTCCCGTTTTTAGAAGCCACATTGAACACATCGGCGAAATTTTCGAACAAATCATAACCATAGGGCCCATTGATCACTTCCAGGCTTTTGGCTGCTGCTTTGTCCCATTCCTGGCGCGTCAGATACACTTTTGCCAGAATGGCCCTCGCGGCACCGCCCGTCGCACGGCCCGCATTGGCTCCGGTGTACGAATTGGGCAATGCTTCGGCGTCGGTCAGGTCGCGGATGACCTGCTGATATACTTCTTCCTTCGGTGTGCGCGCTACCTGGATTGCGTCTTTGCCTAACGAACTGTTTTCTTCCAAAATCAGCGGCACGTCGCCCCAGATCCGTACCATATTGAAATACAGCAATCCGCGCAGAAACTTCGCTTCATTCACTAATCGGGTCCGCAAAGTCGCATCCATGTCGATCTGCGGAATGCGGGCAATGGCGATATTCGCACGGTTGACGGCCACGTAGCTCTCACGCCAGAGCTCATCCACGCGGTCATTGGTGGTAGAGTGCGCGAGCACGGAAATGGTTCGCACGTCCGCATTGGTCACGCGGAGACCGGCAATGGCGTCGTCCGACATAATTTCAAATGCCAGGTGGAACAAACGGTTGTACATCGTGAGCCCGCCGTTGTTCAAGGCTGCATTGTAAACGGCCGTCACGGCAGCCAGGGCATCGCTTTCGGTTTTATAGAACTGCTCTGTGGTAATGAGCGAATCCGGGCTTTCGTTGAGGTCCGTGCAGGATGTGAAACTCAAAATACCCAGGAGCAGGATTAATATTTTTTTCATTGCTGGAATGCTGATAATCATTAAAATGAGATGCTTAAACCACCCAGGAAGGATTTGCTGCCGGGGTAAACACTGTAATCGATGCCCTGGCCCAATGTGCTCTGCTCATTGCGGCTCACTTCCGGGTCAAAACCGGTGTACCGGGTCCAGGTCAGCAAATTCGCTGCCGATACATACACCTTGATCTGGCTCGCGTGAATGCGCGTGGCGATGCTTTTGGGCAGGTTATAGCCCAGAGTGATGTTTTTCAGGCGCAAAAACGAAGCATCTTCCACATAACGGCTTGTATTTACCGGTGCGGGGTCTTCAAATGCACGCTGGATCACTTGGGTCGCATTGGTCGGCGTCCAGCGCTCCAACGCCGTAACGGAGGCATTTTGCTGCCCGGTCAGGAGTTCCAGCTGCTGTTTGTTCTGATTAAAAAGCTTGTTGCCGTATGTTCCCTGGAAAAAGAAACTCAGATCGAAGTTCAGGTATGACAATGTATTGGTAATGCCGCCCTGAAACTTGGGTTGCGCATTACCGATGAGCGTGCGGTCGTCTGCCTGGGTGATTTTGCCGTCGCCGTTGATATCCGCATACCGGCGGTCACCCGGTTTCGTGGTGGCAGGGTTAATGGTGGGCAGGTTGGCAATGTCGTCACCGGTCTGGAAGAGGCCGTTGGTTCGATATCCGTAGAACGAACCGAGCGGTTGTCCTACCTTGGCAATATTGGCGCCGGAAATAATGTAATCGGCACCATCGCCGAGCGTAAGAACCTTGTTACGGTTCAGGGAGAACACAAAATTGGTGTTCCAGGTGAATGCACCGGTGAAGTTCTCGGTATTGATGCCCAGTTCAATCCCCTTGTTTTCTACCGACCCATAATTCTGCAATGCAGTCGACTGACCGGTCGTGTAGGGAATCGGTACGTTCAACAACAGATTGGTCGTCTTTTTGTAATAAGCGTCAAAAACAAAATTGATGCGGTTTTGATAGAGGGAGAGATCGATACCACCGTCATACTGAGCTGTGGTTTCCCAGCCCAGGTCCGCATTAGCAATGCGGTTGGGAGAAAAACCAATGTAGGTCTGGCCACCGAAAAAATAGGTATTCGAGCCTAATGTCGCCAGCGAAAGGTATTGTCCGATCTCCTGGTTACCTGTCACCCCGGCGCTCAGGCGCAGTTTCAGGTTGCTGATCGACTTGTAACGCGACAGAAAATCTTCTCTCGAAATATTCCAGGCAAACGCGGCAGACGGGAAGTAGCCCCACTTTTTATCCTTCCCAAACCTGGAAGAACCGTCGGCCCGACCACTGACCGTGAAAATGTATTTTTGATCAATCGAATAGTTGATACGCCCGAGCCAGGAGTTCAATGCCCATGCCGACGACCCTGACGATGGCTGGCTGTACACCGAGCCGCTGCCGAGGTCATTGTAGCCCAATTGATCCGTGACGAATGCCTCCGAAGCCGCAATCGCACTCTCGGTTTCGAACGCCTGCTGGGTATAGCCAACCACGACATTCAGGGACTGGTTGTCGCGAA
Organism: uncultured Dyadobacter sp.; assembly: GCF_946482605.1. Next base: position 238,417 of record NZ_CAMLSE010000004.1, on the reverse strand, counting down.
TCGTTTTGGAATAACTCAAAGTATTCTCATTCAGCCATGTGGAAGAGAACTTCGTACCCACCGAACCCTTGCCTGTGGGATTGGAGTTGGCCCCCTGGTAGAGGTCTGAAGGTAAATAGCGGTTCTGCTTGTTGTTGATGACATCCGTTCCGAAGGACACCTTGCCTACCAGACCATCTAAAAAAGTGTATTCGCCGTATACGTTCCCCAGCAGGCGGTAGGTCTTTGTTTGGTTGACTTCCTTTTCCAGGGTCGCAATCGGATTGCCCAGCGGTGTTTCAAACTCGCTCTGATAGGTGTATTTGCCATTGGCATCATACACATTCACCGTCGGCGGCATGGCCAGTAATGCATTCACAACCCCATTATTGGCTACCTGGGCGGTGATCTTGCTCGCGGTCAGGTTCACTCCTACTTTAAACTTAGCCGAAAAATCTCGGTCCAGGTTAATGCGGCCCGAATACCTTTCAAAATCGGTATTACGGAGTACGCCATTTTGCTTGAAGTAATTACCTGATATCGAGTAGCGCGTACGGTCATCGCCGCCGGTAAGTGACAGCTGGTGATTCTGGATCGGTGCCGAGCGAAATGCTTCACTTTGCCAATCGGTCCCTTCGCCCAACGCATCGAGTTGCGCCTGGGTGTAATACGGCGCTTTCCCGGAATTGACGCGTGCATCGTTTTTCAGCAATGCCCAGTCCTTCGCACTGGTGAGCACGTCCACCTTCTTCAGTACCTTCTGCGTCCCGTAGTAAGCGTCGTAAGTCAGTGTATTCTGACCCGCCTTCCCCTTTTTTGTGGTAATGATCACCACGCCATTCGCGCCGCGGGAACCGTAAATGGCCGTCGCGGAGGCATCTTTCAAAACTTCAATGGATTCGATATCGCTCGGATTCAGACTGGATAATGCATTGATACTCGGCCCGGCAGTCACGCCCGCGCTGGCATCTGCATTACTGTTGTACACCGGAAAGCCGTCGATGACATACAGGGGCTCGTTACCGCCCGTGATCGAGTTACCTCCACGTATACGGATGCTTACGGCTGCACCGGGTTGTCCGGACGTCTGTGTTACCTGCACCCCTGCGGCTGCGCCCTGCAATGCGCGGTCAAACGAACTGATGGGCTGTTTCAGAGCAAGCTGCGGTACAGAGGATACCGATCCGGTAATGTCACCTTTCTTTTGGGTACCGTAGCCGATCACGACTACTTCGTCGAGCACGTTGGCTGTCTTAAGAACCACCTCGGCGGGGTCGTCGCTCAGCTCATAAATGTCGATTTCCTGCTGCTCGTAGCCCGTAATATTGATTTGTAATGTAAAGGGGAAATCTTTGGCTGCTGCAATGCTGAACTTGCCGTCGATATCGGTACTGGTGTATCGGGAAGTTCCTTTCAGAACAACCGTGGCACCCGGTATCGTCTGCCCTGTCCCGTCTTTCACTACACCCTTCACCACCTCCTGGGCATAGGAATGACTTAAAAAGCCTGTCAGAAACAGGACCACGTAAAGGTACTTTTTCATTATGTGTACTAAGGGTTTATTAAAAAATTCAAAAAGTAAATGGATGCTGTGTATGCCGGAACCTGTAAGGCGTCAACGCCCGCAGTAGCACCGGCGGCTACCGCTGTAACATATACGCACCAGTGCGCATACGCGAAACCCTGCCCCTGTTGCAAAGCTTGACACAGGCATTTGTAGATGTACCGTCTGGAAATGGTGGTTATTTCCGGTCGACAGGCTTCATTAAAATACTTACTCTATAAATTCGGTGGGCAAAGTAAATTTATGAGCATCAATAAAGCAAGAATTAACTCGCTTTGTTGATGCATTTAGGAAGCTGAGTCTTTATAAGGATACGATCAATCCATTTTGGTTACTTTCAGATCGGTAAAGTGGCCGATGGTACCCGGCCCGATCCACAAACCAATACTTCCGCGGAGGTCTTTCCCTTGTTTCAGGTCGTTGACGATCAATGTAGGCTGGGCTGCTCCATTGACATAAAACCTGGCAGTTTCATCCTTCACTTCGATTTTCACTTTGGTCCATTCGCCCGGAAGCATGTCTGCGTACGCCTCGTATTTCTCCGGCGTTTCTTTTCGAAGCTTTTCCCACGGGAAACCCGGCTGGGATACATACTGTGTGGAGTGGTTGCGGCGAACCTGGTCGTCGGCGCGTCCGTTGGTCGGACGAATGTAGAAAAGCTCCATTTTCGACGTGTCGGCAGGCACCCGGAAGGCAATGCCCACAAAGCCTCTTGCGCCACCGCCTGCATTGGTACCAGGTTGACCAGAAATAGTGGCCTCGATCGTGCCGTTGTGAAAATCAATGCCTTTCAGCAACGCTAGAGTTTTTTCGTTACTGGGCGCCTTAGGCATTTCCAGCTTGATAGCCGCCCGCTCCTTGTAGGAAGTCTCCGCAGCCGTAACCTGGAATGGCACCAGGGCGTCGGATTTCAACGTGATGCTCTGCGCCTGCACAGCGGAAATTCCGCCAGCAAAAAGGGCCAGGGAAAGGCCCAGGATGGTCATTATGTTTTTTTTCATGGCTGTGATGATAGTTCGAACGGTTAAGAAAATCCTAACCATTCGAAAGCTACTCATTTGCCATTACTTTTCCCAGCGGCTCTTTCAGCCCGCTTTTTAATGTGGCTGTCGTCCGACAACATGCGTTGCACGAGTGCCGGAGGCGTGTCCCCTATTTTCCTTTTATAAGCATCGAGCGAGGAAAGCAACGCTTTAGCTTTCTCAGGATTGGATTTCAAAAGATTATTCTGCTCGCCTACGTCGCTTTTAAGGTTAAAAAGCAGCGTGTCTGTGGCCGGAACGATCACAGCAGCACCGATTTTCACATCTTTTTGTGGTAGCCTGATCTTCCAGTCTCCCTTGCGATAAGCCTCGATGACGCCGTTCGAGTAATAGGCAAATTCATCCCCTTTTCTCTTGCCGGTTCCAAAGAATACCGGGCTGATATCCTCGCCATCGAGCGGCTTCTTAGTTTGCGTTTTCTGACTGCCTGTGAGGCCGATGATCGTCGGATAAAGATCCAGTTGCGAAGCCAGATCCTCATACACCGAACCCGGCTTGATCTTTCCGGGCCAGTAAGCTACCATCGGTACGCGTTGACCTCCTTCGAATGTCGTGCCTTTGCCCTGCCGAAGCGGACCTGCCGAACCGCCTTCAACGTCGAAGATCAGCCAGGGGCCGTTGTCGCTCGTGAATATCACCAGTGTATTCTCTTCCAGGCCGTTCTTTTTAAGTGCTTTCACCACTTCGCCTACACTCCAGTCGAGTTCCTCGATCACGTCGCCGTAAAGTCCTCTTTTGGATTTACCTTCAAATGCCGGTGAGGCGTAAATGGGCACGTGCGGCATGTTGTGCGTGACGTAAAGGAAAAATGGCTTATCCTTATTCTGATCAATGAAACGGACCGCTTCTTGCGTGTAGGTCTGCGTAATGTATTGCTGGTTTACTTTAATGCTGTCTACATCATTGCCCCGCAGGTAAGCAACGCCCATCATGTCGTTGCTGTACGGAATGCCATAATACTCGTCGAACCCGTTTTGGAGCGGCAAATACTGCCGGTGATGCCCCAGGTGCCATTTCCCAAAAATAGCCGTGCGATAGCCATTGCCTTTCAATGCCTCGGCGATCGTCACTTCGTCCGACGGAATGCCTGTAAAACTCTCCGGAAAAAATACGTGATCGATGCCCAGCCGTCGCGGGTAGCGGCCGGTAATGAGTGCGGCACGGGTGGGGCTGCACACGGGTGAGGAGGAATAGAAAGATGTCAGTTTTATTCCCTTATTTGCCAGATTATCAATATTCGGCGTGCGTATATCGGCAGCACCAAACGTGCCTATATCTCCGTAACCGAGATCGTCGGCCAGGATCACAACGATATTGGGCTTGCCTCCCCGGGACTGAGCCTGTGTAGTCAATGCCGCAAGCAGCAGAGCGGCGCTCCATAGTAGTTTTTTCATTGCAGGTAAATGCTTATCATGGTTTGTCCTTAAGTAATAAAACCACTTTCTTCCGAATCTCCTCTTACGGTAGCGTTCGGCGCAGGAAGTGGCGAAAATAGCCCATAAGACATTGATATTCTTTGCGGTGCAGAATTCCGGAACATTGTTTCCCAAATGCCATCAGCCCGGTTTTTGCAGCGCGCCGCCGTACGCGACGGCGTGTCGCTTACGGCGGCGCTCCTCAACTTATTTTATAGCCTGGAATCTTTCCAATTTCTCTTTCCCATCCGCAAGGCGCTTGGCATCCGCTTTCAGGTAGCCAAACTGGTGAAGGTCTTTATCCGCGTTTGCGGCTACCCAAAGAAGGAATTTCTTCGCTTCCGGATTCGAATTATGCTTGTCAATGGAGAAATGCAGGTCGGCCACCGGTACGTTTTTAATCTTTTCGGCTTCCAGCGCACCGAGTACCTGATCGAGGGTTTCCAGGGATTTCTCTTCTTTCGATACCCGACCGTTTCCATCGAGGTCTACGGGAATGATCGTCAGGCCTTCCACCGGTTTTCGGCTCGCAAGGTCATAAGCCAAACCGGGCGTCGTGTAAGTAATACCGGTCTCGTCCTTCAAAAGTGCTTTGATCAGGTGCTCATCCGCTCCGGCAATGGCCTTACCTTTGATATTTTGTTGCTCGTATCCAAAGTATCTAGCGAAGGTCAATGGCGCTCCCGCTTTTTGCAGACGTGTATAAATCGTGTATTGTGTGGTCAGCGACTTGTCCTTTTCGGCATAAATGTCGTGGAAGAAAATCTGCTTGTAGCTCTTCTCATTCAGCCCTTTATCAGAATACTCCCTGGCAAATGCCGATTTCGCGTTGGCAACCGGGATCAGCGCATAACGGCCGATTGAAATGTATTCGCGCGTCTCCTTCACTTCTTTATCCTGATCGTAGGCTTCGATGAGCAGGTCATATTTTTGCGGATCGGTGATGGTGCGGGTTTCGATGACGATCTGTGCCTTGGGATTCGCAGCAGTGTATTCTTTGATCCACTTGTCCACCAGGGGATAGGCGAAACGTACGCCGGTAATAATGACTTTGTTGTCACCCGACTCCTGTGCGAAAACAGTGGGCAATGCGGCCAGGGAAAGGCCTGCTGCGAGCAAAATGGTCTTAAAATTTTTCATAGTGATAAAATGGTTGGAACTGCAAGCCGCCCGGTACAGAAAGCGACCCGGTTAATAATGAAGTAACAGGATGAAAATCTTGGTGAATGACTTTATGTGCGGCCTTGGCAGCCGTCAGCAACAACAACAGGAGACTGGTACAGGAAAATTGTAAGCGCCCACCAAAGGCACAGCAGCATGGTGCGAAGAATAGCGATTCATCGATTTCATGTTTGAAAAAGATTGTTGACCCGACCCGTCGGCTGGTGGCTAACCGACAAAATCTACTAATTTGATAGACAAAGTAAGTTTAAAGAAATTTAAATAGCAAGGGATTGATTTGTTTTTGGGATAAAATGCGGTTACCATATGGTTTTCAATCCGGCAGAAGCATATTTCAAAATATACCGGTCGTCCGTAACTAGGGTCATGTCATTGCAGATCGCCTGCCAAATGAGCATCCGGTCGAAGGGATCCTTATGATGTGAACCCGATAATTGATGGAGGGAGCCTGTATCGGAAGCAGTGAGTGCCATGAGTTCAAATCCGTATTCGATGCAGATTCCCGGAAGCATTTCCGGGTCTTTATCACCCAACTTCAGCTTCCCGCATCCTACTTTGATGCATATTTCCCAGAATACGATTGAACTGACATAAATCGCATTCCTTTTGTTGGATATGATATCTGTTACAGTTGGGGACAGCCGGGAAGTTTCAAAAAAGGTCCAGATCAAAGTGTGCGTATCCAACAAGTATCTCATGCATCAAACTCTTCCGGTGTAGTAATCTGAAAATCATCGCTCATAAAATACCCTGCCGTACCTTCCAGCGTTCCAAGCTTCCTTCGACCTCGCTTTATTTCGGATGCCAAACCCTCTCTACCTTTGGCCATGACATGGCTTTGCGCTTTAGCTCTGGTAGGAATTTCACTTTGACTCCTGGGTGGATTCTGATTAGCCGCTTTCATAAAGGCCATTTTATTTTGAGATTCAATTTAGCTAAAACTGGTCACGATCCTGCTCTAACAGAAGCACTATTTCTCCTGAGACACATTCTGGTGATCCTGCGTACGACTCCGCCCTTTCCTGCCACTCCATTTCTTCAAATCCTTCCAGATCGTTTCCGGATAAAGATTCACCCCATAACTGTAATAAAAACCGCTGAACCGCTTCCGGAATTCGCCGGATGACAGTGCATTGCGATAACCAACCTGCGAGTTGATACCCGCCCAGCGAAAGGCCCGGTACTCGCCATAAACACCCACCTGCAAGGGAATGAAGTAGTCTTTCCGGGAACCGGTAGCGAGTCCGTCGAACAGGTCACGGAAACGTGTGCTTTCATTCCCGATACCGATTTCCAACGGGGTGGAAAGCACCCACCGCTTATTCCTGATGGCGGTATGCCAGTAAGCGAAGTTAACGAATCGGACGTCTGTTGCAGTATAATAGGACAGATTGAGCGTTTGCGAGAGGATCTTCCGCCAGTTTACCAGCCGGTGCGCCGCATTATACCCCAGCCAGTAGTAGCCCGCCGTGATCCGGTTCCGTTTCTCGCCATAGGTAATGCCTGCATTGACGCCAAAGACATTGATATGCTTGCTTTGGATAAAAGTACCGCGCGTATCGAAATTGAAAAACAGCTTTGGTTTGCGTGATGAGGTAGTCGTGGAATCCACCTGCGCATGTACGATCCCCGCTCCGATCGTCAGGGCGACGATCAGACTAATCAGAACGAGTTTGTCAGGGTGCTTGCGTGGTTTCCGTAAACCGTATTTCATCTGGACTTCAAAACAAACGGCAGGGCCTGTTCGTCGTATTCGCGTCCATAGCTGCCGGGTATTGCATTAAGTAACGCAAAACAGGCCGAAGTAATTTACGAATTAAAGAAATTTAATGTGTGAAGGTCAATCCACCCGCTTTGTAAGCGCATTCAGCTCATTGTCAGTGGGTGTAACCGATGGCACTCCATTGGCGGGCACGTCCATTCCCGCAGCCCAGGCCATCGCATTCAGTACCAATTTTCTGAAATTATCATTCTGCCAGTTCTTGTGTATATGTCCGCCGGTAAATCCAAATCCCCTGCCCCCGCCAGGCCGCTGGAAGGCCCAGGCAAGTGTTTGCGGTTCCTTTTTGGTGATTACGGATTCACGCACGGCCGGGTTGTTGGAATGGGTCCCATCCGGGCGGTCCAGCGTCGATTCGGGGGGCAACGCCTGCAACACTGGTGTAATACCCTTTTGATCGACTGGAAAACGCATATGATAGTACCATTCGTCGGTAATACTGAAAGGCTTCACGCCCCGGGAGACAGGATGATCGGGAAAGTTTGAAAATTGAGCCTCCCAAACAGGGTTGACCGACCAGTTGATCTCGAAATACCCTCCAATCCATTTCAGAAGACGGTTGCCGGATTCGCCTGCGGGTACTTCCAGCGCAAAGTGGAGATTCACGATACCCACGCCTTTCGCAACCAGCTGATCGATCCTGGCTGCGTGAGGCAGCGCCAGATGGTCACCTCCCCCATCGCAGTAAAAGACAATGGCGTCTGCATCGTCGAGTACCGACTCGTCCTTTGGCCATCCATGATGAACCACCACAGCCCTGACACCCGCCAGGCTGTCGTTCAGGGCTTTTGCAAGGAGCGTACTTCCTCCCTGATGCTCGTGTTCGCCTTTGCCGTGACTATCCGGGCCGGCTATTAGAACGATTTTTTTGTTGGTATCGGCCCTTTTGCTGTTGGATTGCACGGCATTCTGGCCAAATGCCGCCATGCAGCTTATCAGCAAAGCAAGTATGAAAGTGAGTCTCTTGTCCATCGCGTCTCCGATTGAAGTTTGGACCCGCAGCAGGCGGGCCTCGAAAAACTTCGATGGTTGTCAAAAAAATCAGGCCATCGCTACTTCATCGCAAGGCTGATCAGCTCGGCCGTGTTTTTGACGTTGGCCTTTTTCATAATGCTGGCACGCTGGTTGGCAACGGTGTTGGAGCTAATGTCGAATTTTTCGGCGATGTCCTTGCTGCTCATGCCTTCCGCAAGGCATTTGAGGATTTGTTGCTCACGCGGGGTTATGATTTTCCAGATGGATTTCTCCCTGACGTCCTCCTCAACAGGCTTGCTGTCGGAAACCCGTGCCAGTTGTTTGAGCAGGTTTTTTATGACAACCGAAGAAGCATAGGGAGGAAAATAAAGCTCGCCTTTTGCAATGGCCCTGATGGCTCTCAGCATTTCATCACGACTGGTGTCCTTTTCCAGATAGCCGGAGGCACCATTCAATGCCGAAGAAAGTATATAGTCGGCGTTATTATGCATACTGAATACCAGTATTTTAACAGAAGGAAAGACCGGCACGATCTGCCTGATCACTTCAAGCCCCGGCATTCTGGGCATGGTCAGGTCCAGCAGGACGACATCCGGTTTTGCTTCTTCAATCATTTCCCACACCTCATCCCCATCGGAAGCTTCACCTGCAATCACCAGGTCATCCTCGTCTTCCAGGAGCGTAATAATCCCCTGCCGCACCACCGAATGGTCATCCACTACCAAGATCCTAATGGCCATATGACAGATCGAATAATCAGTAACAAAAACCTACAAATCTACCTGGACGATCAACCTGGTACCACTGTCCACTTTCGAGATGATTTCCATTTCTCCGTGGAGCAGACTGGTGCGCGTACGGATATTTTCCATCCCATTCCGCGTCAGGAACTGACCGCCTTCTGACTTCAAATTACTAATTAAAAAACCTTTTCCGTCATCGGCTATTTCCAAAAAGATGCGATTCTTATTTTGTTCCAATTTAATCTTGATCCGATCCGCATTCGCATGCTTAACTGCATTGTTTAATGCTTCCTGCGCTATGCGGTAGAGCCCTATTTCGGTTGAACGGCCCAGCGGGATACGGTCTGTATCGTCTCCTTCGAAATCGATTCGTATCCCCGAAACGTCCGCAGTTTGCTTGCAGAGCAGCTTCAATGCCGATACCAGGCCAAAATCACTGAGTACCGACGGCATCAGGTTGAAGGAGATCTGGCGGGTGGTCTGGATGATGTCCTGAATGAGGGCAACCAGCTGGTCGAATCTTTTCTGGTGCTTTTCATCGAGGAATTGTACGGATCTCAGCTTCTCAGCATGCAGTTTGAGGCCGGTCAGCATTTGCCCGATCCCGTCATGCAGTTCGAGGGCAAATCGCTTCCGCTCCTCCTCCTGCCCTTCGATGAGGGCACCTGCCCGCACACGATCCTCAGCGAGCTGAAGTTCATACTTTTCCTCTTCCAGCCGCAACAGTTCTTTTTGGGTTTCGAGCAATTGGATGTTCGCTTCCTTCAATTTTTGGTTGGAAAGCTGCAACGCGTCTTCCGACTCCGTTAACATATGTACGACCCGTCGGGTTGTGTTCACGACCGGTCGGAAAATCAGCAATCCTTCGGCGATCAGCACCAGGATCGTCATCAGATCGAGGATCCATTCAATGCGTTCCAGGTTTTCCAGCCGCTCAAAACTCTCCTTATCAAATTGGAAAACAATGCGGTCCATTCTCGCCAGGAAGCGCGGTTCGTTGTCGAGTACCTGGCCCAATGCGATACGCTGGTCGGCCGAGGTGGACGAGTCACGCCCGATCACCTGAAAATTACTGTATATACGATCGAAAACAGGTCCCAGATCATGGAACATCGTATCCAGCGGCTGACTTTTCCAGGTCACAAACCCACTTTCAACCGGAAGTTTCCTGTTTGCGAGGTAGTCGTGACTGCTTTTCCAGAGTTCCAGCAGCGTCCCGAAACTGGCCGAGTCCTTGTGTTCGATCCCATTCACTTTCAACAACGCCAGTTTGGTAAGCCGCTGGCTCAGCATCCGCTGCCGGCCCGCTACATTGACCACGCGACTGTCGTGATTGAGACTGCTGATCGTCCTCCTGATGAGGAACAATCCACTGACTGTCAGCATAGCTACAACAAAAAGCGCCACCACATAAAATCGTGTCAGACTACCTGCGACGCGTTTGTCAAGTCTCTCCATATTCTCCGGAACCCGGGGTTTCAGCCCGCGTAAAAAACTGATTAGCCGGTGTTTTCACCGGCAACCGGGCTCACAATCCTATGTACACCCGGTTTTCTTTTACCATCACCGGAAATGTGCTGATTTGGTATTCATCACCATTCAAACACTGTCCGGTTTGCAATGAAAAGGTTTTTTTGTGAAAAGGACAAGCAACTTTCGGTTCATCTTCCTGACTGCCGATCATTCCGCGTGAAATGGCCATCTGCTGGCGGTGCGGACATTGGTTATCGGTGGCATACCATTCGCCCCTTCTTGAAAAGTTAAAAATGGCAATTTGTTTACCGCTGATGAACGCGCAGCCTCCGCCATCTTCGGGGATGTCGTCGACGTAGCACGCCATGTGCCAGGTTACTGCATTGATTGTGTCGGTGATCGTTTCCATTTTGCTGTAAGGTTGATCGTTGGGAACCCCCAGGCTGAAGCCCAGGGTTGTGATAGATGATTGCTAGTCTATACTATATATGGGACCGTCGCCGGGTCCAGCCCCGGGCCCAACCCCGGGTTTAAACCCGGGGAGAGGGGAGAGGCGGAGAGAGAGAGAAAGAGAGAGAGCTACGCCCACTCCGTCGCGCGCTTCTGCTCGCGCATGCCTGCGAATGTGATGCTCGGGTCCTTCATGGGTGTATTCACGAAATGCGTGAAACGTTTGCGCAGCTCCGGACTTTCCACCACTTCGCGCCACTCGCATTTGTAGACGTCGATCAGGTTTTGCATATCGCGTTCGAGTTCTTCGGCGATACCGAGCACGTCGTCCACAACCACGGCTTTCAGGTAGTTCATACCACCTTCCATTTTGTTCAGCCAGGTAGCGGTGCGTGTCAGAGGATCAGCCGTTTTGATATAAAACATCAGGAACCGGTCGATCAGGCGGAGACAGGTTTCCTTGTCGACATCGGTGGCGAGCAACTGGGCATGCTGGGGTTTTGAGCCGCCATTGCCGCACACAAACAGGTTCCAGCCTTTTTCCGTAGCGATAATGCCAAAGTCTTTGCTTTGCGCTTCCGCACATTCCCGTACGCAGCCCGATACCGCCGATTTCAGCTTATGCGGCGACCGCAATCCTTTGTAGCGGTCTTCGACTTCAATGGCGAAGGTCACCGAGTCCTGCACCCCGAACCGGCACCAGGTAGAACCCACGCAGCTTTTCACGGTTCTCAACGATTTGCCGTAAGCGTGGCCGCTTTCAAAGCCCGCGTCGATGAGTTCTTCCCAGATATCCGGCAGGTCGCCCAGGTGCGCGCCAAAAAGGTCGATGCGCTGACCGCCGGTGATTTTGGTATACAATCCATATTTCTGAGCAACCTGACCGATCACGATCAGTTTCTCGGGCGTAATTTCTCCGCCAGGAATCCGTGGCACTACCGAGTAAGTTCCACCTTTCTGAATATTGGCCAGGTAGCGGTCATTCGAATCCTGCACCACGGCGCGGTCTTTTTCGAGGATATTTTCATTCCAAAGACTGGCCAGGACCGAAGCAACGAGCGGCTTGCAAACTTCGCAGCCATCTCCTTTGCCATGATGATCGAGCACGGCACTGTACGTCTTCAATCCATTCATCTTCACTAAATCCAGCAATTCCTGGCGTGAGTAATCGAAATGCTCACAGACCACATTGCGGACGTAAACGCCTTTTTCCTTCAAAACACCTGCGATGAGGTCCTTCACCATCGGGATACAGCCACCGCAGCCTGTACCGGCTTTGCAGCATTTTTTCAATGCATCTACGGTTTGATGGCCATTTTCACCTACTTCATGACAGATCATGCCTTTCGTAACGGCCTCACATGAGCATATAAGCGCGTCGTCGGGCAGGCTCATCACCCCCGCGCCCGCTTCCTCGCCCCCTCGTGAGCCCAGGATAAGATCCTCGGAGTCGGGCGGCAGGATGGTTTTACTTTTACAGGTTTGGAGGAGCATATTATACTGTTCGGCCTCCCCTACCAGGATCCCGCCCAGCAACGTTTTACCGTCGGAGCTTACATTAATGCGTTTGTAAATGCCTTTGGCCTTATTTTCGTAACGGATGGTCCTGCAAGCCGGCTCCTCGACGAACGGATCGCCGAAACTTGCCACGTCGGTTCCGATCAGTTTCAGCTTGGTCGACATGTCGAAAGGAAGAAACTCCTTTTCGCCGCCCGTCAGCATGGTTGCCACCACGTCGGCCATTTCATAGCCGGGCGCGATAAGGCCGTAGATCATATGGTGGGCCAATGCACATTCGCCGATCGCAAAAATGAAAGGATCGGAGGTCTGCAACTGATTGTTGACCACGATACCACCGCGCGGGTGCGTTTCGAGGCCTGCGATTTTGGCCACCTCGTCGCGTGGACGGATACCCGCCGAAATCACAAGCATATCTACGTCGAGGAAGGTATTATCTGCGAACTGCATTCCTTCAATGCGGTCGTCGCCTTTGATTTCCTGTGTGCTTTTCGATAGGTGTATGTGCAAACCGAGCGATTCGAGCTGGCTTTGCAACATGCGCGAACCGGCTTCGTCGATCTGCCTTGGCATAAGCCGTGGAGCAAATTCAACTACGTGTGCTTCTTCCAAACCTAAGTCCAGCAGCGCCTTTGCCGCTTCAAGACCCAGCAAACCGCCACCGATCACGGCACCTTTTCTCGCCTTTTTGGCATACGACTGGATCAGTTCCAGATCCTCGATCGTGCGGTACACAAATACCCCATCCTTTTCGACGCCCGGGATCGACGGAACGAACGCTCCGGAGCCGGTTGCCATGATAAGGTAGTCATAATATACTATATGTCCGTGATGCGAACGCACCAGCTTTTCTGCTCTGTCGATATCTACCACAGGATCGGACAAAAACAGCCGTATCCCATTCTCCGCATACCAATCGACACCGGCCATTGAAAGGTCGTCGGCCGATTTGCCTGCGAAAAACTCACTCAAATGTACTCTGTCATAGGCCGCACGAGGCTCTTCTCCAAATACGGTAATGCTAAATTCCTGTCCATCTTTCTTTCTCGAGAGGAGCTTTTCACAGAATTTGTAGCCCACCATACCATTGCCTACTACGACGATCCGGGTGTTTGAAACAGCTTTCATAGTAATTAATAACTATTGATTTGTGAAAACATAATTATTTTGTTGCACTATTTTAATATTATGTGTGTGTTATCACTTTTTCGATAAGTCAAAAGTAAATCGTGTTTTCTGTATTTCCTAACTTTATATTCGTAAATATGCTTAAAAACAAACATAAATTTTGGTAAAATGATTGTTTTATAAAATTTGACTAGTAAATTTGAATCAATAAATGGCGTAGTTACAAAATACTACATATAGTACATTTCTAATATTCACCCTATTATATATAAGAGATGGAAGCGAAACTGACACTGGTAGGAGCTGGCCCGGGAGATAGCGAACTAATCACATTAAAAGGAATGCGCGCATTGCAGACGGCGGATGTGGTACTGTATGACGAACTCGCCAATGCCGCGTTCCTGGACTTCGCCCCCGCTCATGCATTGAAAATGTATGTGGGCAAGAAAGCAGGGAATCCTTCCTTCTCGCAGGACGAGATCAACGGCCTCATCGTACGCCTGGCACGGAAACGCGGCCATGTCGTGCGGCTCAAAGGCGGCGATCCGTTTGTATTCGGTCGCGGGCATGAGGAGATTGAATATGCACAGGACCACGACGTCCCCTGCGAAATGGTGCCGGGCATTTCGAGCAGTATTGCTGTCCCCGCTTCGCTCGCCATCCCCGTAACGCGCCGAGGAATGAGCGAAAGTTTCTGGGTGATCACCGGCACGACGCAGAACGGCGAGCTTTCGGACGACCTCCGGCTGGCGGCACAGTCACGGGCAACGGTAATCGTGCTAATGGGTTTGAATAAACTGGAAGAAATTTGCGCATTATACAAACACTTCGGACGCGGCCATTTGCCAATGGCGGTGATCCAGAACGGCACCCGGCCGGATGAAAAGAGTGTGGTTGGGCAGGTTTGGGAAATGCCCCGCCTCGTACGCGAGAACGGGATCGGCACGCCGGCGATCATGGTAATGGGCGAAGTAGTAGCCCTCAGCCCCGCCTACGCATTGGAATACCTGCAAAACATGCAGATGGCTTTTTGACTTGCTTAGCTTTCACTCCAACCTAAACATGAATAACAATGAAAAAAGCGCTCCTTTTGCTGGGTATCATCGCGGCTGGCCTGCTGGCCCCGACGCGGACAACGGCACAGTTTAACCTTTCGGGACAATTGCGAACCCGGACTGAATTACTTGACGGACAAGGCAATATGCTTTCAAAAGTCGAAAAACCGGCATTCTTCACCTCCCAGCGTACCCGTCTGAATGCGGGCTACAAGGGTTACCGAACGCAGTTTTTCGTTGCCGTGCAGGATGTGCGCGTTTGGGGGCAGGACGCTTCCACCAACAACCGCCTGACCAATTCGGCTCAGAATGGCCTGATGCTGCACGAAGCCTGGGGCGAGATCAGTCTGCTCGATACCAACCAGACGAAGCTCGGCAAGGAGTTTGCGTTGAAGATTGGACGGCAGGAATTTCTCTACGACGACAGCCGCGTACTCGGCAATCTCGACTGGCTGCAACAGGCACGACGCCACGACGCGGCTTTGATCAAATACGGTTTCAATGGTTTTACGGCACATTTGGGTGTCGCGTATAACCAAAACCGTGAGCTCAAAACCGGTACTTTATACGATGGTGTGCCTGTGGGATACGCTGCTGGTACGAACGGGATCGGGACGATGTATAAATCGCTGCAATTTCTCTATTTAGGTAAAAAATTAAAGCAGGGAAATGCCTCTTTCCTCGTAGTGAAGGATGATTTTCAGAAATATACGTTAGATACCGCAGGTGTTAAAAAGCTGGCCAACGGCGTGCGAAGCCGGGTTACTATCGGCCCTTACCTGCAAACTAAAATCGGCAAAAGCTGGACGCTGACTGCCAATGCTTTTTATCAAACCGGCAAAGACAAAGACGGTGCGTCACTGAGCGCATATATGTATTCTGTCCGGGGGTTGTATGCGATGAGCCGGGCATTTTCCATTGGTCCCGGCTTTGACTACACCTCCGGTACAGCTACCGGATCGGCCAAGAACCACACATTCGACCCCCTTTACGGCACGCCGCACAAGTTTTGGGGCCAGATGGATTACTTCTATGCAGCGAACGGCTTTGGCAAGGGCGGACTTTCGGACCTTTACATTAACACGACCATTAAGGCTTCCGAAAAGCTTTCCATCAACACCGACCTGCACCATTTCGCCAGCGCGGCTCAGGTACGTGTGGCTGATAACCAGAAACTCTCGTCCGGCTTCGGCGAAGAGCTGGACATTATCGCCAACTACAACCTGACGAAGACGATCAGCTTCCAGGGCGGCTACTGTACCTTCTTTTCGACAAATAGCCTCGCACAGGTGAAGGGCGTGAAGAATCCGCAGAAAATGTCCAACTGGGCTTACCTGATGATCAATATCAAACCTGAATTTTTGAAATAAGCTACTGTCATAACCAACCATTTCAAAACTCTTATTACTATGGAAACGACCAATAAGCCGCTTGAAAAACTTAATATTTTCAGTTTCAAGGGCGTACAAATGCGCACCTTTCATCTGACCTGGATGGCGTTCTTCCTTTGTTTTTTCGGATGGTTCGGACTGGCCCCGCTGATGACGGTTATCAAAACCGACCTGGGATTGACCAAGCCGCAGATCGGTAACATTATTATCGCGTCCGTGGCGGCAACGGTGATTGCCCGTATCGCGATCGGGAAATTGTGCGA
Source organism: uncultured Dyadobacter sp. (assembly GCF_946482605.1). The sequence goes on along the minus strand of NZ_CAMLSE010000004.1, from coordinate 222,458 downwards.
CACCTGGGGTCCGCGTAAAACTTACACTGCATTGCTCGGCCTCGGCTCGATTCCGGTAATGACAGTGGGCCTGGTCGATTCCTATGAAGGCTTTTTGCTGTTCCGCCTCGCTATCGGGGTGATCGGCGCGTCATTTGTTGTCACACAATACCACACTTCCGTTATGTTCGACAAAAAGATCGTCGGAACGGCCAATGCGGTGGCGGGTGGCTGGGGTAACCTCGGTGGCGGCATCACCAACATGGTTATGCCGCTGATCTTCGCAGCATTCGTCGGCGCGGGCTACCTACCTGAGTCGGCATGGAGAATTGCGATGGTGATTCCGGGAGCTGCATTGCTGATCTTCGCATTCGTATATTATTTCTTCACCAAAGACACCCCAGCCGGCAACTTCGAAGACCTGGCTGTATCAAATTCGAAAGCTGAAAAAGCCAAAGGCACATTGGGCATCGCCATGCGTGACCCACGTACCTGGGCACTATTCCTGGCCTATGGAGCATGTTTTGGAATTGAAATCACTTTCGACAATGTTGCTGCATTGTATTTCTTCGATAACTTCAATACTTCACTCGCAACGGCGGGTATTCTGGCCGGGACGTTCGGATTCATGAACATTTTCGCCCGCGCCGTGGGTGGTATCGTGGCTGATAAGGTTGGTAACAAATGGGGTATGCTTGGTAAAGGACGTCTGCTTGCATTGCTGCTGGTCCTGGAAGGTATCGGTATCGCATTGTTTGCACAGAGCGGCAGCATTGTGGGCGCAGTTATTACGATGCTTTGCTTCGCCATGTTCCTGAAAATGGCAAACGGCGCTACCTATGCGATTGTGCCTTTTATTAATCAGAAGGCGATCGGATCGGTAAGCGGTATCGTGGGCGCAGGCGGTAACGTAGGTGCGGTACTCGCGGGCTTCCTCTTCAAATCCAGTTCGATCAGCTACTCGCAGGCATTCATGTACATAGGCGTAGCCATCGCCTGTATCGCAGCGATCGTCGCATTGATCAATTTTGAAAAAACACAAAGCATTACAGCCGAAACCGGCCAATTGGAACCCATTTCCGTTGATTAAAATCAACGGAAATGGATAAAAAATCGATGATTCCGATGATTGCCAGGCGTCCGTTGATTAGAATCAACGGAAATGGGTTGGGGATCCATTCGGGAAAATGCCACAGGATGGCGGCCTGTTTGTAGCAAACCCAAAATACCAATGTATCGCCGGACTCCGGAGGAGTCTCCTGATAACAAGAGGGGCGCCGCCAAGGTGACCCCGCCAAGATGGCCCCGACAGGGCAAAAGGGTAACAAAAAATGATTTGCTATAAACATGCCGGCCCTCCGGGGCCAATTAACCAGCAGGCCATTCAGTCAATCACACATCGCATCGGCGACCCGGTCAGTCATTCACTCATTCACACATTCACACATTCACACATTCGCTCACTCATCCACTCATTCACCCATTAAAAATGAAACCCACCCCAAATTCCTATAAATCGACCTGCTGTTACTGCGGCGTAGGCTGCGGGGTCGTGGTGACTAAAGAAAGTAATGGCCAACTCAGCCTGGAAGGGGACAAAGAACATCCTTCGAACAAGGGGATGCTGTGCTCCAAAGGCATGAACCTGCATTACACGGTAATGGACCAGTCGGACAGGCTGCTTTACCCGCAGGTACGCCTCAACCGCTCGATGCCGTTGCAGCGCGCGACCTGGGATGAGGCCCTGGAAAGGACAGCCACAGTTTTTAAAACATTAATTAAAAAATTCGGCCCCGATTCAGTCGCATTCTATGTGTCGGGCCAATGTCTCACGGAAGAATACTACCTGGTAAACAAGCTGATCAAAGGTTTCATCGGGTCCAACAATATCGACACCAACTCCCGCCTGTGCATGAGCTCGGCGGTGGTGGGTTACAAGTTGTCACTGGGCGAGGATAGCGTTCCCGTTTGCTACGACGACATCGAGGCGGCCGATGTCATGTACGTAACCGGCGCTAACCCGGCCTGGTGCCATCCCATTATCTGGCGGCGCGTAGAGGCGCACAAAACGGAAAAACCAGATACGAAAATTATCTGCGTGGACCCGCGCGTGACCGACACCGCCCGCTCGGCCGACCTGCACTTGCAGATCCGCCCGGGCACCGACATTGTTCTCAACAATGCGATCGGCCGTTTGCTGATCGAAAATGATTATCTCGATGAGCGGTTTATTGCAGACCACACCGATGGTTTTGATTTATTCCGGCTACAAGTAATGCAGCGCACCTTGGCGGAAGCGGCCGACATTTGCGGTATCCCTTCCGCCAACATTGCCTTAGCCGCCGAATGGATAGGCCGTTCGAAAGGCTTTCTTTCCTTTTGGACAATGGGCCTGAACCAGTCGGTGATTGGTGTAAACAAAAACCTTTCGCTCATCAACCTGCATTTAATTACCGGCAAAATAGGGAGACCTGGCAACGGGCCATTCTCGTTAACCGGCCAGCCGAATGCCATGGGCGGTCGTGAAACAGGTGGCCTTGCCAATATCCTGCCGGGACATCGCGAAGTAATAAATGCCGAACACCGTGAAGAAATTGAGAAATTCTGGAACACGCCCGTCCGCATTGCCGATAAACCCGGACTTACCGCCACCGAAATGTTCGAGGCGCTGGCAGACGATAAACTGAAAGCAATCTGGATCATCAATACCAACCCGTTGGTAAGCATGCCGGATATGAACGCCGTGGAAAGCGCACTGAAAAAATCGCGTTTTGTGGTCGTTCAGGATGTTTCCAACCGCGCCGACACCGTGCATTTCGCTGATGTGGTACTGCCCGCAGCAGCCTGGCTCGAAAAAGACGGCAGCATGACGAATGCCGAACGCCGCATTACCTATCTTCCCAAAGTCCTCGACGCGCCGGGAGAGGCATTACCCGACTCGGAGATACTCTGGCGATTTGCCCAGAAAATGGGTTTTGAAAAAGCATTTAATTACAAAACCACTTCGGAGGTCTACGACGAATATGTGAAGGTGACTGCCGGAACGACGATCGACGTGACCGGTGTAAGCCACCAATTGCTGAAAGAAAAGCGCAGCGTTCAATGGCCGTTGTCATCGATGGACGCAGCGCGTTCGGCAGACGTGCGCCAGCCGGGCACCAAGCGCCTTTTCACTGACCATCAATTCTACACTAAAAACAAAAGAGCCCAAATCCACGCGCTCCCAGACGAAAACAACTCGGAACAAACCGACGATCAATTCCCGCTGGTTTTAACCAGCGGCAGGATCCGTGACCAGTGGCACACGATGACCAAAACGGGCCGCGTTGCGAAATTGAACAAACATATCCCCCAGCCTTTCCTGCAAATCCATCCCGACGACGCGCGTGAGCGGGGCATTTTGGAAGGCAGCCTGGTAACGGTCAATGGGCGCCGCGGGGAGGTACGCGTGAAGGCGCAGATTACGGAAGACGTACGCAAGGGCCTTTGCTTTCTGCCGATGCATTGGGGTAAAATACTGGGCAGCAATCTGGTCCGCGCCAACAACCTGACTAGCTCACTGGTTGACCCCAAATCCAAGGAACCGGACTTCAAGTTTTCTGCAGTTCAGGTCAGTTTATATCAAAAATCGGTTGAAAAAATCATCATCATCGGCGCAGGATCGGCCGGACTGGGCTTCATCAATACTTACCGCCAGCTGAATGCGGACGATGAAATTCATGTTTTTTCCAAAGAAATATATCCATTCTATAACCGGGTCATGCTGCCCGACTATATCAGCGGCTCCCAAACCTGGGAACAGCTTGTGAAATTGCGCGAAGACCAGTTTGCCGAAAACCACATTACCGTGCACAAGGGCGTGAGCATCGTGCACATCGACCGCAAACATAAAACCGTGATCGACAGCAACGGTGCCGAGCACAGTTACGACAAACTCATCCTGGGCATGGGCAGCAAGGCATTCATGCCGAAAGGCGTGCCCAACCTGCCGGGGATATTCAATATGCGCTCACGGCTCGACGCGGATTCGCTTCTGCCGTTCCTGAAACAGCCGGAACCGCATGCGGTAATCGTCGGGGGCGGGATACTGGGCCTGGAACTTGCGGCGTCGTTCCGCGAAATGGATGTAAAAGTGACGGTAATCCAGCGCAGCGGCCGTTTTATGGAACGCCAGCTCGACCCGCTCGCAAGTGAATTGCTTTACCAGGAGCTGATCGACAGGGGGATCGAATGCTATTTCAATGATGAGGTGGCCACTTTCTCGGGTTCGGATACCGTGGAAGGGATCAGGCTAAGATCGGGGCGGAAGATCGATTGCCAGGTGGTTGTACTGGCGATCGGCACCGTTCCGACCATTGAATTGGCCCAGACGGCCGGTCTGGACTGCAAACGCGGCGTCGTAGTGAACGACTATATGCAAACCTCCGACCCCGATATTTACTCGGCAGGTGAAATCGCGGAATGGAATGGGCAGATGTGGGGCATCACCCTTGCGGCGGAGCAGCAGGCGGAAGTGATCGCACAATACCTCGCAGGCGACATTTCGCAGCCCTACAGGGGCAGCACGTCGATGAACATCCTAAAAATGGAAGGTTTGCAGCTTTGCAGCATCGGCATGACGGACGCTCCGGCGAACGATCCAACGTACGAACAAATCGTATTTATTGATAAATCAAAGCGTTATTACAAAAAATGCATTGTACACCGCGACAAGCTCGTAGGCGCGATCCTGATCGGCGACAAAAATGAATTCCTTGAATTCCGCGACCTCATCTCCAACGGTGTGGAGCTTTCCGAAAAGCGCCTGCAACTCCTGCGCGCCAGCCAGAAGGTCGAGCCAATGATGGGTAAGCTCGTATGTTCCTGTAACAATGTGGGCCAGGGCAACCTGGAAAAGGCCATCGCGGGCGGCTGCGGCGATTTTCAGAAGCTCTGCCAGACGACCGGTGCCGGTACAGGTTGCGGTTCCTGCCGACCCGAGGTAAGGTCTATTTTGGAAAAAGCGTTGGAAAGCAGTTTGGTAACATCCTAGCAGACAGGAGGCCCCGCCGGGCCCGGATTGCAGATAATACCGGCATGCTAGAAACAGGATGCTCCTCCAAAGCTTGACCCAACGATGACTGATTGACAAACTCGCTATACTTGGACCAAAACTGACCACTACTGACCACCACTGACAACCACTGACAACCACTGACCACGAAACCGAAAAATCATGCGCGACTACTATCACATCAAGATCAACCTGGCAGGGGGCATCGCTTCGCCAGGTTACCTGAAAGACGTTCTTTCGGCGGCGTGGAATGCGAATGTCCGTAAAGTCCGGTTCGGATCGCGGCAGCAGTTGCTCATGACGGTGCATTATGAGGATATGCGGTTTTTGGAAAGTGATTTCAAAAAGCTGGGCGTCTTCTACGAGGTCAATACGGATCGCCGGCCTAACATTGTGAGTTCTTACTGTGGCGAAGAGGTTTTCCGGACCGGGCAATGGCTCAATGCAAGCGAATACCATTCGGTGCTCGATAGTTTCGATTTCGAACCCTTCCAGAACCCCGGCTTCCAGCAGGGCTTGAAGGTCAATATTTCGGATTCCAATCAGAGTTTCACACCATTTTTTACGGGTAATCTCAATTTTATTTCCTCTCCCGAGCCGCATTTCTGGTACTTGTATGTGCGCTTGAAGCAATCCAACACCGTTTTCAAATGGGACGCGCTGATCTACACCAACGAAATCGGCCGCCTGTCGAAAGTGATAGAAGAATGCATGCTCGAAGAGGATATTAATGAAGAGTACGCATTGAAAACCGCGGTCAACGAACGCATTCAATACGTGTTTCAGCAATCGACGCAAGAGCTGGAATTGCCTTCTTTTTCCCTGCCCTATTACGAAGGTTTCAACCGCTACGAATCACGCACATGGCTGGGACTTTACCGCCGTGATGAGGAGTTCTCGATTGAATTCCTCCTGGATGTGTGCGAGTTATGTCTTAAAACACGCGTCGGAGAAATCTGCACCACACCCTGGAAATCTCTGGTTATTAAAGGTATCGAGGACCAGTATCGGGAAGCGTGGAGTAATATTCTGGGTAAACACAATATTAATGTCCGGCATGCGGCGAATGAACTTGCCTGGCAGACCGAGGATCATAACGGTGACGGCGCGGAGCTCAAAAACGACCTGATCCGGCATTTTTCCAAAAACGATACCCGTACTTTCGGTCTGTGTTTTGGCATTCAGACCCGCCCCAAATCCGAAGTATTCGGCTCTATCCTGATCCGAAAGCGTCCGTTGCTGCGCATCGGACAATTGGCGATATTCAGTGTTTACGACCTATACTACACCGAAAATTTCAACCCCAACAGCCGGGCACAGGTACTGTTTGAAAAGGGTTTGTTCAAAATACATTTGCCTGCCCAGCTGGAACGTCTTTGCAGGCGGTTTAACAATCAGCGATCGAGGGATACTCTGAAAACTATGCTGTCCGAACCTGATGAAGCCAAAGCGGCCATCAAAACGGCGAAGACGGCGCACCAATGCCCTGATTGCATGACGGTTTATGATCCCGAGTTTGGTGACATTCTCGGTGATATCCCATCCGGGACCGCCTTCGAAGACCTTCCGGCAAGTTATTGCTGCCCCACCTGCGACAGCGGCAAGGCTATTTTCGTGCCCATCGAATTAACCCGGTCATCACACCTCGAACCAGCCTGATCATGACATCCGTACCTGCCATCGAAACCCGTTTTTTTGCATTTGAAAGCGATTTTGTCGACAGCCTGCGCTGCATTCCGATGATCGTGCGCTACAAGCTCGACACCTGCCGCGTGAAGCTGCAACTTGCCGACTGGGCCAAATTCAATTTCGTCGAAAAGGATTTCCTGGCCGAAATGCCCTGCCATACCGCCGAAGAAATCGAAACCTACGCCGATTATGTGAACGAATTGGTGTGGAAATACACGAGTACCGTGCCCAGCCTGCTCAAAAACCTCGACCCCGCGTGGGTACGCATGTATGTACCCGAGGAGGTGCACGAGAAAGCGCAGGAATGGAACTGCCCCGTCATCTCCGCCGGTCAATGGATGCAGCTGGACGTGCTCGAACGGTTTGCATTGGTGAAACTCAGTCGCTCCGGACACGAGGGGCGAAATTTCCCAAGGGCGCTGGCGGAATTTGGGCTGCCCACGGCGTGCTAGCTACGCACTACGGACTGGTGAGGGAATACCTTCATCGTCTCAAATGCGCCTGGTCAATTCACGATGATCGTTCTGACGACCTTGTGCTTTACAAATGCGGCAGTGAGAATATAGGTGCCCGGTGGCAGCCTGCCCAAGGAAAAAGAATGTGGAGCATTGCTGGGGACGAAATGCCTTTTAAGTACAACCTGGCCTCTTTGATTAGTCAGGACCAGGTCATACTCACCAAGGCTACCGGTGATGTGCACCGATACCTCCTGATTCCCGGACGGATTTGGCCTTACTATGACTTCATTTCCCTCTCTATCAGGAAGCTTTACAACTATTATGTCCGAAAATTGCCATCTTCCATCGAGATCTACCTCTTTAAGTCGGTAGTAGCCATTTTTTCCAAAAGACTGGTGAGATAAATCTTCGTCACTAAACCAGTAAATACGCTCGGTATCGGATTCGCCGGATGCCGCGACCTTTCCTATGGGCGTGAAATGGCGCCCATCCCAGGAACGTTCGATTACAAAATATGCCGCTTTAGTTTCCTGCGTCGTGCGCCAAGTCAACAAGGTCCGGCCATTTTGAAATGATCCGGAAAAATGGCTGAACCGAACAGGTAGCGGGTTAACAACGATGACCTTCGTCGTATCGCTAAGGCAGTCAAGACCATCCTGAACGACATACTCGGTAGTAACCGCGGGCGATACGTCAATGATCCCCGTAGTGGCTCCCGTATTCCAAATGTAATTTCCCGGATAGGAAGCTTCGAGCGTGATGCTTTGTCCCTTCTCAATCTGAACCGAATCTTTCCGGTTAACATCCTTGACAATCGTAAACCGATCTAATACGTTTCCGCCGGAAGTAATCCATTTCATATCCAACCGGTTGCGATCCACATCCAGCAGCAACGCCCCCCCGGTCGAGGCAGTGGCGAAAGGCAGCGCATTGTGTGGATATCCGGATTGGGTAGCGCCCAACTGCCCGGCCGAACCGGCGACCACATAGACGGTTCCTTTATTCCCGATCGTGCTTTTAACATAAGGGCACGAATCTGCCGAGCCATCGTACTTGCCCGAAGAATTGCTGATATTGTGAACACCGGCATTAAATGCGGCTTCGGAATCATAATGTCCATTCATTAGCTTCGAACGCTCATAGTCATGACTGTGTCCGCATAGGATAACATCCACGCCGCTTCTTTCCAGAATACGGATGAATTTCTCCCTGATCTTTACCAATTCGGTTTCCGTGTCCGAATCATGGGAGCCTTTGGTATAGGGTGGATGGTGCCAGTAGGCAACTATCCAATCCTTATTGGCATTTACCGCGAGATCTTGCTTGATCCACTGCACTTGCTTTCCCAGTGTATCGTACAGCCTTGTGGCATCGGCTTCCTTTCCGTAAGAATCAAGCGCAAGGAAATGTATATTCCCATAGTCGAACGAGTAAAAGGACTCGGTTCCGGAAGGCACACCTCCTGCCTGACCGCCGGTAGGTATCGTAAAAATGTCGAAGTAGGGTATCTTATGATCTAGTTGCTTGGTCCCGCTGTTAGCATATTCATGGTTTCCCGGACACGGATACAACGGCAATTGCTTCAAAAATCGGTCTTTGTAAACATTGAAGAAATTGCTCTGGTATTCTGCATCGGTTCCGTTCATATATGCATTATCCCCGAGTAGTATCCATGCATCCATATATTCATCACCGCAGTAATCCAGTAGCTTGTCGCGTGTATTGGCTTGGTTCACTGAATTGTTCCCGCAATCACCAAGTACACCTATCCGGTATTTTCCGCTCATTCCGGGCGGTGGAGCGGTCTTGAAATAGTTGCCCGCATCCCCCTGAAGAAGTAATTGGGAGGATCCGATGGAATAAAAATACTTGGCATGAGGTGCCAGTCCGGTTAGCAAGACCTCATGATCGGTGACAAGCGCAGTACTGTCGACCGTGTTCGTCAGAGCACCCGGTTGCATTCCGAACGATACACGGCTGTCCGTGGGGACGTCGGTCCGCCAGCGGATAACTATGCTGTGGGAGGTAGCCGATTGAAGATAGGGCCCTCTCAGCAAAACAGGCAACGCATGCCAAAGCACTAAAACGGAGGTAAGGAGAAGCTGCATATCAAATTTCAAAATAGTGTGCTTGAAAAAAAACTGGTTGCTGCGCTCAGGTAGCCTTTTACTCTTTGATGAACTTGAAGGTAGTTTCTCCCGGATCCGGTGTCAGAAAATAAAGTCCGGGCTTCAGGTGCCTTACATCGAGCTGTACTTCTTCCCCTGCCGCCGGTGACTGCTTCAGAAGCATTTGGCCGCCTTTGGTATCGTAAATAAAAAATCTGGTCAGATCCCGGCTCCCTCGCGGCACACGCAGGTGAAGATATTCCCCGACGGGATTTGGGTACACCGTAAGTTCATGATACTCCGCCCCGCATGCGGACGATACAATGCGGGTTACCTGTGTTTTGCCCTCAACATCATGCTCGACAACCCGGTAGTAGCTTTTCGCAGTGCCTGGCTCCGGATCCGCGAATGTGTATTGGTTGGATTGCGTCGAATTCCCTGCCGCATCTATCTCTCCCAATGTCCGCCATGTAATAGCGTCGCTGCTTTTCTGGACCTCGAAATAGCCGGCATTAAGCTCCTCCGAAGTTTCCCAGCTCAGCCGCACCACACCATCGGCACAGCGTGCATTGAACATACTGAATACGACCGGCAGGGGGTCCGATGTTTTCGTCAGCGTGTTATTCCGGGCGATCAGCCAGGAGTCGGGATCGAAATACACTTCCGTCGCTTCGAAACCCAGGTTATCGAAGAACAACTCCCCGTTGTAGGTGTTGTTCAGCACCACGAGCTTCTGCTGGTTGGTCCCGGCATTGCGGAACAGCAGTGGCACCGGCAACTGGAAAAATCCGACAGAGGCATGTGACTGCGTCTGGTTCAGTTTCACCTGCACCGAATTTCCGGACGGATGCCATTCCACCTGATAGGACGGATGGCCTTGTCCGGTGAACCATTGGTTGAAGAAATAGGTAAGGTCTTTCCCGCTGGCTGTTTCCAAATGTGCTTTCAGATTGGCCGTCGTAACAAAACCGTAAGCCAGGGAGGGATCGTTGATATAGTTTTTAATGGCCGCGAAAAACGTAGCGTCGCCCAGGATCCAGCGCAGCATGTAAAGCAAGTGGGAGCCTTTCAGATAGCTGAGCCGGTTGCTGAAAATGCGGTTGACATCGTTGACGTTATCCACCCATACCGACCCTCCCGGCTGGGATGTTATATTGTTGATCTCGTTGCTCCGGTTGTTCTTTGTGACGGCCGGGTATTTGGTTTCCATGTAAATGCTCGACAAATGGGTTGCAAAGCCCTCATTCAGCCATATGTCCTCCCAGCTCGCGCAGGTGACCTTGTCGCCAAACCACTGATGCGCCAACTCGTGCGCCACCAGATTTTCCTGCACATTGACCATAAATGAACAGGTCTGATGCTCCATTCCACCACCCCATCCAAATTGCACATGACTATACTTCTCCTTCTTGAACGGGTAATCGCCAAACAGGTTACTGAACAGCACCATGCCATCGAGGGTGTTCTGCGCACCAGACTGAAACAGAGCCTGGCTTTCGGGATAGCAATAAGTTTTGAAAGGCACCGTGGTTCCTCCTATGACTACGTTATGATCGAATGTGCTGTAATTGGTGACAGCAAAAGCAACCAGATAGCTGGCAATGGCATACCGGTGCTTCCAATACGTTCGCGTTTTAGCCCCTGTTACCGGGGTTTCACTTTGCAGCAGGCCATTGGAGGCCGCTTTGTAGGTAGTGGGGTGGGTTACATAAATGTCGATAGAATCGGCCTTATCGTCGAGCCCATTCTTGCACGGCCACCAATCACGACTCCCGTAGGGTTCGCTTAACGTCCAGATCACCGGCGTCGCTCCCGGTCCGTGCGTAGCCGCCACGAATGCCCCGCCCGCAACAGGCGGCACGCCTTCGTACGTAATGGTTACGGAATCTTTGGTGCCTGCCGCCAGCGGTCCCTGCAGGGTGATCGTTAATGCATTCGATGCCTGTGTAAACAACAACGGCGCTCCATGTTGCCGTACCGACGATACAGAAAGGTCATTCGTAAAGTCGAGTGCAATGGTGTTACCCGCAGCGCTCATTACAAAGTGGGGCGTAACCACCCCTTTGATGTACCTGACGGCCGGATCCACTTCCCACTCGCATCTATAATACTTGACGTCAAAATTACCGGAGGCCAAGCTCCGCAATGCAGCCTCCGTTTTGTTCAGCCGCAGACCGCTTGCACGGCTCTCCATCTGCGAGATTCCCGGATCGTGAAAAACCGGAACGGGGTCTTGTGCGAACGCTTTGGCAAAAATAATCAGCAGCGCAGGTAACAAATATCTCTTCATCTTGCGGTCGGGCTGGTTAAGCATGTGATTTCAATCCTGCTAACTTAACCAATCCCAAGCAATTACAGATCTATTTCCGTGCGAATGATCCAACGGTCTGTAATGACTAAAAACTGGCCAGTCCTTCGCAAAAAATAAGTAGCTTCCGCAAATCCGCAGCATTCTTGAAATTGACCTTATTGTCGCGAAGAAAACGATTTACCTCCCGTTTGTGACGACCATAAACGGTCAGAAAATTCCGCCGTGTGGCTGTGCGGTAGACCCGGTTACGATCTATCAGGAAGTAGGATGCCCGTACCGACCAGGATTGCCCCGTTGCGTTGTTTTCCCATTGAAAATGTCCGCCCTGGTTGCTTACCAAAAGACTGGAAGAGGTACTCCCGTTCGAAGCGGAAAAACGCTGTCCGGAATGACTGAGTTTGGTACCGATCGCTTCGGGCTGCATTCGTTCGCCCAGGTAAACATTCCCGAACCTCTCTATCGCTTCCATATCACCGTGGGCATCCGACAAGAAAAAGACCTTCCCCTCCATCTCCACGCGATCGATATATGCCTTCCCTGTCACCAGCAACGTGTCGGCGAGCGGGCCAATAAACTGGACCTGCCCATGCTGGTAATTGTAGTTCAACTTCGCCGGTCTTTTCGTACCGTTGGCGAAATACACCGTTCCATTGATAAATTCAGGGTATCGGTAAATCTGAGACGACCTTAGCGAGGTTTGCGGATGGTCCGCTTCAATGATTTCCGTATTGCAATGCGGGCCAGGCAAATCGCCCGGGGTATTCATGAGCATTAGGGGCAGGAGCAGCATTTTCATGATCATATCGGGATTGAATCAACGGTTGTCTGATAGTTACTTAAAGATGTTAGCTACCAGTGCGTTATACTCCATTTCTCCTTTAAAATCATAAAAAAGATAATCTGGCTGGAAAATGTGTCCAAAATGTTGAAAAACTCTACATTAACATTTGAAATAAAGAGGTAAGTCCTAAAATTTAGTAATATTAATACTACATTTTTAACCCGCAACGTATATATTGCCGTTCATACAGTCTGTTTGAGACAATCAACGTTAAAAAATCATGAACAGGACGTCCCAGGCATCATTTTTTTTGCCCATATGTCCTGAATCAAGCGACTCACATGATGGAAATCGGAACTATCAAGGCGGTTCATATATACATCCACCGTCAGCTATATGTGACAGCCGAACTCGAACTCAATCTGAAAGGAGTAAATTACACGTTTGGTGGACACGATGTATTTCTTTCAGGCATACACGGCGGCAACTCGTGCGACGCTCCTTACCTGGGGAGATTTCTTTACAGGTGCATGCAGGTATGTAACGTCGACAGCTGGGAACTTCTGAAAAGCTCCAAGGTACTTGTTGAAATCAATAACGGCAAAGTTATTGCCATTGCTGACACCGCAGGCAATAACTGGTTTAACCCTGCCATGGAGTTTGACACAATGGACCAGGAAAAGGAACAAAATGAGACAACCTTTAAGGAAGATGGCAAGACAGCCCGCTAACAGGCGAGCCTATCCCAGCCTGATCTCATACGTGTCGTCCCCGCTCTTCTTCGGCACGGCCAGTTCAAAATACTCAGCCTGATTAACCCGCAGGTAATTTTCGATGGCCAAAACAGCATCGTTCTCCGATGCAGCTCCGGATACCGACAACACGACTCCCGCTTCCAGTTTCCCTTCCGCATTCTGGTTTTTAACAGTTGGCATAGTTTGGTAATTTGGTTTGGTCTCAACATCTTCAAAACTATGCCAGCTGAGGAAACCTTTGTCCTTGCCTACGCATCGGCTTCTCTGGCCTATCTGCTGGCCTAAAACTACAACGGCCTGCCGGAAGCGAACATCCGGCAGGCCGTTTAACAGATTCCGTTATGCCTTATTTCTGTGGAATGGTGGTCGGAGTCGTAGCGCTGCCAGGCACAGTGGACGAAGGTACGGTAGTACTTTGCGGGACCGCGGTAGGTGACGTCGTACTTCCCGGAATATTACTTCTCGGCACGTTACTGCTGCCAGGCACTGTACTGGGTTGCGTCGAGCCTGGAACGGTTGTTCTGGGTACCGAATTAGGATCCGTCGGAGTTACCGGTACAGTTGTAGATGGTACCGTGGAGTTATTTGGCGTCGTTGTACTGCGAGGCGTGCTGGTGCTGGACGGCACGGTACTCTGTGGTACGGTGGAGGGCTGAACGGTACTTCCCGGAACGGTCGTCGATGACGGCTGGGTAGTAGTGCTGCCCGGTTTGGTGGCACCCGGTAATGTCGATGGCTGCACTGTGCTGCCCGGAACCGTTTTCGGTTGGGTGGTATTCCCCGGATAGGTCGACGGCTGCGTGGTAGTCGGCGCAGGGGTTGTCGACGTTGCGGGTGTTGACGTTTGCGCGATGGCCGCAGCCGACCCCAAAAGCGCTAATGCGATGATATTCAATTTCAAAGCTTTCATAACGATGATCTATTTGGTTGATGAATGATTTCAACGATAGGCACTTTTGTACCAAGAACCGTGCCAGCAACGCAGCTGCGATCAGCACCGTAGTATCCGGCATGCTTTGGATTTTGTCTTAAACACCCCCCAAAATAGACGTTTTTACACACGCTCTTTATGGAAGAGAATGAAGAGCTTTGTATAAATCAAAAACCTTTGACTACCATGGAAAAACAACCGGACACATTGACTGGTACATTGGAGGAAAACCTCGCAGATCATCGCGTCGTATCTCAGGAAGACTGGATCAAGGCACGCAAGGAACTCCTCAAAAAAGAAAAGGAACTCACTTATCTCAATGACGAGCTCAGCAGACAACGCCGCAATCTGCCCTGGGTGCAGGTCGACAAGTCATACGCATTCGAGGGCCCGGATGGGAAGCTCTGGTTGTCAGACCTCTTTCATGGAAAAAGTCAGCTGCTCATTTACCATTTCATGTTTGCCCCTGAATGGGAAGAAGGCTGCCCGGGCTGCTCCTTCCTGGCCGATCATATCGATGGCGCCAACCTGCACCTGAAACACCACGACGTATCGGTGGTAGTGGTATCCCGCGCCCCATTAGCCAAATTACTGGCATTCAAAAAACGCATGGACTGGAAATTCAACTGGGTTTCGTCCTATGGAAGCGATTTCAATTACGACTACTTCGTTTCGTTCACCGACGAGCAATTAAAGAACGGGACGATCTACTATAACTACGAATATTCCAAACATGACGAAGGTACTGAGTCGCCGGGAACCAGTGTTTTTTACAAAGACTCGGCAGGAAATATTTTCCACACTTATTCCAGTTATGGTCGCGGCGGAGATATCCTGATCGGCGCTCACAACTACCTGGACCTAACCCCCAAAGGCCGCAATGAAGACGGTATTATGGACTGGATGCGCCATCATGACAAATATGAGGATTTCAAAGGCGATTCGGGCAATTGTTGCCATTAGCAGCAGCCTTCCCCGGTTATTTAAATATTTCGCATTTGTCTTTTTTCGTGCTATTATATTCTGCATTGAGAAGATTAATAATTTTTTTATTCGCAACATAGGGAAAAGTAGTCTTTAATTGTCTGGCGGGTGTAATTGTAAGCCAGCCCTTTTGACATCCGATTGATGACTGCTTTTCCGCTTAACCCACTGGACGAAGATTTTACCGGCCAAAGCCCGGAAAGTCGTGACCATGCCAAGTCAGAAGCCATCGTCCCCGACGACGAGTGGCTTTTGCGCAGGCAGTTTGCCGAAGATCCGGAAAAAGCTTGCGAACTGCTTTTCCGGCGGTATTACGTCAATCTCTGCAATCATACTATCCGCTTTGTCCATTCCAGGGAAGTGGCGGAAGACATCGTATCCGAGATCTTCACCGCATTCTGGCAAAACCAGACTTTCCGGCAGGTCACCACCTCTTACCGGGCGTACCTCTACAAATCGGTACGTCATCGTGCCTACAATCACCTCAAATGGCAGGTCCGCTTTCAGCATTCCGCCGATGAACCCGTCCATCTTTCGGAAAGTCCCAGTCCGCATGAAGCGCTGCAATACTCCGAACTCCATCAGAAAATCGAGCTCATTATCCGCGAGCTGCCGGCTCAATGTCGCCGCGCTTACCTCCTGAAGCGGGTCGAGGGAAAAAAATACGATGAAATAGCACAAGAGATGAAGATCAGCGCCAAGGCAGTGGAAGCACTCGTCAGCCGGGCGCTCAGCCGCCTGCGGAAAGAGTTGTCCGCGCATTGGGTATTGTTCATTATGCTTATTTTCAGCTAATCCGCACCATGAAGGAATCTGTTATCCGACTATTGCTATTTGAATTTTTTGAGGGGAAAACAACGTCCATTCAGCGGAAAATGATCGAAGAATGGCTGAGCGAGGAACCCAATCAGGAGCTTTTCTACCGTTATCTCGACGAATGGGAAAGCGAGCACCCGCAATTTGGACCCGATAAGGAAATCGCCCTGGAACGCTTTCGCTCGATGATGGCCGGCGAAGCTGTGTTGCACGACAACGAACCAGCGTCGGTGAGGCCACTCCGGACGTGGCGCTGGCTTCGGATAGCAGCCATGGTGTCACTGGTGGCTATAGGGATCGCATTTCAAAAACAGATTCGCTACCAATCGCTGGAATCGGCTCCGGGCAAAACGGTAACCTACCGGCTGAGTGAAGGCACGCAGGTGCTGCTGAATTCCAATTCCAGACTTTTGATACCCCGTTTTGGCTTTCTGGGCAGCGAAAGGGAGGTTTTTCTGGACGGTGAAGCGGAGTTCCGGGTCACTCACACCCGAAATAACGACCGCTTCGTGGTCAGAATGGGAGACCATTACCGGATCGAGGTCCTGGGGACCGAATTCGTCGCATTCTCGCGGGAACGCGGAAAAAGAGTATTCCTCAAAGAAGGGAAAGTCAAACTCGGGCTGCCGGAAGGCAAGCAGGTCTACATGAAGCCCGGGAATCTTTTTGTGTCCGGTCAAAACGGCTCCTACAAAATGACGGAACCCGCCGACACCCGCCCATACACGGCCTGGAAAGAGCAAGCCTTCTATTTCAATAACACATTACTGTCGGACGTAGCCCAGCAGATCGGCGAACAGTTCGATGTGCAGGTACGTATACCCGATACGTTACTGGCGCAGCGCAGGATCGCCGGTATCTACAAAGCCGAGCAAGCGGACGATCTGCTTCAGATCCTTTCCGAACTGATGCAGATAGAGATCATCCAGAAAGAGGACCACATCGAACTGTCTATTCCTAAACCTTAATCATATGTCCAATCAATTACTTACCAAATCAGGACTGGTGCTGATCGCGCTACTGATGGGCCGGGGAGCAATTGCACAAAATGTCGCATTTGTGCAACCTTCGCGGCTGCATCCGGAACGTCAGAACGGCCCTGAGACCCAGAAGCTGAAAGAAGCCCTCCTCGAACTCGGCAAAAAGTACCAGGTCAACATCGTCTTCGAAGAATCGACCGTCCAGGGGATTTCGATCGCCGTTTCACCGGAAACAGCCAATGCTAAACTGGAAAAAAGGCTGGAATCATTACTGAACCCCAATAACCTGGAATTCAGAAAATCGAAAAAGGGTACCTACCTGATTATTAAGAAGCAGGTCAGGAAAACAGCCTACGAACAGCCGCAGACCACAGAGGCGACAAAGGAAGAGCCCATGCCCGGCACACCAGCGCCGGCAGAGGCGCGGGTCCCCGCAACCGATTCACAGATCGCCGCCATTTCGGTGAAAGGGCGGGTGTTCGACGCCAAAGGTGATGGTCTGCCGGGTGTCAGCATTGTCGTGAAAGGCACCAACCGGGGCGTCACCACCGACGCTTCCGGCGACTACCAGGTAACGGTCGACGACGCAAGCTCTGCATTGATTTTCAGCTTCGTAGGCTTCGCAAGCCAGGAGGTAACCGTCGGAAACCGCACCACCCTCGATATCGTGATGACGGAAAACGTCAATGCATTGGAGGAACTGGTAGTGGTAGGTTACGGTGAGCAATCGCGTAAGGACCTGGTAGGATCGGTAGGTGTGCTGAGCAGAAAAAACTTTGGCGATGTGGGTGTAAGTAACACCTCCCAGCTCCTGCAAGGCAAAATCGCCGGCGTGCAGGTGGTCAACAACAGCGGCGTGCCCGGTGCCGGCGCACAGATCGTCGTGCGCGGGACCGGGTCCTTCACGAGCGCCGCCCCCCTATACGTGATCGATGGGATCCAGAGCGACGCAACGATGTTCAACTCACTGAGCCCCTACGATATCGAGTACATCAGCGTGCTGAAAGACGCCTCTTCGGTCGCCATTTACGGTGCCCAGGGCGCCAACGGCGTGGTGGTGGTGACGACCCGCCTGCCTAAAACAGGTAAGCCCCGGGTAACCTATAATGGCTACGTAGGCATTTCGAGGCCCTGGAAACAGTTTGACATGCTTAATGCGCAGCAATATACCGATCTGGTGAAGGAATGGTATACCAATTACGGCCAGCCCCTCCCACCCCGCCTCGCAACACCCGAGGCCAACATCACCCGCACCGACTGGCAAAAGGAAATGTTCCGCACCGCTAAAATGAGCGAACATCACATCAACATCGGCGGCGGCACCGAGCATGTTACGTACAGTTTTTCAACTGGTTATACCAAACAGGAAAGCCAGGTGGTGGACCTCAATTTCACCCGGGCCAACTTCCGGTTTAACCTGGAAGAGTTTATCGGCAAGCGCATCAAACTCGGTCAACAGCTCAATATCCGCTATCAGGTATCGGATGGCAACACGGCCAACATCCTGAACGGCCTGCGCATGCCGCCCTACATTTCAGTATATGACCCTACCAACCTGCTCGGCGGCTACGGCATTGCCACCAGCGCGAAGGATGGTAACGACTCCCAAAATCCGCTGATTATTCCTAACCTTTACGACACCAAGAACCGCAACCTGAACAATTACCTGCAACTCTACGGCGAACTTGATATCATCGAAGGCCTGCGGTTCCGCACGCAATTCGGAGGTACTTACAATTTTAATCAAAACTACTCCTACAACCCCACCTATGCCGGCAATCAGCTCGTTACGCAAAGCCAGATTTCGGAGGGTTACGGCTACAACCTGAGCTACATTCTTGAAAATTATTTTACCTACAACAAACAATTTAAAAACCACGGATTGACCCTCACAGCTGGAAATTCTTACCGGGACGGCTATTTATCGAGATCGGTGAACCTGGTGGGTAGCAATTTCGCCAACACCGAAATCCACCAGATCGGCGTAGCAAAAACGGTGAATTTCAGCTCGGGAGCGGCCAATTCCAATTCGCGGTTCATCTCCTACTTCGCCCGTGTGAATTATAATTTCAAAGAAAAATACATTCTGACACTGACTGGCCGCCGCGACGCTACCTCTCTTTTCAGCAAGGACAACCGCGTGGGCTACTTCCCGTCGGCAGGTTTGGGATGGCGGATTTCGGACGAAGCATTCATGAAAAACATCCCGTTCATTTCCGACCTGAAACTGCGGACCAGCTGGGGTAAGACGGGAAATTCCAACATTGCCGGCTTCTCCTACCAGTCGACCGTGTGGACCGGCTCCGGCAACAGCGTCGTGTATCCGCTCGGACCTAATGAAACCCTCGTGAACGGTGCAACGGTGACTGTACCATCGACGCCCAATCTCAAATGGGAAGAAACTTCTACCATCGACGTCGGCCTGGACGCGACATTCTTTCATAACCATTTCAGTGTGAGCGCGGGATACTACAACCGTAAGAACAAAGACCTGCTGGTGGAAGTCCCGGTGGCATTATCAACCGGCTATGGAGGGGTGAGCGGCGCATCGGCCAGCCAGCTGATCAATGCAGCATCGGCATTCAACAAAGGGTTTGAACTGACATTGGGCTACAACGGAACCAGCAAAGACCTGCGTTACAGCATTAATGTAAACGGCGCCTACAATAAAAATCAGGTGACGTCATTGGGCACTCAGGGGGCCGTGCCGATCATTGCCGGGGCATTCTACTCCGTTCCGGCCATGTCACGCACCGAAGTGGGCAACCCGATCGGGGCCTTTTATGGATACAAATACGACCACGTGGCGATCGACAATGCGGATATTGAAAAATACAATGCGCTGGCACGTCAGAAGACGGGCGATCCGAACGCCGTATACCAGGCGGGTTTGCTTCCCGGCGACCGTATTTTCCAGGATGTCGACGGCGACGGGCAGGTTACTCTCACAGACCAGACCTTCCTCGGCAGTCCCATTCCCAAACTCACTTATGGTGTGGACGTCAACCTGAACTACAAGAATTTCGACTTCATGGCCACCTTGCAGGGCGTGGCGGGCATCGATATTATCAATGGAACCAAGTACTACCTGGAAGGCGTGGCTCTGCCGTTTAACACCAAAACCACCGTGCTGAACCGCTGGCAGAAGCCCGGCGACATCACCGACATAGCCCGCGCCGGACAGAACTATGGTACTGCCGCCAACCTCCGCAACTCGTCATGGTATGTCGAAAACGGGGCCTATGCACGTGTACGCAACGTGACGCTCGGCTACACGATCCCCGGCGCGAAAATCAAACCATCGACGGGCAACATCATTTCCAGTCTCCGGGTCTATCTCACCGCGCAAAACCTGTTCACATTCACCAACTATTCGGGCTACGACCCCGAGGTGACGGGCAGCGGCAGCTTCATTTTCGGAAGAGGCATCGATACCGGCCAGGTACCGCAGCCGAGAACATTCATCCTCGGCTTGCAACTCGGGTTCTAGACAAAATTTTAAAGCTTCTCTAAACAGAAAGACATGAAAAGGATAAAGCTATTTCTGTGTACAGCAATGCTTCTGACGGCTTGCAGCGACAGCCTGCTCGACGTCAGGAATGAGAATACCTACACCGATGAGACCTATTTCAAAACCAAAGCACAGTTCAATGAGGCCATCATCGCTACCTACACGGTGTTCAGCCACATGGGAATGATGTCGCGTGAATGGTACTTTATTTTCGACCTGCTGGCCAATGAAGCCGAGCGTTCGAGCGCGCTGGTCGGAACCGAGCTACAACTGACGGATTACAGTTTTACAAACAATAATGAAGATATCGTAGGCTTGTGGTCGTCGCTGTACCGAATGGTTTTCCGGGCTAACCTGGCATTGAAAGTCATGGAAACCTGGCAGCCTGCCGATGCCGCCGAGGAAACTTTGAAAAAACAATACATAGCCGAAGCGCACTGGCTGCGTGGTTTCGCCTATTTCAACCTGGTCACCAACTGGGGCCGTGTGCCCTTGAAAATGACTTATGACGACTCTAAAACGAATTCCAGTCCCCGGGCTTCCGTGGAGGAGATTTGGAAAGTAGTCGAAAACGAGTTCAGCCTCGCCATTCCCGATCTGCCGGTGGAATATACTGCCGACCAGAAAGGAAGGGCCACCAAAGGTGCAGCGATCGGCTTCCTGGGACGGACCTATTTGTTTCAGAAAAAATACGACCAGGCCATTACCGAGCTCACCAAACTCACCGCCGCACCATTTACCTACGCCCTGGACCCCAGCTACGACCATTTGTTTGGAGAAGACAACATCAATACGCCTGAGGTGCTTTTCGCTGTCAACCATGTTTACACCACTTCCAACACCCAATACTATATGTTTGGAGGCTGGGAAGGAGAAGACGGCAAGACCTTCCACACCGGCCGCGCGCAGGAATACGGTTTCAATGACTGGGAGAACGTAACTATTTCCAATGCGCTCGTGGCAGCACACAAATACAACGACCCGGCAACAGGCACCGCCGGCTACCTCGATCCCCGGGCCGCGCTAACCTTCTACGGCAGCAAAGCCAACGGAGGCGATACCGAATACTGCGACCATTGCGCAGCAGGCGCCATTCCTTTCCCTTTTGATTTTTACAGCAACCGGTACCGCAAGTACGAGCCCTATGAATTTCAGAAATACACAGAGGCCCCGATGAGTGGTATCAACACGCACGTCATGCGCTATGCCGATATCCTGCTCATGCTCGCCGAAGGCCACATTGAAAAAGCGTCTCCCGACGTAGCAAAGGGCATTTCGTACATCAATCAGGTGCGGAATCGCCCTAGTGTGATGGCAAAAAACTACCCATCGTCACTGGGCCAGTCCGACGCGCGCACCGCATTGCGACGCGAGCGCCGGATCGAGCTGGCGGGTGAGCAGTCGCGCTGGTTCGATCTGATCCGCTGGGGTATCGCCAAAGAGACCCTCAACACCGAACACCCTGCCGGCCCCGGCCAGGAACCGTTCCTGGATAAGCATGTACTGCTCCCGGTTCCGATCGCAGAAAGAAACTCCAATCAGGCTTTGGCTGCGGACATCGCTAACGACTGGAACTAACCGGTGATGACGGCATTCAACATCGGTTTGATGGCGGCATGCTCCTGTTTCCTGGCATGCCTGCCATCTTTTAGCCAAACGCGGGTGGTACCGGAAACAGCGGATGGCAGGTACTCCATTGCATTAAATGGACAAGTCCTGCGTATAGATCCTGCGAAAGGGGGCAGGATCACGTCCCTGCGCATGGATGGCGAGGACTTTCTGACCGATAGCACCATCAACGACTTCAACTGGGGTTCGACATTCTGGCTGAGCCCTCAGAGCGACTGGAACTGGCCTCCTTCTCCGGAAATTGACAACAAGCCGTACCAGGCAAAAATCACGGATAACGCGGTCGTGATGACGAGCTTGCAAGATCCGAAAACAGGATTGGTAGTGGTGAAGGAAATTTCAGGCAATGCTGATGATCAATCGTTTGTCGTGAAGTACACGGTCATGAACCGGTCGGACAGCGACCAGCGGGTGGCGCCCTGGGAAGTGACCCGCGTGCGCACCGGCGGAACTGCCTTTTTTCCGGCGGGGAAAAACCAGGCCCGGGGCGGCTTGCTGCCATCCACATCAGTCAGCAATGGTATTTTTCGGTATGTATATCAAAAAGAGAAATTACCTGTCAAAGGTGACCGGCAGATTTACGCCGACGGCGAAGAGGGATGGCTGGCCCAATTGAATGGTGGCAGAATCCTGATCAAAAAGTTTCCCAACATTACGCCGGAGCAAACCGCTCCCAAAGAGGGGGAAGTAGAGCTTTTTGCCAGCGAATTAACCGCCGGCAATCCCGGCTATGTTGAGATCGAACATCAGGGTGCCTACCAAACGCTCCAACCCGGAGCCGCATTCAGTTGGACCACTACCTGGTTTCTCAGAACACTGCCGGCCGACGTCGACCCGTCGCCAGGCAGCCGCACCCTGGTCGACTATGTTCGGAAAGTAGTAAAATGACCAGTTCGGTTACTTTATCAGACATTCGCGGCAATGCGCCCGATGATCCCTAACCCTTATTCGAGAAGTTGAACTTCACCTTTTTATGATTGGAATTGACAAATTTCAAAAACCGCTTTTCAAGAAAAAATCCGTCCTGATCCCTGCCGTCGCCGCCTTCCTGGGAATGGTCGCCTACCAGACCCGCGAACCCGACGACCGCTCATGGAGCATTTACAAGGCTGATGCGGAAAGTACCAGTTGCTCCCGGC
This sequence comes from uncultured Dyadobacter sp., assembly GCF_946482605.1. The sequence goes on along the minus strand of NZ_CAMLSE010000004.1, from coordinate 199,334 downwards.
TCGATCAGATTAACGTTTCGAATGTGAGTCAGTTGCAGCCAGCCTGGACGCATTCTTTCCAGGACATGCAAGCCGGCAGCCGCGGGGGCAGCAGCGAATGCAATCCGATCATCATCGATGGCGTGATGTATGCCACTTCGGCCAAGCACTGGGCTTATGCCATCGATGCGGAAACCGGGAAACAACGCTGGGCCTTCGACCCGTTTGAAGGTGCCGAAGGCGGCGGAGTGAGCCGTGGTGTTACCTATTGGGAAGACGGTGCTGATAAACGCATCCTCTTCACGGGAGGCGACATCCTTTTCGCGCTGGATGCCCGCACCGGCAAACCCATTCAATCGTTTGGAAAAAACGGAAAGGTCAGCATGAACGTCGGCCTGCGCGACGATCCCGAAACCATTTCGGTAATCCCCACCTCGCCAGGCATTGTATTCAAAGATCTGCTCATCATGGGCGCCGAGGTGTCGGAGCTTTATGGCGCTCAGCCAGGCTACATCCGCGCGTACAATTGCAGAACGGGGAAACTGGAATGGACATTTCACACCATTCCGCTACCGGGAGAGCCCGGCTATGAAAGTTGGCCGAAAGACGCCTACAAATACGCAGGGGGCGTCAACGACTGGGCCGGAATGAGCCTCGATACGAAGCGGGGCATCGTTTTCCTTGCACTGGGATCGCCCTCCTATGATTTTTATGGCGCCGATCGCAAAGGCGACAACCTCTACGGCAACAGCGTGGTGGCCCTCAATGCCGCCACAGGAAAGTACATCTGGCATTATCAGCTGGTGCATCACGACCTTTGGGACTACGACCTACCGGCACCTCCCAACCTGGTTACTGTCAAACGGGATGGAAGAGACATCGACGCTGTGGCACAGGTGACCAAGCATGGGTTTGTGTTCGTGTTTAACCGTGAAACCGGCGAACCGCTTTTCCCCGTCGAAGAACGCAAAGTACCTGCTTCCAATATCCCGGGCGAATATGCATCTCCTACCCAACCATTTCCGCTGAAACCCAAACCATTTGCCCGCCAATGGATGACCGAAGCCGACCTCACCCATTACACCGATGCCGGACATGATTCCATCGTGAAAAAGTTCCGGTCGATGCGGTACGAAGGGCTCTTCACCCCACCCGACCTGAAAGGCACGCTGATGCTGCCCGGCAGCCGTGGTGGTGCAGAATGGGGCGGAGCGGCCTATGATCCCGGCACAACCGTACTTTTTGTAAAATCCAACGACTCCCCCGAGATCCAGTCGATGAAGAAAGTAGATACGGAGCAGGAAGCCAAAGACCAGACGGTGTACGACCAGGGCAAAACAGTATACATGACCTATTGCGTCGCCTGCCACGGCAAAGACAAGAATGGCGACGAGCCCACATATCCTTCGCTGATCGGGCTTCGAAGCCGTATGACACGTGAAGCCGCGCTCGACAAAATCAAGAAAGGCGGCGGCAAAATGCCTGCATTCGCAAGCGTGATCAAAGGGAAGGAAAAGGGCATGATAGCGTTTCTCTACGACCGCCCACAGAATTCCAGCAAGGTCACCAAGCTGGAAACCGGTCAGACTCAGAAAGGGGCCGACAAATACCTGAACCTGACAGCCTATGGCCACTTCCGCGACCCGAACGGCAATCCGGCACTTAAAGCTCCCTGGGGAACCCTCAATGCAATCAACCTCAGCACCGGCGACTATGAATGGCAGATCCCGCTGGGCAATGACGAAAAGAGACAGGAAAAAGGCGGCCCGGAAACCGGTCAGGAGGGCTCCGCAGGTCCCATTGTAACGGCGGGCGGCCTGGTGTTCATCAGCGGGACCCAGGACCGGAAATTGCGGGCATTTGATAAAAAGACGGGTAAACTGCTTTGGCAAACCGAACTGCCGGGCATCGCCAACGCAACGGCGTCAACCTATATGAGCGGTGGAAAGCAATATGTTGCGCTTTCCGTCGGCGGCACCAGGGATAATCCTTCCGGATCCATCATGGCGTTCAGGCTGCCGTAATGTAAAACGGCTATTTGAAGAAGCCCTGTTGCCCGCCATGCGCTGGTCACAGGGCTTCTTCATTGCATGCTGTCTCTTACTATTATGATGAAACGGCCTCCCCGTTTCTCTCCGGCAAAAACACGGACCGGTCCCGTAAAAAAGCGGCAATCCAGATGAGCGCCATGGGCAACGCCGCGTTTAATGCTGCACCGTGCGAGAGTTCTGTGGCAAGCGCACCGGCGAAATAGCAGATCAGCAGAATAAAACCGATTTTCATTGTTTTAGGATAAATGAACAACGCCGTAAAGCCGATCTCCATTAATCCCAATGGTATCAGGTAGTCCGCCACCCCGACTTTTGTGAGTGTTTCGATGATCTCCGGGTTTCCTGCCAGTTTCATAACGCCGCTGAGCACAACCAGCAACGATGCGATTGCCGTAAAAGCAATTGCAGCAATTCTTTTGGGTTTCATATAAGTTTTGATTTTTTGACAAAACTACCTACCTTTACTATACATATTATAGTAATATACAAAAGGTTAGCAATAACCTTTTTGATAGTAGATCAAACCAATGGCATTTACACATCATCACGGCCCCCGCCCTTCACCCAGCCAATGCAACAGCAAGCTAAATGCTGCGGGAGATGCCCTTTATGTAATCGGAGGAAAATGGAGATTGCGGATTATCCTTGCGCTGGCAGAAGGCCACAAGCGGTTCAACGACATTCAGCGGGCTATCAGCGGCATATCGGCCAGAGTCTTGTCTAATGAATTGAAAGAACTGGAAATCAATGGATTTATCACGCGGAATGTCTACACCGACTTTCCTGTCGTGATCGAATATGCGCTCACTACCTATGCCGACACGCTTTCGCCGGTCCTCGAATCGCTGATCCACTGGGGTGAAATGCACCGCCAAAAGATCAGGAGCGAAGGTCATGGTGTGGCGGTGAACGCTACTGCTCTGGCAACGACACTGTAAGGTGCCACATGTCGCCCGAATTGGTCACCTTTTCGGTGCCCCATTGTCCCGGGCCGCCGTCTGCGCGGAGAAAAACGTTGAAAACCAGCGTAGTGACCTGAGCTCCTTTGACCAGCAGGCTTCCACAGGCAGCACCGTCGTCACAATTACCGGTAATGGGGGTTTTGGAATGCAGAATTTTGGTTTTAGAATCAATCTGCATCTGTTCACTGCCCGAAAGCTTCACGAGGGTCAAAGCAGGCGTTTGCAGTTCCAGTTCGGTCGCAAAGCCGAGGCGCTTATTCCCGAAATTGGTAGTCGCTCCCAGGCCAATAAAGGACAAAACAGGATCGGTGACGGGGCGGCTGAATTGTAGCCTCAGCTTGCCGTAGTAATAGCGGCTTGTATCGGACCTGGATGCATTGGAAGCCATCAACGGCTTGGCCGACAAAAAGATCTGGATACCTGCATTCATGTACAGATTGATCCCCCTCCCGGCTGGCCCCCGCGGATGGGCGGTAAAAATAGCCCGCGCAGTATCGGCGTAGTAATAATTGTTATTGACCACCGGAACGCTACGCACCTGGCTGCTGCTTGCGCCGGACGCTGCGCCGAAAGTCAATCCCGTGACGTGCTGAGGCACACTGATGTAAGTTTGATCATCAAAACTGACTGTCAGGGACAGTGGCGACCGCAATTCCTGGAAATAAATCCCGTCATCGGTACTGCCGTTTTTGTTGCTAAAGAATTTCAACGTCTGCGGAATGGACGTCGGCCCTTTCGGAACAGGCATTTCACGGCTGTTATTCACGCCATCCTGAACCAATTCGAGGGTAGCCTGAGCATTTGCTGACCCACCAAAGCCGGCTATCAGCATAAAAAACAGAACCGCGCTGAGCGATCCGAATGAAGGTTTTAGCATGTGTAAAAAGTTAAAAATCGTTGAGTTAGCTATGTGCAATATAACCGTAAACAGGAACGGTGCATGTTTACCAGCAGGCTTTATCATCAACTTTACCAAATAGTCCTGATTAATCCTATGATATTACCATATACCTATCCTACTGCATTAAATTACGAATTAAGTATTTGGTTATTAAGTAAATGTAATGACAGGGTTAATTTTCACCATCCCGCTTACCAACCGGCGGCGTTAACTTATTAAACTGTTCTTCACCTGGCCCGTCTTCGGCCCGACCCGCGCAGAAACCCCAAAGCGTTTCGCTCACCATCCGCACATCAACGCCTGGTCAGGCAAAATTTAATACAAGCCGCGCAATCCAAAGGATCTTGACGAACGTATCTGGCTTAGTCTAACTACATAACTCAACCAAGATCTTATGAAATTACTCGACTTATGCCGGAGACCGGTTGCGTCCGCACTGGCTTTCATCCTTGCATGCTCGCTCATCGCCTGTGAAGACCACCGGGTGCCGCCGACCGTGCAATCCCTGCCCGACCGGATTTTCTACGCGCTATCCGACAACAACCAGCTGCACGAGATTAATATCCGGAACACAAATGCACCGTTACGCTCATTTGCCGTGACAGGTCTCGAACAAGGCGATATGCTTAAAGGGATCGATTTCCGTCCCGCAACCGGGCAATTGTACGCGATCGGCTCGATGAACAACCTTTATCAGGTCAATATCAAAGCCGGTGACCAGGAAGGGAAGGCGACCCGCATTGGCTCAGCACCCATCGCCGCCACCCTGAGCGGCCATGTCGGCTTTGACTTCAACCCGACCGTCGACCGTATACGCGTGGTAACAACCTCGGCTCAAAATCTGCGCCTGCATCCGGAAACCGGTGCCATTGTGCCAGGTGACTCGCCCCTGAACGGCCATGCAAACCCTACGATTGGTGCCGTGGCCTATACCAACAGCCGCGCGGGCGTTACAGCCGCTCCTGCGGGCGCAGGCACGACACTTTATGACATCGACGCATCTACCGACATGCTATACATACAAAATCCGCCTAACCCCGGAGGCCTGGTACCCGTCGGTCCGCTGGGGCTGAACATCCAGGAAGTAGGCGGTTTCGATATTTCCCCGGACGTGAACCCCTCCGATGTTTACCCGATTGCTTCGGTAAAATTCGGCGACAAATGGGAGCTGGATTTTGTCGATCTGGCTACCGGAAAACTCCAAAAACTGGGCGATTTCCCGGCCAATGTGAATGTAATAGGTATCGCCATTCCATCAATGCCCGTCGCCTACGCATTGACGGAAAGCGGCATGCTGAAAATTTTCAATCCTGAAAGTGGTATGGAGTACGGTACTAAAACAATCCCTGCTATTCCCGGTGTAACGTTGCAAGGCATCGACATTCGTCCGGCCAACGGTAGGCTGTATGCGCTGGGCGATAACAGCAAAATCTACGGCATCGACCTCGGGTCGGGCGCCGCTACCGAACTGGTAAGCCTCAAACTGGCCGACAACAGCCCATTAATGCTGACTGGAACCTATTTCGGTGTAGATTTCAATCCGGCTGCCGACCGTCTGCGCGTCGTGAGCGACAATGGGCAAAACCTGCGCATTAATGTGACCGACGGTGTTACGACCGTGGATCAACCGCTTAAAATCGGTGCAGCGGGCCCAACGCCATTCATTACGGCCGTTGCCTACACCAACAGTTATCCGGGCACAACCGCCACTACGCTGTTCGACATTGATAGTCAATCGAACACATTATACATTCAAACACCGCCCAACAACGGCGTGCAAACCGACCCGAAAGGGCTTGGAATAGACGTGAACCCGGGAATCGGTTTCGACATCGGCAATATTTCCGGCAAAGGCTACGCTATTTTCACCGTGGGGCCAAACACCGGCTTCTACACACTGGACCTTGCCACCGGAGTCGCTACGCAAAAATTCCCGTACAACGGGCCGGTAAGAGGCCTGGCTCTCGGATTTGGGTTATAGTATTTTTTAAAAATGAAAACAAGAGCCGTCCGTTCGTCCCGGGCGGCTCTTTTCTGTATTGGTCTATACGCTACCGCGGCTCGGTGATCACTTCCTGGACGTAGATGTTTGCGAGGATGAATTTTCCATTGGTATAAGTAATGGTATCCGACGGTCTCGACGGGTTCAGTACGTTAATTCTCGCGAATTTCGCTGCGAACTTACCATACATCTCATTCTTTTCCGGATCGTAAGATAAAATCTCAAGGTAGTTCCAAGGGCCTTTAAGAAGCCTGTAAGACGCCATTGCTTCGTCATCTCCCGGGTAAGACATCAAGGCAAAAGAGGCATGGATCGTGTCATGCGGGCATCCGACACCGACAAAGTATTGAATCAAACTATCCGTGAGCGTATAAATTCCAGGAACGCCGGGAGTGTAATCCAGATACATGATCTCATATCTTTCGTCTTCTACTTTTCTAACCAGACCCATTGTAACCATGTGATCGTCACACAAATCCGTCCTCGTGACGGCCCCCATTTCAACCGTAATTCCGGATTTAAACGGCACGCCGTTAACCTCCCCACTGATAACCTGGTGTACCATCCTTGGTTTGATAGGCCGTGGCTTCTCGCAGGACAACAGACTCCATAAGATCAGTATTGATATGTAGCTGTACTTTTTCATGACTTCAATGTGGCAATTTCCGTATCTCTGCCATTAAATGGCCTGATTATCGGATTTGAGTTGTGGTATTTTGAAAAATGTAAATAAACGCCACCCGGTCGAGCCCAGGGACGACTGTTATTTGTATAGGTATACTATCGCGGCACGGTGATCACTTCCTGGACGTAGATGTTTGCGAGGATGAATTTGCCATTGGTATAAGTAATGGTATCCACCGCCCCAGCAGTATTTTGTACGTTGTTGATCCTTACAAACTTCGCCCCAAATTCACCCTGGATTTCGTTCTTTATTCGATCATAGTATAGGACTTTAAAGTAATTCCACGGGCCTTCGAGCAGTCGGTACACATCCGACGGAGTATCATCTCCGGGGTCACTCACAAAGTATGAGCCGGCGCCGATTGAATCCAATGTGCAAGCCGCATTTTCACGATGCCTAACCGCACTGTCGGTCAGAATATAATCCCCGGATCTCACATGAAAATAGTTCATGTGCACAACCTGGCATTCCGTTTCATCAATTTTTCTGACCAAGCTGATCCCTATCACGTCCTGATCGCACATATCCTGTTTAATGGATGCACCCCATTGCACCGTCATCCCGGTTTTAAAAGGGACACCGTTTACTTCGCCGGTAATCACCTGATTCACCATCTGTGGTTTCATAGGGGGTTGCTTTTCACACGATAGCAGGCCTGAGAGCAACAGTATTGTCATATGACTGTATCGTTTCATGGCTTTACCGTGGGCTGGTATATCATCTTCCTCCGAATCACCCGGGTACCATCGCGAACGGCGAAAATGTACACGCCGGGCACCAGCCCCTTCCCCGTCAGATCAATTGAAATCACATTTCGCCCCACAAGACATTGAAAAAACTGTCCGCGCATATGTTCTCGCCCATTCAGGTCGACAATGCCGACTTCAACTTCCATTGCCTTTTCGGCATTAAAAACCAGTTCGACCTGATTCGACGCCGGATTGGGTCGCAGGACTGTCTCGCCTCTTTCTATTTGAAGTGAGTCATTCTCTTTTTGTCCCTTCCTGTATCCACCATTAGGATCGTCGTCCACCCAGATTTGCATCCAGTTCTCTACCGTCTGCCCATCGGAGGATGTGATTTTCAGTTTCAGGTAAAACTGATGATTGCCATTGTGATGCAGTCCTACATTGTGAAACTCTCCGGTTCCGTTTCCTGAATAGTTAATACCATCTGTGGACTCTTGCCATTGATATGTATAGGGTGGATTGCCGCACCGGGAGATTGCCTCATAGGTGTAGACCTGGTACTCGTATCCGCTGTATGGCCCGTAGACCCAGCCATTCAGAACATTCGGTTCCGCCCGAAATGCTTTGACGATCGCCGCCCTGTCGTTCATTACCTTCGCATTGTTGTGCGTCGCGTCGCCCATTACAAAACCTGCAATAGATTTGTTAGGATTAGAATAGTAGAAGATTTTGCTTCCAGGCGCATTTCCCTTTGCAACAAGAGTATTGAAAATTCCGAATACGTAGCCCTTCGAATACGGCAAGCCGAAATTATCGTCATTGTGGTTACACCCGAATAAATGGCTGAGTTCATGGGCTCCTATCACAGGAATGTTTGTACCACCCAATGAAACAACCGCAAAAGCACGTGCGTCTACCGGATGGAGATATGTTTTCGGATCGGGAACGCCGCCGAACGCATTGTTATATCCTGTCCAGGTAAACCACAGCACTAAATCCGCTTTGTACTGAGCGCGCAGAGCCTGGACATTTGCATTGTTTGAAAGATTGAATGCTTCGTCTGCTATTATTCCGGTAGTAGTTTGATAGGTAGTCTGCACAACTCCCGCCGACTCCGCCAACGCAGTCCCGATCACGCCACTGTTGATCACAGTCTGATTAAACACATCAATTGTATTAGATGCATGATTGGCCGCTGAAACCGGGCTCACATCGTTCGGATAAACAAAAAGCACCCGGATACCACTCGTACACGCTTCTATTTTTGCATTATCGCCGGGCATTCTTCCATGTTTGTCCGGATCGGATTCCGGCTGGATTTGAATTGCAGATCCGACGCCCGAGACGCAAAAGTCCTGTTGGCCGGCATCGTTCTCATGCGTTAGCAAAAGCTGGCCGTCGTCGCCCAGGTCGCAAATTTCGTAAGATCGTTCTGGCCCCTGGATCATTCCTCCTTTTACGCCTTTGCGTGAAGTGAGCAATACCGATAGCGGGCTTTCTCCTACCGTTCCGTAAACCTTATAATTCCGATCATCGGAATATTCGATGTTTTTGACGTGCACATCATAATGATCTCCACGGCCTGGAATTGTAATGGTCAAGCGGTTGTTCGTCAATGCTTCCGCGATGGGCAGCATGCGCACGATGATCGTTTCGCCAGGATACTGCCGGCTGTTGGTTAAACCGTCAAACAGCTTTTTTCCGTTTCCCGAGAGGCTTATGTAATCCGGTTTGCCCGGTAAAAGAAGGTCCTTAGGTCTTCCCTGCCCGTAGGCACACGTGAACGAAGCGCTTGTTATGGCAATGCATAACCAAACAGTAAAAGTGCGGATGGGCAATAAACGATCATCAATTCGTAGAAAATCCATAAGCATACCAAGTTTAGTTCCTGAAAAACTGAACGATAAGGTCCCATGGCAAGCCACGGCAGGAACGGAGTAGGTATGCGGCCGGAAGCATATCCGGCCGGATTGTCTGCGAATTAAATGGATATTTTTTTCAAATCATTTGTATTTCAGCACCGATGTTCAAACAGTACCAATGGGTTATCAAGCGCTACAATTGTGCTATTCACATCACTTTCTCCAGCAAAATCTTCGCAACGCTTTCGTGCAGCGGCGGATGTAAGCCACTCAGCAGCCACCAGTTGTGTATTTTCGCACCGGCGTCGACCAGTTTCCTTACGACAAGCAGGTGCTGTGGTCGTATGCCCTCGTGAGCAGTCGCCCACAATGTCTGATCCAGCACGGTTCCACCAAATTCGTTCCTGGCTTCCAACGGCGCTTTATGTGCCAGCAGGAGATCTACCATGTCAGGATAACCAAAATAACCTGCCCAATGCAGTGCTGTCCAGTCCCCCAAATCTCTCGATGAAGGGCTGACGGCTTTACCCAACAAAAAACGAACAGTCTCCACACGGTCCAGCATGGCAGCCCAAACAAATGCCAGCGCCAGGTGTGCATCCGGCGTCGGCTGAATTTTGAGCCAGGCAATATTCACGAGCGGCGCATCCGGCAGCAGCTTTCCGCCCTCTCCCAAATAACCGGCGAGCTGTTCCTGATGACCCATTGCAGCGGCTGTGACCACATTATCCACGCGCGCGCCTCGCCTGACAAGCACGCCGGCTACTTCCGGATAGTGAAAGTAAATTGCCGTCAGCAGAGGCGAGCCATTATCCTGCATTCCGTTGACCGCTGCACCATAATCCAGCAGCTTCTCGGCCAATTGCGATTGCAAGCCAGCCCTGGCGGGATGCGAGCTGGATACCAGCAGTTCCAGTGTAGTCCCCCATTTGCGTTCATAAACTTCCGCAAAAGCATCGGGTTCGGCGCCTGCCAATAGTAATGCGTCCGCGATTTCAACCGCATTAGGAGGAGTGAGCTGGCGATAGTTTTCGACCCCATTGGCCGCAATGTAATGCAGCAACGTTCCCTTGTGTCCACGTGACGAGCGCTCGTGAACAATGCCGGGGTAGGACTTCAACAGGGCGGTAATCGTTTCCAGATCTCCCCCGACAACCGCATCCACGGCGCGCTCAAACCGCGCAACTTGTGAATCAGCATTATGCAGGTCGCTGATGTGCCTCAGCAGCATGGACCAATCTTCGAAACCCAGTTCACGGGCCGTTATGGCCCGGGCATCGTCAATGCCGAAGTTGGTATCTGTATGATTAAGTTGCGTCAGTTTCCACGGTTCAGGGTGGTATTTTTGAATAAATTTGACATTGTCACTACGCACCGAACGGCAGGCTTCCAGCAATTTAGAAGCCTGCTGTTCGTAGTAGTTCTGGTCGGGATCTACAATCAGAGGAACTATATCCGTGGTATTCATAGGCTGATCTTTTAGGGGGGCTACACTTGGATCATTTACGCATTTAATATATACTTATTAAAGTAAATAATACATCGTATAATGCTCCACGTACGCCTATTTCTGTAATAGACCAACCGGTTCAGACTCTACCTGCGGATGAGCAACTTTTTCCTGACCACCTCAGCACCCCGTGGATCGACAATGGTCAAAACGTAACTTCCCGGGGCCAATTGCCCGGCGGGAAGAGTTAAACTGGCTTCCCGCGCTATCATTTCTTTCACTGCATTCCCTCTGACATCCGTGATCCGCACCGTCGCCCCCACCGTCACGTGGTCGACGCGGATAAAGTCGCTCGTCGGGTTGGGAAATACAACCGCTGTTGCATCATTCTGCCGTTTGATAACCCGGACCGACGAAAAATCCGAAGAACCGTCGGTATCGACCTGCCTGATCCGATAGTAACTGGTGCCGGACAACGGATTGGTATCCAGGAACTCGTAATGCGTCTCAGATTTGGTTGTACCCGCACCTTTCACACTGCCGAGCGTTTCGAAATGGCGTGCGTCGGCACTTCGTTCCACTTCGAAATGGTCATTGCCCGACTCATCCGCGGTGGACCAGGCGGCCAGTACCTTTTGCTCTTGTTCGCGGACATTGAAATCCTTGAAAGTAACCGGCAACGTTCCGCAATCCTCGGACGAAATAGACAAAATGTTACTGTCCATCCAGTTCAGGTGGGCAATCATCCAGGTTTTGAGGTATTGTACTTCTTTGGCATAGGTATTTCCCGGCAGCGCGTAATGCTCATTAAACATCACACCTACTTCCAGAATGTTCCATTTCGTAAAATTGCGCTGCATGGCATTCTGGGCAGTCAGTTCCGCCTGCTTCTGATCAATCAAATCCGACACGGACTGGTTGCTCCAGACGCCCTGCCGCAACTGCTGGTAACGGGCGATCAGTTTGTTTTTGAAATAACAGTCTGTGAGCAGCCGCGATGGCCAAAAAACCGTCAAAGGGGGGCGGCTGGCGCAATAGATATTGAACTGCCAGGCCCAGGTTCCCGTGGGCAGCACCGATTGCTCGTAGCACCATTGCTGATTACCCATAGACTTGTCAAAGTCCCAGGGAGCGCCCATCACGATTTCCCCACCTTCGTCGTCCCGGTTTTTGTAGAGGAAAGTACTGGCTCTCCAGTTGTCGGAATTTTTGGTGATTTCTTCCAGTAAAAGGTAATCGATCATCGCGTCCTCATCGAGCAAAGGCCGGTAGCCCGTCGCAGGGTCCTTGAAACCGGAACCGCTCAGCACCTGCTCAAACTGGTCGATCTTGCCCTTGATGTAATTAAATTGCAGGTCGCGGTTCGGGATATTGGTGTAATTGTGCAGCTTCGGATACTCTACGTGGAAGATCGGCTTCGGCTGTGCAGGTGCATCGTTGGGTGCGAATCCGGAAGTCCATTTCAGGTCCTCATCCTCTCCGATCTGCAAGAGATATCCTCCCGAAATTTTGAGCGGGTCCGTATCAGTTTCGGTTAATTTCTTGATATTAATGCGATTGCCGCCTCTCTTCACCTTTTCCATCAGGATGTACACGCCACGATAGGTCATTCCCCCGATTTCCTGCAGATATACCTCCACATAACGTGTGCGCGGCGAGTAGCGGCCGGTGCGGGTGTACATTTCATGCGCAAACACGTCGCGTATGAAGGACTTGTCACCATAGCAGGCATTCAGAACCCAATCCGACTCCGCGGGCATTCCCAAAAGGGAGGCATCCACACTGGACCCGTTGGGTGCATTCGTCAATTCGACGCTGTATGATTTTTTGTCCCAATAAATGGAGGTGTTTCCCCGGATCTCGATCCCGATATTCCCCTGGTATTGAAAACTATTGCTGCCCGAATTGATGTCGAAGCTGTGCATACCACCTCCATTGGCCGCAGTGATGCCAAATGTGGCCGGGATTTTGTCGTCATTCTGGATGACGCCGCCATTGGTATTGATCACCACAATGGGCAGATTGGAGGTAATGGAGGTTTGAGAAAATACCTGAAAACTGCTGATCAATGCCAGCATCAACGAAACCCAGCGGGCTGTGTAGAATAGTAACTTTTGAGCCATAAACGAAATTGACATTAACTTTTATAAAAATCGAATTTATTCGTAGAACTTTATTTACAGAATAAATATAAAAGTTAATCATCTCGTAATATAAATATTAGGGATTTTATTTATCAAAGGCGGCTTCCTATCACTACAATGCATGCTAAAACTATCCCATTAAGGCTCTAATGGCTCCCAAAAGCGAATATCTGTCCAATTATGTGTTATTAACTCTGTCGAATAAATTTCAATGAACAATTTATTCTCTGCGTCGTATTCTCCGTCTCTCCATTCCTCATCGTCGATGCGCCGGAAGCGCACCAGTGTTCCATTCCCGGGCAAGGTGTTCTGATCCATGATTGCTTTCTGTTGTTTAGCTCCGGGCGGATCAAAAACCTTGCCCGGCAATCCTTAACGGCTGTACATGTTGAAAGCCGTCAGGTGCTTCCTGAAAATCGCTTCGAACCGGTCGGCCTCCCGGTCCTGCTTCGCCCTGCGGCATTCCTGGACAATGCTTTGCAGTATAAAGAGATCTGCATTCACATCCCGGTTCCGCTCGCCGTCCTTCTCTTTCACCCACGAAAGATTCTCATCCGAACGCATGGCCATTGTCCGGGCCGAATCCAGCGCCTTCTGTTTCTCACCAACGTCAAACAAAGCCCCCACAAACCCCACCGATACCTGGTCGAAGGGAATCGTATCGTCCGGCATCACAGCCATGGCCTTATCGACCACTTTCCTGGCCTTGTCGATGCGGTTTTCAGCAATGAGCTGTTGCGCGAGACGCAGGAAGGACAATCGCGCTGTAAACACCGGGGCTCCGCGGTAAGTATCGTCATAATACACCTTCGGGTTGTTCGTTTCGCGCCACGACATTTTGGTCATCATGTTATTGTACATCACATCCGAATTGACATAACCGTCCGACGCGCCCGGCACACGCACAGGTAACAGCCGGTAGGCATAACCTTCAAGTTGGAGGTATTCCTGTAAACCGAGGTTGTGCGAAGCGCCCATGGTCGATGAAAAGTAAACCGGGCGCTTCCAGTTGTTACTCGCGATAATGTCGAGCATTACCAGATCCCCTTTTAGGAGATCCGTCTCCCCTATTTTCCAGCTCATGGAATCAGCCAGGTACGAAACCAGGTCACCCTTGACGATCTTCATATCCTTCACCTCCCGCGTATCGACCGGCAGAAACAATGTGGCTGAGGGTAGAATGGATGTCATATCACCGCTGGTCAGCGGCACCTGGATCGCCTTATTGTCCTGCCCGATCAGTTCGAGATATTCTTTCAGGTTAATGCCGCTTTTCACAGCTGGTATCTCGTAAAACGGCAGGTACTCGTTTTTGCCCAGCTGGTAGTGGTTGGAATCGAGTGATAGTGGCACCGCCTCGGATTGGTTGATCTTTCTTTTCAGTTGCTCGATATACCAGTCGGCCCCCAGGAATGTTTGCACGCACACGCGCACGTCCGTGCGGAACCCTTCCACTTCTTGCACATACCACAGCGGAAAAGTGTCATTGTCTCCACCGGTGAAGAGAATTGCATTGGGTGCACAGGAACTGAGCAGGTTGCGGGCAAAATCAACCGAGTGGTACCGGTTGGAACGGTCGTGACTGTCCCAGCCCCGGGCCACCATTACCACCGGAACCGAAAGGCTCAATGCGCCTGCAACACCGGCCCGCCAGGCAGGTCTCCGCACCACTTTTTGCAGTAAACCGGCCACTGCCATCACCCCGAATCCGATCCACATGCAAAAGATGTAAAAGGATCCCACGTAAATATAGTCCCGTTCGCGGGGCTCGCTCGGGGGAGAATTCAGGTAAAAAACCAACGCAACGCCGGTCAATGCAAAAAGCAGCCCCAGTACGAGCAGGTCTTTGCGGCGGCGATAGTACATGAACACGACACCGGCTATCCCCAGCAGGAAGGGCAACATGAGGAAGTTGTTGTGGCCCCGGTTGGAGGCAATACTTTTGGGATAGGAAGAAGCTGCATGCCAGGGAAGCAGCGTCCCCGCGCCCTCGTGATCACTTTCCCGGCCCGCGAAATTCCAAAGAAAATAGCGCCAGTACATATGCCCGAACTGGTGTGAAAACAGGTAGGTCAGATTGTGACGCAGGCTCGGCTTCTCCCCTTCAGCCAGGCCGGTCATCTGCTGGTACAGCCTCGGGTGCCCGGGTTGCGAGCTGTACATCCGCGGCAACAGCATGCTGCTGCCCGGTTCGTATTCATAAACAGGCTTATAATCGGTCAATACATACTTGCCATCCTTTTTAGTGTAAACGGGCGCCCCCCGCTTCTGGCTGACAGGCCGCGATACAAAGGATGGGCCGAAAAGCAAGGGCCGGCTCTCATATTGCTCCCGCTTCAGATAATAAACAAACCGCAATACGTCGCTGGGATTGTTTTCATTGATCGGCGTGTTGTAGCCTGATCGGACCAGTACCAATGCATAGGAAGCATAGCCTACCAGAATAAATGCAAGGGACAGCAGCCCGGTGTTGAGCAGGACCCTGTTGGTGCGATGCGAATACCGGATGCACCACACCAGCCCGCCGAGGAAGATCACGATAAAGAAGGCAATGCCCGTGTTGTAAGGAAGTCCGAGCGAGTTGACGAAGAATATCTCGAATTTACCCGCCAGTTCGGGGAGGCCGGGGATGATGCCCGCATTGATGACAGCCAGGATCAGCAGTCCACACAGCAATGCGACCGACGCGCCCCAGACACCTGGTTTGGGATACCTTTTGAAATAATAAACCAGTGAAAGTGCTGGAATCGTCACCAGATTGAGCAAGTGAACGCCGATCGATAGCCCTACCAGGTACGCGATCAGGATAAGCCACCGGTTTGCCGCGGCGGGATCTTCGATACGCTCCCATTTAAAAACCGCCCAGATCACGATGGCGGTGAAAAATGACGACAATCCATAAACCTCGGCTTCGACCGCCGAAAACCAGAACGAGTCGGACCAGGCATAGGAAAGAGCGCCCACGATGGCCGCCCCTGTCACAAGCCACGCATGGCTGCTGCCCTCTCCGTCCTCAGGCTCCCCAACCAGCTTCTGCGCAAGCAGAATGATGGTTTTGAACAGAAAAAATACGGTAAAGGCGCTGCTTAGCACGGAAACCAGGTTGACCCAATAGGCTACCCGGGTGACGTCTCCCAGCGCGAGCATCGAAAACAATCGTCCGATCAGCAGGAACAAAGGGGCACCGGGCGGGTGCGGTACCTGTAATTTAAAGGCGCAGGCGATAAATTCGCCGCAGTCCCAGAAGCTGGCCGTCTGCTCCATGGTGAGCACATAAGTGCCCAGCGCGATGGCGAAAACAGCCCAGGCTGCGACATCATTCCATTTCTTGAAAGATTTCATGATTGAAGGTGTTTTGAATAATACTTCAAAACTATCGAACGCATTCTGCTAAGGCTGGCCTGGGTATCTTAAAAAAAGTTAATGGAACGCACTGATCGTGAGGCTTTAACTTTCTTTAACAGAGCTTACTTTCCCCAAAGCCGGGCCTGCCGCTCAGGGATCTCCGATATTCCGGCCGATGCCCGCTCGGCAAGCATGTGCCTAAACAGTGATAAGGCGTGCAACTTTGTCGTACTTTTTCTCATCTGATGACTATTACTTAAACCTAACCCGGCCATGTTTAGAAATTACCTTAAAATTGCAGTCCGCAGCCTGCTGAAAAACAAGCTGTTTTCCTTCATCAATATCTTCGGCCTTGCCCTTGGTATGACATGCAGTCTGCTTATCGGGCTGTGGGTCAGGGACGAGACTTCGTTCAATCAATTCTATCCGGACCTGAACAATATCTATTTTGTGCGTTCGGGATATGAGGAGAATGGTCAGTCCGGAGTGGGCGATGTCACCCCGGGACCCTGGTCGGGGGCATTGGAGAAGAACGTTCCCGAAATTGAAGCTGTGACCAAAATCACTTACAACCGCGACTTGCTGGTGAAGGCCGGAGAAAAATCGATCAAGGAAAGCGGTATCTATGCCACCGAAAGCTTTTTCAAAATATTCGACACTCCATTCCTGGCAGGGTCACCCAAGACGGCGATCGATCAACCCACTTCCATCGCCATTTCTCGCAAACTGGCCGACAAATACTTCGGAACCACCCGTGCCGTGGGGAAATCGATCCGGCTCGACAATGCGAAGGATTTCATGGTGAGTGCCGTATTCGAAGACATACCCCAGAATTCGTCCATCCGGTTCGACTGGATCGCAAACTTCGCCGTGCAGGAACAGGACTGGATGAAATGGTGGGGAAATTCGAGTTTTAAGACGTACGCAATGCTGACGCCGGGTGCCGATCCTGTACATGCTGAGAAGACCATGCAGCAGGTCATCAAAAAGGCAGCCCCGCCTGCGCTAACCAGTTTTCCCGTCCTGCAAAAGATGTCGGACGTATACCTTTATTCGGAGTATACCGGCCTGAAACCGACAGGAGGCCGGATTGGATACGTCCGTATTTTCTCCATCGTAGCGGTTTTTATCTTGCTCATAGCCTGCGTCAACTTCATGAACCTTGCCACCGCGCGGTCGGTCAACCGTGCCCAGGAAGTTGGGGTGAGGAAAGTAGTCGGGGCCGAGAAGAAATACCTGGTCATGCAGTTTTTGGGAGAGTCGCTGATCGTCAGCCTGTCGGCGGCGGTCCTTGCCCTTCTTTTCACGTTCGCATTGCTGCCGGTTTTTAATGAAGTCGTGAAAAAGGATATCGCGCTAAACCCCGGCGACCCGGCACTTTGGGCAGCCCTCGTCGCGCTGGTGGTGGTAACGGGCGTCGTCGCAGGAAGCTATCCAGCCTTGTATCTCTCTGCATTACAGCCCGTTCGAATTCTAAAAGGGCGTCTTATGTTCACCAATAGCAGCCTTTTTCTACGCAAAGGGCTCGTGGTCTTTCAGTTCGGCATCTCGGTCTTCCTCATCATCGGAATGCTCGCGATCGGCGACCAGATGAACTACATTCAAACCAAACGGTTAGGCATCGACCGGGAAAACATCGTTTACATCCCATTGGAGGGTGATTTGTCAAACAAGCTGGAAGCATTTCGCCAGGAAGTCCTCTCCTCCCCTTCCATCGCATCTGCTACCACTTCCGGCTCCATCCCAACCGACATTGGCAGCAACTCGGGCGATCTCGACTGGCCGGGCCGGGACAAAAAGGTGGACAACACCGTCCAGGCCACCTTTGTAGGCTATGATTTCGCTAAAACCATGAACATCGGAATGGCCGATGGCAGGGATTTTTCAAAAGATTTTGCCGCCGATACGGCCAACTACATTATCAATGAGGCAACAGCACGTATGATGAAAATGAAGGATCCGGTGGGCAGGCAGGTTAAATTCTGGATGGGTACGGGAACGATCGTCGGGGTAATGAAAGACTTTCACATCGCCTCATTCCACACCAACATCAAACCCCTTATCCTGGTATGTTACAAAGGCCTTAATACCGAGTACCTGATGGTCAGGACCCGTCCAGGACAAACGCGGCAGGCCATTTCGCACCTGGAAACTCTAACAAAATCATTTAATCCCAACTACCCTTTCACCTATCATTTTTTGGATGAAGAGTTTGAAAGGATGTACCGCTCCGAACTGATCATCCATACGCTGATCCGCTTTTTCGGCACACTCGCCATTCTCATTTCCTGTCTGGGGCTGTTGGGCCTGGCCGCATTTACGGCCGAGCAGCGCACCAGGGAAATCGGGATTAGGAAGGTGTTGGGGGCTAATGTGGCTAGTGTAGTCGCACTGTTATCCAAAGATTTTGTGGTACTCGTGCTCATTGCCATTGTGATCGCGTCGCCCCTTGCCTGGTACGTCATGAACCTCTGGCTGGCCGATTTTGCCTATCATATCGACATGTCGTGGAGCATGCCCGCGATTGCCGGGTGCTTGGCCACGATCATCGCTCTGCTGACAGTAAGCTTCCAGAGCATCGGGGCGGCACTGGCAGATCCTGTCAAATCGCTAAAAGCGGAATAAAAAATGGGTGTTTCGGTCGGTACCGGCCGAAACACTTTTATCACTAAAACCGCAGGACGGCTTAAAAAAGCAGGTAGACGACGTAGAGCAGGGAGGTCCATAGTGCGGCTCCCGCGACAAGCGTGATCATTACGCCGCCCCAAACAGGCAGCTCAGCAGGTTTTGAAAGTTTGACTGACCTTTCCATTATCAAGAAACAATTAACACATACAACAGAGGATGGTGACTGCAAATGGTTCCATTACAATTTCCGTCATAAAGGTAATGGATCAAAACGAATTGTAAAGTAGCCTGAATTAAATGGACTAATCCTAAGATATCGACGAACAATAGTATCTATTCGACATTTTATTAGTATAAATTTATACAACTCCTCAAATTCAGTTAAATCCGGCCTTCCTCCTCTTGTAAATCTCTACTTTTTTAAACAATTCGAGGATATTGGTTACTTCCAGCTTCTCAAAAATCCGCGCTTTGTAGGTCGATACCGTACTTTCCTTGATATGCAGGTCAATGGCGATATCCTTTGTCCATTTGCCGGTCAGGAGCATATCCATGATCTCAAGCTCCCGGTTCGACAGGATTTCGAGCGGGCTCTCCTTGCTTTCTCTTTCCAGCAGGGTGGTGTTGACCAACTGGTCCTGGATGACGCTGCTGATGTAAGTGCCACCATTGAGAACGGAGGTAATGGCCTTTTCCAGCTCTTCATTGGAAGTGTCTTTGGGGAGATACCCGTTTGCGCCGGCCTTCACATAATGGATAGCGTACAACTCTTCATCCTGGGACGAAAAGATCAGTATCTTCACTTTGCTCTGGATGTCCCGGATCTTGCCGATCATATTGAACGCCTCGCCGCCGGGAATCTTGATATCGAGTATGACCAGGTCAAAAAACCTCGATTGAAGAAGTTTAAGTGTCTCGTTAAAGGTACCTGCTTCGATCACAGTGACCGAAGGTAAAAAATCCTCTATTAAAAGCTTCACACCCATCCGAACGATCGAATGGTCCTCTACCAGCAAAACTGTTTTCATTCAAATGCCTGTTACTTCAAATCAGTTTTAAAAGTAGTTTAATATAAATAAAATTTTGTGTAGAAAATTGACTACACCAAGTTATTTTGTAAAAATAATATGAACGGATGTTCCGGCGGGCAGATTGGGCTTCGCAAGCAGTCGGGCGCGTATCATCGAACTGATCTCTTTTACAATCAATAAGCCCATTCCGAAGTTCTGTTTCGCGTCTTCCGAGGCCGGAAGCTCCCTGGCATCACTGTTGATCCAGCTACTCACCGACGCGTCCATACCCGGCCCGGTATCATGCACGATCACATGTAATTCATCCCGAAAATCCTCGGAAGTGATGCTGATGACGCCCCCGCTGGTGGCTTTATTGGCATTGTCGATGAGGTTGTGTAGGATGATGCTCACCAGTTGGAGGTTATTCTTGATGATCACACCCGGCTTTACGCCATTGATAAACTCGTTCGCATTGACCTCCGCATCCTGCATGAAGATCGCAAATTTCTGATCCACAAGCTCGTTCACATCGAGGTAACTGAAATGCACCCCATCGTTCTTGTAACGGAACTCGGTATACTCCAGCAGGTTTTTCATGAAATGGTACAACCGGTAACTCGACTGGCTGATGGCCCGTACTGTGGGCAGGTCGGGGTGGTTGCGGGCAAGCCGGCCGGTGGTAGTCATCAGAAACCGGAGCGGGCTCTTAATATCGTGGGAAATACTGGCAATCAGGTGCTTTTGATGAATGTACTCCGTTTCCAGTTCCTTCCTTGAATCTTCCAGAAAGGTCAGGCTGGCGCTGAGCTCGCTGCTGCGCGCATCCAGGTCGCTGATCGTGTCATAAAAGGAGCTGAAAAAGTAGTAGTTGATCAGGACCAGAAACACAAAATTGTGAAAAAGCAGCACCATGATCGTAAAACTGCCGGCCCCGGCCGGTCCCCAGGGGATATTCATGCCTAGATGGTGTCCCAGCAGCGCATACAAGATGAAGGGTACTATCGCCACGAAGGAGTAGATAAGGCCCCACCGGTTGCCCAGGCCATAGAAGGCACAGATGCTGACGATCACGACATATTGCAGGGTAACGAGGTCGAAACCGTTCTGAAAAATGAACAGGTTCGTCCAGATAATACTCATAAAAATCAGCACAGCGGTGTGGATGGCCTTTCGCCATTGAAAACCCATTGTCAAAGCAGCATAGAAAACCATCGCCACTCCCAGCAGTACCGCTACACGGATGGCCTGCAAACGATAATTCTCCGCGATGTAAAAGATCAGCAGCAGTGCCGTGGTAAATATCCTGAGGTAAAGTGCATAGGATAATACTTTAATGCGGGCCCGATTGAGAATATTGAACTCCTCTCTAAGTTGCTTTCGAACAGGCCATTCCAGAATCGATCGGATCATTTATGCACGGTTTCAAATTCAGCTCCTACCGCCATGACTATACGAAATGATATGGAATTAGGACGGAGTGTATGTAGAAAGAGCCAAATCTACCTAAAAATTGCAACAGATATTGTAGAGATATTGCTACATTCCGAACAATAGGTGTCTACAATACGTTTTTATCGCCATTCCTAAATTTGTACACTCTCGCAAGTGAACTGGCCAGGCGCATGTAACCGTGGGAAAATTGAGATCCGAACGTATGAAGTACGTTATAAACGTTGAGTATTACCCGACACCTTCCGGCGCTGCTGAGAAGGTGTTTTTTATTGCTCCTGATGTTGGCCGGTTACCAACAATGTGCGGCGGCACGCGCTCGCTGATCAGGATTTGTGGAGGGATTGTACTGGTCCGGCAAACCCGGGCGTAGTGATGAAGTATAGAGGAACGTAGTATGCGTGTGTGTAGCGGTCTGGTGTGATAGTGCTATTTTCCTGACTTATCCTGCGCCTGCTTCTTCGACTTTTTCACTTCTCCCGGTGTGAACTCACCGTTGATCCATCTTACGAAATTTTTGGACTGAACCTGATAAACCTGGGCCGAAAGTGGTTTCAGATCCGACTTTTCAATTTCAAGAAGGTAATCAGCGAGCAATCGGTTGATTTCTTCCAGGTATTTACTTTGCGTTTTCATGTGGGGAATTTGTGTTTTTACAAATAAATAATTATTCTGATAATCAATCAAGTGCGTGATTTCTGATTATCATGCAAGTATAAACCATTCTGTTCTTCCGGTTTTGCATTTTGTGGTGAGGACGCTGATTTTGAGGGTGTAAACGACCCTAAATGGGGGGAGCAAAACGCTCTATCAAATCCCTTCAGTAGCCATTAAACTTTTACTACAACGCATTGTCCAAGCCTCGCTACCGCTCAAATAAACAATGTGTTATGGAGGTAAAAGCTAAACTTTTAGTTGTGGTTACACTGTTTTTGACAACCGGCCTGGCACCGGACCGCGAACAGTCTGCCGCTCACGTTTTTCCCTACCGTCAGGCCGGGCTCACCGAAAAACAGGCCGCCGCGCACCTCCTGAGCCGGTTCACCTTTGGCACGCATCCGGAGGAAACCGAGCAAGTGGTGCGGACAGGACTCGAAAACTGGTTCCGGGAACAGCTGGACGGAAACCTTCCCGACGATAGCCTCGCTAGCCTGCTCGCTCCCTACCCGGTGCTAATGCTCAGCAATGCGGAAATTGCTGCAAAATACCCCAGAACCGGACAGGTTATCAGAATGGCGGTGCGGGATGGCTTCATCAGCGAAGATTCCATCGCCTCCGCCGGAAAAAGAGAATACCGCGACGAGGTAGCTGCCTATATGAAAGAAAAGGGATATCACTCCCAGAAGGAGCTTCTCCGGCAGTTGATCAGCCAGAAGATACTCCGGGCTGCCTGTTCCCGCAATCAGCTCCGGGAGGTACTGACTGATTTTTGGTTCAACCATTTCAACGTGTCCGTTACCAAAAACCAGTGTGCACCGTTCATCCTGGCCTATGAACGTGACGTGATCCGGCCGCAAGTGACAGGAAAGTTTGGAGATATACTCCTTGCTACCGCCCAATCGCCAGCCATGCTGTACTATCTCGACAATTTCAGCAGCGCGTCTCCGCTGGACGAGCAATCAGGCACCATGGAACGGAAAGTCCATACCAACACCGCCGAAAAGGCGCGAAAGAACCGGGGTATCAACGAAAATTACGCACGGGAAATTATGGAATTGCATACCCTTGGCGTCGACGGCGGCTATACGCAGCAGGACGTCACCGAAGCTGCCCGCATCCTCACCGGCTGGACCGTCGCCCCCATGGACATATACGGCATCGGACAAAAAGCGGTTAGGCCCGGAAAGCAAAGTGCCGGCGCTGTCCGCAAGGGCGACTTTCTGTTCACACCTAACCGGCATGACAACAAAGAGAAAACGGTTTTAGGGCGAAAGTTCAGGGCTGGCGGAGGGTACGAGGAAGGTCTTACATTACTCGGCATATTGGCAGGTCACCCATCGACAGCCCGGTTCATTTGCAAAAAACTGGCCATACGGTTCGTGAGCGATGCTCCTCCCCAGGCCCTCGTCGACAAAATGGTTAAAACCTTTGAAACAACCGACGGCAACATTGCAGCGGTGCTCACGACCCTGGCTTACGCACCGGAGTTCTGGCAAAAAAGTATCCTCGGAGGCAAAACCAAGTCTCCCTTCGAACTCGCGATTAGTACGGTCCGGGGATTGAACGCAGCGATACGAGCGCCTTATGAGCTATACACCTGGATCAGCCGGATGGGGCAAAATATCTATCATTTTCAGGCGCCGACAGGCTTCCCCGACAATGCCCGCTATTGGATCAACACAGGGGCATTGCTCAACCGGATGAACTTCGGACTCGCTATCTCCGGCGACCGTATGCCCGGCATCCGGGTGGACCTAGCCCGTATCAATCAACAGCGGGAACCGGAGAGCGCCGCTGCGGCCATGCATACCTATGGGAGCCTGATCATGCCCGGGCGCGATCTGTCGCCTACTTTCGTAAGACTTGCGCCCCTGCTGAACGACCCCGATCTGCAAAGAAAAGTCGGAGAGGCGGCCATGCGAAAGGATACTTCCGCCACCGGAAGCCGGCCATCCCAAATGCGGCAACCCGCCAACAATATGCTGGCGCAGGTGGTAGGCATATTAATAGGCTCCCCCGAATTTCAACGCAGATAAATCCAAACCGACGGACCAATGATCACAAGAAGAGGGTTTTTAAAATCAGGTGGCATAACACTGTTCGGTGTCGGCCTGGGCGCAGTACCTGGTTTTCTGGCCAGGGCCGCGGCTGCGGGCTCCCACTCAACCGGATCCGCCAGAAAGAATGTGATGGTATGCATTTTCCAGCGTGGAGCGATGGACGGACTGATGGCCGTTTCGCCTTTCAGCGACCCGCATCTGAAAGCAGCGCGCCCTGGTCTCTTGATCTCACCTGCTCAGCACACCGGTGCAAAGCCGCTTATCGACCTGGATGGAAAGTTTGGCCTGCATCCTTCCTTTCAGCCACTGGAAGCTATTTTTCGCGAAAAACAGCTGGCAATCGTACACGGTATCGGGTCGCCCAACCAGACACGCTCTCATTTCGACGCCCAGGATTATATGGAATCGGGAACGCCTTTCCGCAAAGGAACATCCAGCGGCTGGTTGAACCGCGCTGCGGGGCTGCTGGAACGAGAATCGCCCTCCCCTTTTCAGGCCGTCAGCCTGACATCCGCTGTGCCCCGCTCGCTTTATGGCGACAACCCGTGCATTGCGATCAGCAACTTGCAGGATTTTGCGATCAGGACAAAGGGTGGTCCGGTGCCAACCAGCATAGCCGCCCTGTCTTTTGAAGAGTTGTACGACCAGACGTCCCAACACCTTCTGAAAGAAACAGGCAAGGAAAGTTTCGACGCAATGCAAATGCTCCAAGGTGCGCTTGCAGGCAAATATCAACCCGCACCTGGAGTCAATTACCCAAAGTCGGCGTTGGGGAACGCGCTGAAACAGATCGCGCAGCTCATCAAAATGGACATCGGGCTGGAAATAGCATTTGCAGAATCCGGCGGCTGGGACACGCATTTTAACCAGGGTACTCAAAACGGTGTTTTTGCCCGCAACGCCGCCGACCTGGCCAATTGCATTGCGGCATTCTGGACGGACTTGGAAGTATTTCGGGAAAGAGTCACCGTCATGACTATGACCGAATTTGGCCGTACCGTCAAACAAAACGGCACCGGCGGGACGGATCACGGCAGGGCATCCTGCAATTTCATTCTGGGTAGCGAGGTGAATGGAGGCATTGTTCACGGAAAAATCCCAGAATTGGCTATCGAGAACCTGGAAGATGACCGGGACCTACCGGTAACTACCGATTTCAGGGCTGTTTTCAGTGAAGTTGCCGGTGCAGCACTCGGCATTCATCATAACAAGCTGCTATTTCCTGAATGGAACGGGACAAAAATCGGGGTCATGAAAGGATGATGCGGCATCCCGGAAAACTTCAAACCGCACCTTGCCGCAACGAGTGACGGTTACCCATATACTTTTAAAAAAATACAAAAACAAACGAACGTGCCGGAAGGAATAGCCTACCCGCCATTCATGCCTTACAAACAGCGCATTGGATTCTTCGGTCACCTTTTACCCGGTCATCGGTGTGTGATCGTCCACTGACCACACACCGCTGACCGGGCTTTAAAACAATTGCTAATTTTTTTTTCGCAGATATATGTTGTTGCTGATCGATTCTAGTTTCACTTCGGGGCCGCCGCCGTT
The DNA here is from genome assembly GCF_946482605.1 of uncultured Dyadobacter sp. The sequence goes on along the minus strand of NZ_CAMLSE010000004.1, from coordinate 173,897 downwards.
GAATTTACCTTCCAACAGGTAGCCTACGATCGGGTTTTTGTCTTTGTTTTTACCAAAATCAATATCCAGATCGGAATAAACTTCACCGGTAATGGTTTTCACGGCCACATTCGCACCCTTCGACTTCGGCCAGGTCATGTCAACAAATCCACTGATCGTCTTCGCGAACACAGTTGTAGTCGCGCCCTCGATATCGATATTTCCATTGATGGTTTCGAGCTTCAACTTAGCTTGCCGTGGCAGGTTGACCTCGTATTTGATCTCGCTGCACACGTAGTATCTGTTTTTACCATCGTCGGTGTTCCAGGTATGCTTGTCTCCGGGACAGTCTTCCCCTTTCCCCTTTTTCAGCAATTCCTTGTCAAAATCTGTTTTCAGGATCATCTCATCGCCTGTGCTGGAAGTGGTCACAATGAACGCGTCGTTCAGTTTGTTCTGATTGATCTTCACTTCCATATGCACCGATACCTCGTCCTTGTCCCAATACCGCACGCGGATACTATCGCCAAAACGGAGGTTGAGATTGACCGTTTTTCCGTTTTCGTAGGGGAGCTTCTTATCGATGATTTTCTGGGCAACTACCGGGTGCAATGCAAGGCTCAGGATAGCCAGTATCAATATATTTTTCATGGTAATAGATGCGATTAACGATGGCTACTTCTGCTTACGGATATAAATATTGCTGCTGATGGTGTTGAGCGACATCTCCACGCCGCCACCGTTGATCGACCCGTCGATATTGGCCATGCCGCCAACTTTCATCATACCATCCTTGCTGCTTTTCGTCCCCAGGTCGAAGTCTGAGTACATCTCGCCGTTGATGGACCGGAGCTTAAGGTTCGATTTGGCAGCGGCAGGCAAAGTAATGTCGATCTCTCCGCTGATCGAGGAAATGGCCGTCGGCTTGCCCTGCGCGAGTGTCGAGAATGTGGCGGTAACTTCGCCGCTGGTCGTATTCGCCACTACCGGGCCCGTGATATTGTTGAGCGAGATATTGGCATTGTTGGTTTTGATTTCCAGGTCGCCATCCATATTCGAGATTGTGAGTCCGGAACCTCCCTGCCAGTTGGTTTCATTAAAAAGCACAGCTACCTGCCGGGGCAGTTTAATCGTGTACTTCACCGACTTACGCGTCGCCTTCTCTATTTTCAGCCCCGATGCATCTGACGAGACCGACAGCCCTATACCTGAATTGTCGACGGCGGTATAGTACAACGGTTTCAGCCCCTTCGCACGCTCCGGCGGTGCCTCGAAGCCCGATGAGGCCTGAATGATCACGTCGTCGCTGTTATGGCCTTCGATTTTGACAACACTGGAGTTAAGTTCAAACACGACCTTTTTGTCTTTCGTATTCGCGAGTTTGGTCTTATACTCGTTGGTTTGCGCGTGCGCAATGCCCAGGCTCCACAGGAAGCCCGCGCTCATAAGCAGTACTTTTTTCATGGTTTAATTAAAATAAATGGTACTTGGAATATTGATTTATCTGATTTTCTTTATGCCCCCCAGGCCTGAAGGCCTGGGCTGTCGTTATGCGGTCTCCCCCACGCCCGAAGGCCTGGGCTTGCGTTACCTCCGCAGGCCTGAAGGCCTGGGTTGTTGATATGACGCGGTCGCGTCACACGTCCGCGCTCAGCCGGTTCACTCCCTCCGTCGCTTTCAAACGCACCACATCCAGCACTTTCAGGTCGCGCGCCAGTTGCTGAAACTGATCCACCGCCCTCTTCTCCCTGATTGCTACCAATGCTTCAATGAGCGATATCTGGATGTTCGGATCGGTCTGTATCGCGAGCGACCGGATCAATGCCTCCTTCACATCGGCTTCGTCGGCGAAGTGCGTCAACGCCTGGCAGGCTGCCAACCGGACATTCACATTGGGATCGAAATTGAGGGTATTGATCAAAAGCTGCGTAATGTCCCGATCCGCGGCGTCGATGGAATAGCTCTGGTTTACAGCCTGGATGCGTTCGCTGGCCGATGTGCTCGTCATTTGTTCGAATGCCAGCACTTTCTTCATTTCCCGCACTTCCTCCGCCTCTCTCATGGCAACTGCATTTCCGGATCTGTTCTGAAACAGCCAGCCAGCCCCGAATCCGATGATCAGCAATGCCAGTCCTGCCGCAATGCGGATGAGCCAATTGCCCAGGCGGCGCGCAGGCCCTGGCTGCGGCGGATCCAGTTTCAGCGCAAGCTCATGGCTGAAGGTGAGCGAAGGGAATTCTTTTTTTGCATTTAAAAAATAACCGAACTGGGCGGCATGACTCTGCAAATGCGGCGGAATATCTTCATTCTGAAAGTATTGTTTCAGTATGCGTTCCTCTTCCAGACTGGTGTCCCCGTCATAATATTTTTCCAGTAGCTTTTCAATATGTTCCATAGTTGTCTGCTTTTAGGTAATTCTCCCGCAGTTTTTGCCTGGCCCGCGAGAGGATTGTACGTATATTGGCATTGCTCAGCCCTGTCACTTCCTCGATTTCCTCCAATGTATACTCCTCCACATCCCGCAGGTGCAACACCAGCTTCTGCTGCTCCGGCAAATCACCGATCAGCCGGTGCATAAGTCCTGCGCTATCACTGTTCTCGACCTGCCTGTAAGGAGAAACATCTGCCGCCTGCATCGCCACCATATCTGTTTCGTGACTCGTTTTCTGTTTCTGATGGGATTTCAGCCTGTCGAGACAAAGATTTTTAGTCATCTGTACCGCCAGCGCCTCCACGCTCTGGTAACTTTCCAGCTGCTGCCGGTTGGTCCAGAGCCTCAGCAACACATCCTGAATGGCGTCCTCCGCCTCCTCGCGGTTGCGAAGAAACATCTGCGCCAGCCGGAACAGGCGCCCCTGGACGGGCAGAATGCGTTGGTTGAAGGCTTGTAAATCCATATTCATTAGCATAGACGACCGCGCACAGAAAACGTTACAAGGTTGGTGAAAAATTTTTATTTCCGTCCAGCCGCGGACAAAACTGTCCGCTTTCGGACAAGGTGCCCGGCTTAAAAGCCGGGCCTGTTGATCTCAGACGCATTTCGCTACACTGGCAAGACATTTGTTTTGCATTATTATAACTAATAACCCCTGCGGTATGAAAAGAACTTTTCTGGGAGAATTTGAGGAAATCGTCCTGCTGGTCGTCGCAGCGTGCACCCAGGAGGCATACGGTGTTACGATCTGGGAAAACGTGCAGCAATACACGGGACGCTCCATATCGCTCAGTGCCGTGCACGCCACGCTGTACAGGTTGGAGGAAAAAGGGTTCCTGACTTCCGAAATGGGCGGAGCCACTGCCGAACGGGGCGGCAGGCGAAAGCGATTTTTTAGCATTACCAACTATGGAAACCGCGCATTGCAGGAAATCCGGGAAATACGCCAGCAACTGTGGCAGGCCATTCCCGCGGATAAATTGCAACCCAAACTCAGCTTTTCATGAGCATTGGAACCCCCTCTCCGCAGCATCAACCGCCCCGCTGGGTCGACCGGTTGCTGACGACCTTTATTGCACCGCATTTCCTGGAAGACATTCTGGGCGATCTGCACGAGCTATACGCACTACAGACGCGGCACGGGAACGTCCGCAAGGCTCGCCTGCATTACCTGCTTGCCTCCCTGCGCTACATACAACCCTATTTTATGAAACGCAAACCCAGCGCCTATTCATCCACCTATATTTTGAGTCCTGCCATGATCAAAAACTATCTCAAAATCTCACTCCGAACGCTGGCCAAAAACAAGGCTTACAGCTTCATCAACATCTCCGGCCTGGCCATGGGAATGGCCGTCGCTGTCCTGATCGGCCTTTGGATTTACGACGAGTTGTCATTCGACAAGTCCTTTGAAAACCATGACCGCATTGCCCAGGTGTGGCAACACCAGTCGTTCAACGGGCAGATCGGCACGCAGACCTCGCTGCCGTTCCCCATCGGAGACGAGATCAGGCGCAACTACGGAGCGGACTTCAAGCACGTCGTCATGTCTACCTGGAACAACTGGCATATTTTGGCCCATGGCGACAAGAAATTCAACAAGAGCGGGTCATACATCGAACCCGAAGCGCCGGAAATGCTCAGCTTGCATATGCTGCGCGGCACCCGGAGCGGTTTGAAAGATCCATATTCCATTATGCTCTCGGAATCCATCGCCAAAGCCTTTTTTGGCGACGCCGATCCCCTCGACAAAACCATGAAGATCGACAACAACCTCCACGTGAAGGTCACAGGGGTTTATAAGGATTTCCCCAACAACACCACTTTTCGTGAAATGTTGTTCATGATGCCCTGGCAACTGATGATCATTGCCAATCCGTGGCTCAAAACCATGGAAGATCCGTGGCGGCCGAATGCCTATCAGACGTTCGTGCAGCTGATCGACAAAGCGGATATCGACCAGGCGTCGGCCCGCATTAAAGACATTAAGAAGAAAAACATCAACAAGGAGCAGCTGAAATATAAACCGGACGTCTTCCTGAATCCCATGAGCGATTGGCACCTCTACTCGGAATTCAAGGAAGGGCAACGTGTGGGCGGGCGTATCGAGTTTGTATGGCTTTTTGGAACGATAGGAGCTTTTGTGCTGCTGCTGGCTTGTATCAATTTTATGAATCTGAGTACCGCGCGGTCCGAAAAGCGGGCGAGGGAAGTGGGGATTCGCAAGGCCGTCGGATCGGTGCGTAACCAACTGATTACGCAGTTTTTCTCCGAGTCACTCTTAGTGACGGGCTTTGCATTTGTGGTGTCTATCGCGTTGGTGGCCACTTGCCTCCCATTTTTCAACGAAGTGGCCGATAAGAAGATCGCCATGCCCTGGTCCAGGCCCGAATTCTGGCTGGCCGGCATCGGTTTCAGCTTTGTCACGGCCATTATCGCTGGCAGCTATCCTGCATTGTATCTTTCTTCATTCCAACCGGTGAAAGTACTGAAAGGCACTTTTCGGGCAGGCCGCTTTGCTGCCGTACCGCGGAAAGTGCTGGTAGTGGTACAATTTGCGGTTTCCATCATCCTGATCATCGGAACGGCTGTCGTATTCCGGCAGATTCAGTTTGCCAAAGATCGCCCGGTGGGTTACAGCCGCAATGGGCTCATTTCCATTTTCACATCGACAGGGGAAATTCACAAGCATTTCGAAGCGGTGAGACAAGACCTGAAAAGCAATGGCGCCATTGCCGAAATGGCCGAGTCGGGCAGCCCTACCACCGAAACCTGGTCGTCCACCAGCGGTTTTGAATGGAAAGGCAAAGACCCGGAACAGTCCGTCGACTTTTCGTTCGACGAAGTTTCTTATGAGTATGGAAAAACTGTTGGCTGGCAATTCGTCCAGGGCCGCGATTTTTCGAGGGAGTTTGCGACGGATTCGGTTGCATTGGTCGTAAACGAAACGGCGGTGAAATTCATGGGCTTGCAAAATCCTGTCGACCAGCCGTTAACCTGGTTTAAAAAGCCTTACAAGATCGTCGGGGTGATCAGGGACATTGTAGTGAATTCTCCCTACGCACCCGCCAGGCCGCAATTTTTCTGCATTTCCGCCGGCCAGGGTAATGTGATCAATATCCGTCTCAATCCCGCGCTCGGCTCGTCCGCCTCCCTCGAAAAGATCAAGTCAGCGTTTGCAAAATATGATCCCGGGTCCCCTTTCGAATATGAATTTGTCGATGAAAGGTATGCCCGGCAATTTCTGGACGAAGTACGCATCGGTAAGCTTACCACTTTCTTCTCACTGCTGGCCGTGCTGATCAGCTGCCTTGGCCTGTTCGGGGTCGCATCGTTCATCGCCGAGCAGCGGACGAAGGAAATCGGTGTCCGCAAAATACTGGGCGCCACTATTTTCAGTGTGTGGGGTTTGCTATCGCGTGATTTCGTGTTGCTGGTCTGCATTGCATTCCTCATAGCAACGCCGGTTGCCTACTATTTCCTGGAAAACTGGCTTGCGAAATACGAGTACCGCACCACGATCACCTGGTGGATATTCATTCTGACGGGTGCAGGCACATTACTGATCACGCTGTTGACAGTCAGCTTCCAGGCGATCAGGGCAGCGACGATGAACCCGGTCCGCAGCCTGCGTTCGGAGTAATTCTCCGGCGCGCTGCATTAGTGCAGGAAGTGTCGCAATATATTCTCAAACCCTGAAAGTCATGCCTGATCACCATCCTCCCCGATGGGCAGATTATCTGCTCAAACAGTTCGTTAACCCGCGTTTCCTGGAAGATATTCAGGGAAACCTGGAAGAGGTTTTTAATCGGCAAGTAAACGAAAAAGGCATTGCATATGCACGCCGGAAATACGCTGTTGCGGCGATCCGGCATCTTACACCCTATTTTTTAAAGAAAACCAAAAATCCCTATCCGTCCGTATCCAACCTGAGTACCGATATGCTGCAAAACCATTTTGTCTCTGCCTGGCGCCATTTCATGAAAAACCGGCAGTTTACCCTGTTGAATGTCGTTGGCCTGTCCAGCGGACTGGTCTGTACGCTGCTTATTTACCTTTGGGTAACCGACGAGCTTCGGTTCGATAAGTTTCATGAAAAGGACGACCGCCTTTACCAGGTGATGATCCACGAAAAAGGCGGCAATGGACTGGTCACTTCGGAAGGCACCGGAGGCATTCTGAAAGACTTTTTGCTGAGGGACATGCCCGAAGTCGAAATGACGGTCAGTACCACGCCGCAATCGTGGTTCCAGAAGTTCAACCTCACGCACAACAACCGCACCATCAGCGCGGCCGGTAACTTTGCCAGCTCCGATTACTTTCAGGCATTCTCTTTCCCGCTCTTGCAGGGTAATGCCCGTTCGGTACTGACCGATAAAAATTCGGTGGCAATTTCCGAACAACTGGCGATCCGGCTTTTTGGCTCGCCCGAAAACGCCATGAACCAGACGCTCGAATGGAAATGGCAGGCATTTTCACGCAAATGTCAGGTGAGCGGCGTCTTCGCCGACATGCCCCGCAATTCTTCCGAGCAATCCGACTTTCTGATTCCGCTGAGCGCCTGGAACGACATACTGCCGCAAAGCGGTATGCCCAATACGGCCAGCGGCCCTTTCCACAACTTTGTGGTGCTCAGGCCCGGTGCCGATCTGCATTTGTTTGAAGAAAAACTTTCTGATTTTGCCAAAAAGCGCTTCAAAGACAAAAATTCGACGCTGTTTGTCAGAAAATACTCGGACGGCTACCTCTACGGTAAATATGAAAACGGTGTCCAGGCAGGCGGCAGGATCGAATATGTGAAGCTTTTCAGCGCCATTGCGGTTTTTATCCTGCTCATTGCCTGCATTAATTTCATGAACCTGTCCACAGCGAAGGCTTCGGTGCGAGTCAAAGAGGTTGGGGTCAAAAAAGCGCTGGGTGCCGGGAGGCTTACGTTGATTTACCAGTTTCTGGGCGAATCGTTGCTGATGAGTTTCGTGACGGTCTTGCTGGCGGTAATCATTGTCTTTCTGGCGTTACCCAGGTTCAACCTGCTCACCGGTAAGCACCTCGCCCTGCATTTGGAATGGCCCCTGCTCGCCACGTTGCTGGTGATCACCATGCTGACCGGCCTGCTGGCGGGCAGCTATCCGGCATTGTACCTTTCGCGGTTCAATCCGGCATTTACTTTAAAAGGGAAACTGCTTAGTTCAATCGGTGAATTGTGGGTCCGGAAAGGACTGGTAGTGTTCCAGTTCAGCGTTTCCGTCGCGTTTATCATCGCTGTGCTGGTGGTTTACCGGCAGATCGGCTATGTACAGAACAGGAACCCCGGGTACGACAAGGACAATGTGATCTATTTTGAAACGGAAGGTAAATCTGCCGAAAAAATGGAGACCTTCCTGTCGCAACTGAAATCGATGCCAGGCATCTTGAACGCGTCGAGCATCCAGCAAAAGATCATTCTCCCGGCCTTCCTGCCCGGAACCGGCGGCGGAGTACGCTGGGAAGGTAAAAATGCCGACGATCAGGTCCGTTTCTACCGGATGCCCGTTAACTACGACCTGATCGAAACAATGGGTATCGCAATGGCGACCGGACGCAGCTTTTCGCGTTCCTACGGTTCCGACGCCAACAGCATTGTCATCAACGAATCGGCAGCCAAAGCTATGGAAATGAAAGATCCGGTGGGCAAAATGATTACGATCGGCGGCAGGGAGCAGCGCATAGTAGGAGTCGCCAGGGACTTTCATTTCAATTCATTGCATGAAAAAATCAAGCCGTTCATTCTCTATTTGTCGCCCGCGGAAACGATGCTGGTCGTGGTGAAAATCGCCGTAGGGAAACAGACGGAGACGATCGCCCGGATGCAGGATTTTTACCGTGCTTTCAACCCCGGCTATTCGTTTGATTATCAATTTCTTGACCATGATTACCAGGTTCAGTATGCTTCCGAAAAACTGATGGGTGAACTTGCCCGGTATTTCGCCGCGCTGGCCATCATCATCTCCTGTCTCGGACTGTTCGGGCTGGCTGCATTTACGGCGGAGCGGCGCAGGAAAGAGATCGGTGTACGTAAAGTATTGGGAGCCAGCACAGCGAGCGTGGTCGCAATGCTGTCCAGGGAATTTCTTGCGCTCATCTTTGCGGCCATTTTGGTGGCATTTCCCATTTCGTGGTGGCTGATGCACCAGTGGCTTCAGGGCTTTGCTTACCACGCTTCCATCGGCCTGGGCATTTTTGCGGGTACTGCGGCATTGATGATCATCATCACCCTGGCGACCATTAGTTTCCAGTCTCTCAGAGCCGCATTGACAAATCCGACCAGGTCATTGAAATTGGAATAACCAATAGTATATTCAAAAACAAAAAAAACCGCGCTATGAACCGCAATGTCCTGTTGCTACCGTTTCTGTTGTCCGGCTGGTGTGCGTTGGCACAGACCGGGGTAACAGATTGCCTCCCGCAGCACAAGCAGGACAGTCTCGTGCATGCATATGCGCGCCGGGCGCAGCGGTTTGGGTGGGAAGACGCACGCTGGGACATGACTTTCGATTCGCTGCTCGCCATTTGCCCTTATATCTCCGAAGTTTACCAGGAAAAAGGTTTCCGGCAAATGGCGAAGGGAGATTTCGGAAAAGCCATTACTTATATGGACAAGGCCGTGGAAATCAACCCGAAGCGTTGGCTGGCGTACCGCGGCTACCTGCATTGCATGATCACCAAAAACCATAAGCAGGCCATTGCCGACCTGGAAGCTGCCGAACAACTTACACCCAATGCGTTCACGATGGACCATACCTTCTCATTTTTCCTGGCGTTGAGCCACATGGAGCTGGGTAACTATCCGCAGGCGGAAAAATACTTCCTCAAAGACATTGCTCAGCAAAAACGCGGGGAAGGGCATAATGACATTCATTTCAATACGTTATTTTATTTCGGTATTCTATATTATCTGATGAATGAGTTCAATCAGGCTGAAATGCGGCTGAACGAATGCTTGCAGCTCTATGAAATGCATCCCTTCGCTAATTACTACATGGGTATGACGATGAAAATCACCGGTAACAAACGGCAGGATCTCTATTTCGAAAAAGCTCGCCAGGCCTTACAGGACGATTATGCACTCAATGAACCCAATCTCCGCTTTGCCCGCTTTCCCCGGCTGGTAACGCAGGAAGACATCGAAAAACGATGATTACAACTTAGGCTCGATCCAGAGGGCAGTTAAGCATACCATCAGCAAGGCAAACCATCCCCAGGACGGCATTCGTTGTGACCGGGTTTTCTGCCCATCTGCACTATTCGCATTGTTTGAACGATTGGACGATCGGACAAAATCCTGCATTTGCGCCGCTTGCATCACCGACGACTTGTCCTCTGCAAATACCTCCGTGTGCAGCGAGTCACGCACGGGCAGCCAGCCGCTTGCCCGCGGCCGAAAGTAGGCCGTTGCCGATCGGTCGTTCAATGCCGAAACCGTCATGCCGATCGTATCGCTTCCAATTTGCACTGAGGCCGGCAGGCCATTGAAATTATTCCAATGCAATGCGACAGGCAGGTCTTTAAAAACAGGCGCGTCCCATGCGATCACCGGACCCGACGCCGGCCGGGTCCAGGCCAGTATCTCATTCCAAACTTTCCCATAGGCAATGCTGTCGCCGGACAATTGTAACGGGAACGTTTCATTCAAAAGGCTGACAGCGATCTTACCGGTCGTTTTCTCTACCAGAACCGGGAAATGCGACGCCTTCAACTGGAAATTTTGTACCTGAAAACGGAAGGGTAACGCATTCAGCCCCGGCGACAACGGCACAGATTCCTCATTGGAGATCTTCCTTGCCAAAAAACCCGTCCCCAATGCCTGGTTCACATTTCTCAGCTCATGACCCGGTTCGCTCAAACCCAGAAACAGTACACTTTTACCATCCGAAACCGCCTTCTTAATGATAGCATTGCCGGCTTTTGCCGGGGTAGTGACGATCAGGTCCGGGTCTTTTGCTCGATTGATATTCAGGCTGCTTTCTACGTTTCTGCTGAGTTCCACACTGTACAGAACCGAATGCCCGTTCCTGCCCAGCCAGGTAGCCAGGTTGCGCGTCTCAAAATCAGGACTTTCCAGCAAAAATCTGATGGTTAATTTTTCCTCCGGCCGTGTAAAAAACCGGAGCGTGTCGATTACCCGTCCATTCAAATGCAGGGTGACGGCGGTCCTCCCCTCGCTGAATGCCGGAAATGCCAGCCGGAAACGGTTAACGCCCGTGCCGAGCTCGGTGCTGTCCAGTATCTGGTCGCCGTAACGTACTTCCAGCATTTGTTTCCGAGATGATCCGATTTCTCCATCAATGCGTTGCAATTCTCCTTTCCGCAAGGTGCCTTTCCAATTTAGCGCCTGCACCTGATCCTGTTCGAAATAGGGTATCCATTGCAGATAAGGTACCGGAGTGGTCTGCCGGATTGCGGCGAAAACATTTTGATCAAATGCATTACCCAGCATTACCAATGTATCCAAACCAGTTGCTTCGATTTCACCTGCCGAAAGAACAGTGGCCTCTGAAAGGCTGTCTTTCAGGTGACGCGCCATACTTGCCGGAACGTCCGCAGCGAGGAGTAATCCCGTCCCGCCGGAACGCATTGTAATCAGATAAGGATCAACAATCCAAGCCATGATGCTCAATCCCAACAGTACATTTAAAGCCAGGCGCAAGCCAAACCGGCCGGAATACCGGTGCCGCGCATACAACAATCCGCATTGCACCACCAGCAGGACTATCACCAGCGCGACCAGCAACAAATTGAAAGGTTCAGTCCAGTTGAAATCGCTTCGGGGCATTTTATTGATTTAAAAAATATGTTTCCGTTATTTCAATGCTTTCCAGAATGCTGCCTCCAACTTCTTATTGCCCGACCAGGATGGTCTTTCGCGTATATCCGCATTCGTTTGCTTGTACAGATCTCGTTTCAAGGCAGCCATTTGTGGGGCCGTCAACGACCTCCCGCTGGCGACCTTCTGCAATGCGGCAATGGTATCCCAGTTCTGCAACCCGCCATTGAACGGCCCGCTGTCCGCCATCCTTTGCCCCAGCTCAAGAGCCAATGCTTTCATCCTGCCAGAATCCTCGCCGACCACCTTTTCTTTTTCCAGCAAACCCAACAGCGAACCAGCCAGCCGATCCATGCTTAGGTGATCATATTGTCTTTCCGAATCCCACCGGCCCGACAGTTCTTTGAGCTCTCCCGTCAAACGTTTTTCCTTCTCTTTGATCGGCGGCGGGTCGTAGCCGCTCTTTTTGACGTAAGTGCGTGCCTTTTGCTGCGCCGTTTTGAGGTATTCCAATGCCTTATGTTCAAACGGCAGCGCCTTTTCCGGCTCATAGGTCCTCAAATGCAGTTCCGATTGCCACATTTGCTCCAATGCCATTTTCAGAAGGCTCCGGGTAGATTGCTCGTAAAAAGTATTCGTTTCGGCATCGTCATGGGCATGGGTGTACTGCTCCATGAGCGCCGCCAGCGGGTCTTTTTCCCCGGCGGGCTCCTGGGCGTGCGTATGTGAGTGTCCGTGCTCGTCTGCATGCGCAGGCTCTCCTGAGCGCGCTTCCGCGCCTTCGCCCGTGCCGTCGGAATGATGCGTAAATGCGTCGATGATGTTTCCGTTGTCACCTGGCCCCGCCGGATTTTCAGCCCCGCCGATACTGGTTTCAAACTCCTCCCCCAGGTATTGACCGTACCGCAGCCGCAGCAACTTCTGGTCAAAGCCGATTTCATTGGAAGTTGCATTGAAGTCTTTCGGTTTGCGCTTTTTCCGCTGACTGATCAGCCTTTCGGTATCGATGATGATCTGCCGCTGGCTCCGGAAGTACTCGGGCATGATGTTCACGGCCATAGTCGCCAGCTCAGCCTCCTCGATTTTTGCAGTATCCTTATATACAATGAAATAGGTATCCGATTTACTAAAATTCGGTTCCGGTTCGCGATTATCTGCTGCTGCCCAATAGTAATAAAGCTCGTCGCCGGGCGTGAAGTTCAGGGCATTGAGGTCGATGGTTTTTTGAATTTTCGCTTCCTGGAAACCGGTCGGCCCAACAGGCATCCGTATTTCCCTAAACTTGACATTTTCACCCGAACCACGTGCCACGGTAGCCACGATGAAAGCCTGCCTGACCTTGAAATCGTCCGATATTCTGGCGGAAACAGTGATACTTTTTGGGTCTTTCAGGCGGTGATAGCGGTAGAGCTCTTTCGAGGCTGGTTCGATGCGCGGCGCAAGATCCGGCAGGGCTTCCAGTTTGTAAAAATCAGACTGATAGATCAGCGAATCTTTCCAATAACTCTTAATGGAATATAAACCGGAGCCGGAAATGTGATCCTTATGGACAAATGCACCGTTGGATTCGTGAAGGCGGACTTTCTCGCCCCGGCTGTTGATCATGTAAACCGACAGTCCCGCAGGATCGCTAAACCGCACGGCCCATTCAATGCCAGATCCCACTATCGCACTGATATTCAGATCTCCCGACCCTCTCCCTGCCAGTCCCGTATAAGTTGGCGGCATCACTTTCACATGAGCCGAATGATACCGGGGAGCGACTTCCCGTTCAGTTTTTGGCAAAATGGCTTGTTCCGAACGGCTACTTTCGGGCCTCTTGCTTTTGCCATTTAAAACCCACCATCCATGGTTGATTGCTGTCGCCAGCAACAGAATGCCGAGATACGCCCAAAGGCCACGGTACACCTCGCGGCGCGGGAAAGAAATTTCTTTGGCGGCGATCCGTTCGAGCTGCATTTGCTCCACTACATTCAAATCCTGCCTATCGAGGAGGTCAAGGCTGTACTCCGCGTCGGGATTATGCTGGTGGATAACCGAGATAGCGAAACCTTTCCTATCGGTAAAAACCTTGGTGACCAAGAGGCCTATCACCCAACCGACCGTCCCTACTAACTCTATTAACCATACACGGTTACCCAGGAAAGCACTGGTCACGAGGCGGAACGACACGCCCAGTAAACAAAACTTCAACACCGCCAGCCATTGCATATGCGTGGTCACCGATTTAACGAGCTTCCTTAAATCAGCCATGGTTTCCCGCCGGTTTCCGAAGCGCCAGCCAGCGCTCCACGATGATCAAACAAACCAGAAAGAGCAACAGCCACGGCCGCAGCGTTGCTTCGCTGTGGGCATTCGTCGCGGACACTTTTATAAATAATGCGTGAAGCTGGTCTTTGCTCCAAAACCTGCCATCGGCTTTTAACTTCAACCGGCTTACCATCAAATCGCCGAGCCATTCGGGTAACCTGCCGCTTTCTGCCAGTTCCGAACCGGTTATCCGCAGGCTGTCGCGCAGCTGGATCACATTCGGTGCAGCGTCCCAATGGGGGATGTTACCGGAAATCACGTACATCGTCTCCGGCGTCGGCTTAGCCACCGGCTGGTTCGTAAATTCGAAGTCATAGTGCTTTTTAGGTTTTTTTTCCCTTTCCAGCTCAAAACTAAATCCGTAAACTTCGGTGAGCGCATTCAGCGCGGCCGTTACTGTTTTCTGTTCGTCGGCGTCCCGGTAGTCGAGCAAAATACGGATAGGCCTCCTGGCTGCCGATAACGTTTTACTTAGATCAAAAGGCTTGTTATGGATTGAATCCGCCACGGGAAAGAGCTGGTAGTCACCCGGAACATATACCCTCGGGAAGCTTTCCGGCGACAAGTCATTTTTAAAATACAACTTAAAAATCCTTTCCTTATCGGCTGCTAATGCATTGATAGACTGCTGCAAATGCGCAAGTCCACGGCCGCTGGAAGGCAACTCGTTCAACGTACGCACCGGTTCGGGTGGAATGCCCGCCCAGTAAGCTTTTTCTCCCTTTTTTAGTGCCGTTTCCAGTTCAAAGCGGTAGGTTTCGATTACCAGGCGGTCGGGTTCGATCAAATGGACCACTTCTGGCTGCGCTTCTCCTTTTAACCATCCGATCACGGGCTTGCTCAATGTCAGCACTATTAATGCAACCAGCAAGCAGCGCAACAGCATCAGCCAAATCTCATTGAGGCGCAGACCGCGGTGTTGGAGCGTGGTTTGCTCCCCCAGCCACCGCATCGCGGCCCATTCGATGGTCTTTCCCCTTTTCTGATACCAGAAATGGATCAGGACAGGCATCGCCACTGCCAGCATTCCCCAAAGCATAAATGGCTGCAAGAACGTCATTATCCTTTTCTCCTGGTTAAAAATGATTTCAGCACCATGCCGATCGGCTCGCTCATACGTACCCGTACAAGGCGCACGTGAGGAATTTGCAATGCCGTTTTCAGATCGGCCAGGTGGGCCTGCATGGAGGTGCGGTATTGCGCCGCGACAGCATCGGCATCCAACTCGATCTCGCCGTCACTTTCAAGATCTTTGAAACGGTAAAAACCTTTCAGGTCAAAATCCATCTCCCGGTCGCCGAGAACCTGGAAGATTACGATTTCGCGATAGGGCCCGGCCAGCGAACGGATCCAGGAAAGCCATTCATCCCCGACCTGCAGCAAATCGCTCACCAATATGAGCTGCTCCTTCTTTTTAGACTGAAGTTCGGCCTTTTGCAACGAGGAGCCTTTCCACGGTCCTGCCGCAGAGGTCTTTTCCAAGCCTACCAATATCTTCTGAAATGCCTGTTTGGCCGACGAAGCCGAACCCGTGCCGCTAATCGTCTCCACCCGTCCGTCTTTCAGGCCGTACAAACTCATCTGGTCATTTTGAATGTAGCACAAATAGGCCAGTGAAGCCAACAATATTTGCGCGTATTGCAGCCTGCTGACGCCATTTTCCGCATAGTTCATAGAACCTGACAAGTCGAGCACAAACCGGATCTGCCGGTCACTTTCCGTCGATGACTCACGAACGAGGTGTTTGTCGGTCCTTGCGAAAAGCTTCCAGTCAATGCGTTTGGGATCGTCTCCCGGCTCATAGTGCCGATATTGTTCAAATTCGATGCCGATTCCCGACCGTGTACTGGAATGGATGCCCAGCATCAGCTCCTCACTGACCAGCTTGCCGGTCAGTTGCAGGTTTTTGAGCTTAATGAGGCTGGACGCCAGCAGGCCGGTTGTTTTTTGCATCTCAGGATATTAGTTTGTCCGTTCCGAATTACCGGTTGTTTTGTTGTTACATGCCTGACGACATTATCGGAGCGCGTTTCTCTTCCTATTTCCCTTGGAATCCACGCCGCAAGACATTGACTGATGCCAGATAATCGCGTCAGCGATGTAACAACGTGGCAAATGCGGCGTTGCGCCGGAGCGTTAGGGCAATACGTCCAGCAATTCCTGAATCGCATGATCGCTGGTGATGCCTTCTGCTTCTGCGCGAAAATTCATTGCGATACGATGCCGGAGCACGGGAAATGCCAACGTGCGAATGTCCTCGGGAACGACCGAAAACCGTCCACGCAAAACGGCACGCGCCTTGGCACACAACACAAGCGCCTGTCCCGCGCGCGGGCCCGCACCCCAGTCGCACCACTCTTTTACAAATTCCGAATGAGTATTTTCCGGTCTCGTGGAGCGCACCAACTGATTAATCTGAACAAGTAATTCATCGGCGATATGCACCTGCCGTGTCAGTTTCTGCAAATCGACCATATCCTGATCCGACAGTACCTGCCCTATTTCGGGCCTCGCGACACCGGTGGTGGTCCGCAGAACATCGAGCTCTTCGTCCTCGCTGGGGTAACGCAGTTTGATATATAATAAAAATCGGTCGAGCTGCGCCTCGGGGAGTGGATAGGTACCTGCCTGCTCGATCGGGTTTTGCGTAGCGATGATCAGGAACGGGTTGGGCAATCCATAATTCTCGCCGCCGTAAGTCACGCTTTTCTCCTGCATGGCTTCCAGCAGCGCCGCCTGTGTTTTGGGCGGCGTCCGGTTGATCTCGTCGGCCAGCACCACATTCGCAAATATCGGCCCCTGGTTAAACTTGAAGAACTTCTTACCGGTTTTATGATCCTCCTCCAATATCTCCGTGCCGACAATGTCGCCAGGCATCAGGTCGGGTGTGAACTGAATGCGCCGAAAGCTCATGTCCAACGCTTCCGACATCGTTTTGACCATCAGTGTTTTAGCCAATCCTGGAACACCTTCGAGAAGACAATGCCCCGATGCCAGCAATGCGATCAGAATTTCTTCGATTGCATCTTGCTGGCCTACGATTACCTTCGCTATTTCGGCTTTCAGTAATGGGAGTTTTGCTACTAGCGCCCGGTAATGGGATGTTGTCGTCGCGTTTTCCAAAATTTAATCATTATCGGTTACACTATCTTACTGCATTGGTCCGGAGGACCGCCCTGTTTATAGCATATTGAATCAAAACCCTTTTTTCGGCCTCCCACGGGGCTTCCGTCGCATATTTCAGGCGACTCCTCCGGAGTCTATTTGGCCGGGGCCGCTGTATTTCTACAAACAGGTAGCCACGCTGTGGGAATCCGTATTTCCTTCCTCATTTCCCTACCCTGTCAACGCATACACCACGATATTAACCCCAAACCGTGTATTGTCCACAGCCAGGAACCGCTTATTCCTGAAATCGTAGTCCCATTCACAACCGTAGTCTTTGTTGCTATACAAAACGCCGATTCTGCCGTTGATCGTGATGGCTTTAAGGTAATCGTGCACGAGGTCGTCGCCCCAGCCGTTCAGCTCGAAGGAGGTGGTCGGCGGGCCGTCATCGAATTTGAAAAAACTGTGATAGACAGGATGGTCGTTCGGAATTTTCTGCAATGCCTTCGGCCCGAATGTCCGGGCCATTTCCTGCTCAAAGGATTTGGCAAAAAGACCGTCGATGTCATGGTTGCAATCGTCGACGAACACAAAGCCGCCATTCCGGACATACCGTTTAAAATGGTCGCGTTCCTGGGCTGAAAACTCCACGAGCTTGTGCCCGCTCAGGTAGCAGAACGGGCTTTTAAAAATTTCATTACTGCTTAACTGAACTACTTTTTCCTTCTCGTCGACGGGTATTGTGGTGTACTCAACCAGCGAATGCAGCAAATTGGACGGCATTCGCTGATCGGTATCCCAGTTACCGGATGTGTATTGGATTCTGGTGAAGAAAAAAGGTTTCAATACTAAACTGCGTCAGACAACGATGAGAATGTGAACTCCCGGATTTTCATCGGCGGGATCAGGTAATTGCTATTGCTTTCGGTGCTCACCACGCGTTCGGGTTTCCCCAAGGTTTCGAGGTTGTTGAGCATGATCACCGGGCTTTCATTAAAACGGAAGTTCTTGATCGGATGTTTGATCACCCCGTTTTCAATGTAAAAAGTACCGTCCCGGGTGAGGCCTGTCAGCAGGAGCGTCTGCGGATCGACTTCTCGGATGTACCAGAGTTTCGTGACAAGAATGCCCCGCTGGGTGGATTTGATCAGCTCTTCCATGCTGGCTGTGCCGCCCGCCATGATCACGTTAGTCGGGAAAGGCACTGGTTTCATGTTGTTTTTCTGTGCCCAATACCGCGAATAGACCATGTTTTTGACTACGCCATTCTCGATCCACGCGGTTTTGTTCACTGCTTGTCCGTCACCAGCCCAGGGCGACGACGGCAGATCCGGATGCGTCGGGTCGGTGTAAATATGCACGCGCTCATCGACGATCTTTTCGTTCAGCTTGCTTTTGCCTCCGGTTTTGCTGAGGAACGACCGGCCTTCGTCGGCACTTCTCGCATCGAAATTGAAAAAAATATTTTCCAGCAAAACCGCCGCGGCCGTCGGTTCCAGGATAACTGTGTACTTACCGGGCTCCAATGCCTTTGCATCCACAGAACCTTTCGATTTCTGAATGGCGATTTTGGTGGCGGTGGCCGTGTCGAGTTTATTGACGTCGCTATATCCTTTGGCCACATAACCAGAACCCTTTCCGTCGGGCGTGCGCACCGTGAGCGAGAAGTTGACGCTCGTGCTGGGGTAGTAGGCAAAAAGCCCTTTGGAGTTCATCATGGCCGAATACCCCTTCTGATTTTCAAGGAAACCGGCTGCTGTCATATTCTGAGCGCGGGTCAGTTCCAGACTCTTGAAGACGGCCTCGGCACGGTAGTCAGGATTAACGCCGGCTGTGGATTCAAAGAAACCGTTGGATTTCAGATACGTTTGCGGTTCGAGCAGGCCCACATATTCCGGATTTTCGGGCGCAAGTCGTGCCAGCTCTTCGGATCTCCTCACCACTTTTTCAAACGATTCTTCACCGAATTCGTCGATCGTAGCAACCCCCACTTTTTTACCGAATGCGGATTGCACCTGCAAATTCTGGTTGATCAAAGCGCCGCTGGTCGAGACCTCGTTACGGGCATAACGCAGGTTTCCCCGCTCCTCGCCCAGGATACTTACCTCGCATTCATCGGCTTTGGAATAGCTCAGCACTTTCCGGCACAACGCCTTTGCTTCTGCTTCTGTTAGTATGATGGCCATGTTGGAATGAGTGAATGACTGAATGAGTGAATGATTGAATGAATGAATGAATGAATGCCTGAATGATTGAATGAATTTTGAATGATTGAATAAAAGTCAAGTGTAGCCAAGTGAGGTCGGGTGTTACCTTCTCGACAATTTCATGACTACTTCTGACTCAACGATGATTATTCAATCATTCAGTCATTCGGTCATTCAAAATTCACTCATTGACTCACTATATCTTCCTCGCCGTATTGATAACGTTCACCCCATTAAACCTCGCTGTCGAACTGCCGTGCGATACGGCGCTGGATTGCATGGGTTGGCCTTTGCCATCGAAGAAAGAGCCGCCGAGGCGATAGTCGCGCTCGTCACATACCTGCACGCACGAGTTCCAGAATTCCTGTGTGTTCGACTGGTACGCCACATCTTTGAGCATCCCCGCGATCTTGCCGTCTTTGATCTCATAATACAACTGTCCGCCAAACTGAAAGTTATAGCGCTGCTGGTCAATTGAAAATGAGCCGTCGCCGACGATGTAAATGCCTTTTTTGACATCCTTAATCATATCATCAACCGATAATGGCGCTTTGCCTGCGGCCAGCGATACATTGGGCATGCGCTGGAACTGTACCGAACTCCAGCTGTCGGCGTAGCAGCAGCCGTGCGACTCTTTGGCTCCTATAATGTGCGCCTGGTCGCGGATGGCCTGGTAGTTTACCAACACACCGTCCTTCACAAGGTCCCATTGTTTGGTATCGACCCCTTCGTCGTCCCAGCCCACAGCACCGAGCGATCCTACCTGCAATTTATCCGCCACAAGATTGACCTGCTTGCTGCCGTACTGGAAATTTTTAGACTGCCATTTATCCAGTGTAGCAAACGAGGTTCCCGCGAAATTGGCCTCATAACCCAGCACGCGATCGAGTTCCAACGGGTGACCTACCGACTCGTGGATCGTAAGCCACAAATGGGAAGGATCGAGCACCAGATCATATTTCCCTGCTTCCACCGACTTGGCCGTCAGCTTTTCCTTGGCTTGCCTGGCACCTGCGGTCGCATCTTCCAGCATATCATAACCTTTATTGTAACGGGTCGTGATGCCCGCCACCTTATCCGACGGATTTGACTGCAAATAGTCATAGCCCATGCCCATCGGAGCGCTCAACGACCTCCGCGTTTCAAATTTCCCGGATTTAGGGTCGATGGCGGTCACATTGAAAAGTGGCCAGATCCGATGAATGTCCTGATCGATATAGGAGCCGTCGGTGGAGGCAAAATATTTCTGCTCGTTCACCTGAAACAGAACCGAATTCACATAATTGGCACCGTTCTTCATCGCCGCGTCGTTCACGGAAAGCAGCAGATCCACCTTTTCTTTGATAGGCACTTCAAAGGCATTCTTTTTAATAGGTGCTTTCCAGCTAACCTCCCCAAAACCCTTTTGCGGAGCAAGCTGCACCGGCTCCTTCATGAGTTTTGCATTAGCCTTCGCAATCGCAACCGCCTCTTCTGCCGCTTTCGCCAGCTGCGTTTCATTCTTGGCATCTACCACCGCCGCAAAACCCCAGCAACCGTTCGCAATCACCCTCACCCCGATACCGTAAGATTCGGTATTGACGATATTCTCGACCTTGTCCTCCCGGGTAGTTACATATTGGTTAAGGTAGCGGCCGATGCGGACATCGGCATAAGAAGCACCTTTCGATTTGGCGGCATTGAGGGCCGCATCGGCCAGCCGCTTTTTCAGGGCCACATCGTCACCCGGCACAAGAAATGCTTCGGGGCCGACAGGCCTGCCGTTTGCAAAGCCCGGCAACATGAATGCTCCCGTTCCCAGTCCGGCCAGTTGGATAAAATCTCGTCGTTTCAAAGTGTAGATGTTTAGCTAATAGTGATGATTGGGTGAGTTGAAAAAAGTGCAATTCATAAGTTAATGAATGCCTGCACTGAGATCAACTCACCTGGTATGGGTGGCGGGATAACGGGTTAAATGGATTACACTTAGCGCTATACCGCGTCGGAAAGGCTTGTAAAGGTGAAATCCCGGATTTTCAACGGCGGAATCAGGTTGCCGCTGGCACGGACGGGCTTGCCCATCGCCTCCACATTGTTCAGCATAATCACCGGGCTTTCATTGAACCGGAAATTCTTAACGGGGTATTTGATCTGCCCGTTTTCAATGTAAAAGGTTCCGTCGCGGGTGAGGCCGGTGTACAGCAATGTCTGCGGGTCAACACTCCGGATGTACCAGAATCGCGTCACCAGAATGCCTTTTTCGGTCCCTTTGATCAGATCTGCGATGGATTCGGTGCCGCCCTGGAACACGATGGCACCCGGCGGCGGGATAGCCTTGACTCCTTTTTTGTCGGCCCAGAAGCGGGAGTAGTACATGTTTTTAACGACGCCGTTTTCGATCCAGGTTACTTTTTCCTGCGGACGTCCGTCTCCGCCTCCGAAGGGCGATCCCGGAATTTCGGAATTCATCGGATCGGAGTAGATCGTTATCCGCTCATCGAAAAGTTTTTCACCAAGGCGGGTTCCCCCACCTTTCTTGCCCAGAAAGCTCCGCCCTTCATCAGCACTACGGGCATCCATGTTACGCATCATGTTCATTACCAGGTCCTGAGCGGCCGTCGGTTCGAGGATCACCGTGTATTTCCCCGGCTCCAATGCCTTTGCGTTGGTCGAAGCCAATGCCTTTTGCATAGCGATTTCGGTAGCTACGCGGGCGTCGAATCGGGAAAGGTCGTTGTAGTCCCTTGCCACGTAGCCGGATCCGGTTCCGTCAGCAGTCCGGACGGTCACTGAAAAATCGATGGAAGTGCTTTTATTATAGCCAAAAAGCCCTTTACTGTTCCCCTGAGCCGAGAAACCGCTGTTGTCTTCCATGTATCCGGCCGCGGTCAGGTTCTTTTTACTGCATGGGTCAATGCTGCCAAATGCGGCCTGAGCGCGATAATCCGGGTTAATGCCAGCAGTGCTCTCGAAAAAACTTTTCGTTTCCAGGTATTGCTGCGGGCCTAACATGGGCAAATATTCCGGATTGTCGGGAGCCAGTCTGGCGATCTCCTCGGCCCGGCGGACCGTCTTTTCCAGCGACGTGTCGTCAAACTCGTTAATCGTGGCAGTGCCCGATTTTTTACCAAAAACCGCAGTTACCGATAACGACAGATCCGTGGTCTCACCGCTTGTCGAAACCGAGTTGCGGGCATAACGGATATTGCCGGTCCGGTTACCCGACAATCCAACGCTGGTCTCATCCGCCTTGGAAAAGCCCAGCACCTTATCTATGATTTTTTTCGCTTCTTCTTTGGATAAAATAGCCATGTTGCGTGATGCCTTTTTGGTGGTCGTGATTAGTTAGAATGTTGAATGATTGAATGAGTGAATGACTGAATGAGCCGCAGTGGAACTGAATGAGTGAATGAGTGACTGGGGCGATGACATAATCACTAACCGGTTTGCTGGTACGATGACAAAAGCATCGCGGCGTAATGCCGTCAGGCATGTAATATGGGTAGCAGAACACAATACCTGCGATTGTTCAAATGCCCTTTGGGCATGTAACAACCATGCATGATCGTGGGCGTGGCGCTCTTTTTGTCGTTGCATCCCTGACGGGATTTTTGAATTTCTTAAAAAAATACCCCTTTCTACCAATATTACATCGCTACGCGATTAAATCATCCCCGCTGCATTGCTGCCCTCCAATTATTCAAAATCTCAACTCCATCGCAGCACGTTCCAAAGCCACTCATCGCCCAAGCAACCCGGTAATTCACTTAGTCAGTTCCACTGCGGGTTATTCCCAGTTCCACTGCGGCTCATTCAATCATTCAATCATTCAAATCCTCCTCCCCGTATTGATAACATTAACTCCATCAAACCGCGTGGTGGCGCAGCCGTGTGATACGGCGCTGATCTGAGCGGGTTGTCCCTTGCCGTCAAAGAAGGAACCGAATGTCCGGTAATCATCCCGGTCACAAAGCTGGGTGCATGAGTTCCAGAACTCCTGGGTATTTGATTGATAAGCTACGTCGTCCAGCATACCGGCAATGGCTCCATTCTTGATCTCATAGAAAACCTGGCCGCCGAACTGAAAGTTATAACGCTGCTGATCGATCGAGTATGAACCCCTTCCCACAATGTAGATACCCTTTTCAACGCCTTTGATCATGTCCAGCACGCTCCGTTTCTCCGTTCCGGGTTTCAGGCTGATATTCGGCATGCGCTGGAATTGCACCGAACTCCAGTTGTCGGCATAGCAGCAGCCATGCGATTCCTTTTCTCCGAGGATCTGTACCTGGTCGCGGGTCGCCTGGTAGTTGACCAGGATGCCGTCTTTGATGATATCCCATTCCTTGCATGGCACGCCCTCGTCGTCGTAACCGACCGCCCCCAGTGTGTGGGGCTGCGTTTTGTCCGCTACAATATTGACTATTTTGCTCCCGTAGGCAAACTGCTTCGTTTTCCATTTATCGAGCGTCGCGAAGCTGGTGCCGGCATAGTTAGCCTCGTAACCGAGCACGCGGTCCAGCTCTGTGGGATGGCCAACCGACTCGTGGATCGTGAGACCGAGGTGATTGGGATCCAATACCAGATCATACTTGCCCGGTATCACCGATTTGGCAGTGATTTTTTCCTTGGCCTGTTTTGCAGCCATCATGGCGTCTTCCACCATATCGTAGGAATTCCGATATCCGATAAGGCCATTCGGTCCGGCGATTTTTTCGCTAGCGAGCCCATCCAGGTATTCATAACCCATTCCCATCGGAGAACTGATCGCATCCCGGGTTTTGAATTTACCGGATGCCTTGTCGGTAACCGTCACTGTAAACGTCGGCCATACACGATGAATGTCCTGATCGATAAATGAGCCGTCGCTTGAAGCGAAATACTTTTGTTCGTTGACAAAGAACAGGTTAGACGTCACAAAGCCCGCCCCATTGTCCATGGCCGAGCCGTTGACCTTCATCAGCAGATCGATCTTTTCCCGCACGGGAATTTCGAAGGCATTCTTTTGCAATGGCGTTTTCCACGCTTTGTCACCGACACCCTTCTGAGGAGCTAGAACCACCGGTTCCTTTTGGAATTTCGAGTTGGCTTTTGCAATGGCGACCGCCGTGGCCGCGCATTTGGCGATCCCATCCGGCGTGACATCGCTGGTAGCGGAAAACCCCCAGGTACCGTTGGCGATCACCCGAATGCCAATGCCGTAGGATTCCGCATTGACGATGTTTTGCACCTGCTTTTCGCGCGTAAACACATATTGCTGCAGGTATCGCCCGATACGGACATCGGTGTAGGTCGCACCTTTGTCCCGGGCAGCATTGAGCGCCGTTTCGGCCAGTTTCTTTTTGGCAGAAACATCGAGCCAGGGATTGAGCAACTGCATTTCATGCACAGGAGATCCGATGACGGGCACCTGGGAAAGCATCATCGCTCCAAATCCCAGGCCTGACATCTGCATGAAGTCTCTTCTTTTCATGGGTTAAGGTTTAGCCTTACGGCAGTAGATGAAGGAAATTAATAGGATCGAAACTCCAATGTAGTCAATATTCCCAACAAATATTCGTGTGGCAATTTTTTTGCAGCGAGACAAAAAAAGCGTTGGAATCCGGAAGGGATCCCAACGCTTTACTGCTTTACGGGCAGCCTGACCTACATTAAATGCGAAATCATCAATTTCCTGAGCTGTTGCTCATCCCAGGGTTTGTTGACATAGCTGTGAAAATACCCTTTACCTGCCGCTCTCCGGAATTCATCTGTATAGGCATTGCCGGTAAGCAGCACGCGGACACTGGAGGGATACTGGTCGGAGGCGAGTTTGAGAAATTCGAGCCCTGTCATTTCCGGCATTTGATGGTCGGCAAAAATGACGTCGATTTTGTTTTCGTCAAGGATTTTTAATCCTTCTTTGGTTGATTTGGCCAGATAAATCTTGGCATCCCTTCGGAACGTAGCTTTAAAGGAATTCAGATTATTAACTTCATGGTCAACATAAAGGATGCTCATAGTTATTAATTATCGATCGGGGTTACTTCAAGGCAAATTTATGAATTAACTCATTACCCGAGACAATATTCAGGCACGCCGAAACATCTGAATGGTCCTTAAAAATTCCCTAAGCTATAATATTTACTATCAAAAATATTAAAACACACTCATTATCAAAACATTATAACCATTAAATTTACTTAACGGCATGGGCATCATATTACCATTTACGCGAAAATAACTGCCGGTCGGGCACGATTGTCTACTATTCAGGCAGCTCGTCTACTTATTTTCGCAAACTATCCGGAAAATCTTTGCTTTACCCCGAACTTATCATGTGCACATTATGAAAAAGCTACTGTTTTCTTCATTGATCATGCTCGCTGCCTCGGTGTCATTCAATTTCGGCCCGGAGCGAAGAGTCGGAGGCCCCTGCGAGGGTTGCGAAGCCATTTACGAAAATCCTGTTCCATTTGAGAAGCTACCGGCATTCACCCAATTGCCGGAAGTCACCTGGGAAGGTAAAAAGCCTCTCGGAATACACGGAACGGTGTTCAAAGCGGATGGCAAAACACCCGCTCCGGATGTGGTGCTATACTTATATCATACCAATGAGAAAGGCATTTATCCCAAGAAAGGCGATGAGAAGGGCTGGGCACGACGGCACGGGTATATCCGCGGCTGGGTTAAAACCGACCAAAAGGGCTTTTTTAAGTTCGGAACGCTCCGGCCTGGTTCATACCCCGGTAGCGACGAGCCCGCGCATATACACGTAATCGTAAAAGAACCCGGCATCAACGAATATTATGTGGACGAGTTCCTTTTCTCCGATGACCCGTTGCTGACCCCGGAAAGAAAGCAAAAGCTGGAAAACCGCGGGGGAAGCGGTATAGTGCAGCTTGTAGATGTGGGCAACATGTTCAAAGGCGGGCGGAACATCGTGCTCGGGCAGAATATCCCTGACTATCCTGCGACCGCCAAACTGCCTTAAACAGCACTGTAACGCGCTCTTAAGAGGTTCATCATGTGAACGTTTACGTCCCATTGGCTCACGAGCGGCATCCGGGTGTAGGGCATCTCCGGCATATACGGTGCCGGGCCAAACTCGGTCGTCACGGTGAGCGTAGAGCCTTTTTCGGCATGGGCCGCTGCCACACGGTCCCACCATCCCAGGTGTGCGTTCAATACCTCTTCCCACTCGGGTGCGCGCGGGTCGTTGACCTGCGGACCCTCGGGATGCCCCACACGGCTGTGGATATGGGAGGTACGCGAAATAGCCAGGTCTACCTCTTCGGGCAGGTCGGCGAGCAGGGATTCATGCACGCTGCACCAATGCGAAATGTCCAGCGCAATGCGGAGCGCCGGGTCGCTGGTCAGGTAACTTTTGGTAATGTGTGCAGCGAACAGGCTTTTACCGCGGTGCGTTTCGTGGATGATAGGGATGCCCGATTCCTGTGAAAGACTGGCGGCAATGGCGAACAGACGCTTGTTTTGTTCGAAATCAAAGTAGTCCTTGCCTGTCTGGCAGTTGATCAGCAGGGGTTGGACATCGATGAGGTTGAGCAGGTATTTCTCATAGCTGGCGGCATGCGCGTCGATATCCTTCTCAAACGACTGCCAGTACTGGCCGATCAGTTGCAGTTCACAGGCCCTCAAAGCATCCAGGATCTGCTTTTTCGGGCCTGGCTCGAAAGGTAGCGACATTTCGACACCATCATAACCCGCCTCTTTCACATTGCGGCAAAACACTTCAAAAGGAAGCACATTCCCCCATTCAGGCGCAAAGAACTTGATATTCATCCGATTGTGGATCAGCTGTTTTGTAAAATTTTTTCGATCTCTTCCAGGGATTTCCCTTTGGTTTCGGGAACCTTTCTCCGGACAAAGACAAAGTAGGCGAAACAAATCACCGCATGGATCAGAAAGGTAACAGACATTCCGAAATACTGATTCATCACCGGAAACAGGGCCGTAGTAAAGAAATTGGCGATCCAAAGAGCCAGCGTAGCGAAAGCCATTGCATTGCCACGCATCCGGTTGGGGAATATTTCGGATAATGTCACCCAGGTAGCCGGCCCGAGCGTAGCGGAGTAAATGGCGATGAATACCAGTACGAAAATCAGTACCCATATGCCCGGCCACTGCATTTGGAACGCCGCTGCCAATGCCAGGGCGTCGAAACCCAATAGAAGTGCCCCGTACTGCAGCAATTTCTTGCGGCCCGCATGATCGATCGTGCCGATGGCGATGAATGTAAATACAAAGTTGGTGATGCCGATGATAATCGACTGTAAAAAAGCCGAATCCTGACCCATGCCCGCCTTTTTAAATAGTTCGGGCGCATAGGAGAACAACGAATTCTGTCCGACGGCCTGCGAGAACACGGCTATCATCATGCCAATGAAAACGATATGCCAGAGATCCTTTCCAAAAAGGTCCGACACTTTTACCGTACTCTTTTCCGCAAAGCTCTGTGCGATCTGAACCTCTGCGGATAATGCGTAATCGACGCCGCCAACGCGTTCGAGGACGATGTGTGCCTCAAACTCCCGGCCGTTCCGGATCAGCCACCGGGGACTTTCCGAAACCGTGAAAAGGCCAAAATAAAAAAGCAACGCGGGAGCGGACTGAGAGGTGAACATCCATCGCCAGTTGTCCTCCACATTCAGCAGCAGATAATTGGACAAATAGGCCAGCAAAATGCCGATAACGATCGAAAGCTGGTAAAAGGACACCGTTCTCCCCCGCATCGAAGCCGGGGAGATTTCAGCCAGGTACATCGGGCACACCAGCGCCGCCGCCCCAACCGCGACGCCACTCAGCATCCGAAAAAATACGAATGCCGGAAAAGTCTCCGCCCACCCGGTTCCGGCGCCGGTCACAGCAAAAAGCACTGCACAGATCATCAGCAATTTCTTACGCCCGAGTGCCTCGCATAGCCAGCCTCCGCATATTGCGCCGATCGCCGCACCGAGATTGATACACCCGACCGCCCAGCCTGTTTCGAACTCGCTTAGCTCGAAATGTGCCTGAAAGAATGAGACCGTTCCGGATATGATCACCAGATCAAAGCCAAAAAGCAAACCGCCCAGCGCCGCTATGGCGCTGAGCGTGTACACAAAACGTTTATTGACAAGAACCGGATGCGGATCCAGGCCAGCATCCGGCACGACTGCGACTCCCATAGATATATTGAATTATTTTAGTGACACATCAGCCTCCTTGCTCAGAAAATCGGCATTTTCCTCGGCTAAGCCGGAAGCCTCCCGATTCAGCAGCGCGTCATCGGGCACGATGTCGATCGGCGTGATGCTCGCCGACGATGACGACGACTCGTTGTGACCCATGTTCGTAGACCTGTTGTAGCAGGATATCAGCGACCAGCGGGCCCTGTCCGACAAATTGGCTTCCGAACGATGCAGGAGGTTGCTGTGAAAGAATAACGCATCACCGGCATTCAGTTCCACGAAAACATGCTCCATCGTTTGCAGCGCCAGGTCAACGTAACGTTGTGACGCACCTACCTGCTCTCCGGAAAAGCCATGTTCCACACGGCCCATTTTGTGAGAGCCTTTAATCACCTGAAGGCACCCATTCGCCACATTGGCGTCAGTCACGGCGATCATCACCGACATCATTTGTTCCGGAAAGAGGAATTGATTCTTGTACCAGTAACCGTAATCCTGGTGCCATTCCCAGGCGCCCCCCACACGCGGTTCTTTCTGCATCAGTTTCGAATGGTAATGGCACACGGAATGTCCCTCGTCGCCACGCTGGCGTTCGAGCAGCTGATCCACTGCATTCACCAGCGTTTGCCCCCGCGTGAGCAAACCGTACACATCATCTCCCGGCTTATACCAGAGCGACAAACGGCTCCGCTTGCCTGTGCTATCGTTCACATCGATGGCGTGCTTGCTGATCGCGCTGTCGTCGATGGCTATTTGATAAAGGCGCGAGACCTCCCCGACATCGTAAAATCCCGGAATGATAAGGAAACCATCTTCGTGGTACTGCTGAATTTGCGCCTGGGTTAAAGATTGCTTTGCCATGGTTGTGTGAATTGAATGATACCCGGTAGAAACAGGTTGAATAATTGCACTTAAACAGTACAAAATTCATCTATTTCAAGACACAAACGAATGAAGGATCTTGTCTAAAACATGGATTATTTTACCTTTGATGAAATTAATATCATAAAAGAAACCGGCATGCGAAAAAGCAGAGGCTTCGAGGGTGAATTGATCATTGAAATCCCGAAGGTCGCCATCAGTCACTGCCAGCAACTACCGCTGATCAGCCCGCTGTTCATCTCGCGGATGGGCTTTTATCCCAAAGCATTACACCACTATTACCAACGGCCCAACGGCATTTCGCAGGTAATCCTCCTGTTCTGCACCGACGGCCAGGGCTGGGTGGAATTGCAGGGCACCATCACACAGGTACATCCCGGCGAAGTTTTTCTCCTGCCATCCGAGATCCCGCACTCCTATGGCGCTGACCAGCAACATCCATGGAGCATTTACTGGCTGCACCTGGTCGGGCCGATGGGGTCGGCAGTCGCCAGATCAGTCATGGAGCGGAGCAGTGAAACCGGGCGGGCTCCCCAGGTGGGCTTTTCCGACGAGCGCAATGCACTTTTTGCACATATCGCCGCAACTTTGCTCAAGGGATATAGTGCTTCCAACCTGCTCCACGCCAATCTGGCCCTGCCCCATTACCTTTCGTCGTTCATTGCACCCGAGCACTTCGGTATACGAAATCAGGCCCTATCCGTCGAAGGCGCCACGGACAAGGCCATCCGCCATATGCAGGAAAACCTTTCCCGCACGCTCACACTGGATAATATTGCCCGGGAAGTACACCTCTCCGTATCATTTTTTTCCAGGAAATTCAAAAAGGATACCGGCTATGCACCTATTGAGTATTTCAACTACCTGAGGGTTCAGAAAGCATGCCAGCTACTGCATTTCAGTTCGCTCCGGATCAATGAGGTCGCTTCGGAGATCGGTATCGACGACCCGTTCTATTTTTCAAGGCTTTTCAAACAGCAAATGGGCGTTTCTCCGGCCCATTACAGAAAAAACAAGGGGATCGACCAGTAACAAAAAAGGGGATTGGCGGCTAGCCGCCAATCCCCGCCCCGCTATTCGTACTAGTTTTTGAAGATTCGCTGCGTAAAAACTGTTTCCTTGCCTTTTTCAATGGTCAGCAGGTAAATCCCGCTGGCAAGCGATGGCAATTGCACGCGGGTTTCGGTGCCGATCGGGCGGTTGAGTACTTCGATGCCCCCTACGGTGGTGAGTTTCAGTTTGGCGTTGCCGATATGCCCCGGCATTTTCAGCTGAAAGTAATCCGAAATAGGATTCGGCCCGACACTGAAACCATTGTCTCCGTTACGATAGAGCGCGATGATTTTGGAATACTCAAACCTGCCATCGAAGTCGATTTGTTTCAAACGATAATAAGCGGTATTGCGGGGCGCTTCACCATCCGCAAATGTATAATGATGCGCCTGCGATGTGGTACTGTTACCCTTAACCTCCCCGATCATCCTGAAATCGAGCCCGTCGGCAGACCGTTCCACTTCGAAACGCTCATTATCCACTTCGGAAACCGTTTTCCAGTAAAGCTGCACCTTACCGTCGCTGAGTTCTCTAAGGTAAAAATCGGCCAGCTCCACCGGCAGCGGATCTTCGACCGGCAACGTATGATGTGCCAGCAAGCGGATGTAAGCTGCCTGATAGTAGATGGCCGGCTCGGTAATCTCCCAGCTGTTGGTTGGCCAACCCGTGTTAAAATCGAGGTAGCTCTTCTGCCGGGGCTGCCCGAATGGCGGAGACTGGCCGCTGATCGTATAATCGGCATTCGGCCCGCCGGCCACGTAACCCGGCGCAGGGCCGTTGGGTGACGTAAGCGCATTGTCGTAAATCGTGCCGTCGTTGAACCACGCGTGATAGATTTCATTTACGCAACGGTCGCCACCCACGCCGTACATATTGGAAAGGTAAACCAGCCCCAGCGGATTGACACCATGGAAATAATGAACCTGTTCGGCCGCTTTCCTCGTCAGGCTGGCCGCATTGCCGAGTCCGGCTTTCAGCATGCTCCGGTTCACATTCGCGTAATCGGCCTTGGGCATGTTGCTGCCCCAGTGGTAGGACCAGTCGGGCATAAATGCGCGGTACAAATCGGCGGTAGTCCAACCAAAGAAATCGTTCCAGTTGCCGTCGACAGCCGTTCCCGCTGAGTTCAGGATCGCATTGCGCACCGTCGCATTGGCGCCGGGCAGTTGCGCATACCGGAGTAAAGCATCCTGAAGTTCGGTCGCATCCACGCCCCAGTAGCCGTTGGTCATGACGTCGGTAGCTGCATAATTATTGATCACAAACTGGTTATAGGCTGCATTCCCGGTGCGCTCGAACAGGTAGATCGCGGCAATCACCAGCATACTCCGCTGCTGAACCACGCCCACATCCGCGTCCCCGGCAACAATGCTCCCATTATCGCAATCGGTTTGCAGGGTGGAATTGTTATGGAATGGCAGCACATAATTGAAACAGCTGATCGCCTTTGCCTCCAACTGGGCCGCATAGGCAGCCAGCGAGGGAACACCCGCATAAACGATCGCGGCATGCGAAAATACCGAGGCGATCGTAGCCGAGGCCGAGGTGCAGACCGGCCCGTAATAGCGACCGTCGGTATTGATACTCGGAGGGGAAGATACGTTCTCGCTGTAATTCCGGCTACCCATTTTGTTATGTGTGCTGCCGTCGGCGTTGGTCATTTTAAAAAGCCAGTCGAGCTCCCACTTGACTTCATCGAGCAGGTCCGACACGCCGTTTTTGCTTTCCGGGATATTGAAGTTATCCGTAAAAACCGTCGGATTCTCCTCGTACGCGTACAGGAGGTCGTGCAACGGGCTATGGGTAAAGGAAACATACTTATTATAATCGCCGGCATCGAACCAGCCGCCCGTCAGGTTCTTTTCAAGTGCAGCATTACCCTGCTCATTAATGTAACGGCAATTGGCGTCCTGCAACGGGTTCATAAAATTGTTGGCGTCGGTCCATTTGCTTTGTGCGTAAGGCAATGCCTTGGCCAGGTTGCAGCGGTTGTAGTAAAACATTTTCATCGCCGCCAGCATGACGTTGCCGTAGGGATTGGCGGCAATGTCAAACACAGCGGAACGTTGGTTGCCTACCGGATCAAACACATAGTAGCTCCCGGCCGCTGTCAACGGCGAGAAATCAAACCACCATCCCCTGTCCCCGGAAGTAGCCTCTGTGTTGCCATTATTCCAAACGGTAACAGGACCTGAAAAGACAACGGCATTGTTCACGCTCTGTCGTACCTCCATCGTCGACGGCGGACTATAACTCAGACCTGCATTGTAACCCTGGATCGGGTCGCTGAGTACGGCGACCTTTTCTGCACTTGGCGCATAACCAAATTGATCGACGTGAATGAACGGGCTCACCTGGGCAAAGGCCCGGCAGCAGACGGTAAGCAGGAAGCCGCACAACAAAATGCGGGTGTCCTTCCGGAACGGCAAAAGGTAATGTCTCCTCATGGCTGGATGTGTTGGATTGGAAATTGAAACTGTTTTGTTAAAAAAACTTAACAACAGAGCGGCAGAGGGCCTTTTATCAAACAGGATGGAGATGGCGTCTTTTCAGTAAGCCGTGATCAGGCCAAAGACAATCAAATTTATTCTTATTATTGATTAGAACAAATAGTACAGTTCATTAGAATTTATTAAGCGGCCCTAAAAAGTCGGCTACTGCTCAGGCCACGCGTTCGCAGATTGGTATTATTTTAAAATAATACAAAATTTTATTTGAATAGTAATTTAATATCACTATAATTGCTTAAACAATTATTGGCTAACTTACTAATGTAAAGCAGATGCCGATCTATCAACAACTAGGAACTATCCCGCCGAAGCGGCACACCCAATTTCGCAAAGCGGATGGCGGGCTTTATTACGAAGAGCTCTTCGGAACGATCGGTTTCGAGGGTATGTCCTCCCTCCTCTATCATACCTGGCGGCCGACGCAAGTGAAGTCGCTGGGCGAGCCTTACAATGCTTCGCCACGCATGGCGGTCACGAATAACATGACCATGCGGAAACTGATCGGCTTCGACGTTCCTCCGGCAGCGGATTACCTCCAAAGCAGGACTGCATTGCTGGTCAACCGGGACGTTACTCTGGGCCTGGCCGCGCCTCAGGGAGCTGCAATGAGCTATTTTTATAAAAACACGGATTCCGACGAGCTGCTTTTTATTCACCGCGGATCGGGAATGCTGCTGTCGTCATTCGGGCAGGTGCCCTTTACCGGCGGCGATTATCTGCTGATCCCACGAGGCACTATTTACCAGATCCAATTCGACAGCCAGGACAACCGGCTCCTGTACCTGGAATCGCATTCGCCGATTTACACCCCGAAACGTTACCGCAATCACTTTGGGCAGCTTACGGAGCATTCGCCTTATTGCGAACGCGACTACATTCTGCCCCGGAACCTGGAAACGCACGATGAACACGGAGATTTCGTGATTCTGATTAAAAAACAGGGTTACATTCACCCTGTTACCTACGCCACCCATCCATTCGACGTCATTGGCTGGGACGGCTACAACTATCCCTGGGGCTTTTCTATCCATAATTTCGAACCTATTACCGGTCGCATCCACCAGCCTCCGCCTGTACACCAGACCTTCCAGACAGATGCATTTGTAGTCTGCTCGTTTTGCCCGAGAATGTACGATTACCATCCGCTGGCGATACCTGCTCCCTATAATCACAGCAACATCGATTCCGACGAAGTACTGTATTATGTCGACGGGGATTTCATGAGCCGGAACGACATTGCGCAAGGAAACATTACGCTGCACCCCGGCGGCATCCCGCACGGCCCGCATCCCGGCGCGTACGAACGAAGTATCGGCAAAAAGGAAACACAGGAACTGGCCGTCATGGTCGACACCTTCCGCCCGCTCATGCTGACGGAAGCAGCAATGGCCATTGATGACGGGCGGTATTTTGGAAGTTGGAATGAGTGAATGAGCCGTCGTGGAACGGGGAATGAGTGAATGACCGAATGATTGAATGATTGAATGAGCCGCAGTGGAACTGGGAATGAGCCGCCGTGGAACTGGGAATGAGCCGCCGTGGAACGGGCCGCAGTGGAACGGACCGGCACGGAATGGAATTGTTGATTGAGCCAACGCGGCGCGGTTGCGTTAGTGCCCGAAATCGCAATGCCGCCAGGCATGTAATATTGATAGAAAAGTAACAACATACAAAGTGTCGACAAATGCCCCTGGGCATGTAACAACAATACATCGTTTCGGCGCATTCTTTGTTGTTACATCCCCTGACGGGATTTTTAAAATACGGCTATCATGATTTTCCTACCAACATTACATCGCGACACGATTCTGCCGCGCTTCCATACCTCGGCCGCCCGTTCCAATGCGATCTATAGCATCGGCAACCCGGTCCCCATTCAGCCGCGGCTTACTCAAAATTCAACCATTCGGTCATTCAACCATTCGGTCATTCAACCATTCGGTCATTCAGTCATTCAGTCATTCAGTCATTCCCCGTTCCACGGCGGCTCATTCACTCATCGCTCCGGCGACCCGGTCACTTACTCAAAACTCCCCCATTAAACATTAACCACTTTGAACATGGAAATGCTTGCAAAAGAAATGAATGCCGGGATTGCCGGAGCGGCGGATTTTTTACCGATTAATGGGACAGATTATGTCGAGCTGTATGTCGGAAATGCGCTGCAATCGGCCCACTATTTTCAGAATGCATTCGGATTTCAGCCGTTTGCGATGGCCGGGCTGGAAACCGGGCTGACGGATCGGGAATCCTACGTGGTGGTGCAGGATAAAATCAGGCTCGTATTTACTTCTCCGCTGCACGGCGGCACCGTAATCGGCTCCCACATCGACCGGCACGGCGATGGTGTGAAAGTCATAGCGCTGGCCGTAGACGACGCCAGGGCAGCGTACCGTGAAACAGTCAGCCGGGGCGCTATCCCCTATTTGCCGCCCGTTTCGGAATATGACACTGACGGACAGGTTGTCCGATCGGGCATCTGCACTTATGGAGACACCGTGCACGTGTTTGTAGAGCGGAAAAATTACCACGGGACGTTCCTGCCGTCGTTCATAGCGTGGAACCCTGCGCACACGCCATCCGAAACGGGATTGCGTTATATCGATCACATGGTCGGTAATGTCGGCTGGAACGAAATGAACCGGTGGGTCGACTTCTACGAAAATGTGATGGGATTCAAAATGGTGGTTTCTTTCGATGACAAAGATATTTCGACGGAATACTCGGCATTGATGAGCAAAGTGATGAGTAATGGCAACGGGCGTATCAAGTTCCCCATTAACGAGCCCGCAGAAGGGAAAAAGAAGTCGCAGGTGGAAGAATACCTTGATTTTTATGGCGGACCAGGCGTACAACATATTGCCGTGGCCACAGATCACATCGTCGAAACCGTGAAGGCCTTGCGCGACCGGGGCGTCGAATTTCTCCGGGTACCGACCTCCTATTATGACGATCTCATCAGCCGCGTGGGTCATATCGACGAAGACATTGCCAGCCTGAGCGAGCTGGGCATCCTGGTCGACCGGGACGATGAAGGCTATCTGCTTCAGATCTTCACCAAACCGGTTATGCCCCGCCCCACGCTATTTTTCGAGATCATCCAGCGTAAAGGTGCCAAATCGTTTGGCAAAGGAAATTTCAAGGCGTTGTTTGAAGCCATCGAACGCGAACAAATGCTTAGGGGCACCCTATAAACCGTATGCGGAATGAACCAGGGTTATGAACGATACAGCGAGGCTGACCACCGGATGTGGGAGCAGCTTTTTGAACGGCAAATGGAGGAGCTACCCCGCATTGCCAGCCAGGCCTATCTCGACGGGATTCGAAAAGTGGGATTTATGCCGGAACATATTCCTGATTTCGAGCGAGAAACCAACCCGGCTCTGCGCGCATTGACCGGCTGGGAGGTGTATGTAGTACCAGGACTGATTCCTCACAAAGAATTTTACACCCGTTTGCACAACCGTCAGTTCCCGGCGTCAACCTGGCTCCGCAAACCGGAACAGATCGATTACCTGGAAGAACCGGACATGTTTCATGACACATTCGGGCATGTACCGCTGCTCAGCAATCAGGCATTTTGCGACTTTATGGCACATCTCAGTGAAGTCGCGCTGAGACACATCGATCAGGAAGAAATTCTCCAGCGCATTTCCCGGCTCTATTGGTATACCGTCGAATTTGGATTGATCCGCGAAAACGGCACATTGAAAATTTACGGCGGTGGCATCATTTCCTCCTCCGGCGAGAGTCACTATTGCCTGCGGGACGATGTTCCAAAAATCGACTTCGATCTGGCTCAGGTACTGGAAACGCCTTATCATATAGACCGTTACCAGGATCATTACTTCGTGATCAGTTCCTACGACCAGCTTTACGAATCCGTAACAGGCATCGAACCCTTGCTGGAATCGCATCTTACCCAACAGGTATAACCTACTAATCTATGGCACATGCTTGGCTGCCGGTCGATCCCGGTTCCGATTTTTCTATCTACAACCTTCCGTTCGGCATATTCAGCGACGACCGGCCCCGCCGGGCAGGCATCGCGATCGGAGATTGGGTCGTCGACCTGGCGGCGGTTTACGCCATGAACCTCTTCCCCCACTATCCAGAAGCCGGCAGCGTTTTCAGAAAACCAGTGCTCAATGACCTCATGGCACTCGGCAGGGACTTTTCGGTTTACGTCCGGGAAGTCGTCCGCGATGCGCTATGCGACGATACCTCGTTTTTGCACCAGCATGCGGAGCATTTGCTCATCCACCGGAAGAATGTGCTGATGCATATGCCCATTCACATCGGCAACTACACCGATTTTTATTCGAGTGAGGAGCATGCTACCACGGTTGGCAAGCTTTTCAGACCCGAAAATCCCCTTTTCCCAAACTGGAAACATATGCCCGTTGCCTATCACGGGCGGGCATCGTCCATCATGGTTTCGGGGGCAGCCATCCATCGTCCGTTTGGACAAATCGGTCGGGACGGAGAAAGCCCGCTTTTTTTACCAACAAGGGCACTTGACTTCGAACTGGAACTCGCCTGGGTCATCGGTAAGGATTCGGCGTGGGGCGATCCGGTGCCCGTCGAAAATGCCGAGGATTACATTTTCGGCGCATTGCTCTTCAACGACTGGTCGGCCCGCGACTTCCAGCGTTGGGAATACCAGCCGCTGGGGCCATTTACGAGCAAGAATTTCGCGTCGGGCATATCTCCCTGGATCGTCACCTGGGAAGCGTTACAATCGTTCCGAACCCCGGCCCCGGAGCAGTCGCCCAAGCCATTGTCGTACCTGTCGCATGGCTCCCGGCAAAGCATCGATCTGTCGCTATCAGTCAGCATTCGCCCACAGGACGGGGCGGAACATGTGGTATGTCAAACCAATTCCAAACATCTCTACTGGACTGCATCCCAACAAATTGCGCACCACACCATCAACGGCTGTAACCTGCAAACCGGCGACCTGCTGGCCACCGGCACGATCAGCGGGACGGGTGCGGGCGAAAAAGGCTGCCTCCTCGAAGCTACCTTGGGTGGAAAACAGCCCGTGAAACTCTCCGGAACCACGGAAAGACGGTTTTTGGAAGATTATGACGAGGTAATCATGCGCGGTTTCGCACAGCATGGCGACATTCGGATCGGTTTCGGCGAACTGCGGGGGAAAATCCTGCCCGCCAGGAGCACCTGATCATGGCCCTGCCCGTCCAATCGGCGAAACCCCCTCCCGCCTGCCCATTTCGTTTCAGCCATATTCTTCTGCTCCGCTACTTATATTATTTTTTGTTTTAATAAATACCATTTGGTATATTTGTTACATGAACAGAGGAACATCGAAAGCCGAGCGTACTAAAAGCTTCATTATTGAGAAAACAGCAGAGATTTTCAATAAGAAGGGCTATGCCGGAACTTCCATGTCGGACCTGACCGAGGCCACCGGTCTGACGAAAGGGAGCATTTATGGAAATTTCGAAAACAAGGAAGAGGTGGCGCTGGCTGCATTTGAATACAATTATGCACGCGTATTCAACAAGGTGAAAGCCGAATTGAATAAAGCGGAGACATTTTATGAAAAGCTAATGGTTTACGGGCGCGTGTATAAGGACATTATCGGCACAGTCGGGAACCGTGGCGGATGTCCGATACTCAACACCGCAGTGGACGCCGACGATACCAATATACCCCTGCAATTGAGTGCTGCAAAAGCTGTTTTTAGCTGGAAAAAAAACCTGACCAACATCATCGAAGGCGGTATGGCCACGGGTGAGTTCAGGAAAGACCTGCAAACGGAAGAAATTGCCGTCTCCATTATCGCATTGATCGAAGGGGGAGTCATGATCTCCAAAGTGACCAATGATAATTCCAACATGGACCACGTCCTCGCGACTGTGGAGCTGCTGGTAAACCAGATCAGGGCCTGAACACGGGCCTTTTTTTTAAACAATAACATACCGGTTGGTATATAAAAAACAATATCCTTACCCTTATTAATATACCGATTGGTATTTAAAATGAAAAATTTTCAAAGGCAGATATTACTGGTGACTGCCATCTCCGCCGCCATTATGGAGCTGATCGACACTTCGATCGTCAATGTAGCGCTGAACTACATGAGCGGCAACCTGGGCGCCACGCTCGAAGATGTTTCGTGGGTCGTCACGTCCTACGCCATTGCCAATGTCATCATTATCCCGATCAGCAGTTTCCTGGCCAATAATCTCGGCAGACGGTCCTATTACATCGGCTCCATACTCCTGTTTACCCTATGCTCTTTCCTTTGCGGCAATGCAACCAATATCTGGGAGCTGGTATTTTTCCGCTTTCTTCAGGGACTTGGCGGCGGGGCGCTTCTCTCCGTTTCCGCAATGATCGTCTATGAGCAATTTCCCAAAGAAAAACAGGCTACCGCCAGTGCGTTATTCGGCATTGGCATTTTTATAGGTCCCACGATCGGGCCTACGCTGGGTGGCTTCATCACTGAAAACTATTCCTGGCCGTGGATTTTCTACATTAATATTCCAATTGGCATTCTCGCGGCGGTCTCCTGTTACTTTCTGTTGAACGAATCACCGCTCAGGGGCGAAAAGCGGCGTATCGACTGGATCGGGATCGCATTACTGGTGGCGGGCATCGGCGCATTGCAAACTGTGCTGGAACGCGGGCAAACGGAAGACTGGTTTGAAACCGGCTACATTATCGCATTGACGGCCATCGCCGCATTTTCACTCGTCGGTTTTGTGCTTTGGGAGCTGCATACACCCGAACCGGTGGTCAATCTCCGGATCCTGAGAAATCCCGCCCTCAGTATCTCGACAACCCTTACGTTCATTACCGGGATCGGCATGTTCACGTCGATCTACCTCACACCGGTGGTGGCACAACGGCTGCTCGGTTTTTCCCCGACGCAATCCGGATTGCTGCTGCTTCCCGGCTCTATCGTCGCTATCTTCGCATTAATTGTCTCCGGCAAGCTGTTACAAAAAGGGACTTCGCCCGCGCTGATCGTGCTGCTGGGTTTCGCCTGTTTCATTTATTTCAACTGGTCGATGTTCCGCATCAACCTGGATGTGTCGGCTGACACCATTTCCACCAACCTTATTTTCAGGGCGATTGGTATGGCATTGCTGACGGTGCCGCTCTCCACGCTTGCGGTATCGTCGCTGAAACCGTCCGAAATGCCGCAGGGCACGGCATTAAACAATATGATGCGGCAACTGGGCGGCTCATTCGGGATCGCGATCATCAATACCTTCGTGGCACGGCGCCTGATCCTCCACCGCACCGACATCGTTTCCCACATCACTTCCGAAAATCCGGCCGCGGTGGCGAGACTCAACGGATACAGCGCCGCATTTCAGCAAAAAGGTTTTTCGCTGACAGAATCCAGGGAAAAAGCCATTCAGTTGATGGAAAATGTTGTGAATAAACAGTCCTACCTGATGAGCTTCCTTGACGGATACTTTCTGATCGGCATGTTTTTCGTGATCGTGCTGCCGTTACTGGTGTTCGTAGCGCGTAGGGACCGGTCCAAACCCGTGGTCATACCGGCTTCCGACCACTAGTAAGGTTGCAGCGACTCCCGGGGTTCTTTGAAATACCTGTTTTTGTATTCGAGAGGCGAAAGGCCCGTCACTTTCCGGAATACCTCACGAAATGCTTTGCTATCCGTATATCCCACATCGAACATGACGTCCTGAATGGGTGTGCGGGTAGTTTCCAGTGCCTTTTTGGCCGCCTCCACCCTCACCCGCTGCTGGTACTCAACCGGTGTATTGCCGGTGGCTTTGATGAAACGCCGGTCGAAGCTCCTCCGGTTGATCCCAAAATTGGAAGCCAGGCCTTCCACCGAAAAACGCTCCGCGACATTACGCTCGATGTAGTCCTGAGCCTCCAATATCATTTCGTCACTGTGGTTTTTCTGCCCGGTGAAAATAATGAACCGGTTCTGGCTGTTCCGCTCGATGTCGATCTGGAATACTTTGGAACAATAAATGGCCGTTTCGCGGTCGTAATATTTCTCCACCAGGTAGAGCACCAGGTTCAGGAACGAGAAGGCCCCGCCATTGGTGTAAATGCCCTGCTCATCGGTAATGATCTGATCGGGTAGCAGCCGAACCTCCGGAAACTTCGCCCGGAACTGACTGGCAGCATTCCAATGCGTGGAACAGCTTTTACCATCGAGTAGCCCGGTCGCTGCAAGCAGGAACGCTCCTGTGCAAATGCTCGCCACCTCTGCACCCTGGCTGTATTGCCTACCTATCCATTCGATGATCTCCCGATTGTCATCAAGCGGACGTACGATGTCGTGCTGCAATGACGGGATCACGATCAGGTTTGTTTTCGCGATCTTCGGGATCGTTGTATGCGGGTTAATGGCAAAAAGTCCTTCATACAGCTCAAAATGCGCGTGCATTCCCGCGAGCTCGATCCTGAAAACCGGTGGCCTGCCCTGGGCGATCCGGTACTGATTGGCCCTCGAAAAAATCTTCCAGGTACCCACGATGCTGCTCAGGTTGCCCTGCGCCTCGGGAATGATGATGGTCAGGTGTTTCATGACAATGGCTTTTTTGTAAAGATACCACAGCTGACTGTCCAGATCAACCCGTCACAATGCCCATTTCGCACCCCTCATTCCCTCGGACACAGCATCTTTATTCTTCTTCCTCTGCGTTTTTAAGTTTGGAAAGCAATGCATATGCGCCGTTCACCACGATCCGGGCGCCTTTTCGGATCCCGTCTCCGGATCGCACCTCGGTAAAACCGTTCTCAGAAATCCCCCTTGCGATCTCAATCATTTCAAAGCCTCGTGCGGTAGAATCCTGGGCGACGAAGACGTATGATTTGCTTTCGAAATCGACGATCGCCTGGTTGGGCAATGCATGCACGGGAGTAGCGCCTGTTTCGATGATCGCCTTGACGAAGTTCTGGGGCAACAACGC
Source organism: uncultured Dyadobacter sp. (assembly GCF_946482605.1). The sequence continues at coordinate 132,529 of NZ_CAMLSE010000004.1, read as the reverse complement.
GTGATCTTCCTTTTCCAGATGGCAATGCACACGCACTGTGCGGTCCTCGTTAATCTTCTGGTTGATCAGATATACCCTGGCCAGATCTTCCTTCCCCGGGCTGTTACTGACCGTAAAACGAACCAGCTGACCGAGTTTTACTTTGGGTATATCCTGCTCGAAAACAGACAACTCTACATGCAGGTGGTCGGTATCCACGATTTCGAACATGACGTCGGTCGGGTTCACATATTTACCCAGATTAACATTTACAGCCGTGACGGAGCCGGCGATAGGCGAGCGGATCTCTGCATGATTCACGATCGCACCTTTATCCAGCTGAGCCAGATCGATCCCGGCCGTGCGGATGCGCTCCCGCAGACCAGCTAACCGGACCGTCAGCATTTTCAGTTCCGAAGCCGATTGCTGTAAAGTCTTTTGAGCGCTCACCTGTTCCTTGCTCAGCTCACTCTGCCGCTTGTATTCAGCCTGCGCATACTCCAGTTTGCTCTGTGTTTCCAGGTATTCCTGCTGCATGGGGATGAAATCCGGGTTTTCAATCACGGCGATAACTTGTCCCTTCCGGACCTTCACGCCCTGAAGCAGATCTGATTTCCGAAGAAAACCGCCCAGCGGAGCCGAAATACTGACCAGGTTTTGGGGCGGAATATCGATCATGCCGTTGGCAGTGATGGCGCCGCTCAGGCTGCGTGTTTCCATACTGCCCAGCCGTATATCCGCAGTTTGATACTGCGCCTCGGTGAGTTCAACTACATTGCCGGCTTCGGTTCCCGCAGGGGCCTCTTCCTTTTCTCCGGCTTCTTCCTTCGGCGCTGAACAGGAGAGCATTCCGGCCAGCATAATGCAAACAAATGCTATGTTTTTCATGTTTGATTTTTCAGATTATTGCTCATTCAAAAGAAACTCGATCGCGATGACCGACTGGTTGTACGTATGCAGCAGGCCCAGGTAGGTCATCCGGATCTGAAGCGCACGGTTCTGCGCCTGCCCGTACTCGACATACCCGATTTCGCCGGCCTGGTAAGCTTTGGCCGCATTGCTGCGGATCGCTTCGGCAAGTACGAGGGTCTTTTCCTCATAAATACTGAGATTACGGCCAGCTGTTTCGAAGCTTCGGGCTGCCTGCTGCAGCGTACTGCCGAGTTCGAGCCGGGCCGACTCGAGCTGCCCGAGCGCGATTTCCTCATTGATCTTCGCAGCCCTGATCCTGGCTTTGGATGCGGCTGCAAAAATGGGCAGCTGTACGCCGACCTGTACACCCTGAAAACGTTTGCCCGAACCATAGTAAACTTCACCGCCGCCGATATTCTGGAATCCGGTCAGTGATTGGTTAAAATAACCTGCATTAAAATCAGGGAGCAAGGCGGCGCGCTCCACGGCAGTTTGCTTCCTGATCACGATAATTTGCTGATTCAGATAACGGAGATAAGGATTGGTCGCTACGATGGCCGTATCAGTCCTGCTTACGCCAAGGGGTTTTCTTACCAGTGAATCCGTTTCCGCTCCAACCAGCCCCGGGCTATTGGTCAATGCCTGTAATTCGCTCTGAAGGTTAAGCAATTCGGCCTTGCTCTGTTCGATGCGTGCCTGCATTTCGCCCTGTTCGCTTTGCGCCGTAATGTATTCGAGCTGGTTGGCTTCGCCCGTCTTCAACCGGAGTGCCGCAGCAGCCACGAACCGATCGATCCGAAGGCTTTCCTCCGCCAGCAGTCCCACGCGGTCTTTCAGAAAAACCTGCTGTTCATAATTTAGCTTGACCCGACGGATCAGTTCTGCTTTCGTAATATCCGTTCCAGTCCTTGCGCTCTCGACCTGTTCCTGGTAAAGCGCTTTTCTGCTGGATGCAGCTTTCGGATTGGGCAGGCTTTGCGTTATCAGGAAGTGATTATCGAACTTGATACTATTATACTGCCCACCCATCCAGCTCACATCCGTTTTGGCCGGATCGGCCGACGTCCTCACCAGTGTTTGCTGGTAATCGATCCGGTGTGTGCCCGTACGTATTTCGGGATTTTTTTCAATGGCAGTACGGATCGCCTGATCCAGCGACATCTTGTGACTCTGATCCTGGGCATAACCCGGCAGGCCGGTCAGTAGCAGAAGTCCCAGGGCCGCTGCCACCGGTTTCAATCCTTTTCCAAAGCGGTGTTCTATGATCCAGTACAAAACCGGCAGCACCAGAAGGGTCAGCAATGTAGCCGACACCAACCCGCCGATCACGACGGTCGCGAGCGGACGCTGCACCTCCGCCCCTGCGCTGGACGATAATGCCATCGGCAAAAAGCCCAGCGAAGCCACCAGGGCAGTCATGAGAACCGGGCGCAGCCGCGTGTGCGTACCTTGCATGATTACTTTCCGAAGATCGTTCTCGCCTTCCTTCCGGATCTGGTTGAACTCTGCAATCAATACGATCCCGTTCAGCACGGCAACGCCGAACAATGCAATAAAGCCGATCCCCGCCGAAATGCTGAACGGCATATCCCTCAGCCACAATGCGATCACACCACCGATGGCCGACAATGGAATGGCCGTCAGGATGAGCATACTTTGCCGAAGGGAGTGGAACGTAAAGTAGAGCAGCACAAATATGAGGAGCAATGCGATGGGTACCGCAATACCCAGCCGGGCATTGGCTTCCTGCAAATTCTGAAACTGCCCGCCGTAAGTGGCATAGTACCCGGCCGGCAGTTTGATTTTGGCGTCTATTTTGGCCTGTATCTCGCGCACGACACTCTCCACATCCCTGCCGCGTACATTAAAAGCGACGGTAATGCGCCGCTTCGCATCTTCGCGCTGGATCTGGTTGGCACCTGTCTTCATTTCAACGGTAGCAACTTGCCCAAGCGGCACCTGCTGCCCCGCCGGATTGGTCACAAACAGGTTCTTTACATCATCGGGCCCGCGCCGATCGGCATCCCTGAACCGGACAATGAGATCGAACCGCTTCTCCCCTTCGAAAACCAGCCCTGCGCTGGCGCCTGCGAATGCTGTATTCAGGGTCCGGTTGGCATCCTCGATCGAAATATTGAATTGCGACAGGCGGTCACGATCGAAATTGACGACGATCTGCGGTAATCCGGTGACCGACTCGACATAAACATCCTCAGCTCCGTCCACAGTGCCTGCCAGCTTGCCGACCTTCGCAGCCTGCTGTGCCAGCACATCCAGGTCTTCCCCGAAAATCTTCACGGCGACATCCTGCTTCACACCGGTCATCAGCTCGTTGAACCGCATTTGAATGGGTTGCTGAAAACCGAATGTAACGCCGGCAATCGATTCGGAAAGCAATGCCTGCATTTTACCGGCAAGTTCCTCCCGACCGGCAGCTTTGGTCCAGGACGACCGGTCTTTCAGGATCACCATCATATCCGCCGCCTCTACCGGCATCGGATCCGTGGGAATTTCGGAGGCTCCTATTTTACCAACCACCTCCACTACTTCGTCGGGAAAATGCTTTTTCAGAATTCCCGCTGCCTTCTGAACAGCGTCCACCGTTTCCGAAAGCGAACTGCCGGTAAGTACCCGCACCTCTACCGCGAAATCGCCCTCATCGAGCTGCGGTATAAATTCTCCTCCCATTCCGAGAAATAGCCAGAGACTCAGGACAAATGCGGCCATGGAACCGGCAATGACAGGCAGCTTGTAACGCAACGCCCAGCTGAGGACCGGTTCGTACAACCGGTGAAAAAAGGCGATAATGCGGTCGGATACATTCGGACGATACTCGTTCTTTTTACTCAGAAACAATGCTGACATCATAGGAATGTAAGTTAATGAGAGGATAAAAGCACCCAGGATTGCAAAACTGACCGTCTGCGCCATAGGCCGGAACATCTTGCCTTCAATCCCGACCAATGCGAGGATCGGCAGGTACACGATCAGGATGATCAGTTCACCGAATGCTGCGGAATTACGGATTTTCGTGGCTGACTCGTACACCTCCCGGTCCATGTCGGACTGTGTAAGGCGCTGCGCATAACGCTTACCGACAATATGGTGTAATGTGGCTTCAACGATGATCACCGCCCCATCGACGATCAGTCCGAAGTCGATGGCGCCCAGGCTCATGAGATTGCCCGAAACCCCGAAAAGGTTCATCATGCTCACCGCGAACAACATGGCCAGTGGAATCACCGACGCCACGATCAGCCCTGCGCGCATGTTGCCCAGCAAGAGGATCAGCACGAAAATGACAATAAGGGCCCCCTCTATCAGGTTTTTGGAAACAGTACCGATCGCATTGTTGACGAGCTTCGTACGGTCCAGGAAAGGCTCGATCACTACGCCGTCGGGCAGGCTCTTGCGGATCTGCGCAATGCGCTCCTTCACATTACCGATGACCTGGGACGAATTGGCGCCTTTCAGCATCAGTACCAGCCCGCCTACGACTTCCCCTTCGTCGTTACGGGTCATTGCTCCGTAACGCACTGCACTGCCAAACCCCACGCGGGCAATGTCCCCGATCCGGATGGGAAGTCCGGCTTCGGTTTGCTTGACCTGTATTTTTCCAATGTCGTCCAGCGAACCTATCAGCCCTTCGCTGCGGATGAAATAAGCATTGGGCTTTTTATCAATATAAGCTCCGCCGGTGTTCTGATTATTCCGTTCCAGCGCAGCAAAAACGTCGCCCATCGTGATCTGCGCGCTCCTCAGCTTGAATGGGTCGATCGCGATTTCGTACTGTTTCAAAAATCCGCCAAAACTGCTCACATCGGCAACACCTTCCGTACCAAGCAGCTGGCGACGCACGATCCAGTCCTGAATACTGCGCAGCTCCATGGGCGGATAGCGGGATTCGAAACCGGGTTTGGTATGTAAAACATATTGGTAAATCTCACCGAGCCCCGTGGTGACAGGAGCCAGCTCCGGGGCTCCCACCCCCTGGGGAATCTGCTCTACCGCACTATGGAGGCGCTCGGACACCTGCTGACGTGCCCAATACACGTCGACGTCGTCCTCGAAAACGAGGGTAACTACCGACAATCCGAATCTCGATATGGAGCGGATCTCTTCGGTATGCGGAATAGTGGCCATGACCGTTTCGACGGGAAACGTCACAAGTCGCTCCACCTCCTGTGCGGCCAGTGAAGGGCTGCTGGTGATGATCTGCACCTGGTTATTGGTGATATCAGGCACCGCGTCGATCGGTAACCGGGTCAGCGAATAGGCGCCCCAGATCGCCAAAGCGAGCGTGAAGATTCCGATCACCAGTTTGTTGTGGATCGAAAAATGAATGATTCTATCTAGCATTTCTGAAATAAAATGAATGGGTATATGACATCACGCCGGATGCAGCGGGGCAGCCGGGTCATGCTTGTCCGATAAAGAGGCGGATTACACCGTTATTTTGGGCGGTTGCCAGATACCCGCCGGGTCGCCGGTATACGCAGGGCGTTCGTAGGTGAAGGTGACCTGGGGTGGCAGCTGCGCCATACTGGTTTCGGGCAGAGTCGACACAGCCGTAGCAATGGTGACGCTGGCGCAGCATGCGCAAATACAGAATGGTGAACAGAGGTCGACAACCTCCTGATGATTGTCGTCTGCCGCGTGCAGGGATATGCGTCCGGGTGCGTGATCAAAGGACAATGCCACGTCGTCCTGGCAGGGAATGCAGGAAAGCAATACCACATAAAGAGCCATTAAACAGGTGACGACGGTCCTCATGTTTCAAAAGTAATTCAAATCGCAATGCAACAGGTAGGCAAAAAGAAATTGCCCGCAATAGCGCAGTCGCCTGCCGTTAATCAGCCATTCATACCGATAGTAATTTAGTTGTCAAAAATATAACATTGCCGGGACCACAACATATCCGGTTTTTTCTAAATTTGGGCAGCATCTATGCGATAGTTAATCTTTCAAGCAAAAACCAATCAATTCCTTTAACATGATGAAAGTAAAGTACTTGCTGACCATGATCCTGGCTGTCACCTTCTTTGCCGTAACAGCCCGCAGCCTGAAAACAGCCAACGACCTCGTAGGCACATGGAAATACACCGTATCCAATGTTCCGCCGGAATATGAAACCGGCTTCATGACATTCGAGCAAAAAGACGACAAAACCACCGGCTATCTCGGCCAGCAGGAGCGCATGGAAATGAAAGAGCTCAGCGTGGATCAGGGTAAAGTGACTTTCAAGCTGGATTTCCAGGGCGGTTTGCTTACCGTAACCATGACCCAGGACGGCGACAAACTCAGTGGTACCATCGTATCTCAGGACGGCGAATTTCCGATCACAGCCGTAAAGGAAGCAGCGAAAAACTGATCCAACAGAAGAGGGTATTCACGAAGAGGCCGGAGCATTGTTCCGGCCTCTTTGGTTTCAGCAATCAGGGTTTCAGCCGCACATATTTCTCGATATTAATGCGGTCCACTCCGGCAGCCTCCACCTTTTCTACACCCCGCTGTACCAGCGTATCGTTCTGAATGGAAACTGTAAAGTGAAATTCGTTCCCCTCCCATTCGCGGGCGCTGCAATATTCCAGCTTTTCGGTGTAAGCGCTGTCTTTCAGCGTATAAGTGCCGCCCCCGGCAGAAAAACTCGCGGTTGAGTCTTTCCCCTTGTTCAGATCATGCTGGATGAAGGCAAAATGGCTGTCATTGATGATTTTGATGAAAGAAACGCCCTGTGTATAGTTGGTGACGGTTGTATCGCCTTTCTCGATCAGCGTGCCGCTGATCAGTTTCCAGGTTCCTTCGAGCATTCCCGAGGTAGTTTCCGATACTTTTTCCCGTGCGGCGGGCCTGCATGCATTCAAACTAAGCGCGGCAAGAAGTAATACCGGCAGATGTGCTTTCGTCATGGCTGGTGTTATCAGGGTTTGGACTGTTGTATGGTTAGCGACACAAATCGCCACTTTCGGCACAAAGTCCGAAAAAAAACCGTTATTTTCATAACTCCGTCACGAATTGACATCAGCTATTCCACCCAGGGAGCCGGCAACAGGCTTCAACCGGTACCAGTTCAATCACTCATACCCCTTAACCGCCGAATACCCATTCGCAATCACATTCAACGCCCTCGTCCGGTACACATCCGGGTCGGTCGGCGCAGCGGTCGCGAGGCCGTCGACGTAGCGGTTGAACATGCAGAATGCGGCGGCAATAAGCACGGTGTCGTGGATCTGGCGATCGTCGGCACCATGTTCACGGGCGCGGTCGATCTGCTCGGCCGTGACGTGCCGGCCGCCGCGCTGGACGCTTCCGGCAATGGATAGCAGGGATTTCATCCTGTCCGAGAGTTCAGTTTCGGCAAAATTCGCTTTGACGCTTTTTACAAAGGACCAGTCTTCGTCTTCCAGGTAAGCGCTGGCAATAGCACCGTGAATCGTCTGGCAGAAAAAACAGTCATTTTGGGATGAAACATAGGTTGCAATGAGCTCGCGCTCGCCGCGGGCAAGTCCCTCGTCGGAACACATTAACGCGTTAGCAAGTAGATTCATCGGCTCTGCGGTGTGCGGGCTGAACCGCATCGGGCCGAGAATGCCGGGAAAGCCGGGTTCGAATTGGATGTGTGGCATGGTTAATTTTGAATGATTGAATGAGCCGCAGTGGAACTGGGAATGAGTGAATGAGCCGCAGTGGAACTGGGAATGAGTGAATTAGTGAATGAGTGAATTAGTGAATGGGTCAGTGAGTCAATGAATGAATGAGTCAATGGGCTGCGGCGAACCTGGGACCGGGTCGCCATTGCGATGAGTAAAAAAATTCACTCATTCACTCATTCACTCACTGACTCATTCACTAATTCAAAATTAAAACCTCGCCTCGGCTAACCTCGTCCCTTCTACCCTCACCCGTATTTTTTCAAATGCAATCTCCCGGGCCGTGGAGACATCGTCGGCGAAGGGCGAAAAGCCGCAGTCGTCGGTGGAGCCGAGTTGATTGAGGGGGATGTATTCGGCGGCTTGCAGGAGCAGGTCTCGGACTTCTTCCGGCGTTTCGATTCGCGGGTTCAGCACGTCGATCACCCCTAAAAATATCCGTTGTCCCGGCCTGATGTTCTCCCGGATCGATTCGAGTACCGATTGCTTGTCCTGCTCACCAGCATATTCCAGATAGAAATTACCGGCATTCAGCTGAAAAAAGAGTGGTAACAGATCGGAATACGGCACGTCGGCACTGTGGGTGGAATCATGATCGCCGCCCGGGCAGGTATGGATGCCTATTCTGCTCCGTTCGCTTTCGGTAAACCGGCCGAGCACCTGATTATTAAGATCAATAAATTGCTTCAAAAGGCCTTTACTAGGATCGAGTTTCAGGGCCAGACGGGCTTCTGTAAAGTCGATCTGCACATGATGAGCATGCTCATGCAGACACCTGCGAATGTCCGCCTCCGCCTGATCGAGCAAGTCGGCGATGAATTGCGTTTGTGGGTAACCGTCGATACCGGCCGCAGGATACAGCAGGCTTATGGCCGATGCGGAGATCACGGCCTGTTTCACCGGCAATGCGGTATGTTTCCGTGCCTCCCGGAGATAATCCACTGCAAAATTCCGGTAACGGAACGGACCCGAAGTCAACACGGGTAATTGCCGCGTATGCCCGTCTTCGAACGGGATCACCACCCCTCCGGCACCGAGGTTCAATGCGCCATGGATAGGATAAGTCGCAAAGCTGGGTTTGCTTTGTTCGCCATCAGAGATGACCGGCGAGCCGGTAGCTTCCAGGGATATGATCGTCTCGCGCGTAGCCTGAGAGAACAGTTTGTCGAGGTCGGTCGATGAAATTTCTTCTTTGACAAAAGCCTGCATGGCTTGTTGCAGGTATGCTGGCCGCGGAATGCTGCCTATCGGTTCGGTAGGTATTACTGGCATGTTTTTCTGAGATAATAAAATACAAATGATTGAGAATGAACCGCACGCGATCCTATTACCGAAGCTGTCCCCGGTATCCGCGTGCTCTGGATCCTTACCCGATCATTTCCGGGGGTGGTGTGGCCCGGTTCGGCAGCCCTTTAACGGGTATACGAAGTATTTCTGCGAAAAGCGCAATTGCAGCCGGCATGGCTGCTTCCCCCACCCATTCACCGACAACCGAACACGTGGGTAAATAGCTTTTTGCCAGATCATTCAGCATCTTCAAGGCAGTTCCCAAAGGCGTGGGCGGCGTTTTCGCCACGTTGGATTCGAGCATCCGCTCCGACAGCTCGGCAAACGTGTGCCAGGCCGAAGAGCAGGCCCGGGGGACTTCACTTTTTTGCATTACTTCACCTGCTTGCCTGAATGCGTTGCCCATGCATAACTCCGCCAGCGACAATCCCAGCGTGTGGGAAAGCAGCAAGATGAGCAAACCGAGGCTTACGACACTTTTCATGCTTACAGGGCAAGTTTCCTAAATCTACAAATAATGCGGTCTCATTCCTTGTAGCAATTATTCATTTTATTCAAACAAATCACTAAAAAGTGTTCTTTTGCAAATTCCGGGGCAGCTTTTCAACCGGTTTCCCAAAAAACCGCAAAGTAACTCGGTTTACGGCCGCTGCCTTATCACCGTTCATTAACATTAAATTTAACCCCCTAAGCCCTAAGTCCCTGTTATTATTGATCATTTGCGGTCTGACCGCGCTATCCCATGAACCGCTCCTTCGTTGCCTTTCTGATCACAGTACTCTTCGCATCGAGCGCTGGCAACGCGCTGGCGCAATGGGATCAATTGCTACACAAAACCTATCCTCAGCGGTATCAGGATTTAAGTAAAATCTACATCCGACTGATCGACGACGGCGATTCCGCATCGGTATTTCGCGAGATCGCCTCCATGAAGAGTCGGGCAAAATCGCATCAGGACAATGAACTCGAACTGGAATCCGACCTCTTGAAGGCCTATTACCTGACCATTCGGCACAAAAACCAGACTACCCGCATTGCCTCGATGCTCAATGACCTCGTGGCAAGGGCTACCCAACAACACAACAAACAGCTCATTGCACGGTCGCTTAAAGTGCTCGGGGATTATTACTGGACCGATGGCAGAAATTACGAGCTGGCATTTGAGACCTACATTCAGATGGAAGGCATTCTGAATGAAGTAAGTACAGACGAATTCCCTGACAAAAGTTATGCGCTGGCCGCTATTGCGCACCCCTACTATAATTTTTCGGAATATAACAAGGCATTGCCCCTTCTTCGGCAGATCCTGAATTTGAAATTCAACCCGGATATGCATGCCGGGCATAACTCGGCGCTCGTTACAACCGCCGTCATTTACCGGAAACTCGGCAATCTCGATTCGTCCGACCATTACTTTCGAAGGGTGATCCGGAAGGAATCGCCAGGAAATTACAAGCTCTGGGCGGCCATTGCACGGGGCGGTCTGGGCGAAAATGCCTATTTGCGGGGTAATTACGCGGAGGCGATGCCTTTGCTGCAAGCCAATATCGATGAAGCTATTGCACAGAAAGATTATGGTCCGGCTGCCCAGTCCTTGATCACTCAGGCCAATATCCATTTGAAAAACAACGCATTAAAGAAGGCGGAGCAACTTGCGCACAAGGCGAGGCATTACCTGGATATTACGCATCCCGAACGATACCGTCATTTCCAGGACTTGTACACTATTTTCGTGAAGCTGTCCGCCGAGCAGGGCAAACCGAAACTGGCGGAAGCTTATCTGGACTCCGCATTGTTCGCCAGGGACAGTATGAATCGCAAGTACAATGAAAAACTGATGATCCGGGCGCAACAGAAGACAGAGTTGCACAAACTCCGGGCCAAAATGGAAAGGGCGGAATCGGATCAGAAACTGAAAGTGATCGAGCGCAACCTGTCATTGGTGCTTGTCTTGCTCATCGCTGCCGGTGCGGTATATGTATATCAAACGCAGCGGAAACGACACCGGCAGGCCCAGCTATTGAAGGAGCTGGAAATCAAACAAAAAGAACACGAGCTGGAAAATGCCTCGCTACAATTGAACGAGTTTGCTCGTAACATTTCTGAAAAAAGCAAGCAGATCGAGATACTGGAAAACAAGCAGGGCCCCGGTGCCGAGGCCCTGACGCAATTACGCGAAAGTACAATCCTTACACAGGAGGATTGGGATTATTTCAAAAAGCTTTTCGGCAAAGTTCATGGCGATTACCTGCACCGCCTCCGCGAGAAATTCCCCGACCTTACCCAGGGCGAAATGCGGTTCATAGCACTGGCCAAACTGGGTCTGGGCTACCAGGAAATGTCCGCCACGCTGGGAATCAGCAGTCACGCCGTGCGCACTACCAAATACCGGCTGCTCAAAAAAATCGACGTCCCCGACGACCGCAGCCTGGAAGAGCTGGTCATGGGCATCTAACCTACTCGATCGCTACCTTTCGTGTGTGTATAGTCGCTCCGGCTTGCACGTGCAAAAGATAAATGCCTTTGGTAAGGTTAGCGACAGGCAGTTCAACCTTGCCATTTTGCAGTTCCTTCCTGATCACGACAACCCCGCTCATATTTGTTAGCGTAGCATTTCCGGAAACTGTTCCCGTGATTTCGAGTTGCAGGACAGTAGTAACAGGATTGGGGTAAGCTTGCATTTGAACCGCATTTCCATGATCGGCCACGACGATCTGACTCCATGCAAACGAACCGTCGGTATCCACCATTTTCAGGCGATAATAATTCAAACCCGTTGCCGGATCGTAATCGGTAGCGAAATAACGATGTCCTCCCGAACCGATGGCCGCAGGTTGTTCGGGCATTATTTCCCAACGACGCGCATCGGAGCTGCGATGAATTTCGAAATGGCTGGTATTGACTTCTTCGGCTGTGAGCCATTCCAATCGCGTTGTATTTTCAACCTTTTCCGCCTTAAAACAGACGAGCTTCAAAGGTAGCGGATCTACGTTGCTGATAAAGAAGCCGCTAAATCCGGTCACATCGAATGTGATTTCCCAACGATTGAGATCACCGTTCCAGGAGATGTCGCTATCGTTGGGGTCAATGGTCGTAATGTTACCGCTATATGACCCTGGCTGGCCGGTAGCTGATGTACCATGGTATTGGACAACGAGCAGATTGGCTTTCGCCGATCCGTCGGAAGGCGAAGCCGGCAATTTGGGACCGCTCACACTACTATTAAATGCATCGAATTCGGATTGGAGAAAAAACAACTTGATCTTCGCGGTAGCGGTTCCTGCATTACTCGCGGGAAGGATGTCATAATGCCGCTGGACAAACCGAACCCCTCCTGACTGAATAACCGCTCCTTCTACGAACGTCTTTGCCTGTACGCTTCCGCTCACAGGCACCAGCCCCGACGGCGTCACATGCGCGATGACCCGGCATCCGGATACCACGAAACCATTAGTATTATTGCCGACAATTGCCTGTGAAACCACATCGCCATTGACCGACAAGCTGCTGCCATCGCGGTAGGATTGCAATTCGTAAGCGCCCATATCGGCTGTCACGTCGAAAATGCGGGGTTGTCCCAGAATATCAGTCAGCAACGTGTTATCATTGTATAAACCGGTGTTGATCCCCGGACTGCAAGGTGATAACCGGAGCCCGTCATCGGCGGTCATCCATTGGTCATCCGCCCCATCAGGATCCGCCTGGCCGGTAAACAATGCGTCCACATTCACAACCCCGCTGCCGATATGTCCGTCCTGGACAATCGAATGCGCTACGACCGGAGTCGAGATCAGATCGTTAATACCTGCCGGGGCCAGTCCGGTGTTACCCCATACCACCGTGTTGACGATCTGTGGCGCAGACAACATGTTGTATATTCCCGCCCCCTCGGCCGCAGACGTGTTACGCGCGACGGTGCAATGCTGAATGGTTGCCGTGGAGTGATATCCATTAAAAATCCCAGCGCCACCACCCGTACCTGAATTATCAGATATCACACACTGGCTGATCATCGGTGCGGTACCATCCCCAAACAGCATGATTCCTCCTCCATTATTGGCTTTATTAGCTGTAAAAACACAATTTGTGATCTTCGGGGACGATGCGTTCAGGGTAATCCCGCCGCCCGCCGATGCGTCTACGGATGCTCCGAGTATACTGGCATTGAGGCCCGTTCCATCGGCATTCCCGTCGCGAATAATGAAACCGTCGAGCCTTGCAGCCGAATTGGTATTTACAGCGACAATAACGTGATAGGAATTATCAGTATCCCCTGCGGAACCGATATCTCCTGAAAGAACAGTCTGATTAGCCCCCGCATTTCTGGCGGAAAGCTGGGTTTCGTCTCCGTTAAAACCGCCATAAATAGCAACATTATTGATCAGGTAAAATGCATTGTGGCGAGCACTACCCAGATTAAGATTGTAAGGCTGACCCGAAGGTTTATACGTTCCCGCTTTTACCCATATTTCGGTAATGCCCGAACAGCCCGCCGCGGCATTCAGCGCATCGCTGAGATCGCCGAGCGCATCGCCCCATCCCGAACCTTCCCCTGATGCACCTTGTGCCACATACAGGCGGCTCGGGAATACATTCAGCGCGACGGCGGTTGAGAAAGTATCACCGCAGGAATTGTTGATTTTAACCTTATACTGCCCGCCATGATCGCCGGCCACAACATTATTTACCGTCAGCGTAGCCGTATTGACGCCGCTGTATTTGCCGTCATTGGACAATGGCGAATTCCCAAGATACCACTGATAGGACATCGTGGTAGCGCTGCTGGCCGTCACCGAGAAATTAACTGATGTAGTACCCGGACAGGCTATGGCCTTCACAGGAGCCACATTGATCGCAGCTAACGCGCCCGCCGTGATAGCGACGCGTCCCGTCGGATCGGCATTCGTCAAATGGCCGACCATTACGTTGGCACTCCCGTTCCCCGCTCCGCTTGCGGTATAGGTTGCAGTTGCCTTGCCGTCGGCCTGAATATTGGCCTGGGCGCCTGAAATACTACCATTCACGGCGCTGAAACTGATGGGCAGGCCGATCAGTTGGCTCAAATTGGATAGCGACACAGGTGAACCGGCGGAGTTGGTGAGAAAACTGGCGGTAACGGTAGTCTGGCTGGCAGAAGGCACGCAAAGCGTCGAACTGCCGACTGTCGGTTTCAAAACGAGCCACGGGGTGGTCGTGAGCGTACCGGTCCCCAGCCCGGCGATCGCATTGGCAGACTCGCTACACGTTCCCGCCGCTTGCGGGTCGGTGTTGCAGCTCCACCAGTTGTTGGTGGCATTCACTACCCCATTGTTCGATTTGCGCGACGACAGCGCTTCCTTCACCGAGCCGCCCAGCGTATTACCGGCGAAGACATTGTAATTGACGTCCACAGTAAAATCACTGAAAATGGAAATAGCGCCACCCTCGCTGTTGGTGACCAGCCCGGTGCTGTTATTAAGAAATTTGTTCTTTTCTATTTTTGTGTAAAAAGAAGGGCTTTCAGGCGACAGCTCCGATTGCAGGTGAATCGCCCCGCCGGAAGTAAAAAACGTGGACGTCGCCGAGTTGTTGGTGAAGGTAGAATTGATAATGGTCGCACTGCCTGTTGCCGTGATGGCCGTACTAATATAGCGGAGCAATATCGCCCCGCCGCTGGCATTGTCGTTTGGGCTATTTACATGATTATTGGTGAATGCACAATTGTCGATAGCCAGTATGCCGCCGCCCAATGCCGACAGTGCACCACCACCCAGCTTCGTGGCTACATTGCCTTCAAACACACAATTAGTAAGATTGGTCACATTGGTTGGCCCACCAAAAATAATGGCACCACCCCCGTAGCCATCCTGAGTTTTCCCATTGGTGAACTTAATCCCCGAGATAGAAGTCGTCACATCGGGTATATCCCCATAGCGGTTGATAAACAGGATACGATTTTCCATGGTGGTGGTCATATTCACGATCGTCAGCGCCGGTCCGGCTCCGACGATCGAAATATTCTGCGCCTTACTCCCAAACAGGATCGTTCCCAGCGTGAGGTTGTAAGTTCCGGCCGGTACGTTGATCGTATGCGGCCCGCCGCCGAGCGCATCCGCTGCCAGGATCGCCCCGCGCAATTGCGAAGGGTCGTTACCATCGCTCGTTTGGGTTACATTAAAGGTATTTGCACGAGCACTGGGCAACAAGCTGACGAACAGCAATGCAATAGCCAGGGTCCTGTACAGAAGCAGGCCGGTAGAAGTTTTCATCATAATGTAAATTATTGATAATCAAAGCAGTCATTGGCTTTCAGCCAATGACTCATCGCCACAACAGCAATCTTTCCGGGACGATCAGCCCCAAGACGGGTAAACACCCGAGGTAACAATCATATATTGAATTGCCTGGTAAGGCATCATATTGTTGTGAGGCTGATCGCCACCCGACTCTCCGATGGCCGCCGGATTCATGATCGCCGCCGTACCCTTTTCTTTCGCAAAACAATTAATCCGGTTGCGCGAATCCTCATTCGCCCATATTTGCCCATCGGGACGGATTTTATCGCCGTGGGTATTGGCCAGCGCAGGATGGTAATGCTTGCTCATTTGCTCAACAGTCAGCTTTACGGTCGCTTCCCCGGCCTTTTCACCCAATTGGTATTCCGTGAGATCCTCAGATTTTCCGCAACTGGCCATCGCTCTTCCCTGTAAATCAGGTAAAGCGAAAGTAGTGACCCCGTCGCCGCCGTAGACATTTTTAAGCAATGAAAACAACGCCGTATTGTCAGCTATCTTTATCAAACGCCCATCACAAGGAGCAGCAGATCTCGAATTCACCTTCGACGCAAATGCCTTGATTGTTCCTGAATATTCATCAAGGCCCCCCAACGCATCCGGTAGCATACCGTCTTTTACGCATATGCAATAGTTGAGGGACAGGTATGGCGACATATTATCGTGTGCCTTGCCGTCACCCACTTGCTCGATACTTTGATCGCTCATAGCCGCGTTGCTTTGTGTCACATAGCCGGCATTAGCAGGCCAGTAGCTGTTTACAGGCGTATCGTTATCGGCATTATTGGAACTGGCAATGGCCTGATGGCGGTGCTTCGGCATTTCCGGGATCGTAAGCGCGTGTTTCTCCTCGCCGCCACGGGTAAAGCCGGGATAAGCCAGACTGTCACCGATCAGCACGCGGCCGCGAAGATCGGGGATTTTAAAATTGTCACCTTCTCCTCCGAAGGTCGTGCCTATCAATTGAAAAAGGACCGGGTATTCACTTGCCGACAGCGTTCTGCCGTCGCACGAAAACCAGCCTTTCAATCCCTCGGGAAAGGCGAATAATCTGATTTCTGAAAGATAACCATTCATAAAAATATCTTTTTTAGGTTAAAAGTCTGAGTCGACCGACGGTTATTCGCCCTGTGGGAAAATGCCCTCCATTGAAATGCAATACCGGACGGCAAAGATGGGCATGCGGTTTTCATGGGGTTCGCTCTTGCCTTCATTTTGGATACTGTCAAAATTCATTTGATTAAAGCCAGGTGCCGACGCGTATCGGCGCCCGCCCGCTGCCGACCAGAAAGCATCTGTCGCGTTTTTTGAATCTGCCTTTTCCGAGGTGCTGCAAGCCGGGAAATGCCTGTGCCGTGGCATTTCACCCAATGCCAGCAAGACGGACTCGGAGCCTCCTTTTTGCCCGAATGGGTAGTGCTCACCATGGCCCAGCGGTATGCGCGAACGCAGGTCGGGCAAAGCAAAAGTGGTAATACCATCACCGCCAAAACGGTTACCGATCAATCTGAACAAGTTTTCGTTCCTCGCTATCGGTATCACCGAGCCATCACAGAGGCGCCACCCAAGGGGCACGTAGCGTAATGCGAACGGGGCGATTTCGCCAACATACTGCGGATCCATATTTGTCTGATATTTAATGTGTTAAAGATTAACTTTGCCTTCATGGGTATCCTGTGGAGGATAAGGCCAATCTCCACCGGCTGAAATCATATATTCCAATGTGAGGTAGGGCATCATATTGTTGTGCGGCTCGTCCCCGCCCGATTCGCCGATTGCAGCCGGGTTCATTAACTCACCTTCGCCCTTTGTACCCGAGAAATCATTGACCGGGTTGCGCGCGTCCTCATTCGCCCATACCTGCCCGGCAGGCACTAAATTGGCAGCCTCCGTATGTGCAAGCGGGGCGTGGCTGTGCCTGGGCATCTGCCCAATTGCGAGGTGCACCGATGCCGTCCCGCCCTTTTCTGCCAACTTGTAAGGCCAGAGCCCCTTTGGCTCGCCACAACTAACCGTCGAACGTCCCCGCAAATCGGGTAATGCAAACGTGTCCACGCCGTCACCTCCATAGATATTTCCGATCACCTTCCACAATGCCGGATAGCTTGAAATCGGCAAAACGGTTCCGTCACAGGGAAGCCACCAGCCAGCATCGAGTTTTTTGGGAAATGCCCGGATTGTGCCGGTAAAATCGTCGGTAACCTCATAGATATTGCCGGGATAAAGGCCTACAAAGCAGATCGCGTAATTGATCGCCAGATAGGGAGACATATTGTCGTGTGCCTCGCCGTTACCCGTCGGCTCCGTAGCCTGATCGCTCATCTGGTTGTCGCTTTCCAGAACATATCCTCCGTCGGACGGCCAGAAATTGTCTTTGGGAGTGCTTTTGTCCGCCCCGTTGGAGCTCGCTACCGCCTGGTGCCGGTGCCTGGGCATCTCCTGGATCGTAAGCTGATGGGTCTTTTCGCCGCCTTCGGCAAAGGCCGGATAGCCAGGACCGGTACCTATGACTACCTTATCCCGAAGGTCGGGCAAATTAAAGTATTCGCCGTCACCCCCGAAGGTGTCCCCGATCAGTTGGTACAATGTAGGGTATGTCTTAATGGATAACGCCTTTCCATCACAGAGCAGCCAGCCCTTGGGCACCCATGAAAAGGCGAACGTCCTGATCTCGGATATGTATGGTTTCATGAATTAGGGAATGATTAAGGGTTGATAATTAGCCGTGCGTCGGAAATGTGCCAGACAGCGAGATGATGTAGGTGACCGCCAGAACAGGCATCCGGTTTTCATGCGAATGACTTTCGCCCGCTAGCTGTAAACTTTCCATATTCATGCTGACGTTTCCCGGCGGCTTTGCGTACCGAATCCCTTTATTGGCGGCTGCCGACCAGAAGGCATTTACCGCGCTTTTTGAATCAGATTTGGTAGCCGTGCTGCACGCAGGTGTGTGCCGATGTACAGGCAGGTTTCCTACTGCCAGCTGCACTTTTTCTGCACCTCCCTGTCGCCCGATAGGATTATTGGCGCTTTGTCCCATCGGGATCCGCGAACGGAGATCCGGCAATGCAAAATTGGTGATCCCGTCGCCACCAAACTTGTTCCCGATCAGCAGGAACAATGAGGAATACTCGTCGACAGACAGCAGCGAGCCGTCGCAAAATGCCCAGTTAGCAGGCAGACCGATTCCGGCAAAGGCTCTGATTTCACCAAGGAAGGGTTCCATAATTCCGATAGGTTTTTGATTTAGGTAAATAAATTCCCCAAATAAAGCGCGAGATGTCACCGAAGAGCCCAAAACGGGCGTCACAAAAACGTCACAATTATCAAAACGCAGTCACAAAACAGAAAAACCCGCCCTGAATCATTCCAGAGCGGGTTTTGTTGATTGTGTAAAGAATTCTGAAAAACATGCCACTTCCCGAACCCTCACCCTACATACGCGTGCTCCCTACCGCCACGACGCTCGATGTTATCCTTAAAAACACCCATTTCCCTGATGATCTTCTCAGCGAAACTTCCCCGATACAATGCCGCGTCGAATGGCAAGGCAAAATTCCGGCTTTGGTCTTTCATTTCAAAAGCCCGGCCTACGATTTCAGCGAACCGCTTGTCCCCTCCGAGTTAAAAAATGCCGAACGCGGGTGGCTTCAACAACCCGCGATAACGATAAGGCTGTTGCAAGCCGACACCGTCATCGCGGACAAGGTTGCGGAAAGAAAATTCTCGATATCGCCGCAGGAAACTAACAGTCTCAGGGACTTTTTGGAACAGTAAACAAATACGAAATGTAAAGCAAATGCCGTCAGGCATGTAATATCGGTAGCAACCCAAAACATAAACGTCTCCCGAAAAGCCCCTGGGCATGTAACAACAATGCATCGCAGGCACATTGCCCACAGCATCGTCGTTACATCCCTGACGGGATTTGCATTCTGCCGCAACCCGATTAGCACTACCAATATTACATCGCTACGCGATTAACGATTGACCGGGTCGCCGGAGCGATGAGCCGCCGTGGAACAGGGAATGAGCCGCAGTGGAACTGTGAATGAGTGAATGACTGAATGACTGAATGAGTGGCCGGATTACCGGTGCGATGAGTGAAATGCCGTCAGGCATGTAACATTGGTAGAAACAAGACAATACCCAGCGCCACGCAATGCCCTTGGGTATGAAACAACAACACCGTTGACCGCAACGACGTCGTTGTTGTTACATCCCTAACAGGATTTCGGGCACGGTCAGCTCATTTTGTTTTCTACCAACATTACATCCCTAACGGGATTTCCGGGAACGGTCACCTCATTTTGCTTTCTACCAACATTACATCCCTGACGGGATTTGCATTCTGCCGCAACCCGATTAGCACTACCAATATTACATCGCTACGCGATTAACGATTGACCGGGTCGCCGGAGCGATGAGCCGCCGTGGAACAGGGAATGATTGAATGAAATAAAAATATTCTAACATTCAATCATTCTATCATTCAATCATTAACTCAATACCCCGGATTCTGCGGCATCAAATTCGGGTTCACCTGCAACTCCACGCGCGGGAGCGGCATCAGGTAATCGCGGGCTGCGTTGAAACTATCATGCGGTTCCAATGAGTTGGTGCCTTTAAATACCTTTTCACCCAAATTCCGACGCTTGATATCGTACCAGCGCTTGTACTCGAATGCGAGTTCGAGGCGGCGTTCGTCCATGATCAGTTCGATCATCGCATCTTTGGCGAGGCCCGCTTTCACGTCCTCGGGGAAAGTCGTTGGCTTGCCCGCCCAGTTTCTGGCGCGCGCCCGGATCTGGTTGATATAGCCCAGCGCCTCCGCATTCGGCCCGTTCACTTCCACCGATGCTTCGGCCGCGATCAGCAATATTTCAGCGTAGCGCATAGCGGCGTAGTTATGGTCGGAATAGCGGCCCTCGGAATTGGAATTACCGGCAAAACGGGCGTATTTGGCAATATGCGGGCGTTTGGTGTTTGGGAATTCGGTATAAGGCGCGAGTTTACCACCGATCAGCAGCGAATCTTCAAAGCTCACTTCCTTGCGGTAATCGCGGTTATCCCAGGTACTGTACACTTTCAGAGAGGGCACGATCACGCTCCATCCGCTGCGTGGCGCGTCGCCTCCGCGAATGCCCGTCATCGGAGCCATAATGTCGTCGTTGGCACCGCCTTCACCCGATTTCAAACCAAGGAAATCGATATCGAAAATATGCTCCTTCATATTTGGGGCCTGCGGTGCCTTGAACAGCGTTTGAAAGTCAGCTTCGAGTGCGTAGCCAAATTTGTCCTTGTTATCGATCACCCACTTTGCTTCGGTGTAGGCTTTCTGATACTGCCCCATCGTGAGGTGTACCGAAGCCAGATAGGAAGCGGCCGTTCCCTTGGTTGCCCGGCTCCGCACCTCCGAGGGCTGCTTATCGGGCAGCCATTGTTTGGCAAATTCCAGGTCGGCGATGATACTGGCATAAACCGTAGCCGCAGGCGTCTTGGAGATCGATTTAACGGACTCCGGATTGCTGATAAAATAATCGATGTAAGGTATATCGCCGAAAACCTGCACCAGGTGGAAGTACGCGAATGCGCGGATGAAACGGGCCTCCGCAATGAGCGGGTTACCGGCGTTTTCAGGTAAATTGAGCCCCTGCGCTCCGAAAATAGCTGCATTGGTAGAGCTGATCACCTGGTACCATACCGGCCAGAACTGGTTGACCATATTGTTGTTGTCATCCATATTGAAGTCGTTCACCTGCTGGCGCTCGGCCGGCGTACCGCGGTCGCCGATATCCTCCATATCGCTGCGGAGCATGAGCGCCGACACAAACTGACGGCCATAAAGCCGCTCGGTGGCCATCCAGCCATATGCGCCCATAATGGCCGTTTCCACGTCTTTGGAAGTCCTGAACAATGCCTCCGGCGCGAGTAGCCCCACCGGCTTCTCGTCCAGGTCCGCACAGCCCAGCAGCAGCGAAACCGCCGCGGTCAGGAATATTGATCTATTGAATAAATGCTTCATTTCGATGTCCGTTTAATGCTTTAAAAACCCAGGTTCAGGCCGATGGTGTAAGATTTGGCGTTCGGATAGCTCCCGTAGTCGAGACCAAGGTTACGGTTACTGTCGGTGTTGCCGTCCGATGAATAGTTCACTTCGGGGTCGTAGCCTTTGTATTTGGTGAAAGTCAGGATGTTCTGGGCGCTTGCATAAATACGCAGCTTGCTGATTTTGAGCTTTTCCAGCACCGGTTTCGGGAAGTTGTAACCTACCGCCAGGTTCTTCATCCTTACGAAACTGCCGTCTTTAACCCAACGCGTCGATACCCTGCGCGTCCGACCGACAGCCGCTTTGGGTACATCGGTATTGGTATTCGTCGGTGTCCAGCGGTTCAACGCCTCAGTGGTCGCATTGTTGATCGCCGACAGCAGATTGAGTTCCATGAGCGTATAACTCAGCATATCATTGCCTTTGGAAGCTTGAAAGAACACATTCAGGTCAAATCCTTTCCAGCTGAAATCGTTGTTCATCCCCCAGGTAAATTTCGGGTGCGGGTTACCGATAATGGTGCGGTCGTCGCTGTTCAGCATTCCGTCCGGCTCGCCGGTCAATTGCCCATTCGAGTCCTTTTTACCATTGATATCCCTGAATTTCTCCCCGCCAGCCACTACTTCGAAACCACCACCGGGAGTGAAACTGTCGCCTTGCTGATACACACCGTCATAGATCCAGCCATAAAAACTTCCGACCGGATACCCTTCACGCAATATCTGCGTTTGCCCCATCCCCACCATGTGCCCCGGCGCCGAACCGTAAAGGATATCGGTACCTGCGGGCAGTTTCAGGATTTTATTACGGTTAACCGAGAAATTAATGTCAGTGCTCCATTTGAACGCACCCACCAGATTCCGGGTATTCAATGTAAACTCAAAGCCTTTGTTCTCCACTTCGCCGATATTCTGCAATTGGTTGGTATAACCCGAATATTGAGGCAATTGCACGCTGAAAAGCAGGTCTTTGGTCACACGGCGATAGTAATCGGCTACGAGGTTGATACGGTTACTGAACAAGCTTACATCCGCGCCCAGGTCGAACTGATGCGTCGTTTCCCAGGTAAGATCGTCATTGGCGACGGTTGTAGGACGGACGGCATTCACCGGTGTGCCGTTGATAATGGTGTAGACGTTCGAGAAGCGGGCCATCGTCTGGTAAGGCTCAATCGCCTGGTTACCCGTCAACCCATAACTTACGCGCCATTTCCATTGATTAATGACTGAAATATTTTGCATAAACGGCTCGCTCGACATTTTCCAGGCAAATGCGCCCGACGGGAATGTCGCCCATTTGTGGTTTTTGCTAAAATTCGATGAACCGTCCTGGCGGATGTTGGCAGTGAAGAGGTATTTATCGGCCAATGCGTAGGTCAAACGGGCATAATAGGAGGCCAGTACCCATTCGGTCAGTTCCGAATTCGGGGCTTGCCAAACGGACGATCCGCCCAGGTTCCAGTACGAAACCGCGTCGGTAATAAACGACTGGCCGGAACCGCCCCACCTTTCGCTGGAAGATTTCTGGTACGAATAACCCGCCATGACGGAGAGATCGTGCAATGCGCCTATTTTTTTGTTGTAGGTCAAATAGTTCTCATTCAAAAGCAACGTGCTTTTGTTGCCATTGACCGTTGCAGCACCGCCTACATTGCGGCCATCATTCAAAGTCGTGGGTGTGAATGTGCCTGTACGACCGCTATTCGTGGTTGCACCGAGCGTAACCCTGAATTTCAGGTCTTTGAGAATATTGTATTCGGCATAAAGGTTACCCTGGATGCGGTCGGCAAGCGTTTCATTTTCCAGCTGGGTCGCAATCGCGTACGGATTATCGATAGGATCGCTCAAACGACCCACAGTAAAGCGGCCATTGGCATCCCGTATCGGCTGGTCGGGCTCGAATTTAAGCGCTGCCGACATCACGCCGGGTGTGAGCCCGCCCGAGCCCTCCTGCGTACGCGACTGCTGGCGCGACACCCGCTGCGCGAAGAGGTTCACACCCAGTTTCAGCCGTTTAGTAGCATTAATATCGATATTGCTCGTCACGGAATACCGCTTGTAACCCGAATTGAGAATAATGCCTTTCTGGTCATAATAGGCGCCCGACACGTAATATTTCACTGCCTCACTGCCGCCTGCTACCGACAGTTGGTGATTTTGAATGCCGCCGCGACGAAAGATCTCATCCTGCCAATCGGTATCGGCACCCTGCGACACGATCGTCGGGCGTGCTTCCTGTACGTAATCGAGGAACTGTTTCGCATTCAGCAAATCGAGGCGGTTGATTTCCTTCTGGCTGGAAAACGAGGTATTGAAATCGATACGCGGTTTGCCCGACGTACCTTTTTTGGTAGTGACCATGATCACACCGTTGGCACCACGCGACCCATAAATAGCCGTCGCAGAAGCATCTTTTAGAATTTCTATCGATTCGATATCCTCCGGCGGAGGCAAAGTGCCGCCCACAAAACCATCCACTACATAAATGGGATCGCTGCTCGCATTGATAGACGTCCCTCCGCGGATACGCACCTTGAAATTCGATCCCGGCTCTCCGTTGTTCGCCTGGATCTGTACGCCGGCAGCCCGGCCCTGCAATGCCTGCACCGTACCCAACGCCGGATAGGCCGTCAGCTCCTGCGATTTGACGGACGCGACCGACCCGGTAATATCGCTTTTCTTAACAGTACCATAACCCACGACCAGTACTTCTTCCAGCGATTTCTGATCCGTTTTAAGGACAATATTAATCTCCGTCCGGCTACCGACCGGCACTTCCTGCGGCTCATAACCTACAAAACTGTAAATCAACACCGTATTGGCATTTTCGACCGTTAAAGTGTAGCCTCCGTTTGCGTCCGTGGACGTGCCCGATTGTGTACCCTTCACCAGAATATTCACACCCGGCAAAGGCTCTTTGTTATCAGCATCTGTCACACGGCCCCTGATGGTGAGCTCATTACTAACCTGCAAAGCATTTCTGACCGATGCCTCCGGCTCACCGGAAGCAGGTTTGGGAGTATCAGAAGGGCGGATCACGATGTTTTTCCCTGAAACTTCATAGGTCAGTCCCAGCGGTGCCAGAAAATCATCCAGTACTTTGGATAACTCCTGGTTGGCCTGCTGCACCGTCACTTTGCGGCCCGACTGGATCATCCTGGAACTGAAGATGAACCGAACGCCGGCCTGCTTTTCAATCTGGTGCAGCACTTTCTTTACTTCGAGGTCCTGTGCCT
Organism: uncultured Dyadobacter sp.; assembly: GCF_946482605.1. The sequence goes on along the minus strand of NZ_CAMLSE010000004.1, from coordinate 108,145 downwards.
GCAGACTGATCCGCTTGTTGAGAAGCTCCTGCCCGCGAACGTCCGCCGCGAACGCATTCCCCACCAACCATACTGACATCACCATTTGCGCAACGCTGATTCGCATAAGAACTAACCATTTACGATGGAACTGTACCGGTATTTTCATAAATTTGAACGGTTTTGTTAATTGAAACTTGGCAAAATCTTCCTCCTCATCCCATTTGCATGAGATGTCACGGTGTGCTAACCCCGGAGGATATTGGAGCCGGCCATGTTGGAGCATGGGCCGGCTTTTTCTTTAATTATTCCGGCAACCTTTTCCTTCGATCAGGATACGGCCGTCGATGACTTTATAACTGGCGCCCACCGCTTTGCAGACGAGGTCCAGCTTCTCGTAGAGCGACATGTCCGTCAGCCTTGCAGTGATCGGGCAATCGTCCATGATGTTTTTATCATAAATAATTTCAATGCCGTAGGTGACATGCAATGCTTCAAACACAGCGGACACCGGTTCTTCATCGAATTCCAGGCCGTGCAAGGGCGTATGGGTCACCACTTCGGGCTCTGCAACAATGCTCTTGGTGATTTTGACGGTCTTACGCACAAAAACAATCTGCTGGTTAGGCTCGATCACCACACCCGTCAGTTCATGCGTACTCTGCTTTTCGGCCACATCGGGATCCTCACGGGAGAAAACCGCCACTTTACCGGTTTTGACAGCCACGGACACCTCCTGCTCATGGGTAAAAGAGCGCACCGTAAAACTCGTCCCGAGCACCTTGGTGACCAATTCGTTGGCATATACAAAGAATGGTTTGGCAGGATCCTTCGCTATGTCGAAGAAAGCTTTGCCCGAGAGGAAAACCTCCCGCTGCCCATTCCGGAAATGTTTGGGATAACCTACCTTGCTTCCCGGATCAAGGGTAATGCGACTGCCGTCTTCAAGGCTGACCGTCAGCGGATTTGCTGTGTTATTGATGGTCTCCCGCATTTCGACTCCTGCCGCGGCAACCAGTTGGTCGTAGGTTACGGTGCGTTCCTGATGACGGAGCCAGAATATCCAGCCAAGTCCGGCTAACAGTACGATCATGGCGGCTACGCGCGCAGCCCGGCCGGTGTACCATGGAATAGGGTAACGTTCCGTAGTATCGAGTGCGCGGGTTTCGAGCCTTTCGACGATGCGTTCGACCGCTTTTCGTTTTTCGCGTTGCGGCAACTTCGCATTGGCCGGCACTATCGACAACACCAGCTGACGTGCGCGATCCACCATCTCATGCTTGTCGGGGTTGGCCGCAAGCCAGGTTTGCCAGGTTTCGTCGTCCTCACGCGTGGGGTTCAGCACCCAGTTGCGGAACGACTTATCCCATACAAATTCCCCCAAACTGAAATCGCGGTACCGGTCCATGTTCAAAATTTTACTTTTCAAACACCATTAGACCAAGCGGGGATCGGGATACTGTACTTTTCCGATTTTTTTTGAAGCTTTTTTAATGAACCCATTCAGTCCAAAACCGCATTGCCAAAAAGAGTGATACGATGGCTTTCCAATGAGATTTGATAAACTTGAATGCCTCTTGCAGCAGGTTGGAAACAGACTGAGGCTGAATGTCCATGACGATCGCAATTTCTTCGCGCTCCATGTCATTGTAAAAACGGAGAAAAACGGCTTCTTTTTGCCGTTTGGGAAGCTCGTTGAGCATTTCGGTCATCCGGGAAGCGAGCAAGCGGTCGTGTTCCGACTGGATAAGCTGATACTCTGCGCTGAATTCCAGGTCGAAAACAATGTCCGACTCACTGTAATAATCCATACAATCCATCCGCAGCCGCGACGCCAGCCGGTGCAGCCGCCGACGCAGTGACGCCAGCAGGTAAGGTTTGGGCGGAATGCCGGGGTTCAATGCATTTCTTTTTTCCCAGATCCCCAAAAAAACATCCTGAATGCAGTCCTTGATCAGCTCCCGGTCACTGTTGAATTTGGTTCCGTAGTGGAACAGCAGGTCGTAAGTACAGTTGATGAGTTGTTCAAATGCGGTGACATCCCCCGCCAGCATTTCCCGCCACAGCTTCTGCTCTTCCTCCAAATACAGCTCTGTCCGGGTTGGTTCCTTCATGAAAACGAGGCGAATTTTAGTCAGGTTTCCAAACAGAAGCCGGCGCCGGCGCATTTTTACTACTATCGATCTTATTTAATCTTCAATTTATTATAAACAATATAAGCGATTAAATGCTACCGACTACTATATACGCAGACTAACCGGCAGGCATGCGGGGCTGTTCTCATTCGGGGTTATCTTTTCATTTTCAGTTGTTTCAATATCCGGTGATCGATCTGGATGATGGTGCCATGTTTATGGCCATCGGGTACTTTTATTTCTTTGGAAATGTTGGTAAAACCTTTAAAATCCTTCGTCTTAACCGCGCCATACGTTTTATCCCGGTACTGATCGAAGTAGATCAGCCACTGGTCGCCTGCCTGCGCAACGGTCGGCCCCTCTGTCAGGAAGCCGGTAAACGGCTCCGAAACATCACGATAAGGTCCGAGCACATTGTTCGCAAATGCGACCCTGATGTTCCGTTGCGGGCGGGTGTTATCCTTCAAAACCAGCACATAATCATCTTTTTTCCGCTTGGCGATCACGCAATCGATCACGCTGAAACCCGGATCGAGGAACAATGCGGCTTTGGAAAAAGACTGAAAATCCTTCGTCGTCACATAATACATCCGGTGATTATTCCGCTCATCCTCTTCGCCTTTCGGGAACCTGAAGGGGATCGTCGAGGCCCAGATGATAATGAATCGATCCTGGTCTTCGTCATAGAACAGTTCGGGCGCCCATACGTTCACGACCTCGGCTTCCTGCTCCATCACGGGAATGAAACGCTGTTCCGACCAATGGACCAGGTCGCGCGAGCTCGCGTATCCGAATCCCTTATCCCCTTTCCAGTTCGTGGTCCAGACGAGGTGGAAGGTCCCGTCTTTTCCTCTTGCAATGGATGGGTCCCGCATGAGCTTGCCGCCCACTTCGGGTTTGAGATAGCCTCCGCCAAGGTCGGTCCAGGAGTAGCCGTCGTTGCTGTATGCGAGATGCAGGCCATCGGTAGCCGGCTCACGGAAGGAGGTGAAGAGGTAGGCTTGCTTTTGGCAGGATGAGAACAGTATGGAAGCGGAAAGAAATAGTAAGCAAAATCGGTTCATTTTGGAATATTTTCTAGCAGTTGATAACTGAACTTTACCGTTGGTACTTTTATGAGTAACCCTTGCTAATTACCTGCGAAACCACTATTTAACTGGCTTGCAATGAAGCTTTTTCCAAGGTATTTTTACATTGTTTTCATCAACTAATTAAGCAGCAGTTATGACCGGAACGACACTGACCATCATGAAATACGAGGCTCGCAAGACGTCCTGGGCAGCCCTTATTGCCGGTTTTATGAGGATATTTACAAGATCATTTTCCGATTGGATAATCGTCCGTGTCGAACGGAGACTGGTTCGTGATACAGTGCTTATAAAAGAGCAAATGGCACTCATTCCTGAAATGAATGCTGAGCAATTAAACATCGGGGCAATTTTCATAAAAACTATGCTGCCGTTATTGGAAAAAATGGAGGATACAATCGGCAAAATCGATAACGCCGCGCTGGCGACGGCATTCAAAGGGTATAAAATGACCATTTTTAAATTTGAAGCTAAGCTCCACCTTAAAGAGACAGAACATCTACCTGTTATACCTACTGATGAGCTACTTAAGGAAGCTCTTTACAACGCAAGTATTACCTCTATGATTTCCAAGTTGTAAATTTATGCCTTTCAGACCCGGCGACATTGTCTCATTTGAGTTCCTGATTCCATCAACCAATAAGTACTTAACACATTCCGCAGTTGTGCTATCAACGGCTGATGTCTACCATCATGATAAGACTTACGTTTGTGTTATGATGTCATCCAACAATGTAAATGATAAATTCACATTTAAGCTGGAAAATTCAATGCTTCAAAACGCAAACAATAAATGCAGCTCACAAGTCCGGTCTCACCTGATAACTTATATACCCGATGCAAAAGTCCGACCGGCAAATGGAGCCCCGCACAACCGGCTACGAAAACACGCATTGGAAAGGCTTATTTCACATATAAATGAGGTCGTGTTCGGCGTGTAAGAAAAGAAAGCCCCCCTACTCATTCTTCCCATTCGATTTATCAATTATCACCGCGAGCAAAATCACCAGCCCTTTCACCACCTGCTGCCAGAATGGCGATACATTCAATAGTACCAGACCATTATTCAGTACCCCGATAATGATAGCGCCCTGCACGGTGCCGAGAATGCTCCCGCGCCCGCCTGAGAGTGATGTGCCTCCAATGACGACGGCCGCGATAGAATCCAGCTCGTAGCTGACACCGGCATTGGGCTGGGCAGAGTCGAGGCGCGAAGTGACCATGATCCCGCCTACCGCCGCCAGCGCTCCGGCGATGGTATAGACGATTATTTTAACCTTACTGACGTCGATACCCGACAACCGTGAGGCACTTTCGTTGCCGCCAATGGCGTAAATGTACCTTCCGATCCGCGTTTTATCCGTCAGAAAAACCGCCAGTGCCACTACTATGACCGAAATCCACACCGGAACCGGGATTCCCAGCAACCAGCCTGTTCCGATGTACAGGAATGTATCACCCAACCCACTGATGGGAAAACCGCCCGTCCATAGCATCGTAAGACCGCGGGCGACCGTCAGCATGGCGAGTGTGGCGACAAACGGCGGGACTTTGAAACGTGTAATGGCCCAGCCGTTGAACGCGCCCAGCGCAGAGCCGGTCAGGATCCCCGCCAGCATGGCACCGAGCATCGTAAAACCCACGTAAAGATTTTCCGAAGGGATTTCAATGCCGTTTTTAAGTAATCCGGCTGTAATCGCCCCGCACAAAGCTAGAACCGACCCCACCGACAGGTCGATGCCGGAAGTGAGGACGATCAGTGTCATACCGGTTGAAATACAAATATTCACCGATATCTGCCGCATGACATTCCAGAGGTTGGAAACGCTTAAAAACTTGTCCGACAAAATGCTCAACGCCAGGCAAAGCAGGAACAGGGCGATGAGGGATTGAAAGCGGGCAAGCGGGATACCACTTGCTAACCTCGGCTGTCGGCGGTCGACTGTCGGCGATTTCTTCGAAGCGCCGATACGCTCACCACCGGATATTTCAGACTTGTTTTGTGACATGGAAATATTACTCGTTCGCATTTACATCAGTTCAAAAAAGCCGACTGCCGAGAGCCGACAGCCGAAGTTCAGCTAATCCTACCGCCTAATGCCGATAGCCGAAGCCCCGATCGCTGCTTTCAAAATCCCATCCTCCGTGGCCTCGCTCGCTAAAAATTCGCCTGTCAGCCGTCCTTCTGCCATCACGAGGATCCGATCCGAAATACTCAGGATCTCAGGCAGTTCCGAGGACACGACGAGTATACCCAATCCTTCGTTGGCCAGGCGGATGATCAGTTTGTAGATTTCCGTTTTGGCATTAATGTCTATTCCTCGGGTCGGTTCATCGAGCAGGAGCAATTTCGGGCGGGTAGCAAGCCATTTGGCGAGCACGATCTTCTGCTGGTTTCCGCCACTGAGATTTTTCGCCTGCTGCTGTCCCGAAGGAGTCTTGATCCTGAGCTCGCTGATGTAGTGGTCGGCCAATGCGCTTTCTTTTGCATTGCTGACAGCCCCGAGCGTCTCTATTTCCCCCAGGGTGGTGAGGCTAATGTTCGTCTGCACATCCAGGCCGAGTACAAGTCCGTCCTTTTTCCGGTCCTCGGGTACGAGCGCGAGCCCGGCGGCGATCGCACGCGAAGGCGAATCGCAGCATACCTGTTGCCCGTCCATCAGTACCTGCCCCTTGGCGTGCGCAGGATGCATTCCGAAAATCGTTTCCAGTAGTTCTGTACGCCCGGCACCCATCAATCCGAAAAGGCCGACGATTTCCCCTTTTCCAACACAGAAAGAGACGTCGCTGAGTACATTACCCGTCTTCAGCGGATTTTTAAGGTTTAGTTTTCTGACTTCCAGCAAGGATTCGCAAGTCCCCCTGTCGGCCGTTTTACGCATAACTTCGATTTTCCGGCCCACCATTTTACTGATGAGCAGATCCTGCGTCATACCAGCCATTTGCCCCGACTCAATGCTTTTGCCGTCACGCAGCACCACATAATTGTCGGCTATACGAAACAGTTCATCCAGTTTATGCGAAACGTACACAATGGCCTTGTTCTGGGATTTCAGATCGGCAATGATGTCGAACAATACTTCCACTTCGCTGCCCGTGATGGCCGACGTCGGCTCGTCCATGATGATCAGTTCGGCGTCGGTCAGCAATGCTTTTGCGATTTCGATGATCTGCTGCTGGCCTACTTTGAGCTTGAATACCGCCGAATCGGGGTTGACCTTCAGTTTGAGCCGGTCCAGCAACTCCTGGGTCTTCCTGCGCATCCGGCTCTTATCCATTGTCCCGTATTGCGTCACGAGCTCACGGCCCAGAAAGATATTTTCGGTGATGGTCAGATAGGGTATCAGGTTTAGTTCCTGGTGGATGATCGCGATGCCTTGCTGTTGGGCATCTTTCGGTCCGGTAAACCTGACCTGTTCGCGCTTGTAATGGATTTCCCCGTCAAAATCCGGGTAAACGCCCGACAGGATTTTCATCAGGGTCGATTTACCGGCACCATTCTCCCCGATCAGCGCGGTCACCTTTCCTGCCTCGATCGCCAGGGAAACATCGTCCAATGCCACCACGCCGGGAAATCGTTTTGTGATCTGCCTTACTTCCAACAAGATATCCGATATTTCCGTCATGGCTTTTCGATTTGGAGACGCACCGGGATCAGTTCCGGAGAGTTTGTCTGCATATGTTCGCGGTTAAGCTCAATGGCCCCGCAGAATGTAACGTTGTCGCCTTTTTTCACCCGTGACCTAAACGGGGGCACGACCTTCTCGCGGATGATTCTGTTGATCTCGGCGGATACATTATTGAAATCCATCGAGTTGGTGAATGCATTGATGTCGATGGTACCGGAAGCATCACGAACCGCATTGCCGAAAATGTACTCCGTCGCAATGCGCACTTCCGAACCCGCGCCGGTCGCGACAGTGACCTGGTTTTCGTCCACATCCGTGACCTTCCCTGTTCCTTTTATCATAAAATACCGGACATTGCCGATGCCGAGCGCGTGCGAATATTCATCGAATGCCTTGTCCTTATCGGTGTCCAGCAGGCTATTTAAAGTAGTCAGCTCAACCGCTTTGCCCAGGCCGGGTATCAGCTGCTTTTCCCAGAAGTCTTTGGCATACGCGGCCGCATTGAAAGCAGCATGACCAGCTTTCACCTCATCCAACCTTTTGAAATACACTGAATTATAGGCCAGCAGGGCAAAAGCCGCTACGTAGAGCAGATATCGGATCGGTTTGGACATCGTTATTCTTTTTCGCCGTATGCGGCATAATTTTCAACATTATCCTTCCTGACTAACTCCACGGCCACCGGCATTTTGCGGGGAAAGTCACGTTTACCTTTGAAATAGGCATCCGCAAAAGTCGCGGCCGTCTGCGCCATCACCTCCGGGAACTGCATGCCGGTGGCGAGGATCTTGCCGTCCTGGATGGACTTGACCACATCCTCGGCCCCATCGAAGCCAAAGACCTTGACGCGGTCCGCCTTTCCTGCTGCTACTAGCGCCTGGTATGCGCCCATCGCCATCGCATCGTTCCCGCAGAACACGCCGTCGATATCCGGGTGTGCCTGCAAAATCGACTCCATTACCTCCATTGCCTTATTCCGGTCGAAATCTGCGCTTTGCTGAGCGACCATTTTCAGGCCGGGGTAAAAGTCCACGACGCTGTGAAAGCCCTTGGAACGGTTCCAGGTGTTGTTGTCCCCCACCATTCCGAGAATCTCTACGTATTTGCCCTTTTTATTAAGGGTTTCAACAAAATACTTTCCGATGGCGACGCATCCCGAATAGCTATCCGACAAGATCTGGGACGTCGCGGCCTCATTCGCATTCACCTCACGGTCCATGCAAAAAACAGGTATACCGCTGGCCACCGCATTTTTCACATTGATAATCGAGCCGTCGGCGTCCGTGGGGTTAAAGAGGATGGCGTCATACCCGGAAGCGATCGCATTGTCGAAATGGTCGGTTTCCAGAGCCGTATTATTTTGGGAGTCGAAAATTTTGGACTCGTAACCCAGCTGCTTCGCCTTCGCTTCTGCTTTTTGTGCCAGGAAAACAAACCAGGGGTTATTCAGCGTCGAAACAACGATCGCAATCTTTTTCGGACCTTCTTCGGATTGTTTTGTTTTACAACCGATAAATCCAAGTCCAAAAAAGACGCAAAAAAACGCTATCCGGAAATGTGAGAACATGCTCATAATGCAACGGGTTTGGGCGGCTGACTTTTACGGGTACACAGTCACGATCACACGCTGATAGCGCGTCAGGGAAGGCGTCCCGTTATCGGTCACGGCGAGTATTACGTGAATGGTCTCCGGTTTCTCCACTTTGGGGGCCACAAAAGATGTCTGAGCCGCCTTTATATCCTTGATACCAAGTGCTTCTTTGCTATTGTAGCTGCCTGGCTCGGGGTAGTAGATCCATTCATAGGCCAATGTATTGCCGTCGGGGTCCTGCGAACCATCGGCGCTCAGCTGCACGGTCTCACCCACTTTCGCTTGTATGCGGGCACCGCCTTTCACGACGGCCTTCGGAGGGTGATTAGCTTCTTTATAAGGCTTGATGGTCCAGTCCATACGTACGGCGAAATCGTGCTGGAATGCTTCGCGCCAGCGCCACAATGTAGCTTTGTTACTGGTATGGAAGGCGCCATCCACACCTTTTACCTCGTCTATCGCGTCGGTGTAGATTGGTCTGGTTTCGGGTTCGTAAAAGTATTTAAGCGTGCGTGGAGTGTAGAGCTCGTATCTTCCGCCCCAGCCTCCGTATTCAGGATGTGCGGGGTCGTTCAGACCATTGTTTACCAACCCTAAAAACGATGGCGTATCGCCTTCCATGAGGAATTTGGTAAACGGGTATTCCTTGCCCATCGGACCATGACTTCGCACGTGCTCATCAAGCCAGGGATTGTCTACTATTTCAAAGTTGGCACCCGTGAAGCGCCCGTGAAATTTATCCCCGCTGATCCCCGACCAGGTCGCATAATGGTAGGCACCAGCCGCGTGATAACCCGGACTGCCCACGTAAAACAGGTCAGGAAAGTTTTTCCTGATCCACGGCCCTGTATCATCCTGGTCCGAAATGGTGTACATCCTGATTTTGGAGACAAACTTTTTCAAATCATCCGGCGAGCGCGTCATTTTCACTTTCCAGAGCGCCTGCGCCAGGCAGTTAGCACCGCCCCAGACGGGAATCCATACCGGCCGGTCGTCCTTCTGATCCACTACCCTGATAATCCATTCCGAACCTTCCGAATCTTTGCCCTTGCCGACTGCATTCAACCCAAAATCGGGATAAGCGCTTTTGGTAATACCTATCAGATAGTCTGCTTCGGGATAACCCTTTTCATGCAAGAGCAAATTCGTGCGGACTTTCCGGTAGGCTTCTATGAGTTGTTTGATCTTCTCAGGTGCTACACGTTTCTGCTGATGAATGGAAGTCGTGGCCACAAGGCCCTCGATATCCCATTGATTGGAATAGGTCAAAAACCGGATCATAGACTGGGTGTCATCCGGCTCGTTTTCAATGTCGGTCAATACCAGCACACGGTGTTTGGGTGCCGTTTCCTGTGCGGAAACCATACCTGCCCAAAGCAGCGCCACGCAACAGAACAATTCTTTTATCCGCTTCATAAATTTTTACCAAATAAACCTATTCGAAAAAGGTCCGGTCCTACAACGACTAATTAACCGCTGGTTTACACCTACGCGATCAACGATTTTCGTCGCACAGTGCCAATGCGACCGCGGCGATACCCTCTACGGAAATGCCGTAATGATTGAAAATCTCTTGTTGGGAGCCTGTTACGGTGTATTCATCAGGTATACCCATGATTTTGAATCGGTTGCGGTAGTTTTGCTGCATCAGAAAAGAAGCGCAGGCTTCGCCCAGGCCGCCATAAATACTGTGTTCTTCAATGGTAACAATAGGCTTTCCGCCAGAAGCGACCTCGGCCAGCAAATCATAGTCCAACGGCTTGATCGTGTGCATGCTCACAACGGCCGCGGAAATTCCCGACTCCGTTTCCAGCTTTTCTGCGGCCAGCAATGCAGGCGCTGCCGTTTCGCCGGTCGCGATCAATGTAATGTCGCTGCCCTCGCGCACGAGCCGTCCTTTCCCAAATTCAAATGTTTTTTCCTCCTCCGAAAGCAATGGCATCTGCTTTTTACCAAAACGGATATAAACCGGAAGATCGGTTTCCGCTGCAAGGCGAATGGCTTGCTCCGTTTCAAAATTGTCCGCCGGTGCGACCACGATCAGGTTATGGATCGTGCGCAAAACGGCAAAATCGTGCAGGCTGTGGTGCGTGGAACCCAATGCGCCGTAACTCACTCCCGCGCTGATGCCGATCAGCTTGACCGGATTATTGGAATAAGCGACATCGTTTTTGATCTGCTCCAAAGCGCGCGCCGTTAGAAAACAGGCCGGAGAAACTGCAAATACCTTCTTGCCTGTCGACGCCAGACCGGCCGACACGCCCACGAGGTTCTGCTCTGCAATACCTACTTCGATGATTTGCTCCGGAAATTTCTGCCCGAACGGCACCAGTTTTCCCGAACCTCGCGAATCGCTGGTCACTACGATAATATCCCGGTCGGTCCTGGCCAGTTGCTGAAGGGTGCCTGAAAAAACTTCCAGGTTCGCGCGGTTGATTACCGCTACATTCTCAATAGTCGCGTCCACTATTTCTTACATTTAAAGTCTGTTGTCAGGTTACCTGCAAGCCGCTCAGGGAAGTGTTTCTTCCAAAAGGTCGAGCTCCTGTATCGCATCGGCGTACTGCTGTTGGTCGGGTACGCCGTGGTGCCATTTCAATTGATTTTCCATATAACTGATCCCCTTTCCTTTCACCGTGTGGGCGATCACGAGGCTGGGTTTACCTTTTTCAAACGGAATAGCCCCGAATGCATCGATCAGTTCTCCTATATTATGCCCGTCCACATGCCGCACCGCCCAGCCAAATGCTTCGAATTTCTGGTCGACCGGATCCGTATTGCAGACATTCGCCGTCGGGCCGGTGATCTGAAGCGTGTTCTTGTCCAGGATCGCGCAAAGATTGTCCAGCTTATAATGCGCAGCCGACAATGCGGCTTCCCAGTTGGACCCTTCCGGCAATTCTCCGTCACCCAGTACGGTAAACACCTTAAAATCACGTTTATCGAGCTTTCCCGCCAATGCCGTGCCTACGCTCAGCGACAGGCCGTGGCCCAGCGCGCCGGTGTTTTGCTCCACCCCATGCACTTTACGGGTAGGGTGGCCGATGTAATGCGACTGGTATTTGCACAATGTGTCCAGGTCGGATTCGGGAAAGAAACCCCGGGACGCGAGTACGACGTACAATGCTTCCACGGTATGTCCCTTGCTCTGGATATAACGGTCGCGGTCGGGTGAGCCGAAATCTGCTGCGTCTACATTCATTGTATGATTATAGAGCACATTCAATATATCTATACACGACAGGCTTCCGCCGGTGTGGCCCGCTTTGGCCTGGTAGATATACTTGAGTATTTTCTTCCGGTACTCTACCGATTTGCGCGCCAGTTCCTTTTCCGACATGACTCTTAGCATTAGTCCGGTAATCGCTTCCGGTATGGGTAAATGATTCTGATAGTTTAGGGTCAGTTTTGCGACACGAGCTCGCGATCAGGCATCCTGGTAGGATAGGATTGATTTACAGGTTCATCGAACAGTTGCACTTCCCAACCCATATAATTCTCCAGCGCCTCTTTCAATATTCCGGCTGTTTTGGACGCATTCATCACCACATGGTGTTCAAAACCATTGCGGCAGATGTAATGCATCAGATTTTGCAGGTTCGGGATCTCGGCAACGGCACGGTTTCCGAACGTTTTCAGACTATCGTCCGTAAGCCGCCCCTCGCCTATGTACGCCTTCATGATCCCGCGCGGGTCGTCGGTGCTGATACGCCCGAAGGTAAGCGGCGACGCAGGTGTGCGCCCGGCCAATGCTCCCCAGGTGTTTTGCTCTCCCACCGATGTCCCGAGGATCGGAGCCGTACTGATTTCGATGTCCGGCAAAAACGATTTTGCCCAGTTACCGCAATGGAACAGCACGCATTTATTATCGTCGTTGGCGTAGTTGTTGTTCCAATCCACCAGCGCGCTTGGCGAGCCCGAAGCAAGCTGTAATGCATACATACTTAATGTGCCCGTCACATCCACTTCGCACCCGCTCGGCATCATGTTTTCGCTCATGATGCTCATGCTGGTGCACACATTGCAGCCGTAATTCTGCTGCACCGACGTCCAGCATTGTATTGCCGTGGCGTCCAAAGCATTAGCTTCAATAAAATCTCCTAAAACCACGTCCAGCTTCGCCATCTGGATCAATGCCTCGTCCGGCGTGCGGCCACGTGCGGCGTAGGAAGTGATTTTATCCAAACGTTCTTTCACTTTCGAATCATGGGCCGTCAGTTTGTTTGCATTACCCAGAATCTCCGATAAATCGACTGTGACGACGGAAATGCCGTTGCGCTGCAATATTTTCTCGCTGTAACGCACCGTATTGAATCCGCCCGGACGTGCGCCGATGGCACCGATACGGACATTGCGTAAACCTTTGGTGACGCGGCAAACTGCGACGAAATCGGTGAGGTCTTTTATAAAAGACGGATCACTCGGATGCACCACGTGTTTCGTAGTAAGCGTGTATTTAATGCCGTATTGATAGAGGTTGTTACAGGCCGAGATCTTGCCGCACCACGAATCGCGGCGGCGGGCCACATCCAGCTTGTCCAGATCATCGGGATATCCCTGCACGAGTATCGGCACATTCAGATCTGCCAGTTTCAATGTCTCGGCAATGCCACGTTCGTCGCCGAAATTGGGCAGTACCACCAGCACGCCGATGATCTCATCCCGGTGCGCCCGGAACAATGCCGCACATTTCTGCGCATCCTGGAATGTCTCGACGCCTCCAAGCTTCGTAGCTTCGGTATCGAGCATGATCCCATTGATACTTAATTTTCTAAGTAAATCAACGATCTCTACCCGCGCCTCGGCCACCAGCCGGTCCGGAAAGAAATCCCTGTTACCAATAATGACTCCGATACTTTTCATGTTCATGGTTTGATGGCTGTCGGCAGTCGGCTATCGGCCGTCGGCTTTCAGTTGATGGTTTTTTGGCTTTGCGCATTAGGCTGTAAGCCTTCGTTATTCGGTCACCGCACCGGCAACCCGGTCACTCATTCGGTCATTCAGTCATTCACTCATTCATTCATCGCATCGGCGACCCGGTCACTCATTCACTCATTCACTCATTCAGTCATTCACCGTTCCACGGCGGCTCATTCAAGATTGGCTCATTCCGCGATGATCAGTTCAATCTCATTGTCATGAAAAAGTTGCTGATGCTTCTCCTCGATGCCGGCATCTGTAATGATGTAATCGATCAGCGAGAGAGCACCGAGGCTTGCGAAAGCACTTTTGCCTACTTTGGTCGAATCCGCAACGAGATAGGTTGTGTCTGCCGCATCGATCATTGCCTTTTTCACCACCAGGTCACTGATACTCGGGTAGGTAAGCCCCGCCTTCAGCGACAACCCCGCCGTAGCGAGAAACAGTTTCTGGACATTCAGGCCTTTGAAAAAATCCGCTGCCTTCTGCCCTGTCAGCGATAAGGTCGGCGGCTTGAATTCTCCCCCCGTCATGATCACTTCTATCCCTGTTTCCGCGCCCAGTATCAATGCAATATTCAGTGCATTGGTAATGACCGTCAGGTGCTTGTTGCTGCCCCGCAGCTTCTTGGCAATCTCCGTGGTCGTCGATCCGGAATCCAGAATGATCGTATCGCCATTGGAAATAAATTCCAGACATTTAGCGGCGATCAACTCCTTTTTATCGAGGTTTTCCTGGTTGGCCAGCGAAAAATTACGGACCTGGTCTTCCACATTTTTTAGAAACGCCCCTCCGTGCTCCTTGATCACCAGGCCGTCTTTTTCAAGCTTGTCGAGATCCTGCCGGATCGTCACCTCGGTCACTTTAAAGAGCCTGGCCAGATCGATCACCTTGGCCGAGCCGTCCTCCTTCAATAATTCAAGTATTTTTTCCCTTCTCTGATTTGCCAGCATTGCTTTAACTTTTGTTTTTTACCTAAAAATAGATGGAAAAGAAACAATTCGTCACATACCGACAAAAATTAAACCTATTCTCAGCTCAAATAGAATACCTAAACTTATCAAAAGCAAATTTACGTAAATAAAAGAAAATAAAAATAGAAAATTGAAAATAATAGTGAGTTATTGTGCTATTATTTCTTTGTATATCAACAACAGACTCACTTATGGTTGATTTTCAATTCTCTGCCTTATATCGCATACCTGCCGCGAAAAACTTGTTCGTAGGGTTACTCACATTATGCGTCAGCGCTTTGGCGCATGCCCAGTCAGAAAAAAATGGAGAAAAGTTACCGCCGCCCTCTGCGACGGAAGACTGGTCTCTCAAACCGCCGCTCGTGGTTCCCGGCGACACATATGCGCTGCCACCATCGGATGCTTTTCTGCTCTACGGCGGCCAACCCGACCTCAGCAAATGGGAACACGCCGACGGCTCGTCCGTAAAGTGGAAACCGGATAACGAAGCACTTACCATTGTTCCCAAAACCACAGACATCCGGACCAAACAGAAGTTCGGGAACATGCAGCTCCACCTTGAATGGCGCACGCCCGATCCGTCCGAAGACAAGGATTTCAATCGCGGCAACAGCGGCGTCCTCATCATGGGGTTATATGAATTGCAGATCTATGAATCCTGGAACTACAACACGCGGATTTACTACAATGGCCAGGCCGGCAGCGTTTATAAACAGCACGCTCCGCTGGTGAATGCAGCCCGAAAACCTCAAACCTGGCAGACCTACGACGTGGTTTTCGAAGCACCGGTTTTCAAAGCGGACAAAACGTTAGAAAAGCCGGCCTACATGACGGTATTCCATAATAATGTATTGATTTTAAACCATGTGGAATTAAAGGGACCGATGGTTTATCAGGGTTATCCTAAATATCACTACCACGACTCAAAGCTGCCATTGCAGTTGCAGGAGCATGGAAGCCGGGTGAGTTTCCGGAATATTTGGGTGCGGGAGTTGTAGGATAAACCGCAGGATAGTCGATCACGGCAGTTAGGGTACCGGATTTCTGATTGTGACATTGCACACCGGATATTGCTGACTTACGCACTTCATCCTGCCAACGATGGTCATACTTAGCAGATCAATCCTAAATCGCTATGTTTCAAAGTACCCTAACACTCGTAGATCACTCGTTCAATGGTATGACATAGTTAGAAAAGCCGATTGGTCTTGCCCAAACGATATAAAACAATTCTTTAATTCAGCGGATTACGTTGGCAATCAAAGATTTGTTTTTAACATCGCCGGAAACGAGCATCGGCTAATTACCGTAATCCATTTCCCTGTACGAACACTTTATATTGTATTTTTGGGGACTCATTCAGAATATGATAAAATAGACGCTTCCGTTGTCAAATACGTACGATAGTTATGGAAAACGATCAGATCATTTACAACACAGAACCGGAATATGATTCCGCGATGGATGAAATTCACGAGTTGATGACCCGTGGCGAGGGTAATCTAACCGAAGATGAGACAAACAAGCTGCGAGCTATGGCGATCGCTGCGGAGAAATATGAAGAAATTCACTTTCCATTTCCACCTTTAACTGTTCCCGAAATGGTGGAACAGAAGCGCTTTGAACTCAATCTTTCAACTGCCGGTCTGGCAGATTTATTAGGATTGGGAAAGGCAAAACTCTCCGAAATCCTAAATGGCAAACGCGAACCGGATGTACCATTTCTAAAAGCTGTGTATCACAAACTAGGCATCGATCCCGGCGTTTTGCTCGATAATGCATAAACGGATGTCACCGCCCAATCATAACGCAACGGGCCGGTCGCAGAGTGATCACCTTCTCTCGGCATAAAGACATACACAAAACGGCCGCTCATTCTCAATAAGCGCCTCAGCCGCGGAGCGGCTACCTGCTTATGGAACAACCCAAGATCCAAATCAACCCCCAGGCTCCATAGGTGCCACCTTCGTAGACATCGTTAAATTCCCACCAAGGTTGCGTCCCTGACGGGACTTTCATTCACCAAAATCCCGTCAGGGATGGAATATTGGTAGCAGAAAACGGATAACCCGCATTCAGAAAGTGCCGTAGGTACGCGACAACAAATCAAATGCAACCTCCGATGGTCCGCCACTTCACCGCACTAACGGCAGCCACACCGACATATCCCCATGCCCCCGGTTTCCCCAGGCGTAGTATGGCACTAACCGTACCGGAATGGTTTTCGGCGCTTCCGTCGAAACTTCCCGATACAGTTTTTTGCTCCAATCCGAATTATCGACCAGTACCGCGTCACCCTGTAAACTCATTACTGGGCTATTCTCGATTGTCAATAACGCTGGTTTGAAGTTATTCTTAGCCGCTACGGCTACGTCGAAAATGGTTTTGCCTTTCGGCAAATCAATGGATTCTACACAGTAAACCACCGGGCCGCGCTTCACAGCTACCTGGTTCCGGGTTTCTTCAACAAGGGGATTGGATTCGATCAACTTGACCGGCATATCGAGCGTCAACTGAATTTGATCGCCTGCTTTCCAGGCTCTTTTCACTTCGGTATAGCTACCCGAAGCGAGCTCTGTCGACTCCTTTTTACCATTCACCATTAAACCCGCATTACTGCACCAACCCGGAATGCGGAAAAAGAGCGATAATGCACCCTTCGGCGCTTCTTCCAGCGTGATGGAGATTTTACCATTCCATGGATAGTCAGTGGCTTGTGTCAAGCGCAGCTGACCGCCTTTCACCGCTGTTTGGAATTTATTACCACCATACAAGTTGAAGAACACTCCCGCATCGGAAAGACTATAAGCATACTGGCCCACTTCGGCTACCGTGCGTACGGTATTGGGCGGGCAGCAGTTGGACTTGGAAATGTAAGCTTGCCGGTCCTTTTCCCAGCGCTGCCTGAATGGCAATGCGTCGGAATAGGCCAATGGATTGGTATACAAAAACTTATCCCCTTTCAGATTGATCCCCGACAGGACGCTGTTGTACAATGCAAGCTCCACAATGTCGGCATATTTCGCATCCCCGGTGATCTGCAACATCCGCCAGTTCCAGAGCACATTGCCAATATTGGCGCAGGTCTCGTTGTGTGCGGTGAAGTTGGGCAGCTGGTAGTCGCGACCGTAGGCCTGGTGTATTTTCTGAACCTCATCGGGTTTGTAGGAAGTGCCGTCGGGCGAAACGCCGTCATATAGTGAGCCGCAGCCGCCGGTTACATACATTTTATGCTGCGTGACGTCGTCCCACATCGTGTGCAGCTGCGCGAGCAACGCCTCGTCACCTGTCTCCGCGTATACGTCCGCCACACCCGCATACAGGTAGTTGGCGCGCACGGCGTGGCCCATTACCTTGGTTTGCTTCAAAAACGGAATGCGATCCTGGTTGTCATCGGTACCTTCGGTTGCGCCTTTAATAGCGATCAGGTGCTTGACGAGCGTCAAGTATTTTTCGTCGTGCGTGGTGCGGTACAGCTCCGACAGACCCATGTAATGTGCCGGACAGATAGCATTGCGGCTTTGCTCTGGCGTAGCCGCATTATAAAAGGTTATGAGAAAATCAGCCGCTTTTTTGGCAACATCCAGCAGGCTCGCTTTGCCGGTAGCCCGGTAATGCACGCAGGCCGCGGTCATCAAGTGCCCGAAATTATAGGCTTCGAAACTGAGACGATCTGCAAACATTTTACCCTCGCCCTGCTGCTTCTGTTCGATGATGGCTTTGGTATAAATATAGCCGTCCTTGCGCTGCGCCTTGGCGATCACGGCGATGGTTTTGTCCATCAGCTCATCCAGTTTCGGGTCTTTGGTAGCGGCATACAAGCTAGCTACTGCTTCAAAGGTTTTGTAAAAGTCCCCATCATGAAAAGACGGTCCTTTGAAATTCCCCGGTTCCAGTCCGGCTGCGATCTCGAAGTTGCGGAATGAATGGCTCAGGTTCGGGTCGGTATAGGTTTTCCAGAGCTGCGGAACCATGGTTTCCCGGCACACTTTGAAGCGGTCGGCCCAGAAGCCCTGCGTCCATTGAACGGCCGTCATGTCCGCGCCGTGAAGTTTCACGAATTTACTCTGAGACGTATTGACGAGCGCTTTCTCCTGCGCAAATGCATGAAGGCCCAGCCCCAGTGAGAGTGCTATGATTGTCTTGGTTGTTTTCATATTTTCAAAAATCGGCCGCACGTTTTTAGCAAAAGCCTGCATTATAATGGCTTGGTAATGAGATAATCAATTTCAAAAACGGCCTCCGGGTCTTGCATGCCGCTGTTTGGCAAGTCGTACATCTGGTCGGTCGGCGTATCGGCATCGGGAAACCGCCGGGTATCTCCGGTGCGGAATGCAATGCGGCTCACAGCTTCCAGCGGCGCGAACAGCACACCGGTACCCACCTGCTTTCCATTCACAACGACGCTATAAAGGCGTGTCTCCGTATTGGCCTGCACCTTAATGTCGTAGCGCTGGCCTTTCTTGTATTCCAAAAGCGTTTTATTGCGATAACCGGCTTTCAACCGGAACACGCCGGTTGAATCAAAAGACAAACGAACGCCCGGCGTACCCTTTGCATCGAGCAATTCAATGTCGAGTAGGCCGGTATTGCTCTGGCCTGGCGTCACGGAAAATTCAGCTATCAACCGCTTTGTCGGCGGGATCACACGCTCCGCACGCGAGTAATCGAAATGATCTGAATCTTTGATAATCAACACCTTACCACTTAAACCTTTGCCAATAACCGCCGTAGCTTGCAACGGACTGTAAATGTTCCATTCGGCCAGCTCCTTACCCTCCGGCATTTGCGCGAAACGGTCGGAAGCGTGTTTTTCGGCCTTGCTGCGCACCGGTACCGGGATTTCCGACACCCAGATATCTTCCTTATTCATACTGTAAGTCACCCAGAGATTACCGTCCGGCGGCGTGCCGTCGCCTTCCGAAATACCGCGCACGTATTGCGGGCCGTAGGATTTATAGTTGCCACCGTAGCGCATGGATGTGATCTCCCCATTTACGAGCAGCAGGTTTTTGTATTCCAAACCATCCTCACTCACCGAAATCGCAAGCGGCCAGCGGAATTCCGAAGGGTTATAAACGGTCGCATATTTACCATCCGACGTTTTCTGGCCCCAGATCTTGGCATTGCTGTTCACAAAACCCGGCGCGCGTTTGGGATTGTACAGCCAGGTTCTGCCTTCGTTTTTGCTAATGCTGGTCAATGCATTTTTCCAGAGCCCCACCACCCTGCCATCGGGCAAATGGTAGTAACTGAACGCTTTGTATTCGCCTTTCAAACTAATAACCGGATCATTTCTGTCGGCTTCCTCCACCCATTGCTGGGTGACCAGCTTGTTGCCCATCAGTTCGTCACAGGCTTCCACAAAACCTTTGTCTTTACTTTCGGTATACATCGGGTAGTCGGAGGGCTGCTTCCAGGACGCATTATGCCTGATGAAATAGATCGGGCCGTAAGTGCCGTCCTTTCTTATTTCCCGCACTACCCTGCCAATGCCGTGGCCGTCGTTCGGATCGTCTTTGGCATCGAGTACCATCCCGAAATAGGCCAGCGTGAGCAGGCGGTTGCTTTTCGAGATATAGAAACCCATTCGCTGGTGCATTACCGCGTATAAGTCTTTCGCGACACCCGGGTGGCCGTCCTTTTTGGTACCATCCGGAATTTTGTAGGGTGGAAAAATCGCCACCGGCTTCGTCCAGATCCTACCGTTTTTCGAGGTTTGCAAAAGCGTTTGTCCGGGCGGAATATGCTCTCCGACGGGGTCGCTGAGGTAATTCAAATAAAATGTGCCGTTCCAATATGCGAGCATCGGCGCATGGTTGTACGTCCAGGTAATGGCCGAATCCTTGCTCGGATCGGTGCGGTTGGCCCGCAATGTCTGGTACGAATGCACGCCGATGGCCGGACTGAGCTGGCCGTGATGGTAATCGACATTCACGAGCGTTTTGCCCGTGTAACGGATCGTGTCCTGCGCATTTGCGGTTCCCATAGCCAGGCACAGGGCCAGCATTCCTGATAATTCTTTCTGCATAATCCTATTTTTCCAACACCAAAACCCAATCGTTCCCGTTTCTAACCTCTCCCGGCGGGTTAAATGTTTTGATTCCTCTGTTTTCTATTTTTCCTAAAACCCTGGTTTCGCCCGTGCGGGGATCGTACCAGCTTGCATTCACGCTCGCTCCACCGATTTTACCCATATTCACTTTCATATCGCGGCCATTCCAGGTGTAAATCAATGCATAATCCCTACCACGGGTGGCCATGAGCCGGTTGTAACGTTCTCCGTTTTCCGCTATCAGCGATTGGTCGGGCAGGCGTTCGAAGTAGGGTTTTGAGAGCATTAAGTTTTTCAAATGCACCATTTGCCCTGCCCCCGGATCATCGATGGCTTCTTCCCAGGAGGGCAATTTCACCGCCGCGGCTGTCGATCCCGGATTTGGATTACCGGTACTGGCCTGCACTGCAATGGGAATCGCCCCTGTCCCGCGCGCATGGCGCATCTGCATTACGGCATTATTCCCGTACGTAAATCCGCATCCGCCCGCAAACACCGACCAATAGGCATATCTCCGCACGTCGTCGGCCGTCCATACCGGCTGTGTTTTGTCATGCAGGCCGTGCCAGATGTTCTCATACGAAGGTTCCCCGTCCAATGTCGGCTTCAGGGGCCTTCTGGCATAATCGGCCTCCACATAACGCCAGTTATCTTCGCCATAACGTAAATCCTTGGCCTCGTGATCCTGCGCATAAGTGCGGTGACCGGATTGGAACATATTGAAATCCAGCCATTCACGATCATGAAACCATTTGGAAGACTGCATCCGGCCGAACGGGTGAAAAGTAATAAGGTGGTTCGGATCTTCGGCCTTTAATGTGCTGCCAATCGCCTCCCAGATTTCAGGAACAACGTCGCCCTGAACATCCCCACCATTCATCCACACAATATTCGGGCGGTTTCCGTAGCGCTGCCCCAGGAACCGCGCATAGGCCTGAGCCTGTGCCGGGCTTGTCTTTCCATTCTTCACTGCATTGCCCCAAATGGGCACCATGCCGATCTTAATGCCTTTTTCTGCCGCCTTATCGACAATATAGTCTACATGGTCCCAGTAATCGTAGGCCTCGGGGTTCTCGAAAGAGGCACCTTCTGTCACGCGCGGTGCGCCCAGGTCCCGGCCTGCCAATGCGGAATCTCCGTAAGCATTCACCGTCCGCAATGACTGCACGACCATCACCTGCACCACATTGAAGCCTTTTCGCTGGCGGTCGGTCAGGTAGCGATCGGCCTCCTCGCGGGTGAGCCGGGTGAAGAGAAGCCAGCCGGTGTCCGCCAGCCAGAAGAAAGGCTTGCCGTCCTGGTCAGCAAAGAATCGCTTGTTATCTGAAATCCGTAATGTTCCTCGCCCGTCGTCAACAGGCATTGTGCCGGCGATCAGGCCGACACAAAGGAGCGTCAGGAGTTTTGAGTTCAGAAGTTTTGAGTTCAGAAGTTTGAAGTTTAGGAGTTTAAAGTTCATAGGTTTAGAAGTTTAGGAGAAAGGGAGGATGGAGAAAGCAGGAAAGTAAGGAGTTGAAAGTTTATGAGGTCAGGTACTAACACCATACTCATAAACTTTCAACTCATAAACACTAAACTCATCTACTCCAAACTCCCGAACCCTCAATAGCCTGCATTTTGCGTGATTTTGGCGTTCTGGTCCCTGACGAAGTTCGGGATCGGGAACAGGAGCTTCTGCTGTGTCACCGGCTTGCCTTTCGCCGTCAGCACATCCATTACGCGGTTGGTTCTCTTAAGATCAAACCATCTCTGGAATTCGAAGGCCAGCTCCACCCGCCGCTCATGTTCGACAGCCAGCGCAACCGAGTTGTATTTGGCGGGGTAGCCGCTTTCACCGTACAACGGGAGTCCGGCCCTTTTACGCACCTGGTTGAGGTAAGACGGATCGCCTGTCGCTTCGGAAAGCAGCAAAAGCACATCCGCGTAACGCAGCACAATGAAATTGTTATTCGCCGCAATGTTCTGATTGATAAGCGGCGCAGATTTGTCCTGCCATTTTTTAGGGAATTTCGCTTTGGTAAAATTACCCTTGGCATCCGTATAACCGGTATCGATAGACGCTTCCCTGCGGCTGTCGCCCTTTTCAAACTCGTTCCAGATATCGTCCACGACCTGGTTCATGCCTGCGCCATAGAAGCCCAATGCATTGGAATTGGGGAAAAATTCGAGATAATAGTTGCTGTACGGCACGGTGGCGCTTCCTCCCAGAAACTGGATCTCAAAAATGGACTCCTTGGTATTCTTGTTTTTCACATCCCAAACCGAAGCGAAGGCAGGAAGCAATTCATAGCGCTTGCTGTCATGTATTTCCTTCAATTCCTTGACACCATTGGTTTTATCACCCATTGCGAGGTAAACCTTACCAAGCAACGCCTGGGCGGCACCTTTGGTAGTACGCCCCGCGATGGTCGCTGTGGCAGGAAGCTTGCTCTTGGCGTCGGTCAGGTCTTTGATGATCTGTGCATAAACTTCCGTGGCAGGCGAGCGCAATACCTCGTAGGCCTCGGCAGCCGAAACCGGCCGGGTCACCAGCGGCACATCACCCCACAACTGCACCATATTGAAGTAGTAAAGCGAGCGCAGGAAGAGCATTTCGCCCTGAGTCTGCGCCTTATACGTCGCATCGAGGTCGGCGTTCTGGATCTTGTCGAGGATGATGTTCAGGTTGTAAATGGATTTATAGAAATCCTGCCAAAACTGGTACACCATCGTGTTCGCAGGAGCCAGCGTGTAGTCGCGAAACTGCCATTTATCGGCCTGATTCCCAGAAATATTGAATATCGTGACATTGTCGGCCATCAGTTCACCGGCATATGAAACCGGGCCCTGCGGGTGATAAACCGTATACAGCGTATTGTAGGCCGCATTCGTAGCCAGGTCAAAATCCGATCGGGTCTTGTAAAAATTCTCCGCACTGGGGTTCGAGACCGGCGCCAGTTCCAGGAATGATTCTTTGCAACCCCAGGTGGTAGCGATGAGGGCTGCGAGTGCTATGGATTGAATGTATCTTTTCATTTTGTTTCATTTTTTGCCTTGAATACAGGAATAGCAACATCCGCGTATCGATGGCTTTTAAAAGTCAGCCTTGATCCCCACCGTAATCACCCGCGGCAATGGATACGACCCATAGTCGACCCCCTGAAATGCCCCCGGAACGGGCGCGTTGCCGCTGCTGTACGATCCGGACGTTTCCATGCTGCTCGAATAGGACGTGGTGCCGTAAGTGGTGTTTTCCGGATCGTAACCGGTGTACTTGCTCCACAAATGCACGTTTTCCGCATTCACATAGATCCGGGCGCTGGCGACCTTCAATTTAGCTGCCCATTTCGCAGGCAAACCGTACGACACCCGCACATTACGCAACCGCACAAACGTCGCATCTTCGACCCAGTAGGATGAGAATTGCTTCTGCAAGCCCAGGTAGTTCACCGATGGTTTGAAATGCGTACCATCACCCGGGTTGCTTTCCGACCGCCAGTAATTGTACATGCTTGCGAAGAAGTTCCGGCCATTGTCCCAGGTTCCCAGGTAGCGCACATTGTTATTGGCGATCTCGCCGCCGAAAGAGCCCTGGAACAGGAACGAAAGTTCAAAACCTTTATAACCGACCGTGTTGGTGATTCCCGCGATGAAGTTGGGCTGATTATTACCCAGGATCGTCCGGTCCGCGTCGGTGATCTTGCCGTCGCCATTCACGTCGCGCACCTTGGGGTCGCCCGGTGTGGTGCTGGCGTGGTGCGGATAAGCATCGACCTCCGCCTGGTTTTTGAAAACACCGTCGAAAATGTAGCCGTAGAAGTTTGAAACAGGCTGGCCGACTTCTGTTCTGACCGTCACTACGTTATCGACATACTGGATCGGCGCATTACCGGGCCCCAGTTGCAATACCTTATTGCGGTTTCTGGAAATGTTAAAATCGGTAGTCCAGGTGAAACCCCCGGTGAGGTTCCTGGTAGCGATATTCAGTTCTACTCCGCGATTGCGCATCTTACCGATATTGGTCAGCTGGGTCGAGAAGCCTGTGATATCCGGAACGGGAACGAACAGCAGCATGTCGCGGGTGACGGAATTGTAATATTCTGCGGAAACGTTAATGCGGTTATTAAAGAGTCCCAGGTCGACCCCAACGTTGAACTGGTTGGTTTTCTCCCATTTCAATCCGGGGTTCGCCAGTGTACTCACTTTCAAACCGTTTACCATATTTGCCCCATTTACATAAGGAGCCGCTGCCAGCAGGCTGATCGCCCCGTAGTTCGGGATCTGGTTATTACCCGTGACCCCGAAACTGGCACGCAGTTTCAGATTATTGACTGCCGTGGCACCCGCCATGAACGACTCGTCCGAAAGCAGCCACCCAGCGGAAACAGAAGGGAAATAACCGAATTTGTTATCCTCCCCGAACCGTGACATGCCGTCCCGGCGGATCGCCCCCGTCACGAAATACCTGTTCTTAAAGTTATACTGAACCCGCGCCAGATACGAGAGCAGCGACCATTCGCTGGCGGTTGTATTCCCGCCGGTTACCGTCGTACCTGCATTCAGCGTGTGCACCAGGTCATTAGGGAAATTCGTAGCAGCCACGTACATCGTTTCATCCCGCTGCTTCTGAATCGTATAACCCAGCAAACCGGTAACTGAATGCTCTCCTATCTTTTTATCATAATTCAAAGTATTCTCACTCAACCAGTTGAACATATAGGCATCACCCGCATTACCCTGAGCGGCAAGCACAGCCGAGTAGCCGTATTTTTGCTTGTCGTTCCAATAAAAACTGTTGCGCATATTGTACAGATTGCCGCTGAGGCTGGTCCGGAAGCGCAGCCCGTCGATGATCTCGTATTCCATAAAACCGGTCGCCAGCGTATTGAACGACTTTCTGCTTTTGTCGACCTCGCGTGTGAGCGAGTACGGGTGCCAGAGGTTCATATCGGCAAAGGAAGTAAAACGGAACCAGGTCGAATTCGGGTCACGGAAACCCAGGTTGCCGTTTTCATTATAGACCGGGAAAATGGGGTCGCTCTGCAGGCCCAGACTGATGACGTCGCTTTTTCCCTGAGTGCCTTCCGTCCGGTCAAAAATCGAAGTAATCCCGATGTTCATTCCGGCACTCAACCGCTTGGTGATCTGGGTTTTGAGATTGGAACGAATCGCGAGCCGTTTGTAATAGTTCGCATCCAGCACCGCGGTCTGGTCCAGATAGGCTCCCGAAAACATGTATTGTGTCTTGTCGGTACCGCCTGTAATGGTCACCTGCGCATTGTATGAAGGTGCTGTCCGGAACATCACGTCCTGCCAATCGGTGCCCTTGCCGAATTGCTGCGGATTGGTGGTAAAATCCTCCGGAATGCGTAAAGTAGCCGGACGGGCGCTGTTGGGGTCGCCGGCATTGCCGCCCTGCGCTTTCCATGCATTGTTCTTGGCATCGATATACGTTTCGATATATTGCTGGGCATCCATCATTTTGACGCGACGCACCACTTTCTGGGAGCCGTATTCGACATTGGCGCTTACATTGACCTTGCCTGGCTTACCGGTTTTGGTGGTAACGATCACCACCCCGCTCGAACCTCTCGAACCGTAGATCGCTGCGGAGGAAGCATCTTTCAACACTTCCACCGACTCGATATCCTGCGGATTGATCAGGTTCAGGTTAAAATTCTCTAATGGCACACCATCTACAACGATCAACGGGTTGGTACCCGCGGTAATGGAGCTGATACCCCGTATCTTGATCACCGGCGAGGAACCCGGTGCTCCCTGCGATTGGGAGATATTGACGCCTGGCAGCGTTCCGGCGAGTGACTGCGTCACATTGCTGAACGACCGGTCTTTGAACTTATCATAATTAACTGAAATCACCGCTCCCGTCACGGCGCGCTTACTTTGCGTTCCGTAGCCCACGACTACCACCTCTTCAAGCGACTTGTTTTCGGGCGTTAGCCGGACGCCGATATCGGTGCGATTTCCGACGGATTCTTCCACAGATTTATATCCCACAAAACTGAATACCAGTACGGTAGACTGGTCCGGCACGTCGATTTGAAATGCCCCGTCGGAATTGGTTGTGGTACCTCGCTGCGTACCCTTGATCACGACGCTCACACCCGGCAGCGGGTCGGCATCGCTCACGCCCGTCACCCTGCCCTTGATGGACAGCGTCTGCGCATGCACCGCGGGAACTACCAGCAGACAGGCCAGAATGATGCGTAAGAGTTGTTTCATAACTAATGAATGGGGGTTAGAAAGTGTACTAGTTTTCTTTTTCTTTCTTTTTTATTCTATTTTTTACGAAAAGTAGGAACAATTTTAGTAATAAAAAATATCTGCAAACATTTTATGTCTTATTTTTATAAAAAATTGTTGAAAAACCATTTAAGTAACCTACTCTTACTTAAATCACAAAAAGCAAAGGCCTCCAAAACACATCCAAAATCAATACATTCGTAAGTATAAAATAGAATATCGACAATAAATGGAAAGAATTACAGGACACTATTACATTGAAACTCCCCACGAACTTGAAAAGGCGGCTGCGGTGCTGGCTGGTGAGCAGTCGTCCGGCACATTCGTAGCGGTACCGGGTGAAACGGAGGAACTCAAAAGTCGGTTTGCGGCCCGCGTTGAATCGATCCACCCCCTGGAAAGCGTAACGGAACCCGCTATTCCCGGCGCATTTTCCTCGACCGGGCGCTACCAGCGGGCGTATGTAAAAGTCTCATGGTCTGTCGAAAACTTCGGCTATAACCTGCCCGCTCTCGTCTCGACCTTACAGGGGAATTTGTACGAAATCACACAGTTCACCGGTTTGAAACTCATGGACATCGATTTTCCTGATTCGTACGCGCAGCAATTCCGTGGCCCGCGATACGGCGTCGATGGTTGCCGCCTGCTCACGGGAGCACCGGCAACCCGGCCGTTGATCGGCACCATCATTAAGCCCAGCGTAGGACTGACGCCCGCACAGACGGCGGCGATCGTAGGCACGCTCGCGCAGGCGGGAATCGATTTTGTGAAGGATGACGAGCTCATGAGCTCAACCGCCAACTCCCGGTTCGAAGACCGCGTCGAGGCGGTAATGCAAGTCATCAATGCACATGCCGACCAAACGGGTAAAAAAGTAATGTATGCCTTCAACATCAGCGACGAAATGGACCCAATGCTCGGCAAATATGAATATGTCGTAAAAGCAGGCGGTACCTGTGCGATGGTCAGCATCAACAGCGTGGGACTTTCCGCAACCAAGCGCATATGTGATATTGGTGAGCTGGCGATACACGGTCACCGCAACGGCTGGGGAATGCTCAACCGGCACCCGCTGCTAGGTATCGAATTTCCTGCCTACCAGAAGTTATGGCGGCTGGCTGGCGTGGATCAACTCCATGTGAATGGTATTCAAAACAAATTCTGGGAATCGGATGACTCTGTGGTAAGGTCCATCGCCTCCTGCCTCGACCCTGAACCGGGAGGCAAGGTGGTCTTGCCGGTCGTGTCGTCGGGCCAATGGGGCGGCCAGGCATTTGAAACCTACCGGCGAACCGGCACCACCGACCTGCTCTACATGGCGGGAGGCGGCATCATGGCACACCCGGATGGCGCGGGCGCGGGCGTAAGAGCATTGCAGCAGGCATGGGAAGGGGCGGTCGAAGGACTCACGCTGGAAGAAGCAGCAAAGCATTATCCGGAATTCGGAAAATCGGTTGAAAAATTCGGCCATCTGAAATTCGACCGCGCATGACCAACAAAGAACTGCTCCTGGCCTACTATGGCGACGATTTCACAGGTTCGACCGACGCCATGGAGATCCTCGAACGCGCAGGCATCCGGACCGCGCTGTTCATTGCACCGCCGCAACCGGAAGACCGCGAACGCTTTCCCGACATCCAGGCATTCGGCATCGCCGGTATGACGCGCGCAATGGCGCCGCAGCAAATGGAGGAGACCTTGCGCCCTGCTTTTGAAATATTGAAAGCATCCGGCGCGCGGCACGTGCATTATAAAGTATGTTCCACTTTCGACTCCTCACCCTCTATTGGCAGCATTGGAAAAGCCATTGACACAGGAGCCGCAGTCTTCGGGACCGGTTTCACATCGCTGGTAGTCGCGGCACCTTCCCTCGGCAGGTATTGCGCATTCGGGAATCTGTTTGCGAGAATGGGAATCGGCAGCAATGGCGCTATCCACCGCCTCGACCGCCATCCCAGCATGAGCAAGCACCCCACCACCCCTTCCGACGAAAGCGATCTGCGCCTGCATCTCTCCAAACAAACCGCCAGATCCTGCGGATTGATCGACATCCTGCAAATCGAGGCGGACCTGACAGCTACATCGTCCGTACTTGAAAAAACAGGCACCGAGTACGATATCGTCCTGTTCGACGGTTTTTACGAACATCAGATGGCCCGTATCGGTGCATTGATCGACCCTTATGGCAAACCGGGACGCCCACATTTCTCCGTAGGCTCGTCGGGCGTGGAAATGGCGCTGACGGGGCATTGGCTCGACCAAAACAAGCTTACCAGGCCTACGGAATGGCCCGTACCCGGCGAGGCATCGCCATTACTGGTCGTGTCGGGAAGCTGCTCACCCGTCACATCCCGGCAAATCGATCATGCATTAGCGAATGGTTTTAAAGAAATCGCACTGGATACACCGGGCATTGCCGCCGCCGAATCGCCCCTTGCTTTCGGGGAGGAAATCGCACGGGGCATTCAAATGATGAAGCTGGGCCAAAGCGTGATCATTCACACGAGCAAAAGCACGCTGGACGAGCGATTCATCCGTTCGAACGAGTTATTACAAAAACGCGGCTTCACACCTGCCGAAATACAGGGTTTCACTTCCCAGCTCTACGGAGAGGCACTAGGCAGAATCGCCCATGGCATTGCGGCTGGCACGCACATTAAGCGGCTCGTTATCGCGGGAGGCGACACCTCGGGCGTAGTCGCACGCACGCTCGGCATCAAAGCCGTGACTATGTTCACCCCGCTGTCACCCGGCGCCCCGCTCTGCCATGCATACGCCCCAGATTCACAAGCCGACGGTATAGAGGTCAATTTCAAAGGCGGGCAGGTAGGCGCGGAGGATTACTTTGAGGTAGTGCGACGCGGTCGGGTTTAATAACAGGAATTCGATATCTTTGAAAAAAAAGACAGTCATGACTATTCAAGAGCTTGAACTACTTCTCAGGAAGGAGAGGATTTTCGAAGAATTCGGAATAAGCCGGCTTGGCTTGTTTGGCTCTTTTGCACGCGGTGAAAAATACCGCGATATCGACATCTTGCTTGAACAAAACATCGCGTACGGGGCACGGGAACGGTTAAAGGAAAAGTTACAGTCTCTGCTACGCATTAAAGTCGACCTGGTACCCGAAAAGTTCGCGGATCCGATCATATTATACCGGGCACGCAAAGACCTGAAGTATGTCACGGGATAACTCGCAGGATCTGCTACCCCTTCTTGTGATGCTGGAATCGATCGGTAAGATCGACGTCTACTCGTGCCGGTTTACTAATGCCGCTGATTTCTTTCAAAGCGATGACCAATTGCAGTTTAATGCGAGCCTTCTACTCCTAATCAACGTTGGAGAGCATGCTTGCCGACTTTCGGAAAAACTCAAAAACAAATACCCAACTATTCCTTTTCAACAAATTCGTGGACTTCGGAACCGGGTCGCGCACGACTATACCGGGATCGATTATGAAATGGTTTTCGAAATTATCAATAAAGATATCCGGGCACTGAAACCTGAACTTGTTCAGCTAATACAAACAGAAGTCCTTTCCGGAGTTTTCGACAGAGAAGAACTCAATATCGCCCGGCAAAGTCCTTTTTATGCGCATATCGACTTCAATGAGCTTGAACCTTCGTAGCCTCATTGAGTACTGACTCCTCCTTACCTTTGGATGGCAAGGCACTAGGTAGAATCGCCCACGGCATCGCGGCTGGCACGCACATTAAGCGGCTCGTTATTGCGGGCGGGTTTAATGAAATCCATTCACCGTTCATTTCGTTTCCTAGACTAAGGATAAGTCATAGCAACTGATCAACAAGGCGACTTTTACACTTCGCGTTAAGTTTGTATCTTTAAAAATCAACTTCGATCATATGCAGCACTGGCAGGAACGACTCAGCATTGACCCGGAAGTCCGGTTTGGCAAACCCTGCATTAGAGGGACAAGGATTGCCGTACGTGATATTCTCGGGTGGTTGGCCAGCGAAATGACCTTCGAAGAAATTCTGGACGATTTCCCGACTTTGGTACGTGAAGATATCCTGGCCGCACTTGAATTTGCAGCCAACCGGGAAGAGAACACAAAAATTCTGATCACGGCGATATGAAATTTCTTTTTGACGAAAACATCTCGTACCGGATCGTCAAAAAACTGAGACATGGTCTCTCCGAATGCCTTCACGTGAGCCAAACGCCCCTCAGAAATGCATGTTCGGATCGAAAGATCTGGGATTATGCCAAAGCTAATGGATACATCATTGTAACATGCGACGAGGACTTCAAATATCTGGCAGACCTCTACGGCTTCCCTCCCAAAGTGATATTGCTCAGAACTGGCAACTCCTCTACAACATTTATAGCATACCTATTGGAAAACCGGATGTCAGAAATCGTCCAATTCCACGAGTCTCAAACTTATGGATTGTTGGAAATGATCTAAACCCGCAAATCTGCTACACTCTTTTTTATTTCTGTCTCTCCAGGTGTATCCAGAGCCTTCCGCCGCCAGTAATTCGCCAGAATCGACCCCGAGATATTCATCCAGGGGCTGAAAACGGCTGCCGCCAGCCCGACGGTCCCTAACTTTCCCATCGTACCGGCCAGCCCCGAAGCCATACCACCGTTCTGAAGTCCCACTTCGAATGCCATCGTCCGCGCGGACGCCTTGTCGAGCCCAAGTAACCTGCTCAGCCAGTAACCAAAGAAATACCCGGCTGAATTATGGATAACCGACACAAAAAACAACAAGAACCCGACATTCAGGAGATTATCGCGTCCCGCCGCGGTGGTTACCGTCGTAAAATAGATGATCCCGAACATGGAAACGTAAGGCATATACCGGTCGAGATTGCGGAACGACAACGTCAGCAAGTGGTAAGCCAGCCCTACCAGCAGGGCGCCCGCAAAAAAGGCCAGCACTTCCAGCGACTGCAGCGCGGCTTCTGAAAGCAACGCATTCAGCCATGTCCATAAACCCAGCGGCAATGCACCCAGAAACATCAGCGAGACGGACGCAACAGTATACAATCGCTTTCTCCCACTCGCGGAAGCCGTTTTCAGGAAGTCGTGGATCAGCGCGGCACCAATCGGCACGATAACGATCTTGATGATTTCCATCATCATATCCAGGAAACGGATGTGGATTAACGTACCAGCCAGCATTTTCATCAGAAAAGGAGTAAGGAACGGTGCAGCCAGGGTTGTCATAGCCGTCACAGCGACCGATAGCACCAGGTTGGCGCGGGCTATGTATACCATCACATTCGACGCCAGTCCGCTGGAACACGATCCGAGCAGGATGATCCCTGCGGCAATTTCGGGATCGAAATGGAAGATCTTCGTCAATGCAAAACCGGTGAGCGGCATAATGGTAAAATGACTGCACAACCCCACGAGCACACCTTTGCCGGAAGTCGCCAATTCCGAAAAATCGCGCAGGCTCATCTGAATACCCATCCCGAACATAACCAGCTGTACGACAATGAGGATCAGCCATTTATTACGCAGATCAAAGTCTCCTGCATGCAAAAAAGTCTCCGGATAGGCCATGCCGGCCACGACGGCACATGCGATCCAGGCCGTGTATTGGTACCCCTTCAAAAAAGGTATTGCGCCAAATCCGAGCGCCAGCGCAACCGCCAACCCGAGCCCGCTCAGCTTCGCCACGGCGACGTCACCGCCGAACAGGGCCCAGATCAGCACCAATGCAAAAACAATGGCCAGCGCCAGACAACATTTTCTGATCAGCAGCATATCACGCTTCGTTTACAATACTGGCCAGATACCGGACTGCCTCGGGAGGACTCGCCACGATCGGGACCGTTTTTTCTGCCTCGCTTAGCGTATCAACCACACGCGCCATCGACGCCTGCGCAAGCAGGATCACATCCACCTCAGCCGACAACTCGCGCAATGCCTGCGCTACCATCTGATCGTGCAGTGCGGGGTTACCGCCCATCAATGCTTCAAATGCACCTTCACACAGCCGGCTCGTCAATTCGATCTCCTTTCCGGCCGCCTGGGCACGCCGCTTTACGAGATCCGAGGTAGGTTCGAGGGTCGTTGGCAACGTTGCGACAACGCCGATCCGCTTACCTTTCGACACCGCCAGATCAGCCATGGGCTGGTCCACGCGCAGCACCGGCACCGAAACCAGCGACGCCGCAGTTTCTACCGCCCGCCCGATCGACGAACAGGTGACCAAGATATGGTCGGCTCCCGCCGCCTCGGCTGAGGCTACATGATCAACAACACGACGGGCCGTATCCGGCATCAGCTTTCCTTTGGCAATAACGTCCTTGATCAGACTGTCGTCGACGATATTGAAGACATTGACTCCGGGCAGGTTTTCATTGCACAGTTGCTGAAAAACAGGGACCAGTGTAGCAGAAGTGTGGATCAGGCCAAGCGTTACGGGTTTCATAAAAAGGTATGGAAGTTTTAAATCAATTTTAATAACCGGGATTTTGTGTCAGTTTCGGATTCACCTGAACCTCGTTGAACGGTAGGGGAAACAGCAGGCGTTTTTCAGTGACCTGGTAAGTTTGCGCGATCAGGTTCGGGTACTTGCCGCTGGCCTTTAATGCCGCGCCATAAGCATTCATGACCGTCATCGCCTGACCCGTACGAACCAGATCCAGCCATCTTTTATTTTCAAATGCAAGCTCCAAGCGGCGCTCCCGGGCAATCAACGCCCGCAAAGCTGCCTGGCCGGTTTCCTTCACCGGCGAAACACCTGCACCGAATGCACGGTCGCGGACCTGGTTCAGGTAAGTCAATGCACCCGCCTTGCCTTGCTCATTGAGCGATTCGGCCAACAGCAGCAGTACTTCGGCATAGCGGTACACCGGCCAGTTGTCATTCCCGTTAGCCGCAGAGCCATTTGGGGCCGGCAGCGGCAGATAGAAGTATTTTTTCACAAAAGGCTGCTCCACAAACTTCCCGTCGGCACCGGTATAGCCCGTTACAATGGATGCTGCTTTGCGCTTATCACCGGTTTCATAAGACCTGATCAGATCATCGGAAGGAATGTTCCAGCCGCCTGTACTCTGATTGTTGAACTGAAAACCTGCCACCGGATTCAGGTTGGTGAGATTAGGAAGAAACACGTAGGCAAATGTGCTTTGCAAACCCAGGTTTCCCTGCATATACTGAATTTCGAACACGGACTCCGCATGGTTTTTATTGGAAGGGTTAAACACCGCAGCATAGTCGGCCAGCAACGAATATTCTCCGGATCCCACAAGCTCAGTCAAAACTTTTTCAGCTTCCGCCCATTGCTTGCGGACCACATACACGTTACCGAGCAAAGCCCGCGCCGCCCCGCTGGTCGCCCTGCCCTTCTCCTGAACGGCTTTCGCAGGAAGCAATGCAATCGCCTCGGTCGCATCCCTGATTACCTGTGCGTACACATCGTCTTTCGAGGTGCGGGTCAAGGCAGCACTTTCTCCCAAAATCTGGTCGGCAGTACCCGAAACCGGTGTCAGAACGAGCGGAACATCCCCGAAATATTGGATGAGATCAAAATATGCCAGCGCACGCAGGAATAGCGCCTGTCCTTTCAGATTCTTTTTAGAAGTCTCCGGGATCGGAGCCGCGTCGATCCGTGTGATCACTTCATTCGCATAGGCGACGACCTTGTAATCGCCAGCCCATTTGTTGGCCACTGGTTCCGCGGTAGGGTTATCGATAAAGTCGGCAATCTCCTCACGCACGAGGTTACCGCGATTAGAGCTGTTAAAGATGTAATGCGCATTATCCGAACGCATTTCACCCATGATATAGGCGCTGTTATAGACAGTTCGCAATGCCGCATAAGTCGCATTTACGGCCTGGGTAAAATCAGCCTCGGTCTCGAAAAAATGATTGGAGCTGATGAAATTTTTGGGTGCAACATCCAGGTAGTCGCCGCATCCCAGGAGCGAACCGGCCAGCAGAAAAAGGGTGAATATCTTTGTTTTCATAGGTGTATTTTTTAGAGCCGTAGGCGATATGCCCTAGGCTATATGCTCACTTTCTCAATGTACCGCCAGCTTACAGCCAAGTGCTTACAGCCAATAGCCTATTGCTTACAGCCAATAGCTTACAGCTTACAATCAAAACCCAAGGTTAACCCCTACCGTAAATGTCCGTGGCACCGGATAGGCACCCACGTCGAGTCCCTGTGCCAGCGGATCGGAGCCACCCGTATTAACCTCTGGATTCGACCCCTTGTATCTGGTAAATACGGCGGCCTGCTGCACGGTAGCATAAATGCGAAGGCTTTTGACACCCCTCACCGCCTCGGTGGGAAACGTGTAGCCCAATGCGATATTCTTGATCGTCAGATAACTGCCATCGGTTACCCACAGCGAATTTGCATTCCGGAACAGGCCGGTGGTTCCCGCAAGCGTACGCGGCGTAATGCCATCACCCGGGTCCTGCTCCGATTTCCACCGGTTGGCTACCGATCTGGTTACATTAAATACCCCGTCGAGGTTGTTGGTGTATTCCAGTGCGGTATTCATAATATCGTTCCCCACCGAGCCCGCCGCAGCAATGCTGAGGTCGAACCTGCGCCATGAGAATGTATTGGTCAGGCCAAAAATGAAGTCCGGATTGGGGTTACCGATGATCGTGCGGTCGTCTACTGTAATGGCGCCGTCCCCATTCACATCTTTCATTTTCACCGTGCCGACATTCGAGGTCTGGAATTTTGGCGACGCGTCGAAATCAGCCTGGTTCATATAAACACCATTATGCACATACCCCCAGAGCATCCCGACCGGCTGACCTACCATTGTAACGTTCCGACTTGTTCCACCGCCCAGGAATGCATTGGCTGTTCCCAGTTTTTCCACCCGGTTTTTCAGGAATGAAATGTTAAAATCCGTGTTCCATTTCAAACCTTTCGTCAGGTTGCGGCTGCTGATCGTAAACTCATGTCCCCAAAACCTGAAAGCGCCTATGTTGGTCTGGAAATTGGAGAAGCCCGTGTAGGTGGGCACCTGCACGTTGAAAAGCAGGCCATCCGTCTTTTTGGAATAATAGTCGTATGCAAAGGACAGCCTGTTTTCAAAAAGACGCAGATCTACCCCGAAATCGAACTGCCGGGTAATTTCCCAGCCTAGCGTGCTGTTGGAAAGCGTAGTCACGTTGTTACCTGCGGCCAGCTTGCCATCAAACACGTAATTGTTGGTCGCGCTGCCATTGGCTCCGGCCACGTTGGCATAGTAGGTGTAATTCCCAATATTATTGTTCCCCGTCACCCCATAACTCCCGCGCAGTTTCAGCAAGGAAACCGGCCATACACCGGCCATGAAATCCTCATCCGAAACGAGCCAGCCCGCCGACACCGACGGAAAGCTACCCCATTTGTTATCCTGCCCGAAACGCGATGAACCATCCTGGCGGATCGAAGCGGAAAGCAAGTACCTGCCTTTGAAATTGTAATTCACCCTGGCCAGATAGGAAAGCAGGCCCCATTCCTGGATATCGCTCGTGGGGGTAAAAACCGTGGCCGCGCTCAGCGTACGTACCTTATCGTTCGGAAAATTGGTCGCGACGACATTGTTCATATCGGAACGAAATTTTTGGGCAGTGAAACCCGCGGTAATGTCCAGGTGGTGGTGACCGAAATCCTTGTCGTAAGTGGCAATGTTCTCCGAAAGCCAGGTCAGAAACTGCGTATTGGTCTGCGTGAGGTCACCGGAAGCACGCGGCATGGCCACGTTGACGTTGCCGGAGGTCGAAGGGACAAAATTATTGAAACGCACCTGTCCGTACTCCGCATTGAGTGAGGTTTTCAGGGTAAGTCCGGCGACCAGCGTGTATTCGAGGTAAGCATTGGATAAAATGCGGGTATTATTATCCGTCGCGTCGGCTTCCCGGGCCACCCGGTACCAGTTCGGCGTATTGAGCATTCCCGGCGAAATGGCGGTCACCGGCATCGAACCATCCGGATTCACCGTCACTGCGAGCGGCGACGACAACAGCGCGCTGGTGATTAAACCGCTGGTTGAGGAAAATGGTCCCCCATCGGTGGGCCTCCCGCTAAAAACCGATATAGACGGAGCAACATTGATCCCTATACGCACATGTTGATTGAAGCGGTAGTCACTGTTCAACCTGGCCGAAAAACGTTTGAAGCGCGTGTTTATGATCACGCCATCCTGCTGAAAATAACCAAGCACCGCATTGGTACTGAATTTCTCGCCACCGGTCCCGATCGACAGGCTGTAATTCTGTATCGGCGCTGTCCGCGTGATGAGGTCGTACCAGTCGGTTCCTTTGCCGTACTGTCCGGGATTCTGGTATTCAGCGGGTAACGTCCTTTTATTCTCTTCATACACCTCCTTCATAAACTGCGCAAACTCCGAACCGTCCATCATTTCTGGTATTCCGCGGGAAGGAATTTGCTGCACGCCGTAATAGGCGCTTAAACCGATGCGGGTCTCCCCCGCTTTGGCATGCCTGGTCGTCACCATCACAACCCCGTTACTGGCCCGTGAGCCGTAAAGCGACGTCGAAGCGGCATCTTTCAGCACACTGATACTCTCGATTTCGTCGGGGTTTAAAGTACTGATATCTCCCGTGATCGGAAAGCCATCCACCACATAAAGCGGCTGATTACCAGCAGAAACGGAAGCTTGCCCGCGTATGCGTACGGACATCCCGCCACCGGGCCGGCCGGAAGTCTGCAAGATCTGCACTCCCGCAAGGCGTCCCTGTAATTTTTGAGAAAGCTGAGGCACCGGTACGTCGGACAGCTCCGACACCTTGACCGTCTGCACAGCACCCGTCACGTTCCGCTGAGACTGGGTTCCATAGCCTACAACCACCACCTCGTCCAGTGCCTTACTTTCGGGCACCAGACTCACGTCGATTTCCGTTCGGGTCCCGACCTGCGCCTCTTGCGGGACGTAACCCACAAAACTGAAAACCAGTACGGTACCAGGCCCATTGGATTCCAGCTGGTACACACCATCCGCATTGGTAATGCTTCCTTTCTGAGTGCCTTTAACGACGACACTTACACCGGGTAAAGCAAGGTTGTCGTTCGAGCCGGTCACCGTTCCTCTGATCATTCCGGACTGTCCGTACAAGTTCGGTGCAGTCCACAGCAATCCTATCAGGAGATAGAAGTATGGTTTCATAAGGTACAAGGATTTTACGAAGGGGTAGAATATTTACTTTCGTTTATATTCTATTTTTTTCGAAATGTAGGCAACAATATTTATAACACAAAATAAAAATACAGGAATAATTATTCTTTCACTTCAAAAAGTTAAAATATTACTACTGAAAGCTTGTTTCAAAGCCAGATCAGCGCATTAAACAAAAAATTATTCATATCAATCATAACCAAACAAAAAAAGACCAGACATCGTCCGGCCTTTTTCATACTTTACTATCTATGTTAACCAATCAAGAATTCCTCGTCAGGGATAAGCTTTAATGCGAATGGCGAGATAAGGCGTCATAGGCAGACGAATCGACTTTCTATCCTTGTCAAACAGCCGGTAGCCGTCCTTCGCCCCTATTTCGAACACTTCAGGCTGCTCATCGACCGTCATATTCCAGGTATCGATCACCTCCACCCTAAACCTGCTCCCGGCCTTAGGGCCGCCTTTGGAAGGCAGACTAAATTCCCATTCCGACTGCATTTGCTTACCCATATACACCAGGTAATAGCTGCTATCCGCCCGTGCCGTATGATGATCTTTCCACGGATCTGAAAGCTCCAACGGCCCCGGCGCCTCTTCCAGGATCTTCCTCAGAAAAGCGATCCTGGCCGGACTGCTGCCGATCAACCTCCCTCCTTTGGCCCAGAAGATCGTGTCCCCGCTATTTTTATAAGTCTCCCCGTGCGTTACATACGTACCCGCGATCACCCCCTGCCAGAATGCCTCCGTCATTTCCTCCCCGCTCAGGTGCCCCCACCGCTGCTGCAAATCACCCTCATAGCAAACCTCGTCATACACCATCGGCCTGAAAAACACATCCCTCAGCAATGTAGCCCGCCCAAAGTCCTCGACGGTCGAGCCGTTCTGGATACTCACATGGGTGAATTCGGGCTTCCACAGGTCGTAGTACACACTACCATTGTGGATCGAGCAAAGATGCTTGTACGGGTCAGTCTTCACGACCTCTTTGGTGTATGCATCCCAATCCTCACGTGGCTTGGTTTTGACATAATCAAATTCATTCGCTAACGACCACCAGACATTCCGGAACGACGCCAACCGGGCCGTGAGATAGCGTATGTATTTCAGATCATTCTCTTTACCAAGACTGTCAAATCCCCAGTGACCCTTATCGTACGGGTGGAAAATAATCACATCCGCTTCGATACCCAGCTTTTTCAGGTCATCGATACGCTTTTCGAGGTGCTGGAAAAAGGCAGGCTCGAAACGCGACAGGTCCCATTCAAACCGAAGCTTCCCCTTCGCATCCTTCGACTCCGACTTTTTCACATACGGGTAAAAAGGCGGCTCATTCTCGACATGCGAGTAGTATTTAGGAAAAACACACATTCTGACCTTATTAAATGGGGCATTTGCGAGCGTTTTCAATGTAATCTCTTCCAAACCCTCGGGCTGGTGCGTCCAGGCATAAAGCGTCGTACCAAACGGATAGTACCGCTTGCCATCCGCGTATTTAAAATGATACGTATCCGCTACCTGCACCGGGCCATGATTATTTTTACCGGGCTCAATACAGCTAAAACTGCCGCTTTTGCCATTCAGCGGCTTACTGTTACTCACGGTTTTGTAATTCCAAACCCCGGTTTGTTTCGGCATAAACCGTACTTTGTAGCGGCCATTTCCGTCGTAGAAACCCGTCACTTTCACTTTTTCAGACCCGCTGGTAAATTCCGCAGTGAGGGTTATATCAACAAACGGATTCCCGGTTTGAGGACCGGCCAGCGTCAGCTCGAACCGCTCCCAGCGCTCGACCTGTTCTGGCGCGACCCGGTCTGGCGCGACCCGGTCCTGCGCGAAGGATATATGAAAACGAATCAGACAAATGAAGGCAACAGCAAAAAAGGATCTCATCTTTAATGGTTTATGTAAACTTGGGGAACAGAACGAACAGCCTCCTGCCAACCCATGTAGCCGGCTTTTACCGCATCATTCCCGGCATGGGCCTGAACAGACGAATGGCCGGCACTAAGGTTCCGGAGATAATCGATATCGGGATAAACCCCGGAATACAAACCGGAAAGATAGGCCGCACCCAGCGCCGACACCTCGGGAAATTCCAGGTTTACAACCGGCTTTTCCAGCAAATCGGCCAGCATTTGCACCACGAAAGCATTGGAAGTCAGTCCGCCATCTATTTTCAGCTCCTGCAATGCTACCCCGGTATCAGACTCCATCGCATCGATCACGTCTTTGATCTGATAAGGAATAGATTCTAGTGCAGCACGCACGATATGGTTTTTATTCGCATGAAATGTGAGGCCTGTAATGGATGCTTTGCGGTTCATATCCCAGTGCGGCGCACCCAAACCGCTGAATGCAGGGACCAGGTAAACGCCGGCACTATCCTGCACCGATCGCGCCATCGCCTCGGTTTCCCGGCTGTCCTGAAACAGTCCCAGGTTCGTTTTAAGCCATTCGATCGTCGCCCCGCAGGTCACGATCACCCCTTCGAGCGCATACTCCACGCGCTCGCCGGCACTCCAGCCGACGGTCGTTACCATCCCTTGCTGTGAAGGTTTCGGTTCCGGCCCAATGTTCATTAAAATCGACGAACCCGTTCCCAATGTGGCCTTGGCGATGCCCGGCCCGAAACATCCTTCTCCAAAAGCTGCTGCGTGGGAATCGCCGATCATCGAAGTTACAGGAAGCGCAGAAGGGAGTAATCCCCCAAAATCCGTTTCACCAAAGAATGATGATGATGGCTGTATATCAGGAAGTTGCAATCCATTCAATCCAAAAGAGGTGATCAACTCGTCGTCCCAGGCAAGTGTTTCCAGGTTGAAAAACAGAGTTCTGGATGCATTGGTATGGTCGGTGAGATAGGCTTTTCCACCGGTCAATCTGTAAAGAAGCCAGGTATCAACAGTCCCGAAAAAAGCATTACCCCCGGCTATTACCTCTCGGACATGATCATGATGCTGGTTCAGCCAGATTACTTTGGACCCTGAGAAATAGGGATCGATCAGCAAACCTGTTTTTCTGCGAACCATCTCTTCCAGGCCGGCTGCACGGAGTTGCTCGCACACGGCCGTAGACCGCTTGCATTGCCAAACCACCGCATGATGCAAGGGCTCTCCATGTTTACCCCAAAGCACAAAAGTTTCGCGTTGATTAGATATCCCGCACGAACGGATCTCCTCTATACGTCCATCCTTTGACGTAAAATCTGCGATGCACTTCGCCACCGATGCCAAAACGTTCTCATAGATTTCGTTCGGATCCTGCTCGACCAGCCCGCCGTTTAGGTACATAGTACGCAATGGCTCACTGCCGCGTGCTACCACCTTTCCATTTACATTAAAAATGACGGACTTGGTACTACTCGTACCCTGATCGATCGCCAGCACAAATGGCCCATTCAACATTCCGGAAGCGTTGTTTTGAAATTGTGAAACTGTCCTTCTTTATTAAAACAAAGAAAAGAAAAACAATCGAAAACAAAGCTAAAAAATATTGATTTATTTATGTGATATATTGCCTTGGGTGCAATTCCTTTATGCCGAATTCACCATGCCGAACTTTGATACGATATTTTTAATTGCAATCAACATGATCATCAGGCCGCCCAGCGCAAGAAAAGCCAAATCCACCTTCGATTCGGGACGGCAGATTGTTACATCGAAAGCCAGATAAACGATCTTTACTGCCGAGCAAATCGCGATGAAGTCGAAGAATACAACGGCCACCTCCCGCTCTTGTAAACTTTGAATACCTTTTTTGATTGTAGCAAAAACTATATATGATATACAGCCTGTTAGACTAATAGCCAACGAAATGGCATATTGGTTGAAATACTTTTCCATACAGTCATCTGGTAGCGTCAATGACTGTAATTAATGGCATATTGACTTTTTCGCCGAATTTTCAAGTGGCGATGCATCCTGAGATTTGACGGGCGTCGCTTGCTTTTTATCAAACCAGAACCCGAGGCCTGCGCCTACAATAAAGCCTGCAATGGCACCAACAGGGCCCAGTAAAGTACCAAAAGTACCAATGGCTGTCCCAAAGATAAGCGGGGTTGCGAGTTCGTATTGCTCTGTATTCGTGTTCATATTAAGTGCGTGGTTTAAAGTTTGACAGAAGATTACTCAACAAATCTAAAAACATTTCCTTAGCATGTCAAGCACCCCATCGCATTTAAACATTTAATCACTATTTAGCCACATTAAACCCACATTTAGAGCAAATTACGTCACTTTTGCGAGTCTCAGGCGACACTTTCAGTTTCATCATTTTACCATTTCTCCACTCGCCTTCGATCACGGTATTCAGCGGCGCGTGGAGCTTAAATTGCACATCCCAATCCGACGGCCAGGCTGGCAAGAGGTAGATCGAGTCGCCATGCGTTTGCATCAGCATTTCCTGCAAGCCGATCATACCCGAACCGCCCCAATTGTGGTCGGGCACCCAGTCGTGGCCGGGCCCCCAGAATGCGGGGAAGCGACGACCGGAATCCTGTAACTTTTTGACGGTTAATGCGGCGGCTTCGTCCGTCAGGCCCAGTCGGGCGCAGAAGATGTTATCCTGGTGCCAGCTGGTGTAATTACGGTTTTTGATTGCCTCAGTATCGTATTTCCACGTATTGACTGCCGTTTCCAGGTCGGGCTTGCCGATGCCGTACATGCCGTACGGGAATACCGGGTACAGCTGCGGGATTTCCGTGTTCTGGATGCGCTCCCATGCCTGTGCGGGCGCAATCGTCCTGTGCCCCTGCATTTCGCGGAAGCTCAACTGCGGCACCCGGCCCAGCATTTCCTGCCAATGGCTGCGGTGCTGTACAGTTCCGTACCGTTGGGGCAATGCCAGCAATCGTTCCAGCACCGTTTTCAGGCCCGCGACGGTAGTTACGGAATTGTAAGCCATCTTATAGGTCTCCGCCGCGCTCCCGGGGAAAAGTACCAGATGCCCATTCTGATCGAGTTTCGCAGCACTGCGCCGAGACGCCAGGTATTGATAATGCTCATCGAAGAATACGAGACAACTTTCGATCAGCGGCAGGTACCGGGTCATGTCCCCGCCGGTAAAAGCCTCCCTGTCCAGGATCATCAGGCAAAATTCCAGCGATGTGTCCCAGAGGTATTCCAGCCATTTGTTGTATTCCAAACCGGGGTCATAATCCGCTGGCCGTTTCGAGCCGTACTCAGCATAATTGGGCAGGCCGAAGTTCTCGATCTGCTCTGTGAACGATGCGCCCCGGTGCCCCCAGTAATGTCGGGTGCGCGCTTCCGCATTGGCCAGTATGCGTTGGTAGAATTCAAATTGCGGTGTCACCATCTCAAAATCGCCGCTTTTGAGCATCGGCCAGTACACCAGACGCTGGTTTTGTGCCGTAAAAATCCCCCCTCCCCAATTGCGGTGGTCGGCTGTGAAGTGATAGGACGTGTCGACAAAAACCGGGTCGTAGGTAAAGAGCCCGCCATTGAACTTGGTAGGATAGGTACCGAATGCATTACACCCCAGCATGTAGCGGAAAAGCTGGTAGTTGCGTCCAACCTGCCAGATAGCAGACGTGCTGTCCGCCTGGCCCGCCTGCAGTGCAATATGGCTTCGCTCCCAGTATTGTTTCCACCAGCCGGCGGTCCTGGACCAGGCGGTCTTTTCATTTTGCCGAGCCTTGGCCACCACTTCCAGGAGTCCTTTTTTCCAAACTCCAAAGTTTTCAGGCTGATCGGTATTCAGGTAAATGCCGAGCTGAATGCGGCGGGAAGGTGATTTGCTTTTTAACCCAAAACCCCTGAATGGCGTATCCGCATACTTTCCTGAACGTATCTCCGGATCGGCTACCAGTTGCGACCCGCTCATCCACCCGCCATAAGTGAGCTTTTTCAACGGGTTCCAAAGCTGCGATGCGACGGCGTCGAGCTGCTGCTGTTTCACCATGAGGTCAAACACCGTCGAATCCCTGTTCTGATGATAAAACAGCACTCCGTTACTTTCATGGGCGACGCTATCCGGCCAGACAGTCACCTTCGGCACGGCCCATTTCAACGAAGTAGCGCTCCGCGCGTTGCCGGTCAGCGTTCCGCGGACGGTCCGCCAGCTTTCATACCAGGCCTGCATCGAAACCGGACGGCTGCTTT
Organism: uncultured Dyadobacter sp.; assembly: GCF_946482605.1. The sequence continues at coordinate 64,279 of NZ_CAMLSE010000004.1, read as the reverse complement.
CGACTTCCACATGAATAGTAGGGCTAAAAACATCCACCCAAACCTTTACCGTTGTGCTTTGACTGCCTTTCTTCCCCGTAATCGCCACATATCCCTCTTCTAATTTCAGTTCCTGCTGAAAACTGCTGCCATCATCGAATGGATTGGGTGAAAGCCTCACCCGTACGCGACCGAGCTTCGGAAACAGGTTGTTTTCATCAAAAACGCCGCTACGCGATAGGTAGAAAAGCACGTCGCCCTTTTCAACCCACACATTCAGCCCTATATCACCACCGCCACAAGGCATCGATTCACCGGCATTCCTGCTTTGGCTGGCCCATTTGAGATTGTACTGACCGGGCGAGAATTCCTGACCAATTGCTGACGAACATGCGAATAAAAATATCAGAAAGCAGCAGGCAATGCGAGCGAACATGGGCGGCGGAACGTGATCAGGACTGGAAAACAGTTTTCATAAAAGCGGTATTTGCACTAAAATTACCTTTCACATCGCGCGGCTTGGCGGTATCGCGCGAGCGCTCGATTACAAGCCAACCTTTCCAGCCCATTTTATCCAGCGTGGCTTTCACCTTTTTCATGTCCAGCCGCGTATTATTTTGCAGCCAAACACCGTCCTCATCAGTGCAATGGATCTGGCAAATGCGGTTTTTACCCAAAACACGCAGTTCCTCGCAGAGGTCGCGGCCCTCTTTAAGGGGATTTGAAAAGTTGAAATAGATCTGAATGGACTTGGAGCCGATCTCTTTCAGCAATTCCACTTCTCCTTTGGCATCCAGTGCGGTTTCTATGCCAATCACCACACCAGCCTTTTCCGCCATTGCACCAACCGTTTTAAGCCTTTCCACGATCGCAGGCCGCAATTCCGGGTTTTTGACCAAATCTCCCTGAATGCCCAGCGGTAAAAAGGCAGTCTTAATACCCATTAGTTTCATGGTATCAATGCAATCGCCCACCATCTTCTCAGCGCCGTCGCGTTTAGCGAACGACTGCGCATAGAAACCAGTCATGGCGAGGGAGCAAAGTTCGAGGTTTAATTCCTTCGCTTTGTCGAGGTACTGCTGCCGCACCGCCGGGTCGGCAAGTTTGTTATCAAAAGTAGGCCGGTCGCCCAGGCCGCCCATATCCACTTCCAGGCCGTCGGCACCGATTTCGTCGGCGAGCGGTAATGCACTCAGCTTCTGGCGTTTCAGGATCATCAAATCGATCACGGCAATTTTATAGCGTGTCTTTTTCGACATACCGGGCGTTTCTCCGGCCCACGCCGACAACGGCAGCGCCGCCAATCCGACAGCGCATGCATTTAAAAAGCTTCGTCTTTTCATTGTTTCGAATTCAAATAGGCCACTGCTCTTCCACGATCGCCTTGCCTTTCAGCTTCGACGGATCGATTTTCACATGCTTGATACGCTGCCTGCGCCAGGTATACACGATATGCACCATGCCGTCGGCCGTCTGGATCACCGACGGGTACGAATACTGGCTGATCGGCGAATCTTCCAGAACAAGCACGGCATCCCAGCTTTTGCCATCTTTCGAAACAGCCACATTCAAAGGCGTCCGCGGTCCTTTTGGTTGACCAACCGGCGGTTTCACGTGATTATAAACCAGCAATTGCCGGCCATCCTTTAAAGTGACAGCGTCGGTACCCGAGTTATTGTTAGGCAAAGAAGAAGGTGCCACCTCCGACCAGGTTTTGCCGCCATCTTTCGACCACGATTCAACGATCGAACGGCTCTGGCTGCGGCAAAGGATCTGCATATCGCCGTTAGCGTAAGTCAGCAGGCTTGGCTGAATGGCTTTAATCGTCTTTCCATCGTTCAGCGGCCCTACTTTTCGCCAGGTTTTGCCAAAATCGGGCGTGACCTCGAAATGCAGTCGCCAGCCATTGTCACCTTCCGTGCTCGACGGGCACCAGAGTTCCCCGTTCGCCAGTAGCACCGGTTTGTTCTTCACCGGCCCAAGGAACCCTTCCTGCAATTCCACCGGCTTCGACCAGCTCTTTCCATTGTCTTTGGAAGTGATGAGGAAGCCCTTCCAGCCCGCCACATTCGGCCCTACTTTATAAAAAAGCATCAGTTCGCCTTTGGGTACCTGGTATAAAACCGGGTTCCAGCAGGCGTAGCGAAGCTTTTCATTCACGATACCATTCGCTACTTCTAAGGGTGCGGTCCATTTATCTTTTTCCAAACGGCTTACCCAGATTCCCACATCGGGATTCCGCTCTTTCGTCCCGCCAAACCAGGCAGCAACAAGCCCGGAAGGCGTTTCTGCAATCGTGGAGGCGTGGCTTTCGGGGAACGGGGCCGTTTCAAAAATGTTTTCGTCGACAAGAATGCCATCCTTAAAGTTCTGGGCATTGGCCGACAGCGCGAATACTGTCGCAGCACCGCAGAAAAGCCATTTTAGTAGTGTCTTTTGCATGGGTTTGGGTCTTTGTATTATGGGTTAATTAAAATTCTTGAAATCGTTTTCGCTGAGCCTGCTTTTCTGCCGTTCACAAAAACCTGCAGTCCCGCGCCCTTTTTGTAATGGCTGCCGTCGCGGTCCCAAAGGATGGTCAGGCGCTTGCCCTGGTAAAGCACGTCGTCGAGGCAAAACCAGTCCCATTTATCCTGCGGTATGAGCGGGTTCACCTCGATCACCTCGTCCGCACGCGGGCGCAATCCCACGAGACCGGTGATGATCAAGTCGTTGAAAGTCGAATGGTTGTAATATCGGCTCCGTTCCTGGTCACCTTTGAGCCAGTAGCCCGTCTTTTCGTCCAGGTACTCCCCGATGTAAGGCTTGCCGCGGTAATATTGCGACTCGACGTATTTTTCCAGCAACCCAAAATAGGTCGTATCGGCCACCACCTCCGGCTTCGGCGCATTGAGGCGGTTGGCAAGGCCGGTCAAAGTCTGGGAAGTGGCAAACGGCCACACGGCACCATCCCATTCGCATTGGCAGCAGCCGTGCGTGCGGAACTCCGGATGCCTGCGCTCGGCGGTAGTAAGGCCGAACGGCGCATTGAAGCCCGTCTGGTCCGAAACTTGCTTCCATGCCGCGTCGTGCTTTTCTTCGGCGAGATCGAAATACCAGGGAATGAAACCAATAGCCTCGCGCACACCGGCAAAAGGCCCTTTGCCGCGCTTCTTTACTGTTTCAAAAAAGGCGCTGTCCGCGTTCCATAACTTACTATCGATCAATCGCTTCAAAGTATCCGCCTTGCTTTGATAAAGTGCTGCCAGCGTCTGATCCCCCTTCAACGCGGCAATGGCCGAAAGCGCTTTCGCATTTCCGTACATATAACTATTGATGGTTGGCCGTGCATTCTGTTCCCTTCGGCCGCCGCTGAGCGATTCTTCCATGCCGTCTTTCACGTCCGTTTGCCAGAACAGGCCGGTTTCGGTGCGGCGGTCTTTTTCCCAGGCTTTGTATTCCGAGTCGAGATCGGGCAGCATATCGAGCAGGTACGCCTTGTCTTGCGTCACTTTATAGCGGTTGTAGAGCGCATCGGCCGTCCAGCTGCTGAAATTGAGCAGTTTTTTCATGCGGCTCCCCCCGTTTCCCCGGAACCAAACATGCACATTGTCGTTCAGATAGCGCTGATCGTGCAGCCAACGGCCTTCGTAAATGTGATGGCCGAGGGCGCAACTGATCATATTGTATTTATCTGCATAATTCCTGTCGACCAGAAACTCCGTAATCACAAAGCCCTGCGGCGTGTTGTGAATGTGCTTCCGGTAGGTCCACCAGCGGTAGTAGTAAATCTCCCGGAAGTTATCCTGCGGACAGTCGAACAGCGGCACGTTCGCCTTCATCCACGCCCATGACTGTGCATTTGGGATCGCATTCACCTTGTTTTCATCCTCCATCCGGTTGAAATACGTCACGTGATGTTTGTAATCGTCCGCTTTCAAAACCGCTGGTCCGGTCGTTTTCCGTGAGCAACCGGTAAGGCCGAGTAACCCGGCGCAAACTATCCCAAAACCAATTTTTAAATACCCCATTACTTTTTCGAAAACCAATAGATAACTGGTACCGACTCTTTGGAAGCCAGCATAATCACTTTTCCTCCTTTTATTTTTTCAGGTTTACCCAAAACAGCTCCTGTTCGTGCATTGATGCGCTGCAATTGATAATTACCATTGAACCCTGTCAGATCCGCTTGCAAAGCGGCATTAGCCTCTTGATACATGATCAATCCATCGCCTGCTTTGGCTAAAATGTATTGTGAATTACTCTTCGGTAGCACAGGCTCCATTTCTGAAACCGCTTCCAGAAACCCTTTCGGCAAAGCCGGTACCGCGCTTACCGACCCGCCGGCCAGTAATACCGCCCAGGCATTCTGTTCCGCGCCATTGGCATTGTATAACACCGCCTTTTCAGGATATTTATTTTTGTATTCCAAAACCGCATCGTAAACAGAACTGAACGACACTTTTCCTACTTTCTGAATACGCGCATGTTGACGCGGGGCGAGGTTTTTGCCGCCCTCGGGCGCATAATCGGTGCCGTTTTCGCGGCGGTGCCAGTAGCGGATGTCGATGATATCCACCAATGCCGCGTATTTGGGATCGGCCAGGATCGCGTCCTGCACGTCTTTGGTCGTACTCAATGCCACCAAGGCATTCTTACCTTTTTCCCGCTCCCATTCACCGATCACACCCAGCCAGAACTGAACAAATGACAACGGCCCGGTGTATTCAGCACTAATAAACTGAATGACACCACTTTGACCAACAAAATTATCGAGGCACTGCCGTATGTAAGCCCGGTGCAATGCTTCCCGCTCCGCATTGCCAATGTCGTAAAATTGATCCGCGATGAAAATGCGCTTGTCGCCCGCATAGGGCGGCGGCTCCGGGAAGCCTACCGGATTGATATTATTCGCAGTGCGCCACGGAAAATCCGCGTAATGCGCCCCGGCTTCGAGGATATTATGCTGAAAATAGTTTTGATGGTACAACAAAAGCCCTTTCTGGTCGGCCAGCGTCACGAACTCGCGCAGGCGGTTCCAGTACCATTCATTGTAATGCTGTAAATCGTATTTACTCAAATCGTCCCAGGCGGCATCCTTCCCGCTCCGGGCAAAGGGCTGTTCGTAGAATGGCGGCCAGGTTTCGCCGTCAATGCGGCGAATACGCTCGTGGTCGTCGCGGCGGCGGTCGTACCACAGGCCGTAATTGTGGTCGACGACGGTAATGTGCTGTTTTTGCAGCGAATCGGTCATTTCCGGCAAATCATCGGTCACACCTTTGCCCACGCGGCCAGGCACATAGCGGGTAATGTGCGGTTTGGCGGCATTCACGTCGTGCGGACGGATGCTTCCGCGCCACCACGGCACTTCGTGGCGCGCGCCGATAACGAGTTCGTTCCCGCGTACCAGTCGCCCGCTGCGGATGGTTAATGCAGGAAGCGTGTGAGTGTCTTTTATTGGGTTAAAATTGATTTCATCAATGGATTTCGCCGGACCTGATACCGCAGAGAGCGCCACTGTAATAGGGTTGCGCAGCGCCGCCTGATCGATCCAATCTGTCAGCAAAACTGCGGGCCGATGCGAACCTGCGACCAATGCGGCCGCCTGGTCGAGGCTGGGGCTGCTGGATGCCTCCGTTTCCTTGGGCAGGAGAAAAGATCTGGCCAAAACCTGCTTGCCAAGACGCTCTGCCAGTTGCGCATAATAGAGGCTGCGCGGCTGAATGTGCTCATTTACATTCTCCCAAAAACCATCTCCGGCAAAAGCCGCCCACGCCCCGAATGCAAAGTTTTGCGTTCCCGGCGGTGCGAAATTCTCGATCCGCGAGGCCGAGCATTGCCAGAACACAGAGTTAGCGGCCGTCCAGCCAGCTCCCTGACCATCCTGGCCCCGGTTTGTAAAACTCAATGCATGGCCATCGACATTAACGATGTCAAAAAGCACGCCGGAAGCCCAGCTGTCAATAGCCCCGCTGAAACCGTTCGGTAACCGGGATTCGCATTGTACAAAAGCATTCGGGCCGGGCGCCATATAGCCGGTAGCGAAATCGTGCAGGCCGTTTTCGGCATAGCAACGCTGGAAAAGCATCTGCCCGCCTTGCGTAAAAAAGGTATTCCGCCGCTGCCCGGCAATCTCCGAGATCGGTTCAAGCGACTTGCAATCCTCCACGGTAACCTTCGAAGCCGACTCGTAAACCGCCACCGCCGAACCAGCCAAATGCCGGAATGTTACCTGCCTCACCCAGGCGTTTTCAATATTTTCAAAAGTGACACCCATCCAGCGATGGTTTTCGTCTTTCAGGTTTTTAGGGTCAAATGTCGATTCAATGCTAAGATTTTCAATTCCGACATTACTAATGCGGTCCGTCCATTGATAAGGCACCACAAACCCGCCGCCGAACTTACCGTCCAATGCCGTCGTAATCGGCGCATCGATAGTAATGCTGTTCCCCGAAACGGCCGTCACGGTCCGGTCCCAGGTAATATCCCGCTGTCCCGGCTTCCAGCCGAGCCAGCCGGTTTCGCCCCCAAATTCTTCCATTTTCAGGCTCTTGATCCATTCAGCCGTAGAAGGCCGCACAATGCGGATGCGGTCGCCCACTTTCAGCGAACCTGTATTTTCAATTTCGAAATGCATTGCATTCACCGGCACATACGCATCGGCAATGCGCAGTCCAGGTTTTAATACAGTATTATTTTCCCCAAAAACCCGAACCACCGTTTCCCGCGTACGCCCGTCGCCGAGCAGCACGGTACCGCCTTCTCCCATTCCCGACCCGCGCAAAACCACACCTGACTTCCTGATGACCAGACCAGACAACACCCGGTGCACACCTTTGCCCAGCAATACCGCCCCGCGAAGCCCGCTGGCATCCATCGGCAGGTTACCCACATAGTCGATCGCCGCCTGAATGCGCGCCGTGGCATCGCCCTCGCGGGCAGGCACGGTTACGCGTATGGGCGCGTCTGGGATCGCCTGTGCGCCCGCCATGTAGCCCGCGTACGAGAAATCGACGATACGGTTGCCGAGCGAATCGGGCGCGTAAGCCAGCCTCCCGTCTTCGGTTAATGCAACCGGCGAAGGCTTTTTAGGCTTTTTCTGGCCGAATGCCAGGGGTACCAAAAGAAAATACAATCCTGTCAGCGACAGGATCGTATCGAATTTCATCACCTTAACCAAGTAATTCAGTCTGTCCAAAGCATTACTATTTTTGGCCCGGCGCGCCTTTCAGCGAAGCCAGGGTATCATGGTTGTTTTTAGGGTTTTTCCAATCCATTTTCTTCTTCGGGTCGATGCCGTTGATAAACTTCTCGATATTGGAATAACCGTCGCCGCTCATATCTTTCCGTGCGTCCGATGGGTCTTTCGGATTCAAGCCATACTTCACTTCCCAGTCGTTCGGCATACCATCGTCGTCCGAATCGGAGTAGGGCGTGCCTTTGTATTCGGGATAACCTCCTACCTGCGAAATGTCAGTGATAATGCCGTTTTTGTACGAATCGATCGGCAGGCGGCGGTGCTCGAACTGCTTTTCCGGCAATTTTACATTATCCAGCGGATTGATCTTTCCTGTACGTACCTGTGTGGTCACACGCGCATCCACGGGATCGCGGCGCGGGAGCGTGGCCCCAGCATTGGCGATCACATAATCGAACGACTCCTTCGCGCTCATGATCGGGAACTGCGGCATCGGTAGCGGCTCATGCCATTTGATATTGTCGGTGTACTTGCCTGCATTCGGCTGGTCCTCCACCTGCACGCCGCCGTCCCAGTTGTTTTTCGTGATTTTATCGTAGCCTTCCATGATGTTGCCATTCACATAAGCACGACCGTAAACCTGGTATTTCAGCTTGCTGCGGCCTGCTTCCGGTTTCAGGATGCGATAGCCGATCGGCGAATCTTTCGGTGTTTCGGGACCCGGTTTGAAGTAGTTATTCATGATATTATACATCGCCCGGTAGTCGCCGCCATCTATCGAACGGTGCACCCAGTTGAAGACGACATTGTTTACAAAATTGAATATCCCGAACCAGCCGATCGACGGGTTGCGGCCCGCATTGTTGGCCCAGAGGTTGCGCATGAACGTACAATTCTCGCCGCCCAATGTGCTGCCGAATGCATGGTTCCAGGTATCGAGTGTTTCGGAGAAAATCGAATTCTGAATGGTAATGTTGACGGTCGGCAGTTTCTGTTCCTGCGCGCCGGTGCTGTCGTTGTACATATGGCGGTACATCGACATGTTTTCGTCCAATCCCCAGCTCGCCGACACGTGGTCGATCATGATGTTGCCAATGGGGTTACCGCCGATGGAATCGTCGCGGCGGCCAACGAAAGTCTCCCCGCGGCGGAAGCGCATATGCCGTATCACCACGTCGTGCGTATTGATCCACACGCTTTCGCCTGCCACGCAAACACCATCGCCAGGGGCCGTTTGTCCCGCAATGGTAATGTAAGGTGCCCGGATTATGAGCGGCGTTTTCAAACGGATAATTCCCGCCACATTGAACACGATAATGCGTGCACCGCCCTTTTCACAGGCATCCCGCAGCGTACCCGGACCGCTATCCGCCAGACTTTTCACCACATACACCTGCCCTCCACGGCCACCGAAGCTGAATGCGCCACCGCCCTCGGCACCCGGAAACGCCGGAATGTCAGACTGCGGCAGATCCACCGGACGTGCTGCCCAGGGGATATAGGGCTTACCCTTTTTAGCCTCGGCTTCGATGATCGGCAACGCCTTCTGCCACGCGATTTCCGATTTGCGTTCGGCCTCTGCAAGGAGCGAGTCGCTTGTTTTTTTGGCTGCCGAAGGGATTTTCGGGTACTGCGCGAAGGCGGCTGTGCCGAGAAGCATGCCGGCGAGGGCCAAATTAATGGAATGTTTAGGAATGGATATCATATTACAAATATTGTGGTGCGTTGCACCATGGTTTGATTTGATTATCGTGTTCTACAAATCTTGCGGTGCGCTGCACCTTGGACTGATTTCATTACCGTGTTTCTACAAATATTACGGCGCTCTGCGCCTGTCCCGTAAAGGTGCAGCGCACCAAAAGATTTGTAGGTGCAGCGCACCGTAATATTTGTAGGTGCAGAGCACCGCAATATTTGTTGATCGGCATTTTTTATCATTTCAAAGGATCGAATGTCCCCGATGGCCAGCCCAGGTTTTGTTCCAGCCTTGGGTTGTTGGTCAATGCCTGCTGCGGGATGGCGAAGAAGTAGTATTCCGGCTTCCAGTTGACCAGGTATTTGGTATCCAGCTTTTTAGGCACGATTTCGAGGTAATTTTTGTAAACAGAATCGAGGTTCATACCATCGCGGGTGGTGGCGAAATCTGCCGGGGCGGTTGCTTTCAGGTTGATCGTCACCCCGTTGCGGCTTTTGCCATTGAGCACCGTCTCGAATTTCTTCCACCGGCGAAGGTCGTAAAAACGCTTTCCTTCGAATGCCAGCTCCACTTGTCTTTCGTGCAAAATCGCTTCGAACATTTCCGCACGCGACATTTTGGGGTTCAAACCATAGTAACCATCGGCACCCGGATCTATACCGGCACGTTTGCGGAGCTCGGTCAGTTGGGTGTAGGCTTCATCGAGCTTGTTCACGCCGCATGCGGCTTCCGCAAAATTGAGCATTACTTCGGCATACCGCATTTCGATCCAGTCGGTACCGGCATTGGCTACCGCGCCAGGGGCGAGGTTCGGGTCGATCGCCTTGCGGCAATAGAAGCCTGTGGATGTGGCCTTTTGCTCTACTGTTTTATTGTTTACAAAATAGGTCCACAAACGGTAGTTAGGATTGCCGTTGATCTGCCAGGTAGCACCATTGAATGCGATGGTCTGGTTGAAACGCGGGTCACGGTTTTTATAGAAAAGCTGCGCGTCGTAGCCCGAGCCTTTTTCTTCGACATTCTTGCCGTTCTTCATCGGGAATGCCTGCACGACCTCCCAGGTAGGCTGATTGGAACCTCCGGCGGTGCCCAGGTACGAAGGGCGCGTGCCATTGTCCCAGGTCATGTTTTTGTTGATCTGATCGCCCACCTTGTTGTTATAGCAGGTCACCCAAACCGCCTCGGGGTTATTCACCTCCTGGAACCACAAATCGCTAAAACTATTGTGGAGTTTGAAACCATTGGCCGTAAGCAGTTCGATGGCTTTTTTGTTAGCATCATAGGCCGCCTGCCAGCGCTCTGCGAGGTCGCCCGGATTGTGTTGCGGACTTGCGTAATGCAGCAGAATGCGGCCTTTGTAACCTGCCGCGGCACCGCTCGTAATGCGGCCCCAGTCGTTGGTATTGCTCCAACGTCCCGGCAGGCTGGCAATGCTGTAATCGAGGTCCTTCACGATGAGCGCAATGCTTTCGGAAGTGCTGCTGCGTGGAATGGCGGCCTCTTCCTTGGCTTCATCGCCGACGCCTTCGAGCGGTTCGAGCACCATCGGCACGCCGCCGTAAAGCTGCACGAGGTCCCAGTAGCGGAACGCGCGGAAGAAAGTAACCTGCCCCAGCAAGCGCTTCTTGGCATCCTCACTCAGGGAACCCGCCGGCAACTTGGTCAGGAATTGGTTGATCGAACGGATCTTGCCATAATTGTTGGTCGCGTTCACGCCTATCCCGAATTCCTGAACGGTATTCACCTGCACGGTACCTTCGAAAAACCGGCTTTCGCCTCCTATTTCGTCCGTACATTTCAGGAAATCGCCGCTGGGCCAGGTAGGCAGGTTTTCGTCATACACATAATCCACATAGCCTTTCGCCAGCAGGGTGTCGTTAAAAACCTGCTCCTCGTTGAAGGCGGAAAGGTCTGTCTTGTCGAGAATATTTTCGCAGCCCGTCAGTGCAAGACCTAGAAATGCTGCTATTATCCAATGCTTTTTCATCGCTGTACCGATTTTTAAAGTGTAAGGTTTAATCCCAATGACCACGTGCGCATTTGCGGGTACACATTGTAGGCGCCCGAGGCGGCTTTGTAGTCGTAGGGGTTGAAGAAGGTGACGGGGTTCAGGCCCACAGCAATAATTTTGGCCGAACTGATTCCCAGCTTTTTGGCGACGTTCTGGCCCAGCTGGTACGATACGTTAAGGCTACGCATATTGAATGCGAATGCATTGCGGAACCAGAATGACGATACCATCGAGTAGGTTTCCTCCCAGTAAGGGTCAGGATATTTCGCACCAGTGTTTTCCGGTGTGTAGTGGTCGGCCCAGAAAACAGGGCGTGAAACGTCCTTGGCCGCTTTCTTGCGCGCGTCGCCGTCCACAATGCCCTGCCCGCCGAAAGAACCGGCTGTTACGATATCGACCTTGAAACCCTTAAACCCGAAACCGAAAGAAAGGCCGAAAGTGTAATGGTTATTCTCCTTTTTGGTCAGGTATTCCTGATCGTCCTCGGTGATCTTTCCATCCGGAGCGGCATAGCTGCCATCGGTCTGGCGCGGGCCGCGGATATCCTGGTAGTAAAGCATGCCTGGCTTCGGCGCGTACCCCATAATGGTGTAATCCGGGTTCTTTTCGAGGAAACGATCCACGTCTTGCTGCGAGCGGAACATACCCAGGTAGCGGTAGCCCTGCAACCCCCGGTCGCTCGACCGGCCGGTTGGGTCCTGCCAGCTGCCGCGATTAGTGGTGGCCACGTCCACAAGAATGTTCTTGTTGTCGCTCCAAGCCAGGAATGCGCCGATGTTGTAATCGATGTTCTTGCCGATGCGGTCGCTCCAACCGGTTGCAAATTCGAGACCGAATGAGTTCACCGTTTCAAAGTTCTCGGCCGGCATCACCGAACCGATCGTAAGCGGTACGGAGGAAGCGAGCGTGGTGAGCAAATTGTAACCGTGGTCGTGGTAGGCATCGATGGTCGTCGACAGGCGGTTGTTCAGGAAAGACGCGTCGATACCGACGTTCTTTTTGGTAACATCATCCCAGCGCCCATAGTAGTTGGGCAGTTTTTCGAGTTTGATACCCACCGTGCGGTCGCTGTTGCCGCCGAACACCGCGCCGTTCGAAGCCTGGGGCGTATAGCGTTGCAGCCATTGCCATGCGGCGGTGCGGTCGCCGCCGAGGAAGCCGATGGACGCACGCAGTTTCAGGTTGTTGATGAAAGGTAATTTTTCGCGGAAAAATCTTTCTTCCGACATGACCCACCCTGCCGAAAGCTGCGGGAATGTGCCCCAGCGGTATTCCGGTGCAAATTTGGTGGAAGCATCGCGGCGGAAGGAAACTTCAAACAGGTAGCGGTCGGCAAATGAGTAATTCAAACGCCCCACATAAGAAAGTATGCCGCTTTCGTTGGCCGCATTCGGGCCAATGTCTTTTGCGCCGAATGCCGACATCAGGTAATCGTTACCGCCTTCGAAAATGCCCTCTTTCATCGTGGCAATGCTTTCGGTATAAATTTCCGATTGCTCCACCAGCGCGAGTGCGCTCACCGAATGCCGCCCGAAATCGCGTGCATAGCTCAGGTTGAAGTTCAGCTGGTAGCCGTCGGTGTAGCCGGGATTGAAGCGCAGGCGGTCGCCATTGTTGAGGCGGGTAGGCGCATTGGGCGTGCCGCCGTAAATGTGCTTGTTTTCGCCCAGCATGGAGAAACCATATGTCTTATAATAGGTACCAAACTGCTTGCCCCAGTCGTTGCCCAGGTTTTTGTTGTAAACCGTGCGGAGTTTCAGCCCCTGGATAAACGGCACATTGTATTCCAGGTACGCATTCACATTGAGCACCACATTGCGGGCACGGGTGTAGTTATTCAGCTTTTGCGCCTCGAAAAAGTGGAAACCGCTCGCATTGGAACCGCCGGGCAGCAATACCGGCAGGCCGTCCACGTAAGGCGGAATGAATTGCGGCGTGTTGAGCAGGTTAGTTACGTCCTTTTCCACGTTTTCACCCCCTTGTTTGAGGTAAAACAGCTTATTGTCGGACAGGTTACCGCTTACGCCCAAACCTACCTTGATGTGCTTCGTCACATTCACGTCTGTGCTCGCGCGGAAATTCCATTTTTTGTAGCTGATGTTGTCGACATTTCCGTTTTGAGCAAAATAGGTGGCGCCCGCGAAGAAGGTCGCACGCTCGGTACCACCGCTGATGTTTACCGCGTGGCGGGTGTTGAACGACGGCTTCCAGGCCATATCGAACCAGTTGTTATTGTTTTGCCTGAAATATTCCAGCTCGTCGGGCGAATAATACTCCGGATCGTTGGCTGCCAGTCCGCGGCTACGGTTGAAGTCGTTCAGATAGGTCGCGTGCTGAAATCCGTCCATCATTTTGGATTTGTAGGCAGGCTCGGAAACCCCTACGGTGGTTGTATAGCTCACCGTTGGCTTGCCCGCTTTTCCGCGTTTGGTTCTCACCACCACTACGCCCAGGGCCGCACGCGCACCATATACCGCCGCCGCGCCGTCTTTCAGGATCGACAGGTTTTCGATCTCGGACGCATCCAGCAACTGGAAATCCGCTTCCGAACGAATCACATCGTCGATAATGTAAAGGGGTGAGTTGCTGCCCCCGTCTTTGGAAGCCTTAGTCGGGTTACGTATAACGATAGACGCAGGCGTACCGGGCCGGGCCGTACCGCCCGAAACGTTGACACCCGGCAGTTTGCCGACGAGCGCCGAAGAAATATCGCCCACGGGCAACTCCTCCACATCCTTCATTCTGACCGTGGCCACCGCTCCGGTAAGGTGCGAACGTTTCTGCTCACCGTAGCCCACCACGACCACGTCTTCCAGTGCTTTTACATCCGGTTCGAGCACCACCGTGAGCGAGCCCCGGTTGGCGACGTCGATCGTCTGTTTCACGAATCCGACATAACTGATGATCACGTTAGCGCCTTTTTCCGGCACATTCAATGTAAATTTCCCCTCAACATCGGTAGCCGTTCCCGAATTGGTGCCTTCAATGAGAATCGAAACCCCGGGCATCGGTTCTTTGGAAAGGCCATCGATCACAACTCCTTTCAGTACGCGGTTCTGCGCTTGCGCGGCCAAAGCGCACAGGAGCAGGTTAAGGATGAGTAGAAGTGGTTTTCTCATGTAATTGAGCCATTTAGAATATAACTATTTCAAGACTATCACTGGATTTCATTGATAAAGTCCAATTGAAACCACGATCAAGTCTATTTACAGGAATCATTCAGCCCAAACTTTTCGATGAATTTATTTGTGCACACGATACCGGGAACGTTTGCAGTGGCTCGACTAACTTCTACATTTCTCATCGATAGTGTAAAATCGACACAATTACGATTATTTATTTTTGTGTTTAAATTAAAAAGCAAACGAAGTAATTATTGCATTATTCAAATAAAAAAACACTTCCTCCCTGCTGCTGATTTTCACCTGTCCATCCCGCAGAACCGCCGAATGATCGGTGACGAAGCCTTATCAAGAATCGGTATAAATCCAAATTTCTCTATGACAGGCACAAAAAGTCCGCAAGCCATTGAATCCTTCTTACAAGCTGCGTATGTTTGAATGGGCGCTACAAAGAAGGGACATGGTGAAGCAAAAGGTTTATCGGAAACACATACAACTGACTGAATTTCAAGTAAAAAAATTATATGAACTCAGCGAGTTCGACGGCGTCGATCCGGCGGAGCATGCAATGCGGGCCATTGATGCCTATCTCAAGAGCAGGAAAACCGACCTCCCCGTAAAAAGTCAGCAGCAGATCCGGACCAAAGTGAAGGATCGCAGCAACGACCCGCAGGTCGAAGGTGCCGTCTGGATATCGGGAACCGTGAATCAGTACGAGTTTTCGGCCCTGGTCTTGAAAACACCTGCGAAAACTGCAATGGAAAAAGGCCGCATATCCAAACTGTCGATATGGGACCCGGCCATCAGAAAGGCAACGAGCAACTTCATCGGAGCCTGCATCGTCAACTACGATCGGGGCTGGGATATCCGCCCAAGCCGCCGGGCCGAGCCCTACTACCACCCCGTGAAGGTATTGCTCGACGACTACATCGCTAAGAATCAGGAATAGGCAGCCGATAAATAAAAAGCTGATTTACAAACAGCTATCACATGATCCGTGTAGGTAATTTCGGACCATGAAAACAATCGCGTTGATCAACTGGGGCATCCTGGCCCTGTATGCACTCATGCTACTGGGGGTCCTGATTTTCAGTCGCCCTACCACCTCCGACAGCCGGATGGCCACGGGCTTTCTGATCATGCTCTTTGTCCCGCTGACTGTCCTGGCGCTGATCAACATCCTGCCATTTCCATTCGCGCGCATTTTCGTGCTCGTACTCAGCGCCGCTCCTCTCGTGATAGGGTTGATCATGCTCATAGCCGGGCCGATCATACAGCAATGGCGAACGCGAACTTATGAAGACGATTTCGCTGCGCGTGAAAACGGCTCCTACTACTTCCGGGATCCGGCAACGCGGCAACTGGCGGCGGCTATCGCGGCTATGGATACGAACCTGATCCGCGAAAGCCTGCAACAGCCCATCCCTGACCTGAATGCAAGCGGCGCAGAGCACGTTACGCTGTTCGATTTCGCGACCATGCAGGCACTCGAAGCCAAGCACGAGCAGGTGATCGCATGTTTCGAAATGCTTTACGAGAAAGGTGCCAGGTTTCAAAACAGCGACAGTGCCCATTCTCCAACACATTTCCTGGCGGTAAGCCATGATCCTGCATTGCTCCGGTGGTTCCTCGAAAACGGCGCGGATGCCAATGCACGGGAAGCCGGCACGGGCTCACCCATACTTTTCAGTGCCATTCACGGCGACAACTCCGATACCACCAAGACAGAAAAAGTGCGCCTGCTCCTCGAACACGGCGCAGATCCGAATGTAGTACCTCCTGCACAGGACGAGCGCGTGATCGTAACGTCTATGCTGCTATCCGCAGCCAGTAGCGAGCTATGGGAAATATGCAACCTGATGCTCAACCACGGAGCCGACCCGGCTTACCACACGGAAAGCGGCTGGGATGTTTTCCAGGCGGTGACCTACCAGGCCAGGCAATTTCAAAGCTGGGGCCAAACGCCGCCCGAGGCTTTTGTACGCTTATCCGACCGCCTCGGGGAAATTAGTGCGACCGCAGGTAAAAAAAAGCCACAATGAACGCGATCACGGCTATCAGCGGTCCCACCACGAATGCACTGGTCATACTGGCCTCCATCGACTTGTCGTGCACGTTGGAAGAAAATTTGGTTATCAGAAAATAGCTGACGACTCCCGCCAATACATAGGCGACAATGGCGATGAGCAGGGAAAGAAAGAAGGTTTTCATAGACCGAAGGATGGGGATGACGGTTCAAATTAACGATAGGACGATGTGATCGCCGGTAAATTTTATTAACCGGCCGTTCGTAAGCTATTCACGTCCGCTTTTACCCAAATCATCCCCTGGATTAGTTGCAAGAGCAGCAGCTAGGTATTGCGAAACTTGGAACTTATTTTTACATATCACTATGCCGCGTACTAACAAATGACTTCATCCGAACAAACCCTGCTTGCAGACATTGAAAAAGTAAAAAAGATCCCGATCGTCGAGACCATGCTGGAAGTGATCTGCCGGTCTACGGGAATGGGGTTCGCCGCCGTCGCACGTGTGACCGAAAACCGCTGGATCGCTTGCTCTGTATTGGATGAGATCGGTTTCGGGCTCGAACCAGGCGGTGAACTATCGGTCGGCACCACGATCTGCGACGAGATACGCGATCACGGGCAGGCAGTGGTGATCGATCATGTCGACGCCAGCCAAAGCTTTTGCAACCACCCTACTCCTGCAATGTACGGTTTTCAGAGTTACATTTCCGTCCCGATCTTCCGTAAAAACGGGGAATTTTTCGGAACACTCTGCGCCATCGACCCCAACCCCGCCGATTTACAGAATCCCAGGGTAATAGGGATGTTCAGACTATTCACGGAGCTCCTCGCTTTTCATCTCGAAAGTATGGATCTGATGGAGCAAACCCATTCCGCAGTCGAGGATTTGAACCGTCAGTTATCGGACTCTCTCGATGAAAACCGGCAATACCGGCATATTTCCAGCCACAATCTTCAGGAGCCGCTGCGGAAGCTGCGCATTTTCAGTGATATGCTTGCGGATGCGGCCGGAAATGGCGACAAGGAAAAAACAAGGGAATTGGCCTTCAAGATCAGGAGCAGCGCACAGAGATTCTCCATGATGATCAAAGACCTGTCGGATTTTTCAGGCCTCAATCACAAATCGGACTTTGCAAACGTCGATCTGAGCCATGTTCTGAGCGACGTTACCACACAGCTTCAGCCGCATTTGAAACAACGCAATGTCACGATAGAATTGGGCTCCATGCCGGTCGTATACGCTATTCCGGCACAAATGGAGCAATTGTTTTACCAGTTACTTCACAATGCAGTCAAGTTCTCATCCCTCGACGAGCCGCCCAGGATCCGGATATCCAGCCGCGAATTTCCCCTTTATGAACTAGATGACCTCCTCCCCGAGCCGTTGGAAATGGCTTATACGGAAATCAGGATAGCGGATAATGGCCCCGGGATCGACGACGCGCAGCTGGAAAAAGTATTTGATATCTTTTCGCGGCTGCCTACGGGGAACATTCAGACAGGCGAAGGCGTTGGGCTGGCTTATTGCCGGAAGATCGTCCGTAACCACAAGGGTATCATCAAAGCGGAATCCACTGCGGGCAAAGGCACAACATTTGTAATTACATTGCCTTTAAAGAACTAACCCCTGCAAGCAGACGATGAAGATAGCAACCTATAATGTCAATGGCGTAAATGGCCGCCTGCCGGTGCTGCTGCGGTGGCTCCATGAAACGGCACCGGATGTCGTGTGTTTACAGGAACTGAAAGCTCCTCAGGAAAAATTCCCGGAACAGGCGATCCTGGACGCCGGATACAAGGCGATCTGGCATGGGCAGAAAAGCTGGAACGGGGTCGCCATACTCTCACGCGCTGAACTCCCCAGAGAAATCCGGCGGACGCTGCCCGGAGACCCCGAAGACGTTCACAGCCGGTATATCGAATGCGAAATCGGCGGACTGACGATCGGCGGATTGTACCTGCCCAATGGCAATCCTGCCCCTGGACCCAAATTTGATTACAAACTCAGTTGGTTTGAGCGCCTGATCCTCCATGCGGAAGGGCTGCTCGCAGCCGGGACACCCGTCCTGCTCACGGGCGATTTTAACGTAATGCCCACAGAGCTCGATGTGTACAAACCTGAAAGCTGGGTGGATGACGCCCTTTTCCGTCCCGAAACGCGGGCAGCATTCGCCAGACTCACCGCCCAGGGCTGGACCGACGCGCTCCGCACCCTTTATCCCGACGAGAAGATTTACACGTTCTGGGATTACTTCCGGAATGCATTCGGCCGCAACGCCGGGCTTCGCATCGATCACTTCCTGTTGAGCCCGCAGTTGGCCGAAAGGCTGGTGGCAGCCGGGGTGGATAAACAGGTACGCGGATGGGAGAAAACGAGCGACCACGCGCCGGTATGGATTGAATTGAAAGACTAGCCTCCTGAAAAATATGAAGACAGTCGTTTACGGATGTATGCTCATCGATGCCGCTGCTGCATTGTTCCTCTTTTTTACATTGTTCAGCAGCGGGCAGGACTCGGCCGGCAAGGGCATGGTGTTCCTCCCTATCCTCGCGCTCATCGCGTGCGTGGCGGGAGCTTACTTTCTCCTCGGGGCCGGGTATGCGGGCTGGGCGCTCACAGTCAGCGGCTTTCCCGTGATCATCATCGCCTATCTGCTGTTCATCAGCTTTACCTGAGCAAAGTTCGGGTAGTTTGGCAAGAAATAATGCGGTCGTGTCTGGCGTAGATCCATGCGCCGGCAGCCTTTCTCCCATACATTTCAAAGCATTTCAAATGAGCAAACATAACGCGTCCATCCTACTCCTTGCGCTTTGCGCGCTATTGCAGGATGTGTCGGCTCAATCTTCCAAAGTTTTCAGGGTAAAAGCAGGCCAGTATCCGGATAAGATCATTCCCTACCCCGACCGGTACCAATTCGACCAGTTCCGAAAGGGTACGGCTGAATTTATCAACGGCCGCTCTTCCCAGGCCCGTTTCAACTATGCTTACATCGGAGGGCATGTCCTTTTCGTGGACGGCAGGCCCGACACCCTGGAAATCATCGACAAAGCCCTGCTAAAAAGAGTGACTATCGGTGACAAAGAATATCGCTTCAACCGGCAGTACGGCTATTGCGAAGTTGTAAAAGCATTCAACCGCGGATTACTGGCCAAGCGCACCGTATTGGCGAGAATCGGGACGGATAAGGGCGGGCCGTACGGCATCTCGTACACGGCGTCTTCGGTCACCTCCTACAAGTCTTTCACCGGCGACCGCACGACCGGCAAACTCAATGCCGATGCCGAAGGAGTGTTTAGCTATCACACGGCGCTTTTTCTGATCGACAACAACAACCGTTTCTACGTGCCTAAGCCGGCCAGCGTCCGAAAATTATTCCCTTCCCATAAAAAACAGATTGGCCAATATTTGGACGAAAACCCTGTAAATTTTGCCAGTGAACAAGATTTGTTGCGTCTGATGACTTTCTGCTCAGGATTGGATAACTGAGTGCGCCAACGAAAATGCGGCAATTTGTGTCTAACGGTTTACGATTCTTAACCTGGCTATGCACATGAAAATAAGACTGCTCCTGATCCTGCTTTTTATCGCATACGGCTGCTGGCCACCCGGCCTTGATCCCGACCGGAAACCAGGCAAATTTCTCGAAGATGTCGTGAATCTCGAAGATTTCAATTCGGAATACGATGATTACAACTCCAACCTGCCGGTCAACAGGTATGGCGAACTACACCTGATTTTTTCTTCCAAACGAAAAAGGAAAGATGTTTTCAACCTGGTGTATATGCCCGTGCAGATGCGCTACGACGACGGGCTGCGGCTCTCCAAGGATCTTGACCGGGGCGGCCTGGATTACTACGCGAGTTACGGTAACGCCGCGCAACTCATTCACAGGGCCAATGGTCAGTTCAATGTGTACGGGCCAAGACTCATTTCGATGTTCAGAGATCTGAATTCATTTGCCCGGTCCGACACCTTGCTGCTCTTCTATGCCGATGACGCCGATGGTAATATGGAAATCAAGTATGTACAAAATGGTACCGGTTTGGCACCGGCCAAATTTGAATTACTTAATTCTCCTGCCAACGACGCATATCCTACTTTTTCCCGGGCAGGCGACCGCATTTACTTCTCCTCCGACCGGGGTGGTAATTTTGACATTTACGAATTGTCCATTCCAAGGATCCAAGCGGAGCGAATTACCGTCGCCAGCCTGGTCAACCCGGTCAAATACCAGCTTCGCAAAGTGGAGGAACTATCGGGCCCATACAACGACAAATGCCCCTACCTGCTGAACGACACCATGGTTTTCGTCTCCGACCGGCCCGGTGGACAGGGTGGCGAAGATATTTACTATTCTAATTATGAAAACGGGAAATGGTCGACCCCGATCAATGCGGGAGAGCGGATCAATACGCCGCATAACGAATACAGGCCGGTCTTGCCGTCACTTAGCAACTTCAACTACCAGCTGATGATCTTCTCCTCAAACCGTCCGGGAGGCAAGGGAGGCTACGATCTGTATATGACAGGCCTCAAAGAGCCCTGATATTCCGGGAGCATTGCGTAAAAAACGTCATTGCCACACCGGTGCAATGGCGTTTTTTTATGTGCCAACAATCCAGCGCCTTGCTTGCATCCAACTCGCTCGTGAACTACTGCTATTTACATCAATAGGATTCTTATCTGAACATTTTTTTGGTACTTTTGTCTAACTCGCGTTCACCATTCTGAAAATCATTCATTTCTTCCAAAAACACAATGAAATATTCAGGTGATACAGTATCAAAGCCTGTCGTTGGCCGTGAAGCGAAAATACTCTCGAATGCGATCCGAAATGGTAGCTATGTCGTCAATGAGCAGGCTTGGACCACTATCCAACGCATTACCGATAAGCTCAAAAAACAAAAATTAAACGGCGATCGGTAAATGGCCGCTCCCAAATTCTTCGGGATCGACTTCTCTGACCATCATATCGTACCATTCGATCCTGATCACATTCGATTAGGAAAAGGTTTCCGATGTAGCCGTGGAGAATTTGTATCCTATATCAAAGGCAATAAGATCAGGAACGAAATCAACACGTTTACCAGCAAATGTTGGATTGTTGCCTGTCATGACGGCCTGGCCGCGTACATTACGTTGCTAGCGGACAAGCTAACCATGGATGCTCCAATACTCGTCGGTGAGGATATCCGCTACACTACATTTCCTGCGGTCAAAATCGGATGGCTGGCAGCGGATCCACGCGCGAAGGGGTCCGGGCGGCGATTATTAGACTGGGCGATGGAATATGTAGTTTTAGAACTTGTGGATAAAGTTGGAATTCGATTCCTTACAGTAGATGCGCTCTATGACGCGGATGTATCGGGCCCGCCCTATGATGCCTCAGGCTTTTATGCCCGAAACGGATTCCGTTTTGCAGATCCTGACGAGCCGCTTCCTCCCAAAGACGGCTTTCGTACTATGTATTTTGATCTGATGCCATTGATCCAGCAGATCAAGGCGATAAAAAGTCCCTCTAGCTAGCCCTCTTATCTTTGAGCAACATATTCATCGCGTCGTCGAGGGAGCCGGCGCGGTTGATTTCCCCGGAATTGACAAAAAAGATCTCGTCGGCGCTTTCAATGGTGTTGAGCCGATGGGCGATGATCACCTGGGTCGTGGATTCAGGAAGTTGTTTCAGGATGTTGCCCAGTAACTTTTCGGTCACGGTATCGATGTTGGCGGTGGCTTCGTCGAGAATCAGCAGCTCGGGGCTTCGTAGTACGGCGCGCATGAATGCGATCAGCTGTTTCTGCCCCAGGCTCGTGCTGTCGCCGGTTGCCGACACTTTCGTGTCCAGCCCCTGCTCGAACAAAGCCAGAATTTCACCCAGATTAGCATTCCGGATCACTTGCTCGATCTTTTCATTGGAATACTCCCTGAACTGCTCATTGCCGTAAAGGATGTTGTCGCGGATGGTCCCCGTAAACAGAAAAGGCTCCTGTAAAATGAATCCGATCTTGCGGCTGCGCTCCTCCGGTGTATAGGTGCGGATATCCCGGCCATCCAGCAGTACCGTGCCTTCACGCGGGTCGTAAAGGCGCGCGATCAGCGAAGCGGTTGTTGTTTTACCGCCTCCCGTGGGCCCGATCAATGCATAGGTTTTGCCTCGTTCAAGCTTAAAATTGACCTGATGCAGTATTTCACGGCTGTCGTAACCGAAACGCACACCCCGGAATTCCAGAAGCGCGCTGTCGGCTTCCCCGGTCGTTTCAGCGAGGGCCGCCAGATCCGTTTCCAGCGACAGGATTTGCGATACGCGGTCCCATCCCGCCATAGCGACCTGAAAAGTCGTCCACAATGCTGCCAGCTGTCTCAAAGGATTGTAAAAATTGACAGCATAAGCCAGATAGCTCACGAGCAGCCCCACACTGAATTCGCCGATCACAATCAGGTGAATACCGTAACACAGCACGATCAACTGGGCGATGTTGGCAAAAAACGAGTAGGTAGGGAGGAAAATGTTATTGACGAGCCCCGCGCGGATCGCCGTTTGATAGTTTGCCAGGTTGGCAAGCCTGAAACGCTGGCGAAAATAGTCGCGCCGGTTGAATGCGATCACCACCTTGAAATTACTCAGGCTCTCCTGGATTTCGGCACTGAGATCGCCCGTACTTTTCAGGTTTTTCGCATTGGTTGCCTTCACCCAGGGCGAAAGCAGCATCGTAAAGATCAGGATAACCACAGCCGGTGCCAGTGCGGCTGCACCCAGCTTCACATTGATGACAAGCAGGAATATGCCCGCCCCGATCATCGTGAAAATGCTTCCCACAAACTGCATCAGGGATTGGGAAAAGAACTGGTTCAGCTTGTCGGTATCGTTATTGACACGGGAAATCAGGTCGCCGGCTTTGTTTTGGTTAAAAAAAGCGACCGGCAACAGCTGCAACTTATTGAATATCGCATTGCGGAGGGTAAACAACAACCGTTGCCCCACCCCACCCATCAGCTTGGTCTGCTGATAGGCAGTCAGCAGTCCGAGGAGGTACATGCCCAGTAAAATCCCCCCGAAGACCAAAAGGCCGTGAAACTGTTTAGTCACCACATACTGATCGATTGCATGACCGATCAGATATGGCCCGAGCAGGTTGACGATCGTGTTCAATGTGATCGCACCCAGCGCCAGTGCGAGGTTAACACGCTCATGGGAGATCAGTTTCAACAACTTTCCCAGCGCCTTACGGGTAGACATCTTGGCCTGCTGCTCCGAAAGTTTGTTAAGATCGTAATTCATAGTTGCTGGTGCTTTGTTGTGAATTGAAAATCTGCACATACTCCGGGCTCGTTTGCATGAGCTCCTCATGGGTACCGCACCCGATGAGCTCACCTTCCATCAGCACCGCGATCTGGTCATAATGCCCGATCGCTGCAATTTTCTGCGTAACCGAGATTAATGTAGTTCCGGGGTAATTGCGTTCTACATTGGCAAGGATCTTCTGCTCGGTGCTGGTATCTACGCGCGCCGTAAAATCATCCAGCAGGAGTACCCTCGGGTGCACCGCCAGTGCCCTGGCCAGCATGATCCGTTGCTTCTGTCCCCCCGAAAGACTCGAACCGCGCTCCGAAACGATCGTATCGAGGCCATCGGGCAGGCTTTCGACAAAGGCGGTCAGTTCCGCGGTGTCAATGGCTTTTTGCAGCGATTCGTCAGTCACGGTCGTACTGAACGCTATGTTCTCACGGATGCTCATGTTAAAGATGATACTATCCTGAAATACAAAACCTACCTGCCTGTGAAACGATTCGCTGTCGTAATGATCTATGGGTTGGCCGTCGTAGGTAACACTCCCTTCCTGCGGCGCGATGAGGCCCGTCAGCAGATAAAGCAGCTGTGTCTTCCCGGCCGCTGTCGGCCCGATGACCGCGATCCGGGAGCCCGCCTTCACCGACAGGCTGATCGCTTTGAGCGCAGGCTTTTCGCCGTAGCGTACCGACACATTCCGAAGTTCGATATTCCCTTTCAATATCGCTTTGGAAGAACCGCCCTCCACGGGATCAGGCACACTTAAGATTGCGGAAATACGCTGAAATGAAGCCGTCGCCTGCGCGATGACGTTACTCATAAAACCGATGACCAGGATCGGGAAGATCAGGATCACCAGGTAACTGTTGAATGCCGCGAAACTTCCCAATGTCATATCCCCTTCGATGACAAAATGCCCGCCGAGCACCAGTATCGTAAGCCCCGCAAGGTTTGCCGTAAACTGCACCACGGGAATAAGACCCGCAAACAGGCTCAGAATGGCCAGGCCGAAGCCCTTTGCCTGGGTATTTGCTTCCAGGAATTTGACATATTCAAGTTGCTGAGAATTCACCACGCGGATCAGCGCCGAACCCAGGATACTTTCATTGATGATCCGGTTGAGCCAGTCAATCACTTCCCGGCTCTGGACGAAGAGCGCACGGACCTTTTTCAAAGTCAGAAAAAAAGTGCCTCCTATCACCGGAATGATAGCGATGACCGTCAATGCCAGTTTCCAATTGATGGTCAGCAACAAGATACTCGCTCCGATAATGATGAAAATGGAAGAAACGATCGACACGATGGCCTGGGACACAAACAGCTTGATCGAGTCGGTATCGGCGGTGAGGTTCGTCAGCAGCTTCGAGGGATTAGCTTGTTCGATGAATGCATGGCTTTGTCGTGAGATCTTGTCGGACAGCCTCGTGCGCAGGTCGCGCGCTACCTTTTCCGAGGCATAGGTCTGGACTACACTCTGAAGGTACCCGAAGAGGAATACCAGCGCAACCGCGACCGTAAATTGGTATAAAGTGCCTTCCAGGTCGAAACGCTGACGGACGTAGTCGTCGATACCGTCGGCAATCAGTCGGGGCAGCCAGAGATTGATCCCGTTGCTGAGCAATGCAAACAGTAGCAGCAGCATGATCAACCCCCGGTAAGGAGCCAGCAAGCTGAATATCCCCGGCTGTTTTGTTCCTCCGGGCTTGGCTTTTTCGGACATGCAGGTTTAGTTTTGAATAAGTCCGTAAATATACACGAACCAGGAGGTTTCGGGAAATGCAATGCATTTGTTATCGGAATTTAACAGCAGAACCGCCATCCCGGCCTTATCTTTGAAAACTGCCTTTCGGCAGGCAGCTATCCTATCCCGACCTTTATGCGCAACCTGACCCTGTTTCTCATTGCCGGCCTGACCGGCCTTTCCTTTACACACCAACCCGCAAAACCCAATATCATTTACATCTATGCCGACGACATGGGATATGGCGAACTGGGCTGCTACGGCCAGCAGAAGATCAGAACCCCCAATCTCGACCGCCTCGCCCGGGAAGGCATGCGGTTTACGCAGCATTACACCGGCACACCCGTGTGCGCACCTGCGCGGGCTATGCTCATGACCGGAAAGCACGCAGGCCACTCCGCTATCCGGGGAAATTTCGAACTCGGAGGTTTCAAAGACGAGGAAGAGCGCGGACAAATGCCATTGCCGGCCGGAGAATTTACGGTAGCCGAATTGCTCAAACAGAAAGGCTACGCTACCGCGCTCACCGGCAAATGGGGAATGGGGATGAACAACAGCGACGGCACCCCAAGCAAACAGGGCTTCGACTATTATTACGGCTATCTCGATCAGAAACAAGCCCACAACCAGTACCCGTCGCACCTTTGGGAAAACGACCATTGGGACACGCTTGCACAACCCTGGCAGGACGTTCACCGTAAACTGAATCCCGCCACTGCTACCGAGGCCGACTTCGAATCGTTCAAGGGAAAAGAATATGCCCCGCTGAAAATGACGGAGAAAGCATTGGCGTTCATGGAAAAGAACAGAGATAAACCCTTTTTCCTGTATATGCCCTACACGGTCCCGCACGTATCGTTGCAAGCCCCGGACGAATTCGTGAAGCAATATGTGGGTCAATTCGAGGAGAAACCCTACTACGGAGAGAGAGGCTATGCCTCCACCCGATACCCGCTCTCGACCTACGCGGCAATGATCACATTACTGGACGCGCAGGTGGGTATTGTCATGGAAAAAATCAAGGCAATGGGATTGGACGACAACACGATCATCATGTTCAGCAGCGATAATGGTGCTACTTTCAATGGAGGAGTCGACGCCAAATTCTTCAACAGCGTCGCAGAGTTACGTGGCCTGAAAATGGATGTGTATGAAGGCGGGATCCGTGAACCTTTCATTGCCCGCTGGCCGGGTAAGATCAAAGCCGGAAGCGTGAGCGACCACATCTCCGCCCAGTTCGACCTGCTGGCGACGCTGGCGGAACTAACCGGGCAAAAAACCCCACCCACCGACGGCATTTCCCTGCTTCCCGAACTGCTGGGACAGAAAAGCAAACAGCGCCAACATCCGTATCTGTATTTTGAATACCCTGAAAAAGGCGGACAGATCGCCATTCGAATGGGCGACTGGAAGGGCGTAAAAACGGACCTCCGTAAAAATCCGGGCAACGGCTGGCAGCTGTTTAATCTCAAAACAGATCGCGGTGAAACAACCGACGTAGCCGCGAAACATCCCGATATGCTGACGCGATTTGACGATATTGTAAAAAAAGAACACCGGGAAACGGAAGTGACCGCCTGGCAGTTTGTGATGCCGGTGATTGCAGCAAGCGCAAAATAATATGGGTTATACAGAATATCGCCCCCACCCCGCTCTGGCGGCCTACGTCGATGCCTACTGGCAGTTTACCGGCGACGGCATGCCTGCCACGGTCCAGCGCATTCTCCCGGATGGCTGCGTGGACATTATCGTCAATGTCGGGGATGATCAATTGCCGGGTGCGGACGGTTTTTTCATGAAAAGCGGGCAGAGCTACCTGGTAGGAACGATGTCGCACAGTATCGATTCAACCGTTTTGCCCCATTCCCATCTGATCGGCATAAGATTCAGGCCGGCCGGGTTTCCCGCTTTTTACCGATATGGGTCGTTGCACGAGTTCACCGACTTAACCGTCGAATTTGATAACCAACTTGCTCCTGATCTCCGGCGTACAGACATTTCGCCAAAGATATGCCTGGACAACTTTCTCCTGAAAAGGCTCGGGAGAGAACTCCCTCGTCTGATCCCGGCTATCGGTGAAATCGAATATAAAAATGGCCTGATCGATGTACCAACCCTCGCCCGAAACCATTGTACCACCGTCCGCCAGTTGCAGCGTGCATTTAAAGAACAGGTGGGCCTGAGCCCGAAAGAATTCATCAATGTAATACGATTCAGGTATGCAATGCAATTGATCAAAACCAACGACCGGCATGCGCTGCTGGACATTGCACTCGAAGCAGGTTACTACGACCATGCGCATTTAACCAATGCAATCCGCAAATATGCGGGTGTCGCCCCCTCGTCGCTCTGATTTTGTCGCATTTTTCCAAACACTACATGCCCGGCAGCCATTAGTTTTGCTCTATCAACAAACTATATGCATGATGGAACAAAGACTAAGTGTAATAATGCTCGCAGCGGACGATCTGCCCAAACTCAGGGAGTTCTACGCCGGGGTTCTGGGATGGCAGATCGAATCTGGTAATCAGGACATTGTGTTTTTCAAACTGAACGGTATCCTGCTTGGTATATATGGAAGGAAGGATCTTGCTAAATTCAACAATGCAAGTCCCGAGGGTACAGGATTTCGCCCATTCAACCTGGGCTACATGGTAAATTCGCGGGGAGAAGTAGAGGATATCTACCATGCGCTGAGGGACAAAGGCGTAACGATAATCCAGGAGCCGACAGAACCGGCGATAGGCGGCTGTTACTTCCTGTTTTCCGATGTGGAGGGAAATATCTGGGAAATTTGCTACAACTTATATATTCCAATCGATACGTCGGGCAACGTAATCCGGCATGCATCCATCGATCACCTGTAATCATCACCAACATGGCACAATTCGCATACACCATCCTGTACGTCAGGGACGTGACAGCATCCATCACCTTTTATGAAAGGGCATTCGGCTTTGAAAGAAAATTCATTTCGCCGGACAACGAATATGGCGAACTGAATACGGGCAGCACGACGCTGTCTTTTGCCGCCACCGGCCTGGCCCAAACCAACATTCCCGACGGGTTCACAGCCAGTGACCCAGGATCGAAACCTTTTGGGATCGAGATCGGCTTCACGGTCGACAATGTCGATGAAGTATTTCAAAAAGCACTGGACACCGGGGCCACGCTGGTTTCAAAGCCCAAAACCAAGCCATGGGGGCAGGTCGTTTCCTATGTCCGGGATCCGGAAGGCTTTCTGGTGGAGATCTGCACGGCAATGTCCTGAGCCATCTTCTTTTTCAAACTTTCACGGTTCCACCGGAAAAGGCCCGTCTTCGAACTCCTCCTCGTGATACCCTTTGCTACCCACGTCCCGGGCCAGTTCACTTCTGAAATCGGTCCCGTTTTGCAGGCATTGCAGCACGTGCGCAAAGTCATATTCCGGTTGCCAGCCAAGCTCCCGCCGCGCTTTTTCATTGACGTACACCCGATCTATTTTGGAGAATAACCTCCACCCGGCCGCGTCGAAAAGCGCGCCGCAATCCGGGTACAGCGACTCGATGACACTTGCTGCATCGATATGGAGCTGCGCCAGATGGGCGGGTGTAAAAGGTGTGGTGGCGGAAATAATGTACCTGCCAAAACCAAGCTCGGCCGCTTTCTTCATAGCCAGCAAATGCGCCGTAACGGCATCCGCAACATCGACGCGCCGGTAGAGCAGTTCGAGCGCCTGTGTG
This sequence comes from uncultured Dyadobacter sp., assembly GCF_946482605.1. Next base: position 35,515 of record NZ_CAMLSE010000004.1, on the reverse strand, counting down.
TTGGGGGTGCTGTAAAGTCTGCGGGTTTCGGCATTATCATCGTCTTCGGGAAAGAAACGCGACGTCCTCAGGATGAGTACCGGCAAGCCGGTTTTACGATGCATCAGCTCGCAGAGGCTTTCCGCGGCCAGCTTTGTAACGCTGTAAATGTTTTTCGGCAATGGATGGACGTCCTCTGTGATCCAGGCTGCGGGTTCGCCCTGGGCGGGGTTCATCGCCGCACCGAATGTGCTGGTGGTACTTGTGAAAATAAAACTGGTAACATCTTGTAAAACAGCTTCTTCGAGGAGATTAAGCGTACCGGTGATGTTGGTATCCACAAAATCCTGCCTGCTGTGTGTGGCCACGTGCGGCTTGTGCAGGGTTGCCGTGTGAATGATATGGGTAACGCCTTTTACCGCCCCGGCCACGAAAGCCCGGTCGGCAATGTCTCCAACAAGATCGGTGTAAGGCGACGGCTTGATGTCCAGTCCCGTTACCGCTGTGCCCTGGGCTCTCAGGGTGCGCATCAGCGCCTCGCCCAAATGTCCCGCGCTGCCTGTAATTAAAACGCTCATTTCAGTTTAAAACTAATTTCCGGCAAAGGTATGATCGTGCGGTTTTGAAAAATATTGGGATACAGGATAAAAACATTGAAATTTGCACATGGCCTATATCATTGATAATGAATCATACCGGGAGATCGCCGGCAGGAAGTTTCTTGCACAGCCGTCCGTGGATATTTTCGAGCACGATGCGCCGCGCATGCCTTTCGTCAACCATCGTGTGAAGAATATCTATGCCCGCAATTTCGGCATTATCCGCTTCCAGGCCGATTTTATGGAGGATATGCAGATCCGGGGTATGCAAAGCGATCCACACGTCAGCCTCCATTTCCAGCTCACCGGGTTTTCCAATGCACATTTCCGTGACATCCCCGGCGACCATCCGCTGCGTCCCGCCGAGTACAACATTTATTATTCCGAAAACTTCGACTCAGATATTTTTTACAACCGTCAGAAGGGTTTCGAATACCTGGCCGTGATACTTAAAAAAGAGCATTTGCTGCAATTCCTGCAACAAAACGGCAATCCGGCAAAGAAGCCCGAAACAGCACTGGAGCATGGACGGCCCCTCGCATTGTTCGACCGGGCTGCACCGCTCCACGCGGAAATGCAAGCGGTTTTACATCGCATGCTGCATGCACCTGTCGCAGACGATCTTTCCGAAATGTATCTGAACGGCAAAATCATCGAATTGCTCGCATTGCAGTTGCACCAATATCGGGAGGAGCAGACGACTTACCGTACCTCCCCGGGAACAGACCGGCAACTCGCCGAAATCCACGATTTCCTGAGTACACACTTCCTCACCATCCACTCACTGGAAGATGTCGCGAAACACGCACGCCTTTCCGAACACCAGATCCGCGAAGGTTTCAGGCACAAGTACCGTACGAGCGTGTACGAACTCATTCATGAAAAAAGAATGCTGCACGCGCGGCATTTGCTGCTCAGTTCCGGGTCCACCGTCGACGAGGTCGCAAACGCGGTCGGCTACGCGCACGGCAGCAACTTCATCCAGGCATTTAAGAGGAAGTTCGGCATTACTCCGAAGCAGATGCAACTGGATCAACGCCGGTAATCGCCGTCAGATCATCCATTTACGCTCGGTGGTAAAGGAGATCGTCAGCCACATTTTGTAGTCGCCCCGTATCCGCTCGTACAGCTCCTGGCGCACACGGTCCAGTTCCTTTACCTGCATACCCGCCAGTTCCTCCGGCAACAGGAAATCGATCTCGATGGTATAGCTGCTTCCGGTCTTGGCGACCCTGACGTACTCGTCGGTAAACCCGTACCGTTTGGAAATACCTTCCGCCTCCAGATGGATCTTCTCCTCCACGTCATCATCCGGAGCGAATTGTAGCAGTTCCCGCACGTTTTTCCAGAACGTGCGCACGGGAATGCGCAGAAAAAGCAGCGAAATGATGATCACCATGCCGGGATCCAGGTAGGGAATGAGGTACGCCAGGGACGTCTCCCTCAAAAAATAGCCCAGCGACAACACCACCAGCACACCCGTGCTCAGCAATGCATCCAGCTGCCATTCGGTAGCCTCGATCCGGACGTATTCCGACCGCATCTGCAACGCCATTTTCCGGAAATACAACCAAAGCAGAAAACAGCCGATAATGGAAGCGATCAGGTAAGGCAATGCGATGTCGAGCTCCACGAGCTTACCGCCATTGATCATATCCATTACTGACGTCGCAAGCGAATACAAGCAAAGAAATATGATCACGGCCGATTGCAGCGTCATCGAAAACGGTTCGAACTGCGCCCGGCCAAATGGCAAGCCATCGTCGTCCGGTCTGCGGACGAAGTTATTCACAAGCAGCGATACACCCGACAGGCTGATCCCCACCATTGAAAAAAGCGCGTCGAAAATAATGGATTTGGAACCGCCCGCAATACCGACGATAATCGCCCAGATCGTAAATACTGATCCGGTGAGGATGGAAAGCTTGATGAGTCGCCGCTCCCGTAGCCGTTTTTGTCTTTCGTTCATACCAAACGGGCAATGGCCGATGCACCGGCACAATGCCTTGATTAAGGTAAAAAGACGTTTCGCGGAAAGCAAGTTCCAAAACGTACGTTAACAGATTGTGAAACATTTGCCCAAAACCGGCGCTTCGCTGGTGTTGCGAAAACGATTACTTTTATACATTGCAGCCCGGTCGCAGGAATTAATCAAGCCGAACTATCGTTTACCCCGAATAATATATTTTGTATACAAAAAATAAATGAAATCAGATTCCCAAGCTAACAAAGTATACCTTGAAATGCGGCGCAAGATCCTTTCGAACCAGCTCGCCCCGGGCAGCCGGCTCAAAGAAGACGAATGGGCGCGCCGCACGGATGTCAGCCGCATTTCGGTCAGAGAAGCCCTTAACCGTCTTTTGGGCGAAGAGCTGGTCGTTTTCGGTGAAAAAGGAGGTTTTTTTATCCGCCCGATGACGGCAGATGATGTGCGCGAGATCCGTCAGATGCGACAGATTCTAGAAATCGGCGCCTTGCGGATACTGGTACAAAGCGCTACTCCTGAGAATATTACCGAACTGGAAGAGATATGCGAAGACTTTTCCTCCATGATCCGCAGAGGTTACCTGAGCGGCGCTTGCGAGGCCGATGTCAAATTTCATGAAACACTGATCGCCAGCGCAGGCAACAAAAAACTGATTACGCTCTATCAGGTGAGCAACATCCCGCTTTTCCATCAAAAACTAGGTCAGGCCCAGTCGCATATGGACGATTACGAACTAACCGATAAGGAGCATCGGGAGATCGTAAAGGCCATTAAAGAGGGAAATCTCATACAGGCGGAAACAATTTTGAACAAACACCTGCTGCGTGGAGAAGCCGCTGTACTCGACGGCGTGGCCGAATAATTCCTCCGCAACCAGCGACCTGCTGTAAATTCCGCAACAACACTCCGAAAGGGTGAATTATTTGGCATTAACGCGCCATCTGATTCACCCTTTTTACTTTTTTTCAAAAAATCAGAATAAAAATTTTTTGTATACAAAAACTATATATATTTGTATACCTAAGTTACTTTTCCTACTCACCATTCCTGCCCGATGAAAAAACTCTTTTACCAACTGAGGTGTATCCTCATGCTCCTGTATTTCTGTTGCGGCCCGATGGACGCCTTCGCCCGCCCGCAGCAGATCGAAGGTACCGTTACCGAAAAGACGACCGGCGACCCGCTACCCGGCGTGAATGTGGTGATCAAAGGCACCAGCCGCGGCACCACCACCGACAATCAGGGCCATTTCAGCATCGACGCGGCGCCCGACCATGTGCTCACATTCTCCTTCATCGGCTACGTGAGCCAGGACGTAACCGTGGGCGCGGCCTCGGTACTCAATGTCCAGCTCGTCACCGATGCGCAGGCATTGAACGAGATCGTCGTGACCGGTTATTCCAGTCAGCGTAAAAAAGACATTACAGGTTCGGTAGCGGTCATCAGCATGGACGCTGTGAAGTCGGTGCCCACCGGGTCGACCTTCCAGGCGCTGCAGGGACAGGCGGCGGGCGTCAACGTGATCAGCTCGGGCGTGCCGGGCAAGGGAAGTAATGTGTTTGTCAGAGGGATTTCGTCTTTCGGCAATTCGGCGCCGCTCGTGCTGGTGGACGGGGTGGAAGCTGACCTTAATAATATCGCAGCCAATGACATAGCTTCCATTCAGGTATTGAAAGATGCCGGGGCGGCTGCAATCTACGGCGTCAGAGGCTCGAACGGCGTACTGATCGTCACCACCAAGAAAGGACAGGCGGGAACAACGACCGTTAGCTACGATGCCTACGCCGGCGTTCAGGTTCCACTTTCGGGTAACCCGTTCAACACCATCCGCGATCCTGAAACATTTTCACGGCTATCCCTGATCGCGAACCCGCAGAATCCGCTGTTCGCCAACGGCATACCCGACTACCTCTACGCCGGCCCGCAGGGAAACGGCATTGCCAACGAGGGTAATGCACTGGTCGACCCTTCACGCTACCGGTTTGACCCGATCAATCCAGCCAACAACTACCTGATCCAGAAAGTGAATAAGGCCGGCACCGACTGGTTTCATGAATTTTTCAAACCTGCCATGCGAACAGACCATAACCTGTCGGTCCGGGGAGGAAATGACAAATCCAGTTACTTTGTCTCTGTCGGCTATCTCAACCAGCAGGGCACTGCCATTGAAACTTATCTCAAACGCTACTCGGGGAGAGTAAACACCTCGTTCAATATCGGTAAAAATGTAGTAGCGGGCCAGAATCTGAACCTCTACTACCGGTCGAGCCCCGGAATGGCGACCGACAACCAGTTTGGCAATGTCGCGGAAGTAGCGAGGATGATGCCCATCATCCCTACCCACGATATCATGGGCAACTACGGCGGCACACGTATGGGCGTGAACGTCGGCACCGGCACCAATCCGGTCGCAAGCCAGGAACGCACCGCCATCAACAAAAACAACGCCTGGAACGCGGTGGGGAACGTCTTCCTGGAAATCACATTCCTTAAAGACTTCAAACTCAGGACCAGTTACGGCGGCGTACTCACCAACGCCTATAATTATGCCTTCACCTACACCCCTTACGAGCGCGCCGAGGGATTCCTCAACCCTAACTCGTTCAGCGAAAGTTCATCCTTTTTCAGAAGACTGGTTTGGACCAACACATTAACCTACAACAAAAATTTCGGCAAGCATAACCTCACCGCATTGGCCGGAACCGAATCCATCGAGCAGGCCGGAAGGTCCCTGTCCGGCTCCCGCGCCAGATACTTTTCTCCTGATCCCGATTACCTGACCCTGGACAATGGCACCACGAACATTGCCAATTCCAGCGGAGCCAGCGAGGAAGCATTGTGGTCCATGTTTGGCCGGCTTGATTATGCGTATGACGACAGGTACCTGCTGAGCGGAACGATCCGGAGGGACGGCTCCTCCCGCTTCGGACCAGACAACCGGTACGGCAATTTTGCTTCGCTCTCGCTCGGATGGCGTTTGTCTGGCGAGCAATTCATGAAGAACCTCAATTGGATCAATGACCTGAAAATCAGGGCCAGTTACGGTGTGCTGGGTTCACAGAACAACGTTGCACCCGAAAACCAGTTCGATCTGTATGGAGGAACGGCCGGAAATGCGTATTACGATATCAAGGGCACAAGCAACAGCTCCGTGCAAGGATTTATCCAGACCCGCTCAGGCAATACCCGCACCGGATGGGAACGGAATGTCATCTCCAACATCGGTCTGGATGCTTCGCTGTGGAACAACAAGCTGGACTTTTCGATCGAATACTATCAAAAGTCGATCAAAGGATTGCTGTTCGGCCTCACTTTGCCAGGCATTGCCGGCGGCGTAACCCCGGCGACGGTCAACATCGGCGATATCCGCAACAAGGGTGTCGACATTGCCGCTACTTTTCATGGAAAGGGCGGAGAAAACCTTACCTATTCGATAGGGACTAACATCACAGCCTACAAAAATGAGGTAGTCAGTGTTCCCCAGCCCGGCTATTTCGACGCGGCAAGCCACCAGCAGCTGGGCCCCATCGTGCGGAACCAGGTCGGACAGGAGGTGAGTGCATTCTATGGCTACAAAGTCACCGGACTTTTCCGGAATGAGGCCGAAGTCACCGCCGCGCCCACGCAGAATGCGGCAGCCCCCGGGCGTTTCCGCTATATGGATGTGAACGGGGATGGAAAGATAGATCCGTCCGACCGGACGTTCCTCGGCAGCCCGAACCCCGACTTCACTTATGGCGTAAACCTGTCCATGAAATACAAAAGGCTCGATTTCTCAGCTATCTTCTTTGGCTCACAGGGGAACCAGGCAGTTAATGCGATCCGGGTGCAAACCGACTTTTTCGGCACTTACGTCGGCGCAAAGAGCAACCGGCTTCTGAATGCATGGACTCCCGAAAACACCGATACGGACATTCCGAAGATCGAAGGACAGAACAGTTTCAGCACAGCAGGGGTTTTCAACTCATATTTTGTAGAAAACGCGTCTTTTTTGAAACTCAGGACCGTCAGCGCAGGCTACAATTTTGGCAACCTGCCTTTGCTTCAATGGGCTAAATTCAAGAACCTGCGGGTTTATGCGCAAGCCATGAACCTGTTTACCATCACCAAATATACGGGCCTCGATCCCGAGCTGGATGGAAGCAGTTCTAGTTTCGGGATCGACTGGGCCAATTATCCCAACAATGAGCCTGTGTATCTGCTGGGACTAAACCTGTCATTTTGAGATAAAACACCTGAACCAAACAGCGCATTGGAAATCATGAAAGCCATAACAGCAAAAATTGCTAAAATAACCATTCTGGCCATGACGGCCCTGCACATCAGCTCCTGCCAGGACGACTTTCTGGACAGAGCGCCCAAAGGTGCATTGTTTTCAGGAAGCCTTGCCAACGAAGCCGGTGTCAATGGCCTGCTCATCGGAGCATACTCGCTGCTGGACGGCAATCCGGGCGGCGGCTGGGCGGCGGGCAGATGGATCTTCGGCGGTGTCACTTCCGACGACGCGCATACCGGCACCGAGGCAGGAGCTTTGCAACCCGTTCCCACTTATGAAAGTTATACGCATACCGCTGCCACCCAGGGCATGAACGAGCGCTGGAAGCAACTGTACGCCGGTGTCCAGCGGGCCAACGATGTCCTCCGGTTGCTCAAAATAGTAGAAGAAAGCGGCGGCATTGCCGAGGCGGCAGCCGGGCAGGTCAGGGCTGAGGCTCGCTTTCTACGTGGGGAATATCACCTGGAAATAGCCATGATGTGGAAGAACATTCCCTTTGTAGATGAAACCATCAGCGCGACCGCCGGTAATTACTATGTTCCCAATACGAGCCCGGCCTGGCCATTGATCGAAGCTGATTTTCAATATGCGGCAGAAAATCTCACATCTACCAAAACGGAAGTGGGGCGTGCCAACAAATGGGCGGCCAAGGCATTTCTGGTAAAGACCTACCTGTTTCAGAACAAGTACACGGCAGCAAAGCCGCTGCTCGACGACATCATCCAGAACGGTGTCACCAGCAATGGGCTCAAATACAACCTGCATGAGCATTACTTCGACAACTTCCGGCCTTCCACCAAGAACGGGCCCGAACAGGTTTTTGCGATCATGTACTCGGTCAACGACGGCGCCAATGGCGCTAACGGCAATGGACCCGGCGGAGACGGGAACGCCGGGCCATACGGTGGCCCCTTTCCCAGCTATGGTTTTTACCAACCCTCCTTTTCACTTGTCAATTCGTATAAAACGGACGCAACTACCGGATTGCCGCTGCTCGACACTTTCAATGAGTCGGATGTCAAACATGACCTGGGTGTGTTATCCTCCGCTCCTTTCGAGCCGTATACGGGCACCCTGGACTCACGCCTTGACTGGACGGTCGGGAGAAGAGGCATTCCCTACCTCGACTGGGGTGTCAATCCGGGATTGTCGTGGGTACGGCAGCAAAGTGTAGGCGGCCCTTACCTGCATGTGAAGCACGCCAACCCGCAGTCAGAACCGTTGTCGCGGGAAGTGCAGAGTACGGCCAATACGTATAACCTTATCCGTTTTGCAGATGTATTGTTGTGGGCAGCGGAGGTAGAAGTGGAAGTCGGGAGTCTGGCGCAGGCCGAAATCTACGTAAACAGAGTACGGGCAAGGGCTGCGAACCCGAAGACATGGGTCAAAAAATACATCGACAACAAGGATCCCATGAAAGGGGTCACCGATCAGTTCGCGGCAAATTATAAAGTAGGCCTGTACAACGGCCACTTCACCCAAAAGGGGAAGGATTTCGCCCGCGAGTCGGTACGATTCGAGCGAAAGCTCGAACTCGCCATGGAGCACCATCGCTTCTACGATCTGCAGCGTTACGATCAGGGGAAAGGCTATATGGCCAAGGTGCTCAACGATTATATCCGGCATGAGGTCAATGTCCCCAATTTCAACCATTACTATATGGTGGGGGCTCAATTTGTGCAAGGTAAAAATGAGATATACCCGATCCCGCTGGCGCAAATTGATCTGAGCATCAAAGACGGCAAAGCTACCCTGGTCCAAAATCCCAACTATTAAGTAATTTCAAATAAACCACCCGGAAAACGATATTAATTCCAATTACCAACTTCAATGAGCATGAAAGAGACACAAAATCAGATTGATCGCCGCAGGTTTCTGACGCTGGCGGGAGCCACCGCATCGGCTTTATCGATATCACCACGATTCGCCTTCGCAGGCCGGCCTGTTTCGGACCGGAAACTTCGCGTCGGTATTGTGGGCGGCCGGTTCGGGCTTGGCTTTTACTTTCATGAACATCCCAACTGCACGGTAGAGGCCGTCAGCGATCTCATTCCCGACCGCCGGGCCGCATTGATGAAAACCTACCAATGCAGCAAGTCCTACGAATCGCTGGAAAAACTGTTGAAAGACCCCAAAATAGAGGCAGTCGCGTTGTTCACGCCCGCACCCGACCACGCAAGGCACGTGATACAATCGCTGCGCGCCGGGAAGCACGTGTTATGTGCAGTGCCCGCAGCGATGAGCATCGAAGAATGCGGCCAGGTGCTCGACACCGTTAAAAAAACCGGACTTACGTACATGATGGCCGAAACCTCGGTATTCCGGGAAGAAACCATTACTGCCAAACAGCTTTACAAGGAAGGTAAATTCGGTACGATATTCAGCAGCTCGGCTCAGTACTATCACCCGGGGCTCGAAGTATTGTATTTCGAGAACGACGGCAAGCCCACCTGGCGACACGGGCTCCCGCCGATGCTCTACCCGACCCACGTCACAGCGTTCCTGATCGCTGTAACGGGCGAAAGGCTGACGAATGTCACTTGCCAGGGCTGGGGCGACGACAGCCCGATGCTGAAAGGCAACCCCTACAAAAACCCATTCTGGAACGAAACCGCGTTTTTCAAAACCAACAAGGGTCACGCATTTACAGGTGAGGTATGCTGGAAAGGCGCATTGGTAGGTTGCGAGCGAGGCGAATGGCGGGGCGACAAAATGAGTCTTTATAGCGAGTACAAGCATAATGAGCCGCACAAAGTGTTCGCGACCGAGAAAGTAGGTACCGATGACGGAGGTTTCAAAATCGCCGAACCGGAAATGCAGCCGTACAAAGCAACCGACTGGTGGAAAACCGACCTACTGCCCCAGCCACTCCGCCACAACAGCGGCCATGGCGGCTCGCACACATTCATCACACACGAATTTGTGGATGCCATCATCAACAATCGCAAGCCGCTGATCGACATCCACGAAGCGCTGGCCTACACCGCCCCGGGTATTGTAGCGCACCAGTCGGCATTAAAAGGCGGCGAATACATGAAAATCCCCAATTTCGACTAGGACCTTCGGGGTCGTTATGTGTTATAGAATACGACGGGGTCGCCGCAACAAACGTTTCGGCGACCCGCCCCTTTACAAAGAACGTGCAGCGCACCGAACAATTTGCAAAACGGCAATCATCAAAAATCGCCCAGGTGCAGCGCACCGAAACATTTGTAGGTGCAGCGCACCGAAACATTTGTAGGTGCAGCGCACCGAAATATTTGTAGTGCAGCGCGAGACATTTTCAGCAGCAATTGATTTATTTTGTATTCAAAATATTAATATATTTGTATACAAAATAAATCAATCGAAACAATAGCCTACATTTTTACTAAACCACACGCCAAAAAATATTAACCACCTTCCGGGCACGTTACCGCACGATAAAATAACGATTCGTGAAATTCCAATTACAGTTTTTATCCAATTCAAATACCAAACAAACACATCTGATGAACAAGTGGCCAAAATCACTCGCACTTCTGAAAAACAACGAACAATGGATTCCTGGCGGCGTGGTTTCGCTCAACAGGAAATCTGATCCGAATATCTGCTTTACCAAGGGGCAGGGCAGCCGCGTGTGGGATCTCGAGGGGAATGAGTATATCGACTATCAGGCAGGTTTCGCAGCGTCCTTCCTCGGACACAACGACCCCGATATCAACCAGGCGGTACAGGAATTGCTCGGCCAGAATGCCGTGCTCATGGGTGCTGGTCCTACCGACCTTGAAGGACAATTTGCAGAGCTGTTCTGCCAAAGCGTACCATCGGTCGACAGTATCCAGATCACCACCACCGGTTCTGAAGCCACTTACCATGCCATCCGCATCGCACGCTCCGTGACCGGTAAAGACCACGTGATCGTCATGCAGGGGGGCTACAACGGCTGGCATAACGATGTGGCATGCAATGTAATCAGCACCCTCAGCGACGTCGGCGAACGCGTAAGCCCCGGGGAATATCCTTTCGACTCACTTTCGGCCGGTATTCCCGACGAGCACAAGTCGTTGATCCATGTGGTCAATTACAATGACCTCGAATCCGTCGCTTACGTCCTGAAACGCTACCCTGTGGCGTGCCTGATCCTCGAACCGGTCCTGCAAAACATTGGCATCGTCAAACCGCAGCCCGGCTACCTCGAAGGCCTCCGCAAACTGGCCGACGAAAACGGCTTCCTGCTGATCTTCGACGAAGTAAAAACCGGGTTCCGTCATGCATTGGGCGGCTACCAGCACATCAGCGGTGTCACGCCCGATCTGAGCACGTTCGGCAAGGCAGTCGCGAACGGGTATCCGCTGGGTGTGATCGGCGGGAAAAAGGAGTACATGGATTATTTCGTGCACCCCAATCGCAGCAAACGCGCGCTCATCGCAGGAACCTACAATGCATTTCCGCTCACGACGGTCGCGGCCATTGCCACCCTGAAAAAACTCGCATCGCCCGAACACGATGTGTACGGACATATTTACAAGCTGGGTCAAATGATGGAAGATGGCCTGAACGACATTTTTTCCGGTCTTGACAAACCCTACCACATCGCCCGTCAGGGATCGGCCTACTGCATTTACTTCATGGACCACGCACCGGTGGATTTCCACGACATTGCGAAAAACCACGATTTTGCATTCGACAAAAACTACCGCCTGAAACTGATCGAAAAGGGGATTTTCAACTTCCCGCTGCCGATCAAGCAGGGCAGTATTTCATTTGCCCATACTCAAAAAGACATTGAAATTACGCTTGAAAAAACCCGGCAGGTGATCAGCGAAATGTTCCAGACCATTACCCAGTAACCTAGTATGAAGATTACCGCGATCGAAACCCAGGTTTGCCACGCCCGCATGCGCAACTGGATTTTTGTAAAAGTAATAACCGACCAGCCCGGACTCTGGGGCTGGGGTGAAGCCACGCTGGAATGGCACACCCGCTCCGTCGTGGGAGCCATTGAAGACCTTTCGCAATTACTCATCGGTGAAGACCCGCGCCGGATCGAACACCTGTGGCAGATGATGTACCGCCAGCATTTCTGGCACGGAAACGGCGTGGTACGCGGCACGGCCATCAGCGGGATCGACATTGCATTGTGGGATATCCTCGGAAAAATACACGGCGTGCCTTGCCATGAACTGTGGGGCGGCCGTGTACGCGACTACATCCGGCTGTACTGCCATCTGGGAGGTGGTAAAATGGAAGATTTTTACAACACCCGCCCCGACGACGCGAAACGTTTCGGAGAACTTGCCCGGCGGGCGGTAGCTGATGGTTTTACCGCATTTAAATCCATGGCGGTGCCCGAGACAGCCCCGCTGGAAGGCCTCCAACCGGTGCATTACGCGGAAGCGTGCGTAGCCGCGATGCGTGAGGCCGTCGGCGATGAGATCGACATCATGGTCGATTGCCATGCGCGTCCTTCCCCCCGCATGGGTATGCTCTTCGCAAAAGCGCTGGAACCCTATGGTCTGTATTTTTTCGAAGAGCCCTGCTGGCCTGAATGCGTCGACGACATCGCGCTGATCCAGCGTTCGGTAAAAACGCCGATTGCCAGCGGCGAGCGCCTCACGGGTGTGCACGCATTTCGCGATATGCTCGAAAAACGGGCCGTGAGCGTGATTCAGCCCGATATAACGCATTGTGGCGGTCTCAGCGAAGTCCGCCGGATCGCGGCATTGGCAGAAGCCTACAAAGTGGCCGTTGCCCCGCACAACCCCCAGGGGCCTGTAAGTACCGCTGCGTCCATCGAATTCGGGTTTGCCACACCTTCCTATGCGATCTGCGAAAGCGTGCACAACGATGTGCCCTGGCGTTCAGATGTCGTAAGTGAAGGTTTTAAGGTAGAAGAAAAAGGCCGGATCGTATATCCGAACAGCCGTCCGGGGCTTGGAATTGAGATCAATGAGGAAGAAGTGCGGAAACATCCCTTTCAACAGGAAGTACTGCAACGCTCCTTTTATAAGGATGGCAGCGTAGGCGACTGGTAATTTTATGGATCAAATATTTAAAAACAGGACTGTACTGCTCAGCGGTGGATTGGGCGACATCGGCAAAGCCATTGCATTGGAATTTGCCAAAAAAGGGGCATCCGTGGCATTGGGCGACATCCGGCCACCCGAAAATGCAACCGGATTAATCGAAAGTTTACGTGCATACGGGCCTGCCCACACCTACCATCAGGTGGATGTGGGCAATGCGTCCGCGGTACATGCATGGGTCGATGCTGCGGAGCAGGCGATCGGCACACCCGATCTGATCATCGCCAATGCGGCCACTGTCACACTCGGAGGTGTCCACGCCATCACACCGGAACAATGGGCAGCTGAACTGAATGTCAATCTCAACGGTGCCTTTTACATGACCCAATGTGCCACGTCCAGGCTGCTTGCTCATCAGCGGCCGGGCAGGGTCGTTTTCACGGGCAGCTGGGCTGCGCATGCGGTACATCCGGGATTGCCGGCATATGCAGTTTCCAAAGCTGGCATTCGTATGCTGTGCCAGAGTATGGCGCTGGAATTGGCACCTTACGGCATCCTCGTCAACGAAATAGCGCCCGGCTACGTGAATGCAGGCCTGAGTGCCGGCCTCTGGGACGCCAATCCCGAACTGCGTCACCAGGCCGAGCAGCGGGTACCCATTAAGAGGCTGATCAGCGCGGAAGAAGTGGCACGGCAAGTCGCATACCTCTGCCATCCCGACAATAACCACATGACCGGCAGCACATTGCTGATGGACGGCGGACTTTCCTTACTGACCTAGATGCAAAAACAACCCTATCCCGAATACCGGAATCCGTCCTTTACCGGACTGATCGGTGTGGCGCAGGAAGACATTACACCGCCGGCCGGGATTTATGCCCGGAACTGGGGCGCGGCCACGCACGAAGTAGCCGAAGGCATCCATCGCCCGCTGGTGCTCACCTGCCAGACCTTCCGGGAATCGCCCGACGCCGCACCACTGGTGCTGATCGGCGCTGACCTGGGCTGGTGGAAAAGCGCCGAAGACGAACAATTCCTCAGGCATGGTATTCTCCACGCGCTGGGCCTCGGCCCGGCGCAGCTCATGTTTTGTCTTTCCCATACCCACGCCGGGCCCAGTCTTTTCCGTGAAGATGCGGGCAAGCCGGGCGGGTCGCTGATCGCCCCGTACCTGCAACAGCTCATGGACACAGCCATCCGGGCCATACGCCGGGCACTCGCTTCCGCCTGCGAGGCCACCCTTTCCTGGGGTTACGGCCATTGTAGCCTGGCGGCCAACCGCGACCTCCCCGAAGTGGGCACTGAGCGGTTGCTCGTCGCATTCAACCCCGGCATGCAGGCGGATGATACACTCCTCGTCGGCCGCATTACCGACAGCCAGGCAAAGGTGATCGGCACGATTGTCAATTATGCCTGCCATCCCACCACCCTGGCCTGGGACAACCGGCTAATATCCCCGGATTACATTGGCGCCATGCGCGAAACCGTTGAATCGGAAACGCAGGCTCCCTGCCTGTTCCTGCAAGGGGCCTCCGGTGAACTGGCGCCCCGCGAGCAATACAGCGGTGATGTGGCGCTGGCGGATGGATACGGACGGCAACTGGGATACGCCGTACTTTCGGTACTGTATGGCATGCAGCCGCCACAGGCCGCGCTGCGGTTCGGCGGTGCCGTAGAATCCGGTGCACCACTCGGGCTCTGGAAAAACGAGGTTGCGGAACCATCGCGGCACCTGGCTATGGTCCGGATCGACATACCCTTTGCATTGAAACCACTCCCGTCTCTGACCGAGATCGAGCGGGAATGGGAGGCCTGCCAGGATAATGTTTTGAAAGAAAGACTATGGCGGAAACGGGGAATCCGAAAAACGGTAGGCGAAGGCGATACTTCCCATATGCCGCTCTGGATATGGAAGCTCGGCGATTCGTTCCTGATCGGTCAGCCCAACGAAGCATACTCCTCCTTCCAGACCGACCTCAGACATGCGCTGGCACCCTATGCGGTAGCAGCCATCAACATTGTGAACGGCTACGCGGGTTATCTGCCTCCTTCCGACATGTATTCCCAAGACATGTATGCGGTATGGCAGACGCCCTTTGCATCCGGTTCGCTCGAAAAACTGACCACCACAGCCATCGCAACGGCTCTAAGTATGAAATAACCTATGAACCTGACCCTTACGACCCTGGATGCCAGCATCTTCGCCATTTATATGATCGGAGTGCTGGCACTGGGCATTTACGCCTCCCGCCGCGGAAAACAGACCAAGCGCGATTATTTCCTGGCCGGCGATAAGCTGCCCTGGTGGATGATCGGCGGCAGCATCATCGCCTCGAACATCAGCAGTCATCACCTCGTGGGAGCCATGGGTGCGGCTTACAACCGCGGTTTCGTGGTAATTGCCATGGAATGGGGTGCGATCCTCATGGGTTTCAATGCCTTGCTCTGGATATTCCTGCCGTTTTATATCCGTAACGGCTTTTTCACCATTCCCGAATTCCTCCACCGGCGCTTTGGCACAGCTACGCGCGCTACCTATGCAGGCCTGATCCTGCTCACCTATGTTTTTGTCGAAATCAGTGCCGTACTGTACCTGGGGGCGCTTTCGCTGCATTCATTGCTGGGTATTCCGGTGTTGGTCAGCGTGCTGGTACTTGCAGTCATGACCGGCATTTACACGATCTCCGGCGGCCTGCGGGCGGTTATCTGGACAGAAATGCTCCAACTTGGCGTCCTGGTCATGGGGGGCATTATCCTCACCATCGCCACCGTCAAAGCTTCCGGCGGCATTTCCGCGGTGATGGAAACCACCAAAGACTGGAAACTGCTCCTGCCCGCCGACGATCCCGATTTCCCCTGGACGATGTACCTCGGCGGCGCACTCTGTATCAGCATTTTCTACTGTGCTACCAACCAGTTTATCGTCCAGCGCGTACTAGCCGCAAAAAATGAATGGCACGCCCGCATGGGAGTAATTTTTGGTGATTATCTCAAATTCCTGGTGCCGCTGATTATCACGGTGCCTGCATTGGTAGCCCCGAAAATTATCCCGCACCTCGACAATCCCGACTTGCTCTTTCCCACTCTCGTGGGCACGCTTCTCCCGTCGGGCCTTGTGGGGTTGGTCATGGCGGGTCTTATTGCGGCCGTCATGTCCCATTTATCCGGTGCGATCAATTCCTGCACAACCATCCTGACGGTGGATGTATACCTCCCCTATTTCGGTAAAAATGTGAGTGAAGAACAGGCAGTGCGTTTCGGCCGCATCGCCGGAGGGGCGATTATCGTAGTAGGCATTTTGTGTACCGGTGTTTTGATGAACTACTCCGATAAACCTATTTTCATCTACCTCATGAATGCCTACGGGCTTTTCACGCCAGGGATCGCCACGATGTTTTTGCTGGGTATCCTGTGGAAGCGGACGACCGAACAAGGCGCGCTCACGGCGGGAATTCTCACGATCCCCCTTTCTGTCGCGATCGAATTCATGTTTCCGCAAATGCCGTTTTTCAACCGGACTGGCATTGTTTTCTGGACCTGTATGCTGCTATGCGTTGCGGTAAGCCTGATCACCAAGCCTAAACCCGAAAGTGAATTGGCCGGGCTGATCTGGAACAAGGAAAGCTTGTCGTTGTTGCCGGAAGAGCGTGAGCAGCAGCGCGGGATCCGGAATCCGGTGGTTTGGTGGGCTATCATCACCGCAGCGGTGTTGTTCTTTTATATTCGCTACGCATGACGATCGAAACCGTTCTCTCTCACCGCTGCGAGCTTGGCGAGGGACCCGTCTGGGATATGGCGCTTGGCGTGATCTGGTGGGTCGATATCCTGAAAGGGGAAATTCACCGGTACGATCCGAAAACCGGATCGCACGAACGACACGCGACCGGTCAGATGGTCGGTTCGGTCGCACTCCGAAGCCAGGGCGGACTCATTGCGGCCATGGAGCACGGTTTCTACCTGGTCGATTTTGAAAACCGATCGGCTGCACCCGTCGCAGACCCCGAGCCGCATTTACCCGGAAACCGTTTCAACGACGGCAAATGCGACCCGGCAGGCCGGTTTTGGGCGGGTACCATGTCTATGCGCGATGAAAACGGGGCTGGTGCATTGTACCGCCTCGATAAAGATCGTTCTGTTACGACAGAGCTTTCCGGTGTAGGTTGTTCCAATGGTCTGGCTTGGAGTGCGGACTGCGGTACGTTTTACTATATCGACAGCCTGGCCCACGACGTCAAAGCGTTTGATTACAACATCGTCTCCGGTCAAATCTGTAATTCCAGAACGATCGTTCAATTTTCACCGGCAATGGGGTATCCGGATGGTATGACGGTGGATCACGAAGGCATGCTATGGGTTGCATTGTGGGATGGCTGGAAGGTGATCCGATGCGATCCGCGGAACGGGAGGTTGCTGGATGAGATCGTTCTGCCGGTTTCGCGTGTCACGTCCTGCACTTTCGGCGGTGCTGAACTGTCCGACTTATACATTACCACGGCCCGGGCCGGTTTGCGCGACGATGAATTAGCGAATCAGCCTTTGGCAGGATGCTTATTTGTTGTAAAAAACAGCGGATATCGCGGCGTACCAGCCGATCGCTGCTCCTATTGAACTACATCACCTGTTTGATATGCCTAACACACTCTCAAAAAAGGCGGCTCCTAACCTTCCGGCACGATCCGATAGGCCCCGGCTTTGGCATTGAAAAAAATTGTGTTCTCCTGCTCATTCACATCTGTCTCCATCTTCACCGATGGCCCTTCTATCTTCCATTTACCGGATTTAATGCCCGTCACGGTGACCAGGTAGTTCCCGTCCCCCGGAATATGTATTTCAAACGCCTCCTGAATATCGTCGGCCCCCGACGCCATTACGACCACACGATCCGCTATTCGAATCACATAATGACTTCCCGACTCTTTAAAATCGATGGGTAACGGCTTCGTGTCGCCATCCACCATTTGAAATACAGTCAGAAAACGATCCTGCTTTCGCGCCGTTCCCGGCGAAACCATGATGCGGTGCCCGGTTGCTTCCCGCTGTTTGGAATTCACCTTCCAATTGTGCCCGAATGTACTGTTCGCCTCAGGCCCGCTCATGATTTGCATGGTGCGCTCCGAGGGTGACGGTACGAGCATTTGGACGTGTGTTTTACCAACCGATCCATTCTTTTCATTACTTAAAACAACACCCGAATCGGTCTGAACAGGGAGATTGAGCGCGTTGATCTGCCAGTATTTTTTGAACGAGGGATCCGCGGTGGTCATATCGTCGGTGAGGATGACGGCGGCGGGAACGTCCTTGCGGCCAAGGTTCAGGAAGCAGAATCCGCGGGTATAGCGGCTCATTTTGGCGGAATAGGCGGCGGTGAGGTCGGCCTTGAAATAACTGAATGCAGGTTGCTGCGTCGATGGCCCGAAACTGCCCGACATGACCGTTCCGTAGTGAAACCAGGTATCAGAAGTCACTTCCTGCGGGGTTTTCGGGAAACGCTGGCTGAACCGGCTTCCGCCGTCATTGACCTTCGTGCGGAACAGCAGCTTCTCCTCCGGATCCACGGCCAGCATCATGCTATGCGAAATGGAACGTTTGTTGAAATTGAAATCGTAATCGGTACCATATGAGAGGTATAGCCCCAGGTCACCGACCTGCCTGCCTCGGTAATAGATCTGCAATGCGCCGGCATCGGCATGCTGGTGATTGCCAAAATGGTAGCCGCCACCCTTGATCTCCGCCACGACGTCGTTGCTTTGCGGACTCATATCCCAGCCTGTCCGGGCGATCATCGAGCCCAGCACCGGGCCGAAGTCGATGGTTTGAGGCAACCCGTCCAGTCGCGGTTCCGGTTGGAGTTCCGGGTCATTGACGAGCAGGAACAATACCGGGTTGTCGGGCAGGCCGCCCTGCCGCCTGAATTCCGCTTTCATGACCGGGTCACCGGCGTATGCGTAATGCAGGAGCATCGTTTGCGGATGCTTCCAATAGTAAGGTTTCCCGCTTCGTTCGACGTTGAACACATCTCCGTCTCGAAGCATTTCTCCGTCAGGCAAGCGCAGATTGAGCCAGTACTTGCCCAGATCCTTGATATTGTCGTCAAAAACGGGTGTACCGGTCATGCGGTAGTAAAACCAGGCTGCGTGCATCTCCCAGTTGAACCGGTAAGCACCATAGTCGACACCCTGGTTATGCCTCGGCGACTGATACTCGAACTTCCGCATGGGCACCAGCTGCTCCAACACGGTGTAGGAAGTGTATCGGTAAGGTTCCGGATCCTGATCGTACAATGCAATGCCCATCGCGAGCAGGTCCCGGCAAATCTGCGCCTCGTTGCCGTGCCCGTTGATAATACTGTCGTCGAATGGCGGCCAGCCAATCTCCATCTCGGCTGCCAGTCGCATCATATGCTTGTAAAGCTGCTCCCTTTCTCCGGCCGAAAGCAGCGGGTAACACCAGTCGTACACGATGGCGGCGGCGTAGATCGCACGGCCGACTTCCCGGGTGATATCGCCGTGTTTGACATTCCCGAATTCAAGTACCGAAAGGTAATGCACCATCAGTTCCACCGCTTCCCGGCCGGTTTGCATATCCCCCGTCATCAGGTGATGAAATGCTTTGGTCTCCGCTGCCTTTTCCAGCGCAGCATGATGGAACTGCTCCTCCTGAGGGTCGTATTCGAATTGGAATGGTACTTTGGCTAACTGCTGTACCTGGTCCCAAACCGTTCGGTTCTCGCCCCGCGTCAACCGCTCTTTCACCATCTCCATCGATTGCCTGTTCATCCACAGCCGGGGATGTCCTGCGGGCGGAACAATGCGCGGCTTGTACGCCTGGGCTTCCGTGGGGACGGCCGGCGGGATATGCGGCCTTAACTCCAAGTGTCCCAGCCGTATTCCCTTTGGTAACCAGATTTTTAGCTGTTGATGAAACCCACTCTGTTCAAATTTCCCCAATGTCTGGCGTCCCTGATTATAAGCATCGTACAGGATCCTCCTCGTCGGTCGCTGGCCGCCGAACTGCATTCTGACAAAGACAGTTCCGATCTTTCCATCCGCCCCGACGACATTTTCGGCGTGACCTTCGTCCGGCACTGCATAACTGCTGACGGTGTACATCCCGGCTTCCGGCACATTAATATCAAAAACCAGGTCGGGCTCGCCAGCATTGTTCTCCGCATTCTCCTTTAACCGCACCCAGTACTGTTCCTCTTTGTTCTTGTCCCGGATTAACTCGGTAGTCTTCCCGTTGATCCGGGCTTTATTCACGGTCAGCTTGCTTACGTACGCACCGGCCGGCTCCTGCGCAAATCCTGCCCAGGCGCGCAAAACCAGCACAATGCATACGGCAAGCCATTTCCTTCCACTCAGTTCTGTCATTTTCTAAAATTTTAGAACAATCGTTCTAATATGGGTCTATTCAAATCCGCTCAGTTCATTTTCAACCGTTTGATACTGATCGTCATTTCTTTTTTTGCATTGTCTGCCTTGTTGACATACACATAGCCACGGTATTTCGAATCAGCAGTCTCGATCCAGAGCCCGGCTTCATTGCGCATGTTGACGGCAAAATCAGGTGCATTGGTATAGTCGAATTTTTGAAGATCCATATCATCGACAAACACACCGTACTGCAACCTCGCCAGCTGCTGATCCCGGATGTTCCAGGCCTTTACCATTTTGGTTTTGTTTTTCACCGCGGAAGGCAACACCACACCAGGCAGATACTCCGCGCTGGTGCCAGGCGCAACCAACGCATGAGAGAACGTCTTCCCGGCAATGGGTCGATAGAGGTACACCAGGTCGATCTTGTCAGGATTGGCAGCGGCATACTCCGCGTTATAAACAGCCATGTCGGCCAGCGAAATGTAGCAGGCAGCGCTGTCCTTCGCTACCAGGTCGAGCTTCATATCCATGCTGCGGACTTCGTACGGCCCCATTTCATAGCTGACCGATTGCCCGTTGGTGGCGGTTGCCGAAAAAGTGAACGACACTTTTTTACCGCGTGCTTCCTCAGGAATGCGGTAGAAATAACGGAGCGTGGCGGCCATGGTATCCTTGCTGAACTGCACGGTCGTCACGCTCCCATTGGTAGAGGAAGCCGTTCCCACGGGAATGCCCACGTCCACGCCTGCGCTATTGGTATAGTATGATTTGTTGTCGAGATAGGTACCCTCGCCTCCCGGGATGGAGGCCGTTACTTTCGCCGACACCAGCTTCCCTTCCGTGGGAAGCAAGGCCATCGCATAGGCAAATTCGATATCCAGCCCTACCACGTTCGGGCCGGACGTCCGTTTGATGACATCGTTCTTAAGTCCCGGCCCGATGGTCGGGATGGTGTATTCGCCATCGCTGCAACCGGTCAGGAGCTGGGCGAGTATGCCAAGGAGGTAAATAGGTCTGATCATTCTCATCGTTTTCAATGGGATCGGTTATTGAACCGTTATAAAAACCTGATAGGTCTTCCGCACCTGCCGGTTGCCGGAAACGACAGTCCACGTCCGCGGGGCCGCTAGGTCCGAAAAATCCGTGGCACCGGTGATTTTGGGTTCCAGCTTGGCGTCGGTTACAAGGGTAAACTGGGGGAAGAGGTTTCTGAGGTCGGTTCCCGAAAACACCTCCACTTTAACAGTCTGCGCCACGGTATCCACGACCGCACTCTTGGTTCTGACGGTCTGAAAATCGGCGCCCAGCAGTTCGAAATTACTGACGTAGCATTCTGTACGCCCGGTGACCAGCAAGCCATCCTCGTCGATCGGAAAGTCGGAAGAGCAACGGATCCCCGCGACGGCCGTCACCAACAGCAGGATTGCAAAGGAATATTTTTTCATGGTTTCAAATGGTTTAATGGAGGTTATCGCCATGGGGCATTCTGGGTCAGTTTCGGGTTCTTCTGGCGCTCGGTTTCGGGAATGCTGTAAATGTAGCAGCGCTGGTAGGTCAGCTCAGGCGCATTGAAGAAAAAGCGCTCCCAGTTGGTGCCATGCGTATCGGTAAACCATTTACCTTCCCCATAAGCAGCACCGAACACCCGCTCGATCGCTCGCCAGCGGCGGAGGTCGAATGCGCGTTGTCCCTCGCCTACCAGCTCCACGATGCGCTCCTGCTCGATGGCGTCGAAGAAGGCCTGTTTGCCGGCGGTTCTCGCCGCATTCAATGCGGGCAGGTTTCCGCGGTGCCGCACTTTGTTGACCAGCGCAATGGCGTCGGCCTGTGGTCCGCTTACTTCATTGGTCGCTTCCGCGTACATCAGGTACACGTCCGCGAGGCGCATCAGCGGCCAGTTGTAGTCGCCCGAGCTGCGGTTCTGCCCGCCGTAGTTCCTGACGAACTTCCTGGATTGCAGTCCCGAGAAGTTGGTGCCGTTGTCATTGAAGGTCGTGTAATTCTTGCCCTCGATGTTCACGGTTCCACCCCAGGTTTTGTAAACAAACGGTACGAAGCCCGTTACCTCCTGGGTTCCTATACCCATGATCATTTCGTAATCCCAAAGCAGGGTCGCTTTCATGCGGTAATCGCGGTTGCGGTAGCTCTGGGGATTCAGCGTCGAGTTCGGTGCAGTACGGGCACCCGGTGTGGCGGGGCTCATCTGTGTCATCGGAGGAAGGAAATCGCCTGTTTCGGTGGACTGGTAGCGGTTGGCAAGTTCATAACGCGGCACCACCTGGTTCTGCGAAAGGCCTACCGAAATCCCTGTCCATACCCGCATGTACTCGTCGCTTTGTCCGCTGCCGGTGCTGCCGTGGGTCAGTACCATGATCATTTCGCCGTCGGCATTGGGATTGCCTGTTGACGGAATGAACATATAATAATAGTTGGGTAAAACCTCTGCATTGCCCATCGTGCCCCATTGGCCGGGCTCGCCCCCGCGGAACAATTGCAGGCCGTAATCCTGGATCACGTTTTTAAAATCGGCGGCAGCGGCGGCATAGGCATTGGTTGCCTCGGTCGCATTGGGTTTGAAGTTGTCCAGTTCCGGCCAGCCATTTTTATTCCAGGATGCCCAATACAAATGCATTTTCCCACGGAATGCAAGCGCGGCCGGTTTGGATGCCCGCCCGATCTGTCCCGATTTGGCAGGAAGCTTTTCAAATGCATAGGTAAAATCGGCCAGGATGGAATCCTTGATGGCGGCTATGGGTGCCCGGGACAATGCCATTACCTCCGAATTGTCATACACAATGCGGTTGAGATAAGGCACATCGCCCCAGAGCGAGATCAGGCGCAGATAGGTAACACCTCGCAGCAAACGGGCTTCACCCACAATCGTTTCCAGTGTTTTCACCGATGCGGCGCTTTCTGCTTTGGGCAACATTTTCAGGCGCACATTTTCAATCACATAATTAGTCCGGTTCACGGCTCCGTACAATGCGCGGTACATGGCATCCGCCCCGCCTCCGTAGTTGCTGGGGTTATTGACGGTCATCGCGATCGGCGCTGCGCCGGTGTTGTATACTTTCAGGAAATCGCCATGTCCATCGAAATGGTAATCGCGGTCGAAGCAGGGACGAACTGCGGTGTAGGCCCCCATCAGCGCCGATACCGCGTCGGCCTCAGTCTTCCAGTAAGCTGCCGCTCCCAGCTCAGTGGTGGGTTCCTGATCCAGCAGGTCCTTCATGCAGGAGCCCAGCAATACCGACCCGGCCAGCAGCACTGTCGCTGCCGATAGAAAGGAATATATCTTTTTCATCATCATTAAAATTCCAGGTTTAGGCCTCCGACGAAGGTTTTGACAATCGGGTATGCTTCGCTTGCGTAGCTGCTTTTCTCAGGATCCAATCCGCGGTACCTGGTAAATGTCAGCAGGTTATCCGCCGACGCATAGATACGCAGCCGGTTCACGCGCACCTTTTTGAGGAGTGCTTTCGGCACCGAGTAACCGATCTGCAGGTTTTTCAGACGTACGTAGGACATGTCGTCCACCCAGTAGCTTGTCTGCGCCTGGTTGTTGGACGTCAACAGGTTACCCATCAGCCGCGGCAGTCCGGCATTACGGTTATCGAGTGACCATACGTTGTTCCAATGGTCCCAGGTAGCGGCGAAATTCGCAGTGGGAATGCGGGTATTGTTGGCGTTGTTGAGCCAGAAATCTTTCCGTCCCGCCGATCCCTGAAACATGAATGCGAGGTCGAATTGGTGCCAGCCTACGCTGGAATTCAATGCAAAATTGGTCGTTGGCCGGTCGCGCTGGGTCTTCGGATAGGCTTTCATATCGTTGGCGTCAATGCGGCCGTCGCCATTAAGGTCTTTCAGCAGCAGATCACCCGGGGCCGCACCCTGGGGCGTGGCTGCGTACACATCCGCCCAGGTCTGTGCAATGCCCGCGTCCTCGTAGGCGTACAGGAAGTGATAGGGCATATCCAGGAACACGTAACCTTTCAAAAGCAATTCGTTCCACTTTTCCAGGCGCGTCTGGTTGTAAGAGGCATTCAGGTTCACCTGGTAGCGGAACTCACCCCTTTGTTCACGCCAGGTGAGGTTAGCCTCTACGCCCTGGTTGCGCAGGTCTCCGATGTTGGTGCGCGGCGGGTTATAGGCGCCGGTAAGCATGATCGACAGGTCCGACGGGCGGTTCATGCCGGTGGTGAGGCGGTTGTAATAATCCAGCTCGACAAACAGCCTGTTTTTAAGAAAGCCCAGGTCGAGGCCCGCATTCAGTACCGTTGTCTTTTCCCAGGTCAGGTTTTGATTGATAAATTTCTGGTTTACAAAACCTTTGACAATCTTCCCATCTATAAAATAACTGCTGGTCCCTAGCGTCTCCTGCTGCTCGTAATACCCTACGCCGCTGTTGTTCCCCAGGCTACCATACGAAACCCTGAGCTTGCCATTCGAAAGGCCGATCTTGTCGGTAAGGTGATTGATAAATTGCTCATCCGTAAAGCGCCAGCCCAATGCGACCGAGGGGAAAAATCCGAAACGGTTACCCGGCAGAAATTTCGAAGAGCCATCGTAGCGAAAGTTGGCTTCCAGCAGGTAGCGGCCGAAGGCGGTGTAGTTCAAACGTCCGATGTAAGAGCGCAGCCCTTCGCGGTTCGACGTTCCGGAGGTAGACTGGATATCGTTCAATGCGGCATCGATCTCGTGCAGTGAAGGGTGCAGCCGATCCTGACGGCTTGCGGTAAGGCTGCGATTGTACCAGAATTCCTCGCTGTATGCCGCCATGAGGCCGATCTCGTGGTTTTTGGCAATGACCCTGTCATAGTTCAGCCTGCCGGAAAGCTGTGTCTTGTACCCGGTGTTGCTGTAATTGTAGATCCGCTCATCTTCACCGACGTAAATTCTGGGCCCAAATGCATTGGTCTGGAAATTGAATGCGCGGGTCGGGATATCGGAACGCCAGGTAAACTGGTTATAGTAATTCAATGCATACTCGACGCGGCCGGTCAGCCCGGCGACCGGAGACCAGTCCCAATAAGCACTTCCATTAAATTCCTGCCGGTTCTGGTTGTTTTTGTTACGGTTCATGTAGTCCACATACGGGTTGGTCGACTGGCTGTTTTCGTTGTAAGCCATCACGCCGCCGAAATAGCCTGTCGCCGGATCGAAGGGCAGAATACCCGCCGGCGCCGTAAAGAGGTCGAGCCCGTTGGCGGAGTTGGCCGTAAAACCTTCGGTGTAATTGTATTTGAATTTCGACCAGTTTCCTGCGAAACGCACACCGACATTCATTTTAGACCGGATTTTGGCATCGTAATTGACCCTGGCATTGTACCGTTTGAAATCGTTTTCGATCTGAATCCCCTTTTCGTCCATTGCCCCCACCGAAATAAAAAAGTTGGTTTTGTCCGTTCCGCCGCTGGCCGAGACATTGTAGTTCTTCTGCTGACCGGTGCGGAGGATCACATCCCACCAGTCGGTATTCGGGTATTTGACCGGATCTATCATCCCCAGCGCCATCCATTGATCGATAGTCCCGTTCCTGAAAAGGAAGTTGGAAGGCAAGGTGTTCACGGCTGCCGCACGCTGGTGTACCGTCAGTGCGCGGGGATAATCGGCCATAAATTCAAAGGACCTGGTCGGCTTTTCCAGCGCGTAGGAGACCGACGCGCTGATCTTCGTGTCTTTGGAGCCTTTCCCGGATTTGGTCGTGATCAGAATGACGCCGTTAGCAGCACGCGAGCCGTACACCGATGACGATGCCGCGTCTTTCAGCACAGAAATACTCTCGATGTCATTGGGATTGACGCGGTTAATGTCCACGTCGGGCATACCGTCCACTACCACAAGCGGACTTGCATTGTTCACCGTTCCAAGGCCCCGGATGATCAGCTGGGCAGCGTTGTTACCCGCCATCCCGGAGTTCTGATTCACCGCCAGGCCCGGAATGAGCCCCTGCATCATGGAAGAAGCATTCGGCAGGGAGCGGCCGGTCAGGTTATCGTCGATCTTGACTGTCGATACGGCACCGGTGATGTTACCCTTTTTCTGGGTGCCGTACCCCACCACAACCAGCTCATCGAGTTCCTTGTTGTCAACCGCCATCCCGATTTCGATGGTTGTACGGTTGCCAACCACCACTTCCTGCGGTTTGAAACCGATGAAAGAGAATACCAGCACCGCATGCTCATCCGGCACATTTACTGCAAACATACCCGCGGCGTCGGTCACGGTTCCAACCTGCGAGCCTTTCACCAGCACGCTCACGCCGGGTAGCGCCTCTCCCTTCTCATCAACCACACTTCCGCGGATCGCCTTTTCGACAATTGCCGCTTTTATTACAGCCGTTTTGTCAGCAGCTTGTCCGGCGATTAGCCGGGCCTCCGGCAATGCGGATTGTGGCTGGGGGATTGCCTTTTCCGGCGTTTGGGCAGGTTCGGCCGCCCTGGGCTTTCGCTTTCCGGTGACGATATAGCCGCCGTTCCTGCCTTTCTTGAACGAAAGTCCGGAAGGTCGCAGCAGGGTTTTCAGGCTCTTTTCAAAATCAGCTTCCATATGGATATCTTTCACCGGCACCACAAAATCCTCTACGGTGGTGTTGAAAAAAATAATGTCGACCTGGTAATGGCTCTTAAATTCCTGCAAAACCTCTTTAAGCTTGCGTGTCTCGGGAGCGGGCGTACCGCTTCGGGGCGCTGCCTGTACGTAGGAGACCGCACCGGCGACCGCCTGCCCGGTCACACACACCGGACTTCCCGACAGTACGCTGCCCGACAGTACGCTGAGAAATAGGAACGCGGGTAAGGATTTTTTCATACATGCATAATGGGTTAAGGATTCATAATGAAAAGGGTACCTGAATGAATGGCAAGAAAAGTGTCAGGAATCGACGGTTACGGCTCAGGGCCGGGCTTCCCGGCGCTGCGACACCACAATGTCGCCGCCTTTGCGGGTGTAGCTAAAATCCTGCGCCTCGCTGAGAATTTCCAGCATTTCTTCGGCATCAAGTGCCGTAAACGAACCTGATATCTGCTGTTGCGCCAGATCGCTGTCTTCTACGATGATTTTTGTGCCAAAAACCTCTTCCAGTTTCGTGCAGATCTCTCTGAACGTAAGGTCGTTGAATACAAACCGGTGAAATTTCCAGTCGGAATACTCCTGCGGATGTTCGGCATAGCGGAGTTCCAGTTTGCCGTTGGCTTCACGCCGGGCAAGGTCGCCGGGCTTCATGATGATCGTCTCCGCGCTATTGCCCTCTTTGAAATTAAGCTTGACTTTCCCCTTCTGCAACACTACCTGCGAGCCTGACGATCTTGCATATACGTTAAACTCTGTCCCGAGCACTTCAATATCCATCTGATCACCCGTGCGGACAAGAAAGCGCTGGTGGCTTTGCGTATGGACGACGTCAAAGCTGGCCTCACCTTCCAGGAAAACTGCCCGTTGTCCGTCTCCGAACCCGAAGCGGGGAACCTTCAACACCGAATTCCCATTCAGCACCACCTTGCTCCCGTCGGGCAAAAGCACTTTCTCGATCTGCCCGTAAGCCGTGCGGTGCGAACGAAACATGACTTCGTCTTTCAAAAACCATCCAGCCGACACCATCGCCAATGCAACTGATGCCGCAATGCTCCACCGACGCCATAACCCGCCCTTCCGGCTTGTTTCCGGAATGCCGGCATGTGCTTCGTTCAACGACCTCACCCATGTCCGGTGCCGTTCGATGCCGGCGTCCACATCTACATTATACTGAATGTTCTTACGCTCCCATTCGGTCAACCAAAGGAAGAAAAGCTCCCGGTTGCACTCATCTCGGGCCCAATCCTGCACCAGCTTTTTTTGTAAAGCGGTACAGTTTCCGGCGAAGTAATTGAAAACAAATTCTTTGGTTATAGCTGGTTCCATACCTGCTCCATGTTAAAAATAAAAAAGGGTACCGCCAGCAGCCATTTGTCACGCAGGTTTTTGCGCACCTGCATCAATGCCTGATACATGTGCTCCTTCACCGTTTTCACCGAAATTTCCAGTTCCCGGGCAATTTCCTCATGCTTCTTCCCATCGACTCTCGACATCAGGTAAATGCTTCTCCGCCGGACCGACAGTCCATTGATGGCATTCTCGACATCGTGGTATAGATCTTCGTATTCCGTGATCTCGTCGGGCTGCTGGTCCTGGCACATCACGCGGTCGGCGTGATCGAGCGGAAAATTCCGCTGCATTTCGGAGCGCACGTAATTAAATGCTCGGTTACGTACACATGTAAACAAATAGGCCCGGAATGAACCGCCCTGCTGCCTGCTGAATGTCCGCTGAAGGTAAAAGTTGGAAAAGACGTCCGAAACGATGTCTTCCGCCACTTCCCTGGACGAAACAAAACGAACGGCGTGGTTGCACAGCGGCGCATAGTACCATCGGAAAAGCATTTCCACCGCCTCGTCGAAGTTGGATTCAAATGCTTTATAGATCAGGAATTCGGAATCCGTCGCGGGGACGTCCTGCGCCTCGCCTTCATGCGGAACGCGGGGAACATCCTCCGATCTTGACCCCTGCCATGCGCTGTAATCCCTATCTTCCATCATCAAGCATTGTAAACTTATTTCAAACCGAGATTCCGAAAATACCATCTATAAACACATGAGATACAAGTAAGTCCTAGCCTGTTTTTGAAAAAACCCGACAAAAAAATAACGGGGTGCTTCCGGCCCCGTTTTTGAAACACCCAATACACTTATTACTAACTTGTTAGAACAACTACACTCACCAAAGGGTTACAAAAATATTTTTTGAAAGACTTACACAAATGATCGCAAATCACCTCAAATCCTCCATCCTATTCATGCAAGTCCGCGCATACACCGAAAATAATTCCGCATATAACAAAAACAGCCAACAAAGTTACCACACAGCGCTCCCGGCTCGAATCCGTCAACTACGTGTTGCATCCAGATAGGCCTGGCCAAGCGGCGATATTTCATACCCTACTTCGTGACTGATCGTGAGGCCCAGGTTTTTGAGTTTGCGGATATTTAGTTTCAACCACTCCTTTTCATAGCCTGTCAGCCGCGCAAGGTCGACAGCCCTCAGGCGCGGATGCTGCGCAATGGCGCCCAGCACGTTCAAAGTCCAGTTGGCGTGCGTCGGATTGTTGTCCAGGCGGGCGAGACGCTTGTTCAAATCCCCCAATGCGTCGGGTGTCAGCGCATCCTGTTCTCTCAATGCAATCCTCGGGTCTTCCGAATGGTACCGAACTTCCAATCTGAAAATCCGCCCGTCAGGGTTTTCGCGCAGGGAATCCAGGAGCGCCCTTCGGTTTTCAAAGCCCGCATCCGCTGCGTCCTGTTCCGAAATGGCATTTTCGGCTACTTCCGCAATATCCGCGATACTCACCAGGCCGATCGAGGTTTTTTGTAAGCTGCCCTTCTTCACCGCAGATCTTTCCCAACGCCGGAAAGCCAGCGTAACAGTCCCGGCACGAATGCCTTTCAGATGTGCTTCTTTAAACAGCATATTCAAAGTTGGCTTCAAGGCTGATAATGCCCTATTTTACAACTATTTGACAGAAATCTGTCCGCGCCCGACGCCAAACTGGTCGCCCGCTCTGACAGGCTTCCCATCCTTAAACTGCACCTCGATCATTTTTTCGCTGGCGACATTGTTATGAAATTCATCGGTTAATGTCGTAACCACCCTGCGGGTTTTCACGTCGATCACCTCGCCGCTCGACGGATAGGCGTAACGTCCGTCCATACTGAATGTGACCCAGCCCGGCATATCCTGCACCGGGATCGTGGTGAGCTGCTGGTAAGGCGGCTGCGCGCTGAATACGTGCATGCGCATATTGTGCCCGTCGCAAAGCCATATTTCCTTTTCGTCGGGCGTAAGGCCAATGCCGTGACTTGGGTTTCCATGGCGCCTTACCGGCCCGCGCTCCCAGCCTTGCACGTCGATATGGGCAATTTTGGTGCCCTTTTTCAGGTCACCTACTTCGAAACCGAGCAGACTGTCGACTGTCACATATGCAAGCGATTCATCCGCATTGATGGTGAACGGCCTCACATAATTGGCAAACGGCCCGACCTTCGCTACCAGCTCGTGCGTTTTCGGATTGGCAACGTGCAGCCAAGGGCTGGCGATATCGCCCATATACACTGCATTGCCGGAAGCTCCGTAAATCGTGTTATGAGCCCTCTTATGGACGCTGATTTTCCTGATAATTTCACCAGTCTCGCAGCTCACCACGTTCCAGAAGCCCTTTTCCAGCGAAGGCAGGTACATGGTGCGTCCGTCGGGCGAGATCGCCATCCGGTCGCAGCCGCCTTCGAAAGCCTTTTCCCAAACTACTTTTTCCGAAGTAAGATCGATGCGTTGCAGTCCTTCGAGTGTGCTGATGTAAAGGCTGTTCAATGGCAGACTGACGGCGATGCCTTTCACGTTCGAGGGCTTCCCGTTGGGGTGCAGGCCCTTCGTCCGGATTCTTTTAACAAACCGGTGGTGATTGTCCATGTCAAAAACCAGCAGCCCGTGCCCGCCGTATCCGAGATAGTCGCGGATGCCTGGCGTTGCTACATACAGATACCGGCCAGCGGCCCTGGCCGTGCCGGTTTTCGTGGTGGCCTGCGCGAAACCCGCGTGCGCGATAAGCAGCTGAAGAAAAATCAACGCGTGATAAATCGTTCTCATTTCAAAATCAGGACACAGACGGGAGTTTATAACCATTATGGTATTCCTTGGCGATCAGCTTATTGGCTTCATCATCGGTAAATTTTCCTTTTTGTTTATCCCAATAAATCTTCTTCCCCGTGCGGTAGGCAATGTTGCCCATCTGAGAGAATATGGCGATATCGGCCCCGATCCGGATGGGGGCATTCAGGTCAGCCATTTTCCTGGACCTGACGACGTCGATAAAGTTTTTGGCGTGCAGATCCAGCCCGTTGTCCGAAGATTTCTGAAACGCCACCGCTTCCATTCGCTTGCCTTCCGGGATCACCTCCCAGCCGTCGCGGTTCAGCACCAGGGTACCATTATTGCCGATGTACGCAATGCCGTGTTCCCGCGCATAAGGCCCGCCATCGATTCCCATGGCATGCTCCCATTGGATATTGAAGTCATCGAATTCGAAAACGGTCGTAAGCGTATCGGGTGTCTCGGCGCCGGAATCCTGGTTCGCGAATTTGCCACCCGCTGCCATAACGCTGTTGGGCGTGGCCGATTTCATGCCGAGCAATGCATAATCCAGCAAATGCACACCCCAGTCGGTCATCAGCCCGCCGGCATAGTCCCAGAACCATCTGAAATTGAAATGAAAGCGGTTCGGGTTAAATGGCCTTTTCTGCGCGGGTCCGAGCCACATATCATAGTTGACGCCGGCAGGCGGGTTCGTATCGGGCAGCTTCGTGATAGGGTTCACCCATGCAAAATAGCCCCAAACCTTCACCAATCTGATTTTACCCAGCTTGCCTGAATGCACAAAATCAATCGCATCCCTGAAATGCTTCTGGCTGCGCTGCCATTGCCCTACCTGCACCACGCGGTTGTAACGCTCCTGCGCAGCGACCATCGCGCGGCATTCGGCGATGGAGTTGCCTATCGGCTTTTCCACGTAAATGTCTTTCCCTGCCTGACAGGCCTCCACCATCATCAGGCAATGCCAGTGGTCGGGCGATCCGATCACCACGGCGTCGACATCCTTGTCGGCCAGCAACTGGCGATAGTCGCCGTAAGTTTTGACCTTCATCCCCTTCGCGGCCAGCTCGGCAGTCCGTTTGGCCAGCACATTCTGGTCGACATCGCAAAGCGCGACGCACATCGTATCCGCGTTTTTTAATATCGCATTCAGGTCCGCCCAGCCCATTCCATTGACGCCGATAGCGCCGATCCGGATCTTTTCTGCCGGATATCTGGAAAAAGCAGGGGCAGGTAAAATTGCAGAAAGTCCCGCGCCGACAGCCAATGCGGAAGCGGTACCGAGGAATTCACGTCGTGAGTTTGCCATGATGTTTTGTCAGATATATTGAATTCTAAAAATGGCCTATTTGGCCCATTTTAAGCTATTTTTATTTAGAACTATCGTGCCAGTTATAACCAGTATCTGGGCATTGTGTATTTACATTGTGAAAACAATACGCTACCAGAATTATACTTAGTGGGAAGCAGCTTGATTCTCTGAGTAAAAATAAAGCTGGCCTCTTCTCGAGCAAGCTCACTTACCACACCTACAATCCGTATTTTACCGTAGTAACATAATTGGCGGCTCGAAGCATCTTTTGCAATTTCCAAAAGTAGTCAATTAGTTAAAAAACCGTAACGGAGTGCCTCCTGTCCGCTTACCAGCCTGTGAGTTTAATGGAAACGAGGATAAAAATAGCCAATAGGAGAGATAGGTAAAACGGCAGCACTTTATAAAATCGGCTCCAAAACGAAGTTGGTTCGGTGAAAAGCACTATCAGGATCATTGTTAGCATGCTGACCCCCATCAACCGCTAGAAATCCAAATCCAAGAAACCTAACGGCACGCAAAAGAAAATCATCAGTCTGGATAGCGCTGTCACGAAAAATCAACCAGGAGAACATAAAAGCTAACGCGACGACTATGCCGCAAATCATTTTTTTGCTCATGGTTAAATATATGAAAGATTCAAACTTTGACAGTGTCGAGCCAGCATGGTCGCATTTTGCAAAATCTTGACCACACTGCATCTTTTCACAGGACTAATGAATCTCGGCTGTATCGCTATCTTTCCCCTTTGAAAAAAAGCCAATCCGCTGAAAATAGATCGTGTGCTTTTTCATTAATAATCGAAATTTCCTTGCCGCCTTGTGAACGTTTATGATTTCAAAATCAAGATCGTCCTTTAACTGTAAAAGCTCAATTTTATACATTGATCCCCAAGATGCGCGTTTTGCGAAATCGAATGTCTTGTCAATAATAACTACGAGACCAGGAATACCGGCAACAGCGGCTGTAATTAGCTTGGAGCAAAACATGTATTTGTCAGACGCAAGGAATATTGCGGATGTAAAACTTGCTAAGATTGATATCCAGAGAAATGTGTGGGCGAGATAAAAGTCAATGACCTCCCATCTGCTTCGAAGTCTTATCTCCTTATTTAACTCTTTCCTTATACTTTTTGGTTTTCTAGCATCATGCAAGTCCATAATGATTTGATTTAGAGGCTGGTGTCATTTTTTTTCACTTAAACATACCAATTCGACTAAATTTAAATAAACCGAATAATAAATATTTGACAGTGATAAGACCATTACCAACCAAGTAAAGCAAATGTCATTATTAAGAATTGACTTCACCGACATTATTATCGATGATCTAAAATCACTCAAACCCCTGCCCAGAAGCATCATAACAAAAATAGTTACCTTCAACCCGAATTAGACATTGACAAATATTCACCTAATTGAAAGAAATCAGCAGGTCGGCGCATTCGTAATGGAGGCGTAGTCGCCCGGAATAGGTAAGATCCCCGCATCAAGCGGGGAGACGAGAGTTCGAACCTCTCATGCGTCGGATGCTGTTTTTAAAGAATCTCTTTCCAGTTCTTCGCCTTCCGCTGACACCAATCAGCAGACGCAGCGGCCCACGCAGGACGGGAGACCCGGCATCGTCACTACACGTCGCGGGGTGTAGTGACAATGCTGTGGATCAGCTTGTCGAGCTCCCTTTCCATATCTTTCAGGCGGGCGAGTATGTCGAGGTCGCGGGTGGCGGCGTAAGAGTTTTGTAAATCCCTTACCTCCTTGATCCGAAGTGCAAAGCTGAGAAGTGTCATGGCTTGTTGAATAAGTGTATTAAAATTGCAACAAAGAAAAAGGGAATCCGGCATCTGCATAACAGCCTCTTCACATTATAATAAAAATCTAATCCACACAAGATGATTCCCCCCGAACGCTGGTCTATTTAAAACGTCTTTCATCGATTACCGGTTGAAATGCGGCAGACTCCCGCCTAAGTTTGAACCTATCATCCTTACGCCCCTACACCATGCACGCCGATCCAATTAAAACCGTTCTCGTACATCCTAATCCCATCGAACGCGAGGCATTGTGTGCCTGGCTCCGGCAGCAGTCGATGGTGGTGATGACCGGCCACGCCAGTGATCTCTCCCCCGGCTCCCCGCTCCTGACCGAAGCGGAAATGGTCCTCATCTTCGACTATGGCTTGCCGGCATTGCCGGCACAGATCATCAGCCTCAAACGCAGCAACCCGCGCTTGAAGTTCATGGTATTCCACGACAGCCGCTCACTGTCCAACATCCGTGACGTCATTTGCGCAGGTGTGCATGGCTATATCGATCTTGCTTCGGAAACCGGTGAATGGTACGAGGCGCTACATGCGGTAGCCAATGGCCGTGTATTCTACGGCCAGCGAATTATCCTCCAACTGGCCATGGATCCGGTGGAAATGCAGGACCGCTGCGCTCCCGAAGCGTCCGAACAGGCATTGAGTGCTAGGGAAATGGAGATACTGGGCCTCGTCGCACGTGAATATTCGACTTCCCGGATCGCTACCAAGCTTTTCATCAGCGTGAAAACCGTTGAGACCCACCGGCGTAACCTGTTTCAGAAACTGCATGTAAAAAATGTGGTAGGACTTACCAAAGCGGCCCTGCGTATGGGCGTGCTCGAATAGGAACGAAAAACCCGGATGTCAGTGCCTGAGCGCCGCGCATCCGGGTAGAATCACAACAAAAAACCAAATCTTGGACAAAACTATACGCATGATTGAATAGACAATGTTCAGGTAATCCTGCGGCAGGGGTGAGATTTTTACCGGCAAAGCAACTATATTGGGCACAGTCCATGACGTTACTTCACCTATGAAGAAAATTGCTTTGTTCCTGGTGCTCGCTCTGACCGGTGTAGCCTGCCGCAAAA
Organism: uncultured Dyadobacter sp.; assembly: GCF_946482605.1. The sequence continues at coordinate 407 of NZ_CAMLSE010000004.1, read as the reverse complement.
CTGCCGAAAAGAAAAAAGAGATCGCGGTGCGCGACACGACCATCACCGTTGAAAATTCTTTTACCGAATTATTCATCGACACCACGGCGCTTTCAAACTATATCGCCGCACACCCGCTGGAAGACAGTCTGACTGCCAAATTGAAAAGTTTCTACAATCACCGGAATTACCAGTTCGCCTGGTTTTTCCCGGATGGCATGGCGGAGTTTGTGCCGACTTTCCGAAGTCTCCGGAACGACTATATCCATTATTCGGGTGATAGTTCCCTGTATGATCCTTCACTCGACAAAGCGATCGACTCCCTGGCGCTGCTCTCTAAGATCACTCCCGACAATCCGCTCGCCGTCAAGGCCGAACTGGCATTGACCGAGCAATTTTTCCGCTATACCGACCGAGATCGGAAGAGC
>NZ_CAMLSE010000003.1 GCF_946482605.1 uncultured Dyadobacter sp. | reverse complement strand
CCCACCCACAAATCGCTATTTTTTTTTATGATCGGTCGACAAGCTTTAGCAACATTTTATTTAACCTTTTATTTAATCATTTCTGACTATGCTGATACCGACAATTCGCTTTTGTCATGCTGAGCGAACCGGGCCGCCGGGCGGTCGAAGCATAGCGCAATGTTACTCTACCGCAGCATGGATCAATGCTGACTATGCTGAGACCGACAATTCGCTATTTGTCATGCTGAGCGTAGTCGAAGCTTAGCGCGACGTTACTTAACCGTATTTTGAATCAACGCTGCCCGGTAGGTTTATACGGTACGGGCGGTCGAAGCATATGCACAATGTTACTTAACCGTATTTTGAATCAACGCTAACATGTTGGGTTTGTACGGTACGGACTGTCTTCGGCTCCGCTCAGACTGACAATCGGCTATTGTCATGCTGAGCGAACCGGGCCGCTGGACGGTCGAAGCATAGCGCAATGTTACTCTACCGCAGCATGGATCAATGCTGACACGTTTAAGCGCAATTCCCGATCAGATGATGATGGCAGGCAGAATGGGTCTGTGTGCAGGATGATTCTGATAAAATCTATTAAATCGATAGATAAAGTAAATTATTATTTGAACAACCAGCAAACACTTCGTAGCTTTTGGGCAACATTTTCTGTTTTTCTTAATTTTGACGCATGAATAAAACCGCATTGATTACCGGGCCTACATCAGGTATCGGTCGCGCTACTGCCCTGGAACTCGCACGCCGGGGATATGATCTGATCCTTGTCGCACGCAGCGGGTCCAAGACCAGAAAGTTGCAGGATGAGATAGGCAACCGGGTCCACACCGCTTTTATTCCGTGCGATCTTTCCAGCATTGCGTCGGCAAAACAGGCCGTGGAAGAGATCAAGGCCAGTTACCGGCAAATCGACGTGCTGATCAATAATGCCGGACTGATCGCGCAGCACCGGCAGACGACCGACGATGGAATCGAGCTCACATTCGCTACCAACCACGTCGGACCGTTCATCCTGACCACCGGACTGATCGATCTACTGAAGGCCGCAGATGCCGCACGTGTTATAAACCTGGCTTCCGAAGCGCACTTTTTTGCATTGGGCTACCAGACAGCCAAGCTTGCAAACCCGCCGCGTTACCACGATCTGGTGGTCTACGGCCGTTCCAAACTTGCCAATATCTTATTTTCCAACGAGCTGGCCGAACGGCTGGCGCCCTTTGGTATTACTTCCAATGCAGTCCACCCGGGAACGGTTTCCAGCAACTTTGCAGGGGAAGGCAATGGCGCTACGGCGCTGTTTATGCGGTTATTCCGGTCATTCCTTCGCACCCCGGAGGAGGCAGCGGCTGGTATTGTATATCTGGCTACGGCACCGGAAGTCTTTGATGTGACGGGTCGCTATTTCGCGAATTCCAAACCTGCAAGGTCGTCCGGCAAAGCCAAGAGCAGAGCCCTGGCACGCGAGCTTTGGGCGTTTTCGGAAATCCTGACGGACGTTGTTTTGATGTAAATCTATTAAATCTATGGACTTTAAATACTTTTTTGACAAAATGCTTGGAAGTTAAATCTTTCCTGCGTTAACTTTGTCAAAAATCTAAACTAGTCGAGCTGAGAACCACCCGAAGCTGATCCATTCCCAATGACATTGGATATGCATTCGATTCAATCGCATCCCACCCTTTCGCCCGGTCATTCCGGAGCTGCTCTGTTTCCTGCCCAGGGAACATCCTGTTGTTGTTGCTAGTCGAGCCTCGCCCTTGTCCCGGCTTTCCGCCCGGACAAAGCATCCCCGGTTTTCCATTTTCAAATTGTCGCTCCGTGCGGGGCGGCCCAGACTTCCTGCAACATGAAATTCACAGACAGCCATATTTATTACGAAATACTCATCCTATTTGCTGTTATCAGCATTGCCGAAGCTTTTACCGGTCTTTACAAAAGTGAAAAATGGTCGAAAAATGAATGGTATATCAATTTCGCCGGCCTGTTCCTGTCGAGCACCATTACACGGCCGCTCAGTTTCCTGCTTTCGGCCTATATCCTCAATTTCTTCTTTGCGGATTATTATAATGTATTCGAAAATGTGCCGCTGTGGGCTGCGGTCATCCTCACTGCATTGTTCGAAGACTTTACCCAATACTGGTGGCACCGCGCTGCGCACACTTACACCTGGCTTTGGAAAGGCCACCGCGTACACCATAGCGCGCCCGAAATGAGCGTATTCCTAACTGGCCGGAACTCATGGGTATACCTGCTGCTGTTCCCGCCCCGCATTGTCTCCACGATCCTGATCTTTCTCGGTTTCGGCCAGGCGTTCCTGGTAGGCTATTTTTTCAAAGCATTGATCGGTATCTCGGCCCATTCCAGCGTGCGATGGGACAAACCGCTCTATGCGATCAAATGGCTGCATCCGGTAATGTGGGTACTGGAAAGGACCATTTCCACCCCTGCGACACACCACGCACACCACGCCGCCACCGATGCCGATGGCATTGGTGTCATCAATGGAAATTACGGTAACATGTTCTTTATCTGGGACATGCTGTTCGGTACCGCCAAGATCACCCGCGAGTTTTCAGAACACATCGGCCTGGAAGACTACCACGAAGAACCCTGGTACGTGCAACTGGGCTACCCCCTGTTCAAATCAACCGACGAGCGAAGCGAGCTGAGCAAGTGATGATTGAATGACTGAATGATTGAATGACTGAATGATTGAATGACTGAATGAGCCGCAGTGGAACTGGGAATGATTGAATGAATGAGTGAGTGAGGCAATTTTGAATGAGTGACCGGGTCGCCGATGCGATGAGTGAATGAGTGAGTTGGTCACCGATGCGAGGGGTGATGGAGTCTGCGTAACGCAATGCGCTATCGGTCAGTCACTTAAATTAGCCCATTCGATTCAAAAATTCAATCACCGCATCGGAGTCCCGGCGAGCCATTCAGCAATATTCACTCAATCCCAGTTTCACTGCGGCTCATTCGGTCATTCAAAATTTCTCCATTCACTCATTCACTCATTCACCCATTCAAAAATTCTCCATTCAGTCATTCAGTCATTCAAAATTTCACTCATTCACATCATGCCAAAGCCCCTCCTCACCCTCGCATTCCTCCTTGCCCTTGTGTCTGCAAAGGCGCAGGTGGCTACGTTTGATGTGCTGATGGCGGGGCATTCGATCGGGTCGGTGACGGTTTTGGAGCAAGAGGGGAGCGGGCGTTTGCGAAAGCGGATTGAGGCGGAGTTTAAGGTGCCGTTTTATTCGGGTAGCTTCGTGAGTGAAAACCAGTTTGCTGACGGCACCCTGCACAGCTCGCTGACGGAGCAGGTTGTGAACGGCAAACGGCGGGAGCAGACAATAACCACCCGGCTCTCGTCGAGACATTACCGCTTCGACCAGGCGGAAAAGAGTGAGGAAAAGCGCAAATGGGAAGTAATGGTGCCCATTGCACACACGATAACTGGGCTTTATTATCAGGAGCCGGCTCAGGTACAGGATGTGTATTCCGAGAAATACGGCGCGATGTGCAAGGTTAGAAAGCTGGAAAACGGTAGTTACAGCGTGCAGCTGCCCAACGGCAAGGAAAGTGTTTACAGTTACGTCCGGGGAGAATGCGTCCGTGTCGTGACGGAGCTCGCAGGAGTGCGGCTCAGCATTGTCAGAAAGCAGCGTCCGCTTTGAATTTGCATTCTTTTTAACCTGAATACTATGCGAACGCTGGCTGCGTGTAGTGCTCGGCGTTCGCAGCAATCCGGAAACTCAGGTATTACAGTCGCACCATTGCCTTGATCACCCCGTTGGCCGGATCGAGCCATGCCTCGAAATCGTCTTTGATGTCATCGAAATTAACACGGTGGGTGATATAGGTCGCAGGATCGATCCGTTTGGCCTGGATACTGGCGATTACATGTTCGAAATCACTCCTGGTTGCATTGCGGCTGCTCATCAGGGTTGCCTCCCTTTTGTGGAACTCGGGATGAGCAAAGGTAATCGGCCCTCCCTGCAGTCCGACGAGCACATATTTCCCGCCATGCGAAAGGTATTCAAATGCCTTTTCGATCGCTTTTAAGTTTCCGGTGGCATCGATTACGACCGTGGGCATATCGCCGTTGGTGATCTCGTCAAGTCGTCCGACGACATTTTCTGTGACCGCGTTGATAGTGTGCCCGATGTTCAATTTTTCTCGACAGAAGGTCAGTCGGGAGTCATTAATGTCGAGGGCGATCACCCGGGCGCCGGCAATCCTGGCAAATTCCATCGTGCCCAGTCCTATCGGCCCGGCACCCACGACGAGGACGGTATCGTTCACACCGGCATCGGCCCGGCGTACGGCGTGCGCACCGATCGCAAGCGGCTCCACCAGGGCAAGCTCGTCGAAGCTCAAACCATCGCCGTGAACCAGGGAATACGAGGGAACCGATACATACTCGGACATGCCTCCGTCGATGTGTACGCCAAAAACCTCGATGCTGGCGCAACAGTTGGGCTTGCCGTTCCGGCAGGCGATGCATTCACCACAATTGAAGTAGGGAATGAATGTAACGGCTTCCCCGATGGAGAAGCCGGGCGCGCCGTCGGTCGCCACTATTTCTCCCGCCAGTTCATGCCCCAGTATCCTGGGATATTTAAAGAATGGCTGCTTGCCTTCGTAAGCGTGCAAATCGGTGCCGCAGATGCCGATATTCCTGATTTTGACGATCGTGCGGCCCGGGGTTAGTCCGGGGATTTCACTATGCCTGTAAACCAGTTCTCCCGGCGTATTGCATATCAGTGTTTTCATTTGTAGTGTTTTTGTAAATTCATCAATCGGCAGGCACCCGGCCAATCGAAAATGCCCGTCATTACATCGCTCGGCCCTCGCGAAACATGCCCTGAACGCGCTCACGGTACAAAAAGGGCGATTGGCAACCTCTCCCGCGGGTGTGATGCAACTTTCCGAAAGCGCATCGGCGACAATCGATGCAGGTATCATTTCGGATCGGGAGGCGTTTCAATCCCATCAATCGCGCTGGAAAAGCCGCCCGTTCACCGGCGGGTACCAACCGGTCGAACGATGCAAAGAAAAGGCATAAGTAAGCCCGCGCGGATCGAATGTTATCCAGATAATAAGCTATCTTAGCATTTGTTATATTTTAAATTATTTGTTGTGTTTTTTTGGCCTACCGGTGGTGATCCGGCATAAATCTCTTCGATCATGAAACCCCACATCCTGCAAGTAGCCACAGCACCCAACAGGTCATTCAGTTTCCGAAGGGAGCAGATTCCCAATATCAACAGCCGATGGCATTGCCACGCCGAAGTAGAGCTGATATGCTTCCACAAAGGAAGCGGAACGCAATTCGTGGGCGACGATATCAGGCGGTTCAGTGCGGGCGACGTGATACTGGTTGGTGCTAATCTGCCGCATTACTGGCATTACGATCCCGATCAGCAAGTGGATGAAAACGATCCTACACCGTTTGCAACCGTGATCCATTTCACTGAAAATTTCTGGGGAGAGCGCTTCCTGGTACTTGCCGAAAACGCAGTGCTGCGCAATGTCCTGGACAAAGCAAAACGCGGACTGGCCATTAAAGGGGAATCGGGCAATGCGGTGACGGCATTGATGGAAAAACTGCATCATGCGGAGGGACCTTACCGGCTCATATTCCTGATGGAATGCCTGATGGTCGCAAACCAGGTGGGTGAAAACGATACACTTGCCTCGCTGGGGTTCCGGTATTCCAATCCGGAGCAGGAAAGCGAGAGAATTAATGCCATCTATAAATACACGCTCACGCATTTCAGCGAAAAGATCACGCTAGAGAAAGTGTCGTCGATTGCCGGACTGTCGCCGAATTCGTTTTGCAGGTATTTCAAATCCCGCACGGGGAAGCAATTTTCCCAATTTCTCATTGAGATCAGGATTGGGAATGCATGTAAGATGTTGATCAACAACAATATGAATATCAAGCAAATTTGTTATGAAAGCGGTTTTCAGAACTTTACCTGCTTCTATAAACAATTCAAACAGATAACCGGGAAAACACCTGCCACCTATCAGCAGGCGTTTTCCAATCGGTAGTTATTTCCTCAGCAACCGATAAGTTTTGCCCTTTTGGGTGTCGAAAGCGATCATGAATCCTTTTCCGTCGGGTTTTGAACTGAGCTGGGTGCCGTCCAGGGTTAGTTCGACCGGAGATCTGACGAGACACTTTTCGCCGTTCAGCGATTCGATGGTAACGAGGACAGGGCGGTTAGTTTCCCATTCAATGCCGATTTCAAACCCGCCTCTGGCTCTCAGCCCCTTCACAGACCCGGCCGCCCATTGAGATGGCAATGCGGGCAACACGTCGATGACATACTTGTCGGGAGCGTAATTTTCCATGCTTTGTAACAACATTTCCGTCATCCCCGAAACTGCCCCGAAGTTGCCGTCTATCTGAAACGGCGGATGCGCATCGAAAAGGTTAGGATAGGTTCCGCCGGCCCCCGCCATAATGGTCTTGGTTTGCCCGGTATAACGCAGCTGATTGGACAGCAGCTTGTGTGCCTGATCGCCGTCTCTCAGTCGTGCCCAAAAATTCTCTTTCCATGCGATGGACCAGCCGGTGCCGTCATTTCCCCGTATTTCAAGCGATTTTTTGGCAGCTGCCGCTAGCTCGGGCGTTCCGAAGGCGGTAATCTGATGTCCGGGATGCAGGGCAAACAAATGTGAAACGTGCCTGTGTTCGAGATCGTCCGAGTTCATATCCCAGTCCTTACCCCATTCCATCAGCTGACCGTTGCGGCCGGTCTGAAGTTTCCTGATTTTGTCCCTGGCCTCCGTTACCTTTTTCGCAAAACCGGCATCGGTTCCCAGCACGTGGGCTGCGTGGGCGGTGTTGTCAAACAGATCCCAGATGATGGAGCGCTCCATGGTGTTCCCTTCCGAAACACTGGCTTTTTGGCCATCGTCCGTTTTGAAATAGTTTTCGGGCGAAGTCGACGGCGAGGTGATCAGGTTCCCGTTTTCGTCTTCGATCATCGTCGCGAGGTAAAATTCGGCTGCACCTTTCAGCGTGGGGTAAACGGATTGCAGGTATTGCTTATCCCTCGTAAATGCGTAATGTTCCCATAAATGCTGGCAGGCCCAGCCACTTCCGCCTGCGAATACGCCCCAGGGCAGCTTCGCACCCGGACTTGTCCATCCCCAGCCATTCGTAGTATAGCCATAATACCACCCGGGTGTATCCGGCCCAAAGTAGGCTTTGGCCGTTTTGGCACCGGCGGCCCGCAGGCTTTGGGTTTGCCTGAGCATGGGCAAATGCAGCTCGGAGAGGTTGGACTGTTCCACCGGCCAGTAGTTCATCTGATAGTTAATGTTGGATTTGTAGTCGCACAACCATGGCAGCGAGAGCCCATCGCCCCAGATACCCTGTGAATTGGAGGGCAGGGGATTGTCGGGCCGACTGGAAGAAATCAGCAGATACCGGCCGTAATCGTAGAACAGCGAAGCAAAAGAAGGATCGTTTTTACCGTCGCCGTATTGGCGCAGGCGTTCGTCGGTAGGCAGGGCCGCAGCTGCCGTGGTACCGAGATTCAGCCGGACCCGGTTGAAATACTGTTGATAATCAGTGCTATGTCGCTTCAATAGATCGTTGTATTGCCTGGCTGACACGGCGCCCATTTGCCGGGTTACGCGGGCATGCGGGTGTTCCCCTTTATAAGCTTTGGCATAATCCATCACATAGGAAGTCCCGGCTGTCAGATACAGCGTCGCCTGATCGGCCGCGTTGACGATCAGCTCATTACCGGAGGTCTTCACTGATCCGCCGGTAACCACCACCTTGACCTGCACTTCGAAATCCAGGGTTTTCCCGGTATTGCCTTTCATGACCAGCATATTGGAACCCTCGGCAACCGTGGCCGAATTTTCGAGCCTGGTCAGATCCAATGTGAAGGATACACCACCTTTGGCTGAGCTTTTGATAATGCTGACAATCGCCTGATCCGGGGCACTGCTGAATGTCTCCCTGCTATATTCCGTTGTCCCGATTTTGAACGACACGCCTGAAACCGCGCGCTTGATATCGAGCCATCTTTTGTATTGGGTAGCATCTCCTTTGGGTAATTCAAACTGCATGGACAAGTCGCCCAGCGTCTGGTAGGAAGCGGTGTAAGGTGCCGGAGAGGTCATGTACTGGTTGGTCAATTTTTCGGCCAGTTCATATTGCTGTTCCCTGATGGCCTTTCTGACTTCGGGTAAATGCTTGTAGGCATCGGGCTGGTCCGCATCCGGCTGGGGGCTGCCCGACCACACGGAAATGTCGTTGAGCTGGAAGCGCTCCCGGTCCGGACCGCCGAATAGCATGGCTCCCAATCTGCCGTTTCCGATCGGCAATGCAGTTTCCCATGCCGTTGCCGGCGATCGATACCAAAGCACATCGGAGGTGTCACCAAAGCGATCGACACCGGAAACCGGGCGTAATCGGGCTAACCTGGGTCCTCCGGCGTTTGCGCCTGGGTATTCATTCTGGTTTTCAGTTTGAAAAAGCCATTCCACGGTGGAGCCGGAAGTTTTTTTGCCGCCGATGATTTCCTGCCTGTTCAGGTACCGGCTGTAAACTGCCACCTGGGCGACTTTGGCGGTCAGGTTGTTCCTGCCATCGGAATCTGCTCCGACCCGTAAAGGAAAGTTGGTGCGGGTCATCGGGGAAAGTGACGCTTTCGCTGACGATGCCACTTCATCATCATTGATGTAAAGCTTATATTGATTTTTGGATTTGCTGAATGTCCCGATCAGACGGACCCATTGGTTGAGCGGCACACTGCGGTCGCTGGTAAGGTGCTCCTGGCCGGCAACCATCCAAAGCCTGCTGTCCCGGCCGATCCCGAGAACAAAGCCACCCGACCCGCTGTTAGACTGGAATTTATCAATGATCCTGGTGCCTTCGGGCTGCTTGTCCTGGAAAAATACGGTTGCTTCCAGGCTCACTTCGTCGGTTAAATCGAGCGCAGGTAAATGCCTCGCCTGCCAGACACCGCCCTCAGCAGAAAACTGTACGCCGCCGGAATAATGAGATTGGGCCCGGGCGGCGGTGCCGAGGCTGATGATCAGAAGAATTCCGATCATGATTTTAGGAACGGTCATAGATAGTTTTAGATTAATCAATGCAAAGAAATTATACATTTACATACGGCGCCTGTGCAATCTTATCCGAGTAATAAGCTATTTTGACATTGCGTTTGCCGGCGACCGCAGGAGGCGGCTATGCGCTTGGAATCGCGCCGTGGTTTGGCATAGGAAAAAAATACCGGTGAAACGAGTTGGCAGCATAATCCGCCCCGGGATGAGTGGTACATGGCCAGGCCGAGGGAGGCTTGAACCGGCATAGCAAGCCTTTGCAATCATCAGACGGTGCTTCCGGAGCGGTTTGATATTCTTAATCCTTTGTTTGATTTTCTTTACCGGAGTACCTGGCGGACAAACTACCTTGCGCAGCGATGAGACGGAGGAATAATGTCGTTGCCGGTTGTAAGGAAACCAGCCCTGTTACTGTTTCAACAAGCTTTTGAAAATAAATACTATGGCAAAATATTCAATTATCGTAAACAGGCAAACGCATGAAGTGGATGCGATGGAAGACATGCCTTTATTATGGGTATTGCGCGACGTCGTCGGATTGCGCGGGACGAAGTTTGGCTGCGGAAAGGGGCTGTGCGGCGCGTGTACCGTGCATCTCGACGGTGCGCCCATCCGCTCATGTAGCTTCCCGGTTTCGTCGGTCGGCAAGGGCCGGATCACAACCATTGAAGGCTTGTCGGAAAATGGCGATCATCCGGTTCAGCGTGCGTGGACAGAGCTGGTGGTCCCGCAATGCGGCTACTGCCAGTCGGGCCAGATCATGAGCGCAGCGGCTTTGCTCAAAACCAATCCAAAGCCGTCCGAAACGGAGATTGAACAGGCCATGCAAGGTAATCTCTGTCGCTGCGGGACCTATAACCGGATCAAAGCGGCTATTGTCAGCATTTCAACCCATCAGGAATAAACCCATTACCGAACGTATGAAAGTCATATCTGCATTTCAAAAAAAGTCCGGACCGGTGACCTCAGAGGTGTTCAAAGCCTCGCGCAGGGATTTTCTGAAGGCCGGTGGCGCATTGACCGGAGGCATCGTGCTGGGCATCAGTTTCTGGGGTTGCGGTAGTAAAGGTGAAAAGCTAGCCACATTTGCGCCCAATGCCTATCTAAGCATCGGTTCCGACGGCGCCGTAATCATCGTTGCGCACCGCTCGGAAATGGGGCAGGGGATCCGGACGTCGCTCCCGCTGATCGTAGCCGATGAGCTTGGCGCCGATTGGAAGCAAGTAATCATTAAGCAGGCCGAAGGAAACGAAAAAAAATACGGCAATCAGAACACCGACGGCTCTTTTTCTGTCAGGATGTTTTTCAAACCAATGAGGGAGGCCGGTGCCATTGCGAGGCATTTGCTGTTACAGGCCGCTTCCGAAAAATGGAAGGTCCCGCTTTCCGAATGTGACACTGAAAACAGCCAGGTGATCCATAAAGCCTCCGGCAAAAAGCTGGGTTTCGGCGAACTTGCCGATGCCGCAAGTGCATTGCCGGTGCCTCCTTCCGGCAACGTGAAGTTGAAGGACCGAGCCCGGTTCAATTTGATCGGTAAGGCCACGCCCATCGTCGACCTGCCCGATATCGTCACCGGGAAAGCAGTGTTCGGCACCGATGCGGACGTTGCGGGGATGAAGATCGCCGTCATCAGGCGATGCCCGGTGGTAGGCGGTGCTGTGAAATCCGTCAACGATCAGAAGGCGTTGGCTGTACCCGGGGTGGTGAAGGTCATTACGATTAAAGGGGCTGGGCTTCCAGCCACATTGAGTAAGCCTCTGAGCGGGGTCGCCGTGATTGCCGACAATACCTGGGCTGCGATAAAAGGCCGCGACCTGCTGGAAATAGAATGGGACTTAGGTCCTAATGCATCGTACGATTCGGCGAAGCAAATTACTGAGCTCACTGCGGAGATCGGCAAAAAAGGAACGGTCAGGCGCAATCGCGGCGATTTCGATGCCGTGAAGGCGGGCGCAAAAAAGACGATCGCGCATACCTATATCGCCCCGCACCTGGCGCACGCTACCCTTGAACCGCCAGCAGCCCTCGCCGTAGTCAAAAATGGCAGCTGTGAGATATGGGCATGCACCCAAAACCCGCAGGGGGCGATTAAGGCCGTTGCGGACGCCCTCGGGATCGCGGAGGACAAAATAACAATGCATGTGACTTTGATCGGCGGCGGTTTCGGAAGGAAGTCGAAACCCGACTTCATCGTTGAAGCGGCATTATTGGCCAGGGATTCCGGCTTGCCTGTGAAAGTACAATGGACCCGCGAGGACGACATCCAGCACGACTATCTGCATTCACTCAGTGTTCAGCGAATCGTGGCCACGATTGACGGTCAGAATAAATTAACGGGATGGAACCACCATATCGCCTACCCATCGATCTCAGCGACCGAGGATAGCTCGATCCTGCAACCTGACGACGGTGAACTGGGCCTGGGCGCGTCGGACTTTCCGTACAATGTGCCCGCCATCCGCATTGAAACCCATGATGCAAAATCGCATCTGAGGGTGGGTTGGCTGAGATCCGTGCGGAATATTCCGCAGGTGTTTGCCATTGGGACCATGCTCGACGAAGTAGCCGAGGCCATTGGTAAAGACCCCGTTTCATATGCGATTGAACTCCTGGGGGAAGACCGCAACATTACATTTACTCCGGAAATGGTAAAGGGTAGCTATCCGAATTATGGGGAAGATATCAAGGATTATCCCTGGGAAATCGGCCGGATGAAAGCAGTAATACAGCGCGTAGCCAAGGAATCGGGCTGGGGAAAAAAGCTGCCCAAGGGATCGGGACTTGGTTTTGCAGCGCACCGTAGTTTTCTGACGTATGTGGCCTGCGTGGTGGAGGTCTTAGTGGATTCGAACAACCAGATTACCATCCCCGAGGTACATTATGCGGTGGATTGTGGCACGGCTGTAAACGTAGACCGGATCAAATCCCAATTTGAAGGCGGTGCGCAGTTTGCTTCCAGCATTGCCCTGAAAAGTGCGGTTACTTTTAAGAACGGGCAGGTCGAGCAGTCCAATTTTGATGAATACGAGATCATCAGAATGAATGAGTCACCGAAGCAAATTCATGTTCACATCATGGAAAGCGATGCCAAGCCGACAGGGGTGGGCGAACCACCCGTACCACCCTTCATACCGGCATTGTGTAACGCCATTTACGCCGCGGTCGGCAAACGGATCTACACCCTGCCGATCGATCTGCGCAGTTGACCCCGGGGCAGTCATTTGTTATGTTTTTCTGAAACATAACAAATGACTGTTTATTCGTCAAAAATATCGTCAGCCAGCAATTGGTGATTGCGCTCCTTGTCGAAACGGTATAAATAAGGCGCTTTGTTGGCGGCGCCCGTGTACTTTTTCTCCAGACGCTCCAGTGCGTTCAGGCGCAGGATGCGCTTGGGGAAATTGTTTTGCGCAAAACGTTTGTCAAAAATCGCTTCGTAAAGCTCCTGGATCTCCTGCATCGTGAAGGTTTCAGGAAGGAGGTTAAAGGCGTTCAGTTTCTGGTCCACTGTCAGCCTGAGCGTTTCCACGGCATTTTTAATGATCTGCTTGTGGTCCATGATCATCGCAGGTATTTTGCCGATCGGGTACCATTCAATGGATGAGTCGAGGTCCGTTTTTTGCGGAACTACCTGGTTCATATCCACCAGGGCATAGTAACCAATGGATATGAAGCGCCTCGTAAACCAATCATAGTCCCTTCGGCTGGTTTGGCCTTCCGCCAGCGGATCGTTGAACAGGTCCCTGTTCAGTTCAATCATCCGGTCTAGAAAAGCACGGCTGTTCCGGTCGGCTTTTCCCATTACCTGGAACTGTTCCAGGTATACATCCTTAATGCCCGTCCGCGCGTGCAGAATACGCCGGGCGGCGTCATCCGTATCTTCGTCCTGATACACAAAACCGCCGGGCAATCCCCAGAAATCACCTTTGAAAGCGAGTTTCGGTACAAGAACCATGAGCTGCCGGTCCTGATAGCCAAAAATGACGCATTCCACAGAGACCTGCTGGATGTAGTTTTTGTCACTTATTGTTTCCATTCTTCTTTGATTTCGCTGCATTGTAGCCCGGCGTGCACGAATGCCGTATGGGCCGGCCAAACTTACAGACTTTTACTTAAATGCCGCTTTGCGCAGTCCAAACGCATTCCCCGATACCAGAAAAAAAGGCGAAAAAATTTATAATCTACTTTGGTAGATTATAATAATATTTTTCTTCTATATTTGTGGAGTTATGTAAGATTGCCAAATCTTATGAAATGTTAAACAATTTGTAACCAGTATTTTATAAGGAAGTAATTGCAGCCCGCTGACCAGCCGCTGGTCACCCCCTTTTTGTATACCATAAACATTTTACAGATGAACAGACATCTCTATTTTTCCTGGCCCGACAGGGTGTTGAGGCGGATTCTCGGACTTTTGTTCCTATCCATTGCCAGTTGTCAGCTATTGTTAGCACAGTCAGCAGTTCATGGCAAAGTTGTGGATGGGAAAGGCGAAGCGTTGCTGGGTGTCAGCGTAAAAGTGAAGGGCTCGGCCCAGGGAACGGTAACCGACGGGGCCGGGAACTATGAGTTATCCGGTCTCGGTCCGGCATCGAGCCTGACGTTCAGTTTTATCGGTTTCGTTGCGAAGGAAGTCCTGGTAGGCTCTCAAACGACTATCAATGTGACGCTTACCGAAGCCGCGGCCAATCTGGACGAAGTGATCGTTACCGGTGTTTTCGACAAGCGAAGCCGGATGGAATCCTCGGTGGCCATATCGGTGCTCTCCGCCAGACTCATTCAGTCACAGGCCCCGCTCAGCGCGGCCGATCTGCTCCGGAACGTGCCAGGCGTGTATGTCAACTCGTCCACGGGTGAAATCCGCAACACGGTCAGTTCACGCGGTGTGAATGTGGGCGGGAACGATGTGTCCAACGGCTACTATTATGTTTCGATGCAGGAGGACGGGCTGCCGGTCACCAATGCGACTTATGGAAACTATGGCCCGGATTATTTTTTACGTCCAGACCTGACATTGGGCAAGCTGGAAGCCGTTCGCGGCGGGACGGCTTCGATTCTGGGCAACAATGCGCCAGGCGGTATTTTTAATTATGTTTCCAAAACAGGCGGGCCGTCGTTTGAGGCGCAGGCGAGGGTGAAATTCGGGTTGGAAGGTAACGGACGAAATCCCTACTACCGGGCCGATGTCAACTTTGGCGGGCCGCTGAGCAGGGACAAGACGTTGACCTTCAATGCGGGAGGGTTTTGGCGGCAAAACAATGGCGCGCGCTATCCAGGCTATCCGATGAACAACGGCGGGCAGGTCAAGGCCAATGTGGTCAAGCATTTCAAAGCCGGTTCCCTGAAGTTGTATGCCAAATATCTGAATGACCACAATGCCTGGTTTGAGCAGTTGCCGACGGTAGATTTCAAAAATCCGCACCTCGTGCCGGGTATCAAACAAAGCAACTCGGTATTGATTCCTGCCGTGTCGGCCGACTACACGATCAACCAGACGGGCGAGCGGGGTACCTACAATTCGAGCGATAAAATCCATTCGAAAGACCTTTCCGTCGGGCTTAATTTTGACCATAGCTTCGGAAAAGGCTGGACACTGGACAACAAGGTCCGCTATTCCTACAAAACCTCGTTTTGGAATACCACATCCATTCCTTACCCCTTCGCGATCGACAATGTGACCTTTTACGGCGTCAACAACCTGGCCGGCAAGCTGGGCACCTATTCGTTCCGCGACCTGGCAACCGGTACCGAACTGGCGAATGTTACCCAGGGCATTAATTTCGTGAATGGGGCACCCGCCGGACTTAAATTTACGGTCAATAACAGCAACCTGCCCGGTGGTGAAATCCAAAAGAACTCGCTGCTTTTCAATCCATTGATCGTGTTCGATAACCGGGTAAAGGAAACCATCGACCAGCTGACGCTGACGAAGCGGCTCAGCCACATGAGTTTTACAGGAGGCTTGTATTATGCGCATACTGCCGTGAAGAGGCTCAATCCGAATGGCGTCGGAAGTATGTACGGGCTGATGCTGAGCCCGCGCCCGCAGCCCGCGGCCATTGTGTACACCGATATGCAGGGGAAGACATACCAGGTCACCAATCCGGACGGCATCACGGGCGGTTCGGGCCGGAGCGTAGCCACCAACATCTTCGATCTTACACAAAATCAGTTGGCAGGCTTCTTCGGACATAACTGGGAGATCACACCTGCACTGAACCTCGACTGGGGAATTCGCTTTGAACGTATAAAGGTGAGCGGTAGCAATCAGATCGCCAGTGCGACGACATCTGCCGACGGTGGTACCGATAAGGATCCGCTGACCTTGTACGACAACATGGGCGGGGCCGTTACCGCCATCCTGCCTTACGACAAAACGGTCAAAACGACATCCTATTCGGCAGGGCTGAACTACAAGCTTAGTGAGCATCTGGCCGTGTATGCACGGTATTCGCGTGGCCGCAAAGCGCCCGATCTGGGGATTTACCTGAATGTGAATGCTTCCAATAATGCCGATTACCTGAACCCGATTGCGCAAGGTACACAGCAGTATGAAGCGGGTTTCAAAGCCAAAAAGGACCGGTTTTCGCTTTTCGTGACGCCATTTTACAGTGTGCTGGGCAACGTACCGCAGCAGGCATTGGGGCAGGAGTCGGCCGATGTGACGTCTGTTTACGCCACGGCAGTGCTGTACAACAAGTTCAAAACCAGCGGGGTGGAAATGGAGGGGACCTATGGCATTACCAAAGAACTGAGCGTTCGCGCGGTGGCCACATTCCAGAAATCGACTGCCGTGGACTTCAACACCTGGGTGCTGAACGGCAATGGGAAGACGGATGATAAGGTTCAGAGCTACTCAGGCAACGAAACCGATTTTGCACCCCGCACCATCCTGCGCGTTTCACCAAGCTACACGTCGGGTAAGTTGTACGGCTCGGTTGACTGGTCTTACATAGGCCGCCGGGCCGGTAATGTCGCCAACGTATTTTATCTGCCGGGTTTTGACCAGACCAATCTCAATCTGGGTTACAATGTTTCACGCAAATTCCAATTGCAGGCTAATATCAATAATGTATTTAACCAGAATGGCATCATGGGCTGGTCGGCACCGGGCGGGTTTCCGGCATCACTGAACACACAGGGCTTTACCAGCGCTCAACTGGAAGGCAATCCCAACGCGGTGTTTTTTACGCTTAGCCTGCCGCCACGATCCTATTTTCTGACTGCCACGTACACGTTCTGAGCGACGGGACCTGCACACCAACACCATGCCATTTGCCATTCAGGCCGACCGAAGCAGACGGCCGTTTGATGATCTGCTTTTCTACTAATCACATTATTCATTAAACCAATTGTTTCTCAATGAAAAAGTTAACTTACCTGATGTGGGTATGTGTTTTGGCGTGCGCATTGCATTTGCCTACGACCAGCAATGGACAGCATTCGCACGGCCAGCCGACAAACTACGCGCTTGTGCCGAAGCTTCCGCCGCCGCCGAAGCCGGAACCGTTCAAAGTGTCGACCATTCCGCTGCCCGATAGTGTTATCGATGCGGTGTTGGTCAACTATCTCCCCGATGCACGACACCTGGTGATGGAAGTGACCATGGCGGGTGCGAAGAAGTCGAACCTGGCCATTATGAAGGACGATGGCAGCGGTTTCAAATGCCTTACCTGCGATCTGCCGGAGCCTATCGGCGGTGAAATGCCGGTACCGCTTCCGGACGGGAAGCGCATTTATACGCCGACCGGCATTCTGGAATGCAGCCCGTCGGTGCTGGACTGCAAGCAGGCGCGCATTCTGCCGCTGGTGTATCCGACCGTTCCGGGTGGAAAGACATTGGCCCGCATTGCCAGCAATATGTCGCAGGATGGCGTTCACGTGGCCTACACTCTACTGGTAGCCAGGCCATTGCCCAGTGCGCTGGTGCTGGTGAGCGAGCTGACGCGCGTTTCGGATGCCAAGGGAGAGCGCTACGAATTGGCCAATACGAAAGTTATTTCCGGGGACAAGACGGCCCTCCCGGGCGCGCCCGATTTCCGGCCATTCTTCTTTGGCGGGGGCGAAGTGAAGAGTTTTGCCGGCATGGGAAGGTATCTGACCACCATCAGCGCATTTGAAGCAGGTAACTTCGATATTGCCAAAATCGATCTGACGAGCGGCGAGGTGAGCCGGTTTACCCGGCATTTCAGTTACGACGAAGGCGTGTACCCGTCTCCGGATGGAAAGTGGGTCATTTTCCAGACGCACCGGCATACCACCCGTATGGACGCATTCAGTCTGATCCCACGCCCGCTGGTTGCCAACAATGCCCTGGCGCCGGGGATTGCCGAATGGAGAAACGAAGAGATCGAAGGATTCAGGGACGCCAGGCGGTATTACGGCCTGACCATGACCGACCAGTATGGCGACCGCGCGCGGTTACCTGAGGAAGGATACACCGGACAAAACCTGACGACAGCGTCGGATAACCTCAGCGAATACAACCACTTCGGTAACCTGACCTGGCACCCAAGCAGCACCCGGGGCATTTTCTGGGAGCAGAAAGATCCGCGTAAGGTCAAAAAAGGAGAGCAAATGGGACGTCTCCGGATGATTACATTTCCATCGAGGAAGCCGACGTCACCCCTTAAAATTGTGACGCCCACCATCAACTGGGCAACCAACCTGGCGGACATAAAGCCACTGGACAACGCACAGCGCACGGATGGGAAACTGGTTGGACTGGTTTCCGGCCATGCCGACATCACGACCCAAAAGCCGGCGTCGGCTGGTGAGCCGTCGGTCTTTAAAATTGAATATGTCAATTTCTCCGACGACGGCGATTACATCCTGAACGGTTCGGAGACCATCGTTCCGGCCTCCTTTTATGACGCCATCTGGAATGCCGATATCCGGGTGACAGGAAAGCAAAAGGGTTATCTTAAAGTGGATAATGTTAAGTTCTATGTCAATAAGCGCGGATCGGGCACCATCCGGACGCAGCTCGGCGACCGGAAAATTGAAATAGATTTGTCAAAAGGCCTTCCAACCGGCGTGCCGAATGAACTTCGCTGAGTGCCCATTCTAAAAAAGTAATCATGCAATTATCCAACAAAACCATTGTGGTAACCGGTGCCGGGAGTGGTATCGGGCAGCAACTCAGTGTGCAGCTCATACAACGCGGAGCCAACGTTGCCGGCGTCGATATCAATGCCGCTACCCTTCGTGAAACGAGCCGTCTCGCCGCCGCAGGTCCCGGGCAATTCAAGGGTTTCCAGTTGGACATCACCGATCAGGAGAAGGTAAGTGGATTTCCGGCCGGGGTGTTCGCCCACTTCGGCGCGGTCGACGGTATCATCAATAATGCCGGTATTATCCAACCGTTCCGGCGCGTCGTTGATCTGACCATGGAGGATATCAACCGCGTAATGGCCGTCAATTTTTTTGGGACCCTCTATCTTACAAAAGCATTTTTACCCCATCTTTTGCAACGCCCGGAGGCGCACATCGCCAACGTATCGAGCATGGGCGGCTTTTTACCCGTCCCCGGCCAGACGCTCTACGGTGCGGCGAAAGCGGCCGTCAAGCTGCTCACCGAAGGATTGTATGCAGAATTGAAGGATACCCATGTGAGGGTAACGGTCATTTTTCCGGGAGCCATTGCGACCAACATCATGCAAAACTCCGGTCTGGATGTGCCCAAAGCCGATACGGGTGGCGAAGCGAAATTCAAGCCGATCCCGGCGGGGCAGGCTGCGAGTGAGATTCTTACTGCCATTGAGAAAAACAAATTTCGAGTGGTAGTGGGCCGGGATGCCTGGATGATGGATAAGCTGTACCGGTTCAACCCCAGATATGCCGCCGACCTGATCCAGCAAAAGATGCGGTCCCTGCTGCGTTAATGAGCTTCGCAAGGCCATGCATTGAGCCACATTTCTTGGAATGAAAACCTGCCGGCCGGCTGCTTGTTTAGCGGCCGGCAGGTTGTTGATGGGGCACAGGTGGCAACACGGAGCCTGATTGCAGGCTTTCCGATGCGCCGGTGGACAGATATGACACCCTGGCGGTAAACGCAACAGATACGTTAACTAACGATCTTAATCTTCTGGAGGTAAATGCTGAATAGTTTTTGTTCTTGCGGCCGCATTCTTGAACCTCAACAGATTTGACGGCTACGCCCAGATGAAAATTTCCCTCTATCTCCTCTTTGTTACCGCATTACCTGCTTTTGCACAATCTCCTAAAATCGACAGCCTGGAAAATCGCTTAGCCAAAGAGCGGTCCGATACCGCGAGGGTCAACCTGACTTTCGAGATCGCGATGGAGTGGTGGAGCACCGCTCCCCAGAAGACATTGGCTTATGCGGAAAAAGTACTGGTCATGTCCAAAAAAATAGGATACAGAAAAGGGGAAGCCGATGGTGAATATGCTTTGGGGGTTTATTTCTGGCAAAAAAACAAGTATCCCGAATCGCTGGCGCATTATGCGAAAAGCGAGCAGATTTCGCGGGATATTGAAAACCAGACCGGCGTAGGCAAGGCCATCGCGAGTGCGGGGATTGTGTATGGCGAACAGGGGAATTACGGTCAGGCGCTGGACAATTATTTACAAGCGCTGGCTATTTTCCAGGTGCTCAGGGACCAGAAACGCAGCTCCAATATCCTCAACAGCATTGGCAATGTCCATAAAAACCAGAAGAACCACGATGAAGCGCTGCTCTTTTATAAGCAGGCGCAGGCGATATGGATAAAGTTGGGCGATAAGAAGTCGCTTGCCGGTTCCTACATCAATATCGCTTCGATCTATATCAGGAAAAAAGATTACGTCGCCGCACTCGCCAGCGGGCAAAAGGGCCTGGCGCTGTTCGACCAGTTTAAGGACACAAACGGCCAGATCATCTGCCATAATAATCTGGGGGAAATCTATTTTCAGACGGCAAAGTACGATCTTGCTGCTGTGGAGTATGAGAAAGCATTGACCATTAACCGGGAATTCCAGCGGAAGCCGGCGATGGTCAGCTCCTATAATGGATTAGGTCAGGTTTATTCCAAAACGAACCAGTATCAAAAGGCGTTGGCCAGCTATCACCAGGCGGAAGAGCTGGCAAAGGCCAATGGGATCAGGCCGGCATTGCTGCTGGCTTATGAAGGGCTTGCCCATGTTTACGGACAGACGGGTAGTTTCGCGGTTGCATTTCGTTTCCAGGAATCGGCAAGTGCCCTTAAAGACTCACTTTTCAACGAAGAGGGTACCATTAAGATGACCAACCTGCGGGTGCATTACGAAAATGAGCGAAAAGAGTCCGAGATCAAGCTGCTGGAAAAAGAGAAGGACCTGGGCGACGCGACGCGGAACACGATCATGGTCGCGCTGGCAGCGATACTTACGCTGGTGGCCCTGGCCTTTAACCGGCAAAGGTTGAAAGTTGTGAAGGACAAGGAGCTGCATGCCGCCCAGAAAGCACTTTCGGACATTGAAATTCAGAATAGCCTGGAAAAAGAGCAGCGTCTTCAGAGCGAGCTGGAATTCAGGAACAAAGCTTTGACCACCCACACCCTGAATCTGATCCAGAAGAACGGTATCCTCGAAGATATCCGGCAGACGGTTTCACAGGCATTAAAGTTGGGGCCGAAAGGTGAAAACACACCGCTTTTCAGCAGGCTTATCAACCTCATCGATTATAGTTTCAACCTGGACAAGGATTGGGACGAATTCAAGACCTATTTCGAAGGAGTCCATCCGGACTTTTTTTCAAAGCTGAAAAAAGCGAACCCAGAACTGAGCGCGGGGGAACTCCGCCTTTGCGCGCTGATCAGGCTGAACCTCAATTTGAAAGAATCCGCCGGACTGCTTAGCATTTCCCCTGACAGCGTTAAAACGGCCCGCCACAGGCTAAGGAAAAAGCTGAAAATCGGGGAAGAGGGTAACCTGTTGGATTATCTGATGCGTATTTGAAATCTGATCACCTTTTGTATACGCCGATTTCTTGCCGGTACCAATAAAAATGGATCTCTTTGCTCAGCATATTCTTCCCATTTATAAACAGACAAACCGTGACTGACCGGAAAATATTGATCATCAAAACTACGTGGAGCTACGCCATCGCTCAACCGGAAATGATAGGGGAGCTCTTCTACCAGGAACTTTTCGAACGGGATCCCGGCCTGCGGTCCATGTTTTCGGAAGACATGGAGCAACAGGTCAGGAAGCTGACGGACATGATCACGTATATGGTAAGCCGTCTGCAGGCGATGCCGGAGATACAAATCGATATCGACGCCCTGGCTGTCAGGCATGCGGGATATGGTGTACGGGACGCGCATTACGCGACGGTAGGGAAGGCGCTGCTGGCGGTTTTGGAACAGCGGCTGGAAGATCAATGGGATGAAGAAACCCGGGAGACGTGGACGGAGCTCTATGATATGTGGGCAGCGTCGATGATCAAGGCCTCGCATTAACCGGAGGCTCCTGCTTTGTTTTCGCATCCCGGACCATTACAGTTTAATCGACGATTCTAAAAAGACGGCCCGGGAGTCCGCTAGTCCGCAAACCAGCGCATCAGGAGAAGGAGCAGGGATACAAGCACCAGCGCGGCGATCTTCATCCATGGATACGGAGCGATATTGAGTGCAAGCAGTACCAGCAAAAGAAAGAAGCCGACGATCTTAATCAGGGATTCCGCACGCGGCATTTCGTGGCTGGGATTGTTTACCTGCAAAAATGCCCACACGACCGATGATCCGTAAAGGAGTATGAGGATCCAGTTGATGTAGGTGATGACTTTGAAAATTGACATATGCATTTGGATTGATGTGCGGTGCCTGGCTTCCGGAAACGGGCCATTGCCTTCTGCCCGACCGGCAGGGCAAACCGGGCCGCAGCAGACGATACAAACCTAGGGAGGAAAAAAAACAGGGGCAATTTTCAAGGGTATACAAAAGGTATACACGCACTATTTTAGGACAAACTCGCGGGAAAGGCAAGTACCGGAGCCCGGCCGGGAAAGTTGCCATTGCCCTGAGCGGCACTTTTGTGATGTATACCTTTTGTACACCCGTGTTTTCGAGGCCGTTGACCTTTTGTGTACCCTCAAAGTTTGCTGCCGGCCATGATCCGGCCTAGGTTTGCATTGCCTTCCGGAATACGTATTCCTGTCTGTTCCGCCGGGGCCAATTATGCAAGCCAATTAATTTCAAATCAACACCAGTCATGAAAAAAATCGTTACCACAAAGCCTTTCCATTATTTCATTCACACACTGACAGCGGTTTTGTTATTGCTCAAAATCTTCACGGCAAACGGCCAGACTCAATGGGCACAACAGTATCTGACACCGCAGCAACAGCTTTTCGACGTGGCCTACGGAGCAGGCAAATATGTCGCAGTGGGCGCCAATAGCAAGATCTACACTTCTACGGACAGCGAGTCCTGGGAAATCCAGCAAACCGATCTCAGTGAATACGGCACACTGGCCAGCATCATTTATGCCAACAATCAGTTCGTTGCCGTCGGAGGTCCGGGCGTGATCGTCACTTCCCCGGATGGGAAATACTGGACCAATCGCGTTTCGGGGACTGGCAAGATATTGCAAAGCGTCGCATATGGCAATGGCACATATGTGGCGGTGGGCTCGATGGGGGCATTGCTGACGTCACCGGACGGCGAACATTGGACGCAGCATTTCAATGGGCAGGACTACCTGCACGACGTTGCTTTTATGGACGGCCTGTTTGTAGCCGTGGGATCCAACGGGGTAATCAAAACTTCGAGCGACAATGGCGTGACGTGGGCGACGCGGGGATCGGGCACCAACAAAGAGCTGAGGGCTGTAACAGCCGGTAAATACGGAACCTTCGTGGCGGTGGGCGATTACGGAACAATCGTGCAGTCAGGCAGCGGTATAGATTGGAACATCATGCCGGTGGCGGACAAGACCATGTTCTTCAGTGCCGTCGCTTCCAACCCGACAAGCGGCTGGTTTGTGGCCGTTTCCTCCAACAAGCAAACTACGCTCAACTCGCCGAATGGCCTTATGTGGGGAAATCCGGCTGTTACAACCAACTCGAACCAGGTTTTTTACGGTGTCCGTTTTGTGCAGAATTCGTTTCTGGCCGTCGGAAGTAACGGGACGATCCGCACGTCTTTCAACAACGGGGCAAGCTGGAAATCCGGAACCGATTACCGGAATATGGCGCTGAACGGGACTGCCGAAGGTAACGGCAATTTTGTGGTCGTCGGCAGCGCTCCCGTGGGCACTGTGGCACCTACCTCGGCGCAAAAAAGCGTTGCACTCTTTTCGAGTGACGGGATAGATTTTAGGGTCGGCGAGACTGTAAACCTGGTTGGCGGCGGACAAGTCATTCATGATGTGGCCTACGGGGATGGGCTGTTCGTCGCAGTAGGTGCCGATGCGCTGATCCAGACTTCTGTGAATGGCAAAAAATGGAGTTTCGTTCAGGTTGAATTCGGAAAGACGCTTCGGGGCATTGCCTACGGGAACGGGAAATTTGTGGCAGTCGGCGACAATGGCCTTATCCTTTATTCCAAATATGGCAAGAACTGGTCAAAATCGACTTCCGCGGCTATCTATTCCTATAATAGCGTCACGTTTGCAAACGGAATGTTTGTACTCGTCGGCCCGGCGGGAGTACTGGCTACGTCAACGGACGGCAATTTCTGGATGTATCGCTACACGGGAACGAAAAACAACCTGCGTGGAGTGGCTTACGGAAACGGCAAATGGATAGCCGTGGGGTTGAACCGGACCATGGTAACCTCGGCGAACGGTTTGCAATGGAGCACTGTATCTTCGAGCACAGGGGTTGACTTCGTCGGCTATACCGATATCGTCTATGGCTATCATAAATTTGTGATCACCGGCTTGGGCGGCAAGATTTACAGATATGTTCCGAACGTATTATGGGACTCTCCGTCTACCAGTGCGACCAACAATTTCAACTCGATCGCCTATGCCAACGGGCATTATGTGGCCGCGGGACAAGGGGGGAATCTGTTCTCTGCTTACGACGACTCGTATTTTTCCAGCCCTGTGCCTGCCGGCGCGAGAGAAGCCTGCGACACCTGCGCGATAGCAGTCGAGGAGGAGATGCCGGGCGGCGAAGAAAACAAGAACGTTGCATTCAACGTGTCGGTCTACCCAAATCCTGTGATCGACCAGTTTTCAGTCAGGGTAGCAGGTGCGACCGGCGATAAAATCAGGTTGCAGCTGCTGGATGTTTCGGGGCGCGCAATCCTGGACAAAGTAGTGAATGCGGAGGCAGATGCCTATGAGGAGGCAATTTCAATGGGACAAAAACAAGCAGGAATGTATATGCTGCGGGTAAGCACGGCCACACAAACGCAAACCTTGAAGATCTTGAAAAGATAATGGTAAGCGGCCCGCCCGCCAGCCTGTGGCTCCTTCCGCCGCATGCTGGCGGGTTGGTCGTTTAAAATATCCGAATCTGACTCCATTGAGATGACTAGTTATCAAATTAATTAACCTT
Organism: uncultured Dyadobacter sp.; assembly: GCF_946482605.1. Next base: position 419,946 of record NZ_CAMLSE010000003.1, on the reverse strand, counting down.
CCGTTACAACGAATGGGCTGTCTGGCGCATCTATCATGTTTCTAAACATCCTGTCTCATGTCCAAATTTACGTTCTTCGTCATCGCCTTATTGCTCGCGCTTACCTGTTGTAAAGACGATGAGCCCAAGCCTTTGTCAGAAATCGCGGACATTGCCGGGACATGGCATTTGGTAGAAATACAATATCAGACGGAAGACTCGACGGTGACCAAGAACATGGACAATGAAAAACAGCCGATTTTTTCGATACGCCACGATGGCGTCATGTTATATGATGGTTACAGCGGATGCTGCGCGTCGTGGGAGTATACAATCAATGGGAAGCTGTTTAATGTCAAACCGCTGAGCGAAGTGCCCCAAAGCCCTGACTGTGCATTTGTCAATTGCTGGGCTTGTCCACGCCTCACCATCACGCAGCAGGGCGATGAAATGACGATCGAATCCTGCAATAAGTTTATCAGCAAATATGTAAGGAAAGAATAGCCTGGTTATGGTTTCATGACATCGGGGTAAGGCTAAGTTGCCTGCCGGTTTATGGCGTAATAATGCTAATTGATAAAGATGCAGGCACAAAATTTTAGTGTTTACGCTAAAACTTAGTTGTACCGCATTTAGAATAGCATGGGAAATGAAAGGCTTCTTGTAATGATCGACGATGACACGGACGATCATGAAATACTCAAAATGGCTGTGGACGAGCTCGACCAGCCGCTGCATTGTTTGTTTTTTCCCGATTGCGAATCGGCAATCGCTCATTTCAGCAAGAATGCAGTTGTTCCACCGGGCTATGTTTTTATTGACCTGAAATTACCGCGGATTGACGGTGACCTGTGTCTCACACACCTCCAAAGGCTCAGGAGCTTCGACGGGCCCCGGATTGTAATTTACTCATCCTCAATACCTGACGAATGGCGCCCACGGCTTTCCGCAATCGGTGTGGACGAGTTTATACAGAAAACCGATTCATTGCCCACTCTGGTCAACAAAATACAGAATCTGATCAGCGCCTGATCACACCTGACGATCTATTCATTCCTGCGGCGGCTATTTCTCCCGAGGTAACGGCATTAGGGACGATAACGGAAGCCGTTTTATGTGCTTCCGTGGCCTTCGCTTTTAATAAAATCACCGGTAGCGAGTAGAAGGTATAGGGCCTGTCTTTTCATGGAAAAGAGGCCGAATGACATCCGCATGAGCGGGTGGCATTCGAATGCGACAGGATTTCATGCTTTCAAAAGCAGGTAAAAAAGTATTTTTGTAGGATAAACACGTATATTGTTTGCGAATTTTTTCTATACCACTTTTCGGATACTCCGTCTGACATTTGGTTTACAGGCTACTTGACTGCTCTTGAACGATTTATGAAAAACACTTTACCTGTTTTAGTCTTTCGGGGTCGTTGCGTCCCATCGGTTTTCGCCCGGCGGGAAACGGATCAGCGGATCTGTGGAGGCCCGGCTGGCAGGGCAGCGGCGAACGACGCGCTCTGATATGCAAAACGCACATGAACATCCATGTCTCCCGGCATCACCTTGCAGGGGAAACCGATCTGAAGCAATGAATAACCTATCTTGTCTGTTGCTGCCCTCTTTTCAATGTAAGATCGTGCTGATTTTCCTGGTATTAGCGGGAAGCTTTACAGGATGCAGAAAGACGGAAAAGAGCAGTGTCCATTTGCAGTTGAAAACGGGGATCGACAGTCTCGACCGGAACTCGCGGAAGATAGGTATCGGAAAGACCATTACCCTTCTCGATTCGCTCATGGCTACGCTGGACAAAAAGAACATCCACGACAGCATCGCCTACTATAAATTTATGAAGGTATTGAGCCACCGCGACTCCACGCTCGCTCAAAACGCGCTCATTTACACCGATAGCCTTCTTGGTTTGTTTGCATCCCCGCAGGTCCGCGATGAGAACGCCACCGATTACTCCAAGGCACTGCTTTTGAAAGGGGACGATCTGCTGAAACAGAAGGAATTTTATCTGGCCTACCGCAATTATTACAAGGGTAAATCATTTTTGACATCATTGGGTGAAACCTGTGAATGCGCACGGTACAGCAGCAGGATCGCAAATATTTCTTTTAAGGAAGAAAACTATTACCAGGCGATCGAATACTGGGAGCACGAACTGGCAGAATTGTCTGAATGCAGGGAAGCCGATAATTTTCAGCTGGAATTTATTGAAAAACAGGGAAGTATGCGGAATATCGGGACTGCCTATCTGCGCCTGAATGAACCGAACAAGGCGCTGCATTACTTCAATCAGGCAAATCAGTTCATCAACCGAAATGCGGCCCGCTTCCCCCGTGAGCAAAATTTTATCAAGTTTTCAAAAATTGTCATTTTAAGAAACCAGGCGGAAGCCTATGCCCTGAAAGGCGACAACCGTACCGCGGAAAAGCTCATCAAGAAATGTCTCGAACACGACCCGGATATAGACTGGTCATTGGATGTGGAGAAGGAGTCTCGGCAGATATTGACACAGGTATACATTGATACCCGCGAGTATGCCAAAGCGCAGGAACAGCTGGATACGCTGCGGCGAATGCCCGGTGCAGCCAACGATGCCGCGACAATCAGTTTGTACCAGCGGTTGCAGGCTTACATTTCGTTCGGTCGTGGCGAATTTGAAGAGGCAGGTAAGTTATTAATGGCCGACCTTGAAACAGATCGTAAGAAGAAATTAAAGAAGAATGCAGAAAACAAAAGCAATGTCGGGCAGCTTCTGCAACAGATCCAGCGTGAGCATGAAATAGAATTGGCTGCCGAAAAGGATGCCCGGGAGGGTTTGATCCTCAAATTTGCAATATTGATTTCCATCGCGATGGGCGTGATCGTGTACCTGATCTGGCGCAGTGCCAGGAAGAATGCCGCCAACCTCCGCGCGGTAACCAAATTGAACGGCGTGATCACGCAAAGTAATATCGCTCTTCAGGATACGGTCAATGCGCTGGAACAATCCGAAGTCGAAAAGGAGGAGATGTTGCAAATCGTCGCCCACGATCTGCGGAACCCGATCGCCGCCATGATCTCGGGCTCGGATATGCTTTTCTGGGAACAGGTGCCGACCGATGAGCAGGCGATGATCGTCGATGCGATCCAGGAATCGGGGCGGCTGGCATTTGGACTGATCGGACAGATCCTGCAATCGGGTCCGGACCGGAAAAAGATCATCAAAAGTGAGGAGGATCTGGCAGAGATCGTCCGTTCCTGTATTGATATGCTGAGCTACAAGGCGAAGGAAAAGAAACAGGCCATCCATTATGATTACGAGCAGGCTATGGTGCCTGTGGACAGGGAAAAGATCTGGCGGATATTTTCGAATCTGCTGAGCAATGCAATCAAGTTCTCGTCGGCGGAAAGCGCCATTCAGGTGCAGCTGCGGAAGCGGTCGGACACCACGCTGCTGACCATCAAGGACAATGGAATCGGCATTCCGGAAGACCTCAAAGGGCAGATCTTCCGTCCTTCAAACGATGCCAGGCGGGTAGGCACCGCGGGAGAACAATCCTTCGGTATCGGCCTTTCGATTTGCAAGCAGATTGTGGAGGCGCATGAAGGGAAGATCTGGTTTGAATCGGTAAATGGCGCTGGAACTACATTTTTTGTGGAATTGCCGGGCTAGCCGCATTGACGCTCCGGCAGCCCCGATCACGCCGGGACGCGGGCGGCCTTGTCTTCGAAAAAGGTGAGGTTGATTTGCACTCCATTGTGCTGGTTGATGGTCAAAGTACCGTCGATCTGTTCACTCAATCCGCGGATCAGGCTCATACCCAGGGTCCGGCTCTGTTTCGGATTCAGGTTGGCCGGAAACCCGATCCCATTGTCACTGATAACCAGCCGGTAGGTTTTATTGGCCTCTTCCGTCAACCCGATATGCAATGTGCCGATGCGATCTTCGGGGAAAGCGTATTTGAGGGAGTTCGTCACCGCTTCATTAAGGATCAGTCCGAGCGGCACCGCGTACGCGATGTCCAGGTCGATCGGGGCGACGGTAATCTGCTTGTGGATCCTGTCCGCCCGGTCAAATGAACTGATCAGGTAATCCACTATTTCCTGGATGTAATCGACCATCGGAATGCTGGACAGCCGGTCGGTCTGATAGAGCTTCTGGTGAATCAATGCCATCGCATGAACCCGGTTCTGGCTTTCCCGAATGGCGGCGAAAGCCTCCTTATCTTTGAGGAAAGATCCTTGGGAGTGCAATAAGCTTGTGATAATCTGTAAGTTGTTCTTAACCCGGTGATGCATTTCCTTCAACATCCATTCCCGTTCTTCGAGGAGGTGATCCTTGTCCATCAGCAATTGCTCCCTGTCGATCAGCAAATGATCCTTCTCCTCGACAATGAGTTCCAGGGAGTGATTTTTACGGTTGATTTCGATTTGCTTCGCTTCGAGCAGCTCGTTGATGTGCTTTTTGACGCGGTAGCCTTTGAAGCCCAGGCCCAGTAGCAGGATCAGCAGAACGGCTCCGGCGAAGATACCATTCCGGGTATTGGTCGCTTGCTGCAATTGGTTCTGCTGAAGCCGGCTCTTCTCCGTCAAAATCTGAATAGCCTGTTGTTTGAGTTTCAAGTCCAGATCTTTTTTCCCCGTTTCGTACTGGATACTCAGCTGGCTGATCTGTTTGCTTTTTTTCTCATTGAAAACCGAATCATTCAATGCTTTGTACTTCTGGTAATGTGTGATGGCCGAAAGATAATGGTGTCGCGCCGAATCCACTTTGAAGCGCATCAGGTGGATTTCTATCTGGTGGCTGGGAATGATCTTTTTTGGAGGAGCTGCCAGCAACCTGTTCAGATAGGGCGCCGCCTTTTCGTACTGGTCGTGGGCCACATAAAACTGACTGATTTTTCTCCATGCCGTAAACCGAAACCCGGCAGTGATCTCATTGCTCCACGCGACGCTTCTGAGGTAGTACATTTCGGCCAGTTTGTATTGGTTCAGGGCATTGTAACATGCTCCGAAGGATTGTGCCATCAGCAGGTGATCCTCGTAAGTGTACGGCAGGTCTTTGCTGACAATGTCCTGCAAAAAACGTAAAGCTTCCCGGGCTTTTCCCTGCCTGAGCATGGTCGCCACCATGCGGTTGGCCAACCCCATCTGGATCAGAAATATACCCTTTTCGCGGCTGAGCGATAGAGATTTCTGATGGTAAATCATGCTTTTGTCAAATTGCCCCAGCTCATAATAGGCATTCCCCAACCGGTAGTAGGCGTAGTCGAGTTCGCCGGGCTGACCGCTCCGCTCCGCACTTTTGACGACTTCAAGAATGTAAAACAGCTTTTGGTTGAGGTCGCCTCTGGCCTGGCTCAGATCCGACAAAAAATAGTAGGCATTTGACAAATAGCCATACTCGCCGGGCATTTTGTAAACACTTTCTTCCGCCAGTGCGTGATAAGCGCGGGTCAGCGGTATGGAACCGACTTTCTTTTGAATCGCCAGTACTTGTAAAGCCTTGCGCTCGGCCTCTTGGGTATCTCCCCCGTTCAGTTGAAAATCCTCATATCCCATTTCCATCAGGATCAGCATCTCCTGGGATTGGTCGCCGAGTTGGCGGGAGAGCGCCAGTGCCCTTTCCAGGGCCGCCCGGTTTTCCCGGCAGTCGTCGCAGAATATCGTGGTCGCCATTCGAAGCAATGCCCTGATTTCTCCCGCTTTGTCGCCCCTGCGCTGACGTGCCCGGATGACCTTCATAAAGTAGTCTTTACCCTTGGGCCAGTTGTTGCTTAGCAAATGGGCGATTCCGATCAGGCATTGGCTTTCTTCCAGCCACTTCTGGTTGGCAATCGTACTGCTGATCGTTTCTGCCTGCCGAAAAAACACGATCGCGCTGTCCCGATCCGCCTTTTGGGTGTAGGTAGGCCGCAGCTTTTTCTTGCCAAGTTCCAGCAGGTACAGGATCCGGCTGGTATCAGGCGCGTCGGGCCCGGGCTTCGGGCCGGGTTGTGCCCTGGCCAGGTTGCACCAAAAGCCAAGCCATGCTATCAGAAAAATGAAACGGACGGATCCAGTGTGACGCATGGTGAGTATCAGGAAGTTTACCGTTATGGCCTTTCGGATGTGTTTAGGAATCGGGCGACTGCACTGTCAGCATCTTGCGGATACCCATTTTTTCCATCCGATATTCGAGCGTGGTTGGTCTCAGATTCAAGAGCTCCGCGGCGCCGCCCGCTCCGCGTATACGCCCGTTGGTCTGATTCAGTACCGACAGAATGTACTCCCGCTCCGTTACGCGTTGCATCTGTTTCATTTCGGACAGATCCCTGGGCTGGCTCAATGCCGGCTGGCCCTGGATTTTGTGGTATTCGGGCTGGGCAGGCGCGGGGGTTCGTGAAAACAAACGCTTCTGCAGGGGCCTTCCCAGTGCCAGCGGCGCTTGGCCGTTACTCAGAATGACTGCCTGTTCAATGACATTTTCCAGCTCCCGGATATTACCCGGCCATGCGTAGTTGTGCAACTCCGCGAGAACCGTATCGCTGAACCCCAGAAACGGCTTGCCCTGCTTTCGGGTGAGTTTTCGGGCAAAAAAATGAGCGAGAAGCCCGATATCCTCCTTTCGGTCGCGCAGGGGCGGTAATGTGAGCGGGAATGTCGCCAACCTGAAAAAGAGGTCCATCCGGAAGCGGCCTTCCGCAACTTCCAGTTCCAGGTCGCGGTTCGTTGCGGCTATCACACGAACGTCTGTTTTGATCGACGTCTTACCGCCTATCCGCTCGATTTCCTTCTCTTGCAGTACCCGCAATAATTTGGCCTGCAGTTCGAGCGGCAGCTCGCCAATTTCATCCAGGAATATCGTTCCCCCGTGAGCCAGCTCGAATTTGCCGATCCGCTTATCAACAGCACCTGTAAAAGCCCCCTTTTCGTGGCCGAACAATTCTGATTCGATCAGACTGGCGGGCAATGTGGCACAGTTGATCTTGACCAGGATCTTGCCTTTTCGGGCCGATTGGTTGTGAATGGCCCTGGCGATCAGTTCCTTTCCTGTACCGCTCTCGCCCATCACCAGTACGGTCGTGTCGGTTGGTGCCACCTGGGTAACCAGGTTAAAAACATGCAACAGACTTTCGCTTTTTCCAATGATCTCCTCAAAGTTCGCGAGCGCTTTTACCTCTTCCTGCAGATAGTTGTTTTCCTGTTGAAGCTTTTCACTGAGCCGGGCCACTTCTTCGTAGGCCATTACCCGCTCAAGGGTTAGCAGCAGGGGTTGTTCGAGCCGTTCCAGCAGGGCCTGGTGCGCGGCCGTATATGGTTCCGGGCTCCGGCTTAGAAAATGAATGGTGAACCGCTCTCCATTTCCCAGGCTGAAAGGCAACGTCAAGGCCGATTGCAGCCGGAATGTTTTTGCGAGCAGCTGTATGTAGGGGTCTTGCCGGAACAATACACCGATCTCGCGCTCGGAATAACGAACAGGCCCTTTTGAATGACGACCGTCGGGCGGCAGCGCAGGCGGGTTGACCTTCGAATTGGACATTTGCTGAATCTTCTCAACGCTCAGTACCTGATACTCCTCAAATCCCACTCTGTAATAGTTGAAATCATGGGTAGTCAGCAGCCGTTGATGCCGGACCGTTAAAAAGTCGAAAGGGATATGCTTTTGTAACAACAGGGCTACGTTCAATAACCTGTTATCCCAGCTTCCCTTGTCCGATAAGGCGTCGGTAAGCGCAATTTGCAGCGCTTTTTCTTCCCGTAACTTCACCTCGACGCTATGTGAATGCCGGTAGCGCCCGATTTCCAATGCGGTCAAAACATCCTTTTCCCTGAAAGGTTTGACAATATAGCCGCTTGGCCGTGTGGCTTTTACTGCATCGAGCACACTCTGATTATCGTTGGCGGAAATATAGATAAAGGGAATATCGATCTCTTCCAGTTGCTTGGCCAGGTCGATGCCCGTTTCACTTCCCTTGAGATAAATATCCAGCAAAACCATCTCCGGCCGTTCCGCTCCGATCAGCGCCAGCGCCCTGGGAACAGAATTTGCGGTGCCTAACACGGAGTAGCCAGCATTACTCAGTATAATTTCAAGATTGTTGGCAATAATGTATTCGTCCTCCACTATTAAGACCTTGTAGGAGGCGGAACTGATGGAAAGGCTGGATGATGACTGCATGGTCTTGAACAGGTAGAATTTTTGAGATACTGACTAAATCTGTGGTCTAAAAAGAAATATACCTCCTGCCCGGTAACCTTGGAGCAAGTTGGCTGATGGGTTGGTAAAGCTGTGTGGACTAATTGGTAAATTCCTCGTTTAATGCATGTTATATTTGCTAGACGAGCGCCTGTCATCAATGTATTACGTTTTAACGGAGCTTCTTTCCAGTCATTTAAGTCCGTCCGGGAGCCTTATCTACTCTTTTAGTTCGTAGGGTATCTCCAAAAATTTGTATATCTCCAAATTTTTGAAGATATACAAAGCGTGCTATTCCGCCATTGCTGACGAGCCATTGAGCCAGGGGCAATGAAAAGTCGACCGAATGCGGTATCCAATCTTTTGGATTTCCTCTCTTATTTGGATTAATCCAACCCGCCCGCCTTTCTTCTTTTATTGAAAACGGCTATTTGAACACCAATGCGGCTCTTCTTCCGATCACATTCACGTGGCATGTGCTTTGATTGGCTCCATCGCGATCCGCACCGGCCTGTCGCAATACGTGGCAGTACCTAGGCAGTCTATTCAAACAACTAATCAAAACAACGATGAACGAATTCCTGTTAACAATCCACCGGGATCTTACAAGTGTAGACGCCAGGCCATCTCCGGAAGAAATGAAGTTGGCCATCAAACCCTATCAGGATTGGATTGCGGGCATTGCCGCTCAGAACAAGCTGGTGGATACGCCCAGGCAATGGGATGTGAACGGCCGTTTCATAAAACAGGGCAATGTGGTCCAATACGGCCCTTACGCCGAGGTGAAAGAATCGATCGGAGGGTTGTTTCTGATCAGGGCAAATGATTACGACGAGGCTGTTCAAATAGCGAAAGGGTGCCCGATCATCCAGTATGGCGCCACAGTGGAAGTTCGCATGGCAATGCTGCCGGCCCGCTAAAATGCCGGACTGCCTCGCACCACGCCGTGGAGGCAGTCCGGTATGTATAGATACCGGCGGTTGGACGGCGCCGGATTTGTTTGAAATACAGTGACCCGATTGGAGAAAGCAGGTTTTTGGACATGGTATGGCCCTTTTAAAATTGGCTATTTGATGGCTTTACAAGGTATAATGGGCATTTGTGCGTCTTTGCTGATCAGACCGGTTATACTGTAATCCGCTATTTCATGAACAGATATTGCTATGTCGCTACCTTCCTGTTACTGTTGACTTGCGGCATTAAAGTAAAAGCTTCATTCCTTTTTCCCCGCGCTTCCAGGGCCTTTGCCGACAGTGCCGTGCTCGCAATGCCGCAGAGCAGAGCTGATACAAACAGAATTATCATGCAGTTGAAGCTGGCCACCTTTTACATTTACAAACCCGGTGAGGACAAGGCCGACATGGATAGTGCAAGTACTCAGCTTGTTTCCGCATTGGCTTTAAGTAACAGGTTGCATTACAAAAAAGGACAAATCATGACCTTGATGACCTGGGGGATCTTATTTTCGGAAACCGGCGAGCATGCGCGTGGTGTAAACATTACCCATAAGGCGATCGCATTAAGTGCTGCGGGAAAAGAGACTTTGCTTTCAGGAATAGCCTGGTTTTACTTGGGCGAAACCTACACACAAAGTAAAGAAGGGCTGGTCAGCAAGATCAGGTGCTACCAGCAGGCGATGGCTTTCTTTGAAAAGGCCGGTGATAAAGAATCGCAGATCGATATGCTGGGCAGGATCGCCAACGTGCATTATGTACAGGGAAATTACACGCAGTCGCTCCGCGAGTTTGTGGATGTCCTGGCACTGTTCCGCTCGATCTGGGGACCTCTGCATTTGACCTACAATATGCTGACAGAAGTAAGTAATTGTCTGGGGAATTATCAGGAATCAATCAAATACGGGCATGCTGCCATCGAAAGTGCCAAAGCCGTCAAGGACACGACTGCCCTGGGCTTTTTTTATACCAAACTGGCCACCGCTTACTACGACCTGAATCAATGGGCACCGGGGATACGATATCTTGAAAAAGCATTGGCCAGCTTTGCACGTCAGAACGAAACGATGATGGTGCTGAGTACAGGCAATGGGATTTGCCGGGGAATGGTGAACAGCGGGCAGGCCCAGGAAGCGCTGGTGTTCTACAATGACCTTGTCAGGAAGAATCCGCCTAAAAACATCTATTCAAAGCTAACCGTCGCCAAGACTTACGGGCATTGTTACATGGGTTTAAAAGACTACCGGTCGGCGGAAAAGAGCTACCAGGTGATCATTTCGCTGTTGAAAAAGGTGAAGAACGAGGAGGTGGATTTTGTGGATCTTTACAGGGACATCGGCAATTACTATTTGACTTTGAAGGAATACGACAAGGCGAAGCATTACCTCGGCGAGGCGCTGAGGATCAATCACAGGAATGGCACGGTGCGACTTGTATCCCAGCTTCACGCCATGCTTTTTAAGGTAGATTCGGCGCAAGGCGACTATTTGAGCGCAATAAGACATCAGCAGCAATTCAAATTGCTGAGCGATTCGATTTTCAACGAGGCCAAAAGCAGCAAGATCGCCACCTTGCAGATCCAGTATGACAGTAAGGAAAAGGAACAGAATATCGCATTGCTCAACAGGCAGAATATAATCCAGCAGGCCAGTATCCGCCAAAAGGAGTTCGAACGGAATGTGACGATCGGTGGGGCGTTTGCACTGCTGTTGCTTTCCGGGCTCATCTACAATCAATACCGGATCAAACAGCGAAGCAATGAGCAGCTTACCCTGCAGCAGGTAGCTATCAGTCAAAAAAACAGCGCGCTGCTCGGCCTCGTCGAAGAAAAGGAATGGCTTTTAAAAGAGGTACACCATCGCGTAAAGAACAATCTTCAGACTGTGATGGGTTTACTCGAAATGCAGCTTGCCCATCCGGGTCAGAGCGTGGCTACCGTGATCAGAAACAGCCAGCGGCGTGTTTTTGCCATGTCATTGATCCATCAGAAACTCTATCAGTCCGACGACGTAAGGATTGTTAAAATGAATCTTTATCTCAAAGAGCTGGTCGAATATCTTCAGGATAGTTTTGTCGCGGACAAAGCCATCCTCTTCGAGCTGGATCTCGACGCCGTTGAGTTGAAAGTGGCGACGGCAATTCCTTTGGCGCTTATTTTAAACGAAGCCATTACCAATGCGTTGAAGTATGCGTTCCCGGATCAAAACGAGGGGGAAATCATCATTTCCATGAAAAGAAAACCGGATGGGCTGGTCCATTTGTCGATATCCGACAATGGCATTGGCTTGCCGGAAGATCTCGATCAACGGAACGTCAACTCGCTCGGAATGAAGTTGATGGTGGGGCTGAGCAATGACATTGACGCCGATCTGACGATTGAAAGCAAACAGGGCACCACGATTCGCCTGGTTTTAAAGCCGGATGCGGGCGAAGGTCAGGATGCACCTCCGCTCAGCTGACCGGCACGCCGGTTTTCGTCTCCCGAAGAGGCTTTCGCTTCATGGCCTTATACTCCGAAGGCAGCATGTTGAACCTCGCTTTGAAGGACTTTGTAAAATAATTGGGTGTGGCAAATCCGGCCGTGTATGAAATCTGCGAGACGTTCATGTCGCTTTTTTCGAGGAGTATAGCTGCTTTTTCCAGCTTGATCGAGCGGATGAACTCGATCGGGGTCTGGCCGCTCATTTCCAGTACCCTGGTATACAGCGTCCCCCGGCTCATTCCGACATGCTTCGCCAGGTTCTCGACGCTGAGCTGTGTCGAGTTCAGGTTGTCGTCGATATAGGAGAGAACGTCCCTGAGCAGCCTGACATCGCCGGATTCGACTTCCGCATCGCCGCCCGAAACCTGTATCTGTCTTGAATACACATCTTTCAGAAGCCTGTTGAGCAGCAGTAAATTATTGATTTTAACATTCAGTATTTCAAAGTTAAACGGTTTGGTCAGGTAATCGTTTGCTCCCGAATTCAATCCTTTGAGCTGCTGCTCTTCGCCGCCCGATGCGGTGAGGAGGATGATCGGAATGTGGCTCGTCCGCTTATCCGACTTGATCTTCTGGCTGAGTGTGAGCCCGTCCATTTCGGGCATAGCGATGTCGCTCACGATCAGGTCCGGGTGATGGCTCAGTACTTTTTGCCATCCTTCTTTGCCATTGCAGGCTTCCAGTACGCGGTAATGCGCGTCCAGGTTTTCTTTGAGATAATGCCGGAACTCCGCATTGTCCTCCACGATCAGGATCTTTGAGGTTTCATCAGGATCCGTTTGTGGCGTTTTTTCTGTCGCGACGGTTTCCGGCCCGGGTATATCTGTAAAAGGAGCGGGATTGATCTCCACGGGATTGAATGCCATCTCCCGGCAGGGAAGACCAACCGTAAAAACGCTACCCTGGCCCGGGGCGCTGCTTACGGTAATAAACCCGCCGTGCATTTGCACAAATTCTTTTACGATCGACAGACCGATCCCGCTGCCCTGGTTAAGTATGGTGGTATCGGCCTCGTCCTGGAAGAAGCGGTCAAAGATCTTCTCATGGTGCTCCTTCGCAATGCCGATCCCGTTGTCGGAGATTTGGATATAGAGCCAATTGTGTTGTGTATGGTCGGTCCCGCAGCTTAACCGAAGTGCTACCTCCCCACCTTCCGGGGTAAACTTGAATGCATTGGAGAGCAGATTGAAAAGGATCCGCTCCATTTTGTCGCTGTCAAAATCGATCAGCAGGTGTTCGACCGCACTATCGAATGTGAATCGGATGCGCTTTCGCTGTGACAGGTCGCTGAACGAGTCGCAGGCATCGCGTATGAATGGAACGATGTCGTTTGTTTGTAAATCAGCCTTTAATTCCTGATCCTGCAAATTCCTGAAATCCAGTATCTGATCCACGAGGTTGAGGAGTCGTTTCGCATTGCGCCTGATCGCCATGATCTGCGGCTGATAGGAGGGCTGCTGGCTAAGCAGGTTCTCGATCGGTGCCAGGATCAGCGAAATAGGCGTACGGAATTCGTGACTGAGGTTGGTAAGGAACTTGATCTTCATTCTGTCGAGCTCCTGCGCACGCTCGGTTTCCCTCCGGGCCTGCTCCTCGCTGAATTTCCGGTTCAATTTGCGAATCCCCCGGCGGCGCATCAGAAATACCACGGCAATGGGAGCGAGTACATAGAAAACATAGGCATAGATCGTCAGGTAAAAGGGTGGTTTGACGATCACCGCGACGGATGTAGCCGAGCCCCAGTTGGTGTCGTCGCTGCTGGCTTGCACCTCGAAACGGTAATCGCCCGGGCTGAGGTTAGTGTAGCTCGCCGAAGTACCCTGCCCGGCCTGGTGCCATTCCGTCTGAAGTCCCACGAGTCGGTAGCGGTAGGTGGTCTGTTTCGGATTAGTATAGTTCAGGGCGGCAAATCCCAGGGAGAAGTTCTGCTTGTAATCCAGCCGGATCGATCGGGCGATGGCAATGTCGGCGTCGATCATGTTGGAGTCGACGGAAGTGATCGTCCGGTTCCCGACTTTCAGTTCTTTCAGGATTACCGGCGTCCGGCCCGGACTTTTTTTAAGGCCCCGGGTGTCGAAATAATTGAAGCCGGCAATGCCGCCGAAAAACAGCATATGGTCCGAAGTACGAAGGCCGGCTCCTAATGCAAAAGTGTTGTTTTGCAATCCGTTATAGGCTGTATAGTTGGTGAATTTCTTTCTTTTTAGGTCAAAACAACTGATCCCTTCATTGGTGCTCACCCAAATACGTCCCTGCGCATCTTCCAGTACTTTATTGATCATCCCGCTCGAAAGCCCCTCCTTTACCCCGTAGGTCGTAAATGTCTGTTTCTGTGGGTCAAATAATGCCAAACCTTCACCGCCTGTGCCTGCCCAGATGTTCCCCTGGCTGTCTTCCAGGATGGAAAGCACATTGTTGCTTGGCAGGTCTGCATTTTCCCTGTCCAGCAGTACGGATATCCGCTTTTCGGGGTCGAAAACAGCGATGCCTGTGCCATGGGAGCCGATCCAGAATTTCCCGTGCCGGTCTTCCACAATCGCGCGGATGTAGGCATTCAAGGGGATAATGCGGTTGCGAAGGGCAGTGCCGGCGCTGAAAAGCCGTTCAAATTGCCGGGTGTCGGGGTGAAAAATGTTGACGCCTCCGCCGTTTGTACCGATCCAAAGCTTCCCCTTACTGTCTTTACAAAGGGCGAAAATGTTGTTATTACCCAGTGAAGAGGGCTCCGGCCCCTGTGTGAATTGTTCATACCCGCCCGTCGCCGGGTTAAGCCTGAAAAGCCCGTCCTGAAACGTCCCGATCCACAATGCATCCGGAGCAGTGAGTGCCAGCGAAAGCACGGCAAGGCCGGAAGAGGCCGCCTTGTTTTTTGGATTAATGGTGTATTTGCTGAAAAGATTGGTCTTGCGATGGTAAAGGTTGAGCCCGCCGTCATCGGTTCCGACGAAAATATCGCCATTCGGGTCCTCGGCAAAGGAGGTCACAAACGGTGCATTGAGGCCATAGGGGTCGTAAGGATCGCATCGTTTCAGCCCGAAGAGTGTCAGATTCCGGTCATATTTATTGACGCCTCCCTTATAGGTTCCCAGCCAGCAAATGCCTGCCGGGTCGATGAGTATGCTGCGTATAGACTTGTTCGTTATACTGAATTGTGTGCGTGGGTCGGGTGCAAGACGGGCCACGCGGCCCGTGCCGGTATTCATGATATTCAGCCCGCCGTCGGTACAGATCCAGACTTCCGAACGGCTCTGAGCGCCAATCGCAAAGATCATATTGCTGCTGATCGAGTGGATGTCCCCGCGTTGGTAACTAAAACTTCGTACCCATTTTCCCTCCGAAAGCACATGCAGGCCGTTCTGCGTACCGACCCACATGCGTCCGGTGCTGTCTTCGGCAATCGCCGTTACGAAATGGCCTCCTCCCGACCCCGCTTGCCCACCGGAGAAATCGACGGGAACAAAACGCTTTTGGCCGGACAGTAACCTGAAAAGGCCGCTTTGGGTACCTACCCACATTTGTTTGCTGCGATCGCGGAACACCCGGTGCACGTGCTCTCGTGCGAGCTGTACCGGTATGCGGTTGCCGGCATTGAGCGTGGTTACGATATGTGTCCGGGGATCGATCATGACAAGCCCTTGTGTGGTGCCTGCCCATATGCTGCCCGTTTCGTCCTCGCAAATCGAATTAATGCTGTGATAGGTTTTGATCCGCCGGAACGAGTCCCTTCTGCGGTCGTATACATGCAGGGACCCCATGATCGTGCCGACCCATATCCGGCCGCCGCGGTCTTCATAGAGGGCGGAGATGTCGTTTGATTTCAGGGAGGTAGAATCTTTCTTGTTATGCCGGTACACGGTGAAGCCCGTTCCGTCAAATTTGTTGAGCCCATCGTCTGTCGCGAACCAGATCAGGCCGTACCGGTCCTTTAAAATCGCAGTGACGGTGCTGGATGATAGCCCGTCCATGGAAGTGATCGCCGTAAACCGGGGTGGTTCGCTTTGGGCTAAGACCAGCCCGTTCGCGATGATCAACACCATCGGAAGCAGGGTTTTCAGGAAGCGGAGTACTCGGTATTGTTTCAAGTTTAACCTGGGAGTGACTTGTTTTTTAATGAGACGACAGAACCGCATTTCATTCCGTCGGGTGCATCTGTTTCGTACAACTTTGTCTTCGAATCCGTCTCTTTCCGCCCTGTTTTGAACATTTGTCTCCATAATTTGAACAAACGTGCTCACGGGCGACCTTGCAGCTGCACTACTTTTGTCAGCAATTATTTAAATATAATCTACGGAAAGTTATGTTCTAAAAATATAATGTCAAAATGACAAATAAAAACTTTCAACAAAAACCCTGTAAGCCTATGCGCTACTTTTTACTGAATGACAGAAACCGGCTGAATGCCTTCCGGACCGTTGCATTGCCCATGCTGTTGGCCGTGGCGGTGGGTCCGGTTAGTTTCGCCCACAGTCCGCACCTTGTTGCCGCCTCGCGTTACGTCGCGGATGTGGCGGAAGTCGAAATTACCGGAAAGGTCACCGGGGAGGGAGGCGACGCGCTCCCCGGCACCAGTATCCTGATCAAGTCGACTACACGCGGCACCATCGCCGACGGGGAAGGCAATTTCAAAATTACGGTTCCCGACAGCGAGCCTACCGTATTGGTGTTCTCGCTGGTAGGTTATGTTTCCAGGGAAGTGCTGGTAGGCAACCAGAAAACGATCAATGTGTCGCTGGTTCCTGATCACAAGGTGCTGGAAGAGGTCGTGGTGGTCGGTTACGGGACCCAACGCAAGCGGGATGTGACCGGCTCGGTGGTTTCGGTGAGCGAATCAACATTGAAGGAAGTTCCGGCACCGAACCTCATCAGTCAGCTCAAAGGCCGTGCGGCAGGCGTGTCCATTATCAGTAACGGAAGCACGCCCGGTTCGCAGGGACAGATCAGGATCAGGGGAAACAGGACGCTTACCACCAGTTCAGGATCGAGCGATGGATTGGACGGCCCGCTCGTGGTGGTCGACGGGATACCATTCGG
This sequence comes from uncultured Dyadobacter sp., assembly GCF_946482605.1. The sequence goes on along the minus strand of NZ_CAMLSE010000003.1, from coordinate 403,344 downwards.
CGGCCTGAACGACATTAACCCCGACGATATCCTCAGCCTAGAAGTGTTGAAGGATGCTTCGGCGACGGCGATCTACGGTTCGCGCGGTGCTGGCGGCGTGATCCTGGTTACGACCAAGAGGGGGAAAGTAGGCAAACCGGTATTCAGCTACGATGGCTATCACGGAGAAACGCGGATCATGGGTAAATTCAACGTCATGAATGGCCCGGAATATGCCCAATTCAAGGCGGATGCAGCCAAGTACAACCGCACGAGCCCCGGTACATCCGGCTATCTGCTCACGCCCAAAGAACAGGAAGCGCTCGATAACGGGGTATCCACCGACTGGCAGGATCTGATTTACAAGCCAGGCTTTATGTCTAATCATCAGCTTGGCATGCAGGGTGGTGTCGAAAATACGCAGTACTCGCTCGGTTTGGGGTATTTTAATGAGACAGGTATCATCCCCAATCAGAATTTTCAGCGTTTCAATCTCCGCGCGACCCTTGACCAGAAAATTGGAAAAAACATCCGGATCGGGCTGAATACGCTGAACACCATGACCTACCAGAACACGCCCGGCGGGGGAGGTGTACCGGGTGGGCTGGTGCGCCTCACACCGCTCGCGTCGCCTTACAACCCCGATGGCACCGTGAACACGTTCCCCTCTGAAGGCTCCATCGACGCGGCCGGTGTAAGCCCGCTCACGATGCTGACCAAAAAGGATTCGTTTCTGGGTCGCACCCGTTCGCTGAGGACTTTCAACAGTCTGTATGCCGAAGTGAATATCCTGCCGGGCTTGAAATACCGGTTCAATGCGGGTTTGAATTTCAGTCAGTCCAACTACAATGGCTATAATGGGCCACTGACCTACTTCAACTCAGCCACCGTTCAATCGTCGTCCACGGCGGAGATCAGCAACACGGAATACTGGGATGTGAACCTGCAACACTTGCTGTATTTCGACAAGACCTTTGCAGATAAACATAAATTAGGCTTCACCGCACTTTATGAATACACTAAAAACCATTCCCTGGGCAGCCGCTTTACCGTGACGGGCGTGCCGGCAGACTACATTAAAACCTCGAACTTCTCGCTCGCGTCAGGCCAGCCGGTTGCGAATTCGGACTTTGGGAACTCGTTTTCGGAAACCGGCTTGCTATCGTACATGGGAAGGCTTAATTACAGCTACGCCGACCGCTACTTGCTGACATTGACTTTGCGGCGCGATGGTTCATCCACGCTGTCTCCGGGCAACCAGTATTTCAATTACCCGGCTATCGGCCTGGGCTGGAATGTTGCCGAGGAAGGATTTATGAAAACCGTCGGCTTCGTTTCCAACCTCAAACTGCGCGGGGGCTGGGGCATATCCGGGAACAGGAATGTGGGCGCCTATTCAACGCTGGGTGCATTATCGGCAGGATATTACAACTTCGGAACGGGTACGGCAGGGCAGCAGCTGGCCTATACGGTTACCAGCCTCCCGGCCAGCAACCTGAGCTGGCAATCGACATCGCAGGTGGATATCGGCATCGACTTTGGCTTCCTCAACAACCGCGTCACCGGTTCGGTGGACTGGTACCATCAGAAAACGAAGGACATTCTCCTGTCTGTTCCGCTGCCGCCGAGCAATGGGGCCGGTTCGACCTTGAAAAACCTGGGGAGGACGGAAGGGAAGGGGCTGGAAGTAGCCGTCACTTTCGAGATCGCCCGAAAGCCGAAAGAATTTAACTGGAGTGTGGATGCGACCTATTTTTTCAACCGCGAAAAGATCACGCAGTTGACTACACCGGCAGAAAAGGCTAATCTGGGTGCCGGATGGTTTGTGGGGCAGCCGCTATCAGTGATTTATGATTACAAAAAGCTGGGGATATGGCAGCTCAGCGACGCGGAGAACGGAACCCTTGCCAAGCAGACCTCTCCTGTACAATTCCCGGGGCAGATCCGGGTGGAAGATTTGAATGCGGATGGCAAAATCGATGCGGGCGACCGGCAGATCCTGGGTAATTTTCAGCCTAAATGGGAGGGAGGACTTACCAACCGTTTCAGTTTCGGGAATTTTGACGCCTCCATTGTTACCTATGCACGCATGGGTATGAAGGTGCTCGTCCCTTACCTGACCGGTAACTCGACAGGATCGGGTGGGTTTGCATTCTTTAACCAAAGCCGTGTGAACCAGATGAAAGTGGATTACTGGACCGACACCAATCCGACCAACGCATTCCCCGCTCCCGACGCCAGCAGCGCTGTGGCCAATTTCGGTTCGACGCTGGGTTATTATGACGGTTCGTTCATCAAATGCAGGAGCATTAACCTGGGCTACACATTTGCGAGCGACCTGGTCAAAAAGATCGGTGCTACTTCGGCGAGGATCTATGTCAACCTGACCAACCCATTCATCATTTATTCGCCTTTGGTAAGGGACAACCTGGCTGTCGACCCGGAAGGAAACAGCTATGCCAGCGGCCAGTCAACGCTCAACCCGCAAGGCGCCAGCGAACGTGGTGCTCCCGAGCGTCAGATTGCCGTAAACCTCAATAATCCGCCGGTGAGACAATTTACCGTGGGTGTAAACCTCAAATTCTAATCCGACTATGAAAGCTATAAAGAACCTGTTCACCGCGAGCCTGGTTGTCCTGATCGGCTCGGGATGTGAAAAAGTACTCGAAGAACATCCGCAATCCCAGATCGTTCCTTCCTATTTTAACAGCCCGTCGGGCGTGCTGGGCGGCATTGCCGGGGTCTACAATGATATACGCAGTCAATGGGGAACCGAAGGGTTTACGGTTGAAATGCAAGCCGGTACCGACGAATTCATCCAGGGGCTCAGTGCGGGTACGCCGATACCCTATACTTACAATGGATTGAACGGCAGTAACTTCGGATCGGCCTGGGGTATCGCTTTTCAGGACATCAATACCCTGAACGGCGTGCTTCAATACGGGCAGACCATCGAGCTTCCCGACGCCACCCGGAAGCAATATCTGGCGCAAGCCAAATTTTTGAGGGCATTCTGGTATTTCTATCTGGTGCAAACCTGGGGTGACGTGCCTTTGCATACCGAGTTCATCACGGTTCCCTCCCAGGCTGCATCGCGCCAGCCCGCGGCGGCGGTTTATGAATTGATCATCAAGGACCTTACCGAGGCGGCGGCCGATCTGCCCAATCAGCCCACGGCACCATTCCTGGGCAAGGCCGCAACCAAGCCTGTTGCGCAGTTTTTGCTGGCGAAAGCCTATCTGACCCGCGGCTGGCTGAACAATACCGCCGCCGACTTTACGAAGGCAGCGACGTTGTGCGACGAGATCATCGCCGGCAAATCGGCTTACGGCCTGGATCTTTGGCAGGATTACGGCGATGCATTCGTGCCCGCCAATGACTACGGTAAGGAAACGATGTTCGTGAGCGATCACGTGCTCGATCCGAAATATGGATATTACAGCGTGGGAGGCGCAGCGGGAGGTGGCGCGGCGCAAAACCTCAGCCCATGGTTTACCAATTGGAACTACCCGAACAACAGCGGCATCAACTCCATTAAAAGCGCGGCGGGCGGGTTCGTCAACAGCGGTACTTCGGGCATGATCCGCGACTCGTATTACGGTCGACCCTATATCCGGATGCGCCCCAATTCCGACAAGCTGGCTACCGGTCCGCATGCGGGCAAGAACTATTTTCTGGACCAGGCATTTACCAACCGGAATGTCGATTCGCGGTTTGCCAATTCGTTTTACACTGTTTACATTTCCAATACATCCATCACCAATGCCGCCAATGCGGCCAACAACAGCCGGGGAATCGGCTATACCACCGTGGCAGGCTCGGACACTGCGGTGTGGCTGCCGGATTATGAAGTTCCCGGTGCGCCGCAGTTTGTCGGAACCAGGCCATTCAAGGGCATTGTGGTGCCGCCCAGTCTTTGGAATAACGGTATTTTCCCGGCTTTAAAGAAATTCATGGACCCCAGCCGGGGTGCCAATTTCAATGACCCTTCCACGAGGCCCTGCGTTCTGTACCGCTTTTCGGACGTTTACATGACCGGTGCGGAGGCTCATTTCAAGGCGGGCGATGCAGCAAAGGCCGCAAACCTGATCAATGTCGTGCGGCACCGCGCCGCATTCCGGAAAAGCAACACCACCGCGCAGAATGCGGCCGCCGTAGCAGCCATGACCATTACCGGTGCGGATGTTACCCTCGATTTTATCCTCGATGAGCGCAGCCGGGAATTTTTCGGGGAGTGGCAGCGGTGGCACGATCTCGTACGCACACGGTCGCTCGTGAGGCGTGTGAAGGAATGGAACCAGGAAGCGGCCCCTTTTGTGAAGGATTTTAATATGCTCCGGCCGATTCCTCAGTCACAGATCGATAGAGTTGTGGACGGACCTGCTTTTCCACAAAACACCGGGTATTAAACAGTATCAATCAAAACAAATCATGAACCGCAGCTTTTTTCAGGCAGGGTGGATGACCTTTATGGCGATTGCCGGCATAGGCCTCGAAGCCGGCATATGCCAGCAAACCAAGGTGAAGCCATTGATCAGCGACCTGTACACCGCCGATCCGTCGGCGCACGTTTTCAATGGTAAAATCTATATTTATCCTTCACACGATATTGAAGCCAATGTGCCCCAGGACGATGAGGGCGGGCATTTCAACATGCGCGACTACCATGTGTATTCGATGGACAAGATCGGAGGGAAGGTGACCGACCATGGCGTGGTGCTGGACCTGAAAGACATACCCTGGGCCGGCCGACAGCTATGGGCGCCGGACGCAGCATTCAAAAATGGGACATATTATCTCTATTTTCCCGCCAAAGACAAAGAGGACGTTTTCCGGATCGGTGTAGCTACATCTAAATCCCCCGCAGGGCCTTTTAAGGCCGAGCCCAGGCCGATCCCAGGAAGTTATAGTATCGATCCGGCCGTTTTTACCGACGCGGACGGGCAGACTTATATGTATTTCGGAGGGATATGGGGCGGACAGCTGCAACGCTGGCATTCGAGAAGTTACGACAAAACGCTCTCCACCGATCTGGGTAAAGGCCATGACCAGGAGCCCGCATTGAGCGCCAAAGTAGCGAAAATGAGCGGGGATATGCTGACTTTCGCAGAAACACCCCGCGACGTGGTGATATTGGACCAGCAGGGTAAGCCGCTGGTGGCAGGAGATCACGACCGCCGGTTTTTCGAGGGGGCCTGGATGCATCGATACAATGGCAAATACTACTTTTCCTATTCCACCGGCGACACGCATTTCCTCTGTTATGCCGAAAGCGACTCTCCTTACGGGCCATTTAAGTACAAAGGCGTGATCATGAAGCCGGTGCAGGGTTGGACGACCCACCATTCGATCGTCGAGTTTAAAGGGAAGTGGTACATTTTTTACCATGACACCGAAATTTCAGGAAAAACCCACCTGCGTAACGTCAAAGTAAGGGAGTTGCAGCGGGCTAAGGACGGGTCGATACAAACGATCGAACCCTGAACCGGAAATATGAGCCGGCGTGCTGGTAAATGCATGCCGCTACGTGCTTTTCAGAGAATCAGGGCCACCGGACAGATGCCTGTGGCCCCATTCAAAATTTTCAATCAGACAGGTTATGCAAATCGAAAGACGGGATTTTTTATCAACACTATCACTGGCGGGCGCTGCCGCATTGTTTTCCGGAAACCCGCTGCTTGCCGCAACCGGCCCGAAGAAAGACAAGCTGGGTATTGCGCTGGTTGGCCTGGGCTATTACAGCACCGACCTGCTGGCCCCGGCACTTCAAATGACCGAGAAATGCTATCTCGCCGGTATTGTAACGGGTACCCCTTCCAAAGCCGAGACCTGGAAAGCCAAGTACAACATCCCCGACAAGAACATTTATAACTACCAGAATTTCGATCAGATCGCCAAAAATCCCGATATCGACATCGTGTACGTGGTGCTGCCGCCTTCGATGCATCGTGAATATGTGGTCAGGGCGGCGAAAGCCGGCAAGCATGTGTTTTGCGAGAAGCCCATGGCACCGTCCGTGGCCGATTGTGAGGCGATGATCGCCGCATGTAAAAGCAACAAGGTGAAGCTGGCAATCGGCTACCGCTGTCAGCACGACCCGAATATCCAGGCTTATATGAAAGTGGGCAAAGAACAAAAATTCGGGAAAGTGAAAATGGTAACCAGCGCCGCAGGCTATTTCGACGCACGGACCGACCACTGGAAGCAGAAAAAGGCACTGGGCGGCGGTGTAATGGGCGATATGGGCGTATACGCATTGCAGGGAGCCCGCCTGGCGACAGGCGAAGAGCCGGTGAGCGTGTTCGCGCAGGCTTCGACGACCCGTCCGGAGATATACAAGGAAGTGGAGGAAACGATGATGTTTATGCTCGACTTTCCGAGCGGCGCAAGAGCTTCCTGCCAAACCAGCTTCGGCATTAACATGAACTATCTGCAGGTGAACTATGAAAAAGGCTGGCTGAAACTCGAACCGCAGTCCGGCTATAATGGCAACAAAGGCAGCATGTCGGATGGCACCATCATCAACTTCCCCATCAAAAGCCAGCAGGCGAAGCAAATGGACGAAGACTGCCTGGCGATTATGAGCAATGCGGACCTGATTGCACCCGGTGAGGAGGGGCTGCGCGATATCCGTGTGGTGGAAGCGATCTACAAATCCGTGGCCTCAGGTAAAAGCGTGAAAATATAAAGGGGCGCATCTACGCCCGAAAATGTGCTGGACGAGCTTATGGGTTGCTTAAATAAGCCGCCAGCACATTTACCTTCTGCTATTAAGTTCAACCGCTTCCGTGCGGAAAGCGAAAAGAGACCGTCACACAGCCTCCTGTCTTTACGGAGTATACTGCAAAACCGAAGTGCTGCATCCGTCGCCTGTTCATAAGGAGCCAGCATAAGCGCTGCCACTGCGCAAAAAAGCATTCACGTCTTTCATTCCGGAAATTGCGGCGTCAGGGAGTGGCCTGTTTGGTAGCAGGCCGCTTTTTGGGGTAAAAAGCGCAATGAATTGTACATGTTACAATTATTATTAAAATAATTCTGATATTTACAAAATTATTCATAAAACAGGCCGGAATAACAATGATACAGCGCAGGCTCGTGCCTTGGGTTAGTATGTGTTGATAGTCAATAGGTTGTCGGCCATTCCCGGGTACGGCGAAGCGAATTTTTAAAGGATATTTCAACAGGATGTCTGAGCAGGAGAAAGAATTGTGGAAAGCTTTTCAAAACGGCAGCAAGGATGCTTTTGAAGAGATCTTGCGTATTTTTTATCGTCCTATGTTCGATTATGGTTTCAGGTTTCAGAAGGACCGCGACCAGTTGAGCGATGACATTCACGATCTGTTTTTAAGCCTTTGGGACCGCCGCGCATTCCTGACGCCGACCGCCAATCTGAAACTCTACCTGTTCAGCGCCCTGCGGAACCAGATATGGCGGGCGAAAAAGAGGCTGTCGCTGACGCAAGAACTTCCTGACGAAGAGGATGAAAGCCCTTTTGAGGAATCGGACCATGCCGAAACCCGGATCATCCACGGGGAAGTAGCTGATCAGCAGCTTTCAAGGATTGATTACATTATGCTGAAACTTACCAAACGCCAGCAGGAAATTCTGCACCTGCGGTTTTTCGAGAACCTGTCGAACGCGCAGATTGCGGAGGTACTGAATATCTCCGAAGCCTCGGTGTACAATTTGCTTTCGCTTTCCCTCAAACTTTTCCGGAGCTACTGGAAGTCCCGCTTCAACGCGGTGCTGCTTCTTTTATTGATTTACAAGTTGTTGATTATTAATTAATTGTGGTTTTTTTCAAGATTAGTCATGAAATAGTTCATATTTTTTGATGAGATAACAACACAATGCTTACCATATCAGTACAAGCTATTCCTGATTGTGCTCAGATATGGATAAATATAATCACTACAATATTGATTTTTTTCTTGCCGATGACCGGTTTGTTGCCTGGGTGCATTCGGGAGCAGCGATCGAAGGGACGGAGTGGGATGTTCTGCGTAAGTCGGATCCAGAGATGGGAGCTGGGCTGGAACAAGCCAGGGCCCTGATCCTGGAATGGAAACACCTGCCCTCCCAAGTCTCGGACGAAAAGGTTTCGGACGACATTCAAAGGATCATGACCAGCATTAACGGGCGGGAGACGACCAGAACTCCGTTTTACAATGCACTTCCTACCCTGTATAAGATCGCGGCCGCTTTGGTACTCACCGCCGGGCTAGGCTGGCTCCTGTTACGGACAACGAGCGGCACAAAACATTACACCTACGAGAAACTTACGGCGGAATCGGGATCGGAGCTTGTAGAAGTTTTAAATGACAGGAATGCGGATTACGAAGTCAAACTGCCTGATGGCAGCAGAATAACGCTTTCCAAAGGCAGCAGGATCAGTTATTCGAAGCATTTGACACAGGACTCCACCCGGAATGTCTATTTAAAAGGCGACGGCTTCTTTTCCGTAGTGAAGGATAAAAAACATCCTTTCCTGGTCTATACGGGCGGGTTAGTGACGCGGGTGGTGGGTACTAGTTTCAGGATATCCTCCCGCGGGGCCGATGTTTCCGTAGCCGTGAAATCGGGCAAGGTCGCCGTGTATCGCATGCGAGAAAATGAAAACGGCCAAAAGGAAAACCTCCTGCTGACACCCAATCAGCAGGCCGAGTATTTCAGTGATAAGAATGTGATTTCAAAAAAGCTGGTCGAAAATCCGGTCGTTCTGCAGGGACAAGAGGAGACGCTTAGCTTCGACTATGTGGAATCGCCTGTCTCCAAAATATTCGATTCACTGGAAAAAGCCTACGGGATCAGCATTGTTTACGACGCGGCTACTTTTGCCAACTGCAACATCACGATACCATTCAGGGAAGAGCCGTTTTTTACCAAACTTGACATCCTCTGCCGTACCATTCAGGCCAGATATACCGTCTCCGGCAACGAGGTGGTCATTTCAGGCACAGGCTGCAACTAAGACCTTGTTCAACTAAATCAACCGGATATGCAGTAAAAACTACTCAAAAAAAAGCCGGCGATGTGTCCAGCATCACCGACTATGTTTAACTCCCCGTTTTCTCGCGTTCAACGAAGCTCTCAGTAAAGAGTCAGGGGAAGGTTTTATCCAGAATTTTTCAAAAACCCGTGTCAAATTATGAAAAAAAGAATTTGGAGGCATCACTGTGCCCATTTAATTATGAAAATCAGCGTCCCGTTCGTGTTGATACTGTTGCTGGCGGGGATGACCTACGCAAGGACCGGCCTTGCCCAGGAAATGCTCAACCGGAAGGTAAGTATAGAGGCAGAAAATACAGAGCTTAAAGTGGTACTGAGCAAGATATCGAAATCAACCAGGGTCCGATTCTCGTATGTGGTCGGTGTGGTGAGTAACCGGAAGGTGAGTATTTCTGTTAAAAACGAAAGATTGGAAGAAGTACTCGAGAGGTTGCTTACACCGCTACGTATAGGCTATTCCGTTGCCGATGATTTTATCATTTTAAACAAAGAACCTGACCCTGTGCCTGCAAAAACGGGTGCAAACGGAATGGATGCGTCCCAATCTACCGAGTACATGGCCTCCGTTTCCGAAAAGTCGGTCTCTGGGCAGGTCCAGGCTGAGAACGGGGAAAAGTTGCCGGGTGTCAATATCACGATCAAGGGAACTACAACTGGCACTTCGACGGATGCGAACGGACATTATTCACTCGTGGTTCCGATGGACAATGCGGTGCTGGTATTCTCGTTTGTAGGGTTCGCTTCGCAGCAGATACAGGTAGCAGGCCGGTCGAAGATCGACGTAACGCTGCTGGTGGACAACAAGGCCCTGGAAGAAGTAGTAGTGGTGGGTTATGGAGAGCAGAAAAAAGAAACGCTCACCGGAGCTGTTTCTTCTATCGATTCGAAGGTCTTCCAGGATCGCGGCGTCGTGTCGAACCCGTTGGCGGCCTTGCAGGGGCAGGTGCCTGGTGTGATTGTTACACGCAGTTCGGCTGCGCCGGGGCAGGAGGGCTGGAATTTCCAGATCAGAGGAGCCGCCTCTTCCAACGGCTCGGAGCCGCTGATCATCGTGGATGGCATTCCGCTGGTGAATTCAAGCGCATTGAACTCGATCAATCCGCAGGACATCGACAATATCTCTTTTTTAAAGGACGCCTCGGCCGCGATTTATGGTGCGCGTGCGGCAGGCGGTGTGGTGTTGGTCACTACCAAACGGGCCAAATCCGGAAAAGCCACCATTCAATACAATGGCTCGGTATCACAAAAAAGAATGGGGTTGAGGCCGTCGTTCCTGAGTGGAGACCAATACGGCAAATACCTGCTGGAAGCGATCTCCAATGCTTCGACGGGTGGGGTACCGGACGAAAACTGGATCTGGACGAAGTATGCCAGGGCCTGGATCAACAGACCTGCCAGCGGGTACATCGATAAAAATACGCCGGAATACATCGCCGGCGGCGAAACCATCGGGTTTACGGATGTAAAAGATTATACTTTTTTTGACACCAACCCGATCGATCTTTTATGGGGCAACGGCCGGGCTGTCTCCAACCAGCATGATCTCAGCCTTGCGGCCCGCAACGAAAACCTGGGCTACCGGTTGTCATTTGGCTACCTCAACGATGGCAGCATGCTGAAATGGGGTGAAAATTCGAGCAAACGCTACAATACCCGTCTCGCTTTCGACTACACGTTTTCGCCTCGTTTTAAACTGGAAACCAATATCTCGCTCGAAAAAAACGATGTGATCGTTCCAAGCCGTCAGGGCGAAATCAACTTCGGTTCGCAGCCCGGATTTCCGGTAGCGACCATCAATGGGAAGCCATATGCTTGGGGCACCCAGCCAGCCCGCAACTGGCTGCTCGAACTGGGCGGTGAAAACAAGACGCTGAACAACCGGGTATTTGTGAACACAAAGCTGGAATTTAACATCGCCAAAGACCTGAATCTCATCGCGCAGGCCGGATACAACTGGGCAGCGACCGAGGGTAAGAACCAGTACAAATACATTTCGGAGATCTATAATTACACCGAGAGCTATCAATACCAGGCAAATCCATCACAGGCACAATCCTGGTATGAGCGTTCGTTGAGAAAGGATGCCTATTTCAACACCAATGCATTTCTGGAATACAAAAAGTCGTTGAACGGCGGCCATCAGGTGAGTGTGCTCGCCGGAGGTAACTATGAACGTGATGAATTCAACTATTTTTCCAGCCGCACGGGCTACCTCGCCAGCAACAATGTGCCCGCACTCGGCCTGAGCCTGGGTGACAACACAACCCGCTCGAACGTAGAGGTGGCTAACCACTGGGCGATCGCGTCCGCATTTGGCCGCCTCAATTATTCTTTCAGGGATAAGTACCTGTTTGAAGCCAATGCCCGATACGATGGTTCTTCCAAGTTTGACGCCGCCAACAGATGGAAGTTCTACTCCGGGGTTTCGGCCGGCTGGCGGATCACCCAGGAGAATTTTATGAAGGATGTCCGTCTGCTGGACGAGCTGAAACTCCGCGGCTCGATCGGGACGGTCGGGAATCAAACCGGGATCGGACTTTACGATTATATCCAGCTCACCAACCTCAGCAATGCAGGAGCTATCCTGGGAGGATATACCTCTCGCTCGGTGACCGCGGCCCCCTCGGATACGCTGGTAAGCCTTAACCGGACCTGGGAAACCATACGCAATTCCAACATCGGGATTGATTTTGCAATGCTGAATCACCGTCTGACGGGTAGTTTCGATTATTTCTGGAAAAGAAACAAGAATATGCTGCTGCCCCAAACCTATGCGGCGGTACTGGGTGCCGTAGCCCCGACGGCCAACATCGGTCAGCTGAAAGTGTGGGGATGGGAAATGTCACTGGGCTGGCGGGATAAGGTCGGAGGCGTTTCGTACCACATCAACGGGACCCTTACCGACAACAGCAACAAACTCGTGAATTACGGCGGTAACAATATCGTCGTGGCGGGCAAAAACAAAATCGAGGGATATGCCCTGGATTCTTACTTTGGATTGAAATACGCAGGCCGCATTCAAACGGACGACGAAGCGGCTTCCTATGCAGGGCTGGTGCCCGGAAGCAGCATTACGAATATGCCCGGTGCCACGCAGATGATCAGAGGGATCAATATGTACCAGGACGTCAATGGCGACGGCAAGCTCACCAATGCGGGTGCCAGCCAGTATCTGCTGGGGAAAAAAGATGCAAGCGGCAAACCAGTCGCGGACGGAGACGTAGTGTACCTCGGCAGGAGCGATCCACGTTATGTTTTCGCCTTCAATATGGGAGCGGAATGGAAAGGCTTTGATTTTTCAACCGTGTTTCAGGGAGTGGGCCAGCGAAAGATCTACCGCCGCTCCGATTGGAGTACTCCCTTCGGCACAATCTGGCAGGGGCATGCCGACTGGTGGGTGGATAAAACCTGGACACCCGAAAATCCCAATGCCGAACTACCCATCCTGACGACGGCCACCAACAAAGGCTTCGGTAATTATGCCAGCTATAATTATCAGATCTCCAACTGGTCTATGCAAAACGGCGCCTATGTGCGGTTGAAAAACATTGTACTCGGTTATACGCTTCCCCAGCCGCTTACCAGAAGGGCGAAGATTGAAAAACTGCGGGTGTATTTTTCAGGTAGCGACCTCTGGGAGCTGACCAGGGTAAAGGATAAGTGGGACCCGGAACAGACCGACAGGGTCGACGGCGGGGCGCAGCGCTACCCATTCTACCGGCTGTTAACCTTTGGTGTAAACGTTACATTCTAATCCGAGATACTGAAAATATGAAAAAGCAACTATTCAACTACCTGATCATCGCATGGGTGACGGCAGTATGCATTGCAGTTCCCTCAGGTTGCAATAACGCCCTGGACCTGCAACCGCTCGACCGGGTGTCGGATGTTTCCTTCTGGAAGGAGGCTACCGAATACAAACTGGCGGCAAATAAGTTCTATGACTACCTGCGCTCATTCGGTAATGGAAACGGAGATGGGCACAGCGGTTCCGACCTGGGAGCCGACCGGGGCGCTTTTGCAAGGGGTACCAATACAATTGTATCCAATGATGCCAATTACAACGATGCCTATAAGTGGATTCACAACATCAATTACATGTTGGAAAAAGCGAAGGATTTTGAGAACGCCGATCAGATCAGGACTTATGTGGCTGAGGCAAAATTCTTTCGCGCCTATGTTTATTTCGACAAACTGCTTACTTCCTATGGAGGCGTGGTGCTGATCAAAAATGTGCTTACCACCGAATCACCGGAGTTGAAGGCCGCGCGAAATACCCGCGACGAAACGATCGATTTCATCATTCAGGATCTGGAAGAAGCCATTGCGGACCTGCCTCTGGAAAGCGACATTGCTGCTGTTGACAAAGGGCGCATCAGCAAAGGTGCCGCACAAGCCTTTTTGGGCAGGGTTTGCCTGTATGAAGGAACCTGGTTAAAGTTCAGGGGGCAAAATGCAACACGGGCCAATGCCTTGCTGGACAAATCGATCAGTCAAAGTAATGCAGTGATTACCAGTAATGCGTATGCGCTTTTCAAGCCTCAGGCCCTTGGAGACTCGGCACTGAAATATTTGTTTATCCTCGAAAACCAGAAGTCGAATCCTGCCAATGTCACCAAGTCGGCCAACCAGGAATATATATTGGCCGTGCGCTACGAGTCCAACAACCTGCTCAAAACGATCCCGAATCAGATTTCTTTCGGGGCATTGGGCGCGGACATGAGTCGGGTGATGGCAGATATGTACTTGTCGGGAGACGGTTTGCCCATTGGTAAAACCAAGCTGCCGTTCAGCCGGGCCACGCTGAAATCTGAATTTGCAAACCGCGACAACCGGATGCGCTATTTCATGATGGTACCCGGTTACAGGTATTGGCAAAATGCAACGAACTGGCACATCAACTGGGATTGGAGCGCCACCGATTTGAAGAATGCACGCCTTCCGCACGACCCGTGGAGCAACGACATCAGCGGTTACAGCAACCAGCAATGGGCCGCAGAAAGGCAGGTTCCCAATTCTCAGGAAGGGTACGACTATCCTGTTATCCGTCTGGCAGAGGTATATCTCAACTACGCCGAGGCGGTGTACGAGCGGGTGGGTTCCATTAGTGACCAGGATCTGGATAAATCGCTCAACCTCGTTCGCAGCCGCGTAAATAGCGCTATGCCGAAGCTCAGCAATGCTTTTGTCGCCGCCAACGGCTTGAACATGCGGGAAGAAATACGCCGCGAAAGAGCTGTGGAATTGCAAGGGGATGGTGTTCGGATGGACGATCTGAAACGCTGGTACATCGCACACATCGAATTAGCCAAGCCGGTGCTGGGCGTTCGGTGGGCAGGAACAGAATATGCCACCAAATACACGACGAATCCTCCCGCATTAACGGCCGAAGGTGACGTGATTGCCGATCCCGTTAATGAGCGGAAGTTCACGGAAAAGAATTATCTGATCCCACTGCCGACCAACCAATTGCAGCTCAACCCCAATCTCGTCCAAAACCCCGGCTGGTAACAATTTCATGCCTGACGGCATTTGAATCGTGTGGCGCTGCGGAATTGGCTACCAATGTTTCATGCCTACGGCATTTGAATCGCGTGGCGCTGCTTGGCTACCAATGTTTCATGCCTGACGGCCTTGGATCGTGTAACAATGTAATGTTGGCGGCTTTGGCTGCCAACATTACATACTCGATAGCATTTAAATCGCGTAGCGATGTAATGTTGGTAGCCGAAAAACGTCATAAGAACAATTTGAAATGCCGTAGGCATGCAACAGCATGTGCTGATGTCAAAATTAAGGTCAGCCTACCGTCTTGCCAATGTTTCATGCCTGACGGCATTGGGACCGTGTAGTGCTGCGGCTTTGGCTGCCAACATTACATACACGATAGCATCCAAATCGCGTAGCGATGTAATGTCGGTAGCTCCAAAAAACGCCACAAAACCAATTTGAAATGCCGTAGGCATGCAACAACATGTAATGGATGTCAAAATGTAAAATCACCCTGCCGTCTTCATATCAACCACAAGTCTAAAACCTTCTTCGAAAACTGAAATGAGCATAGTCTGTTATTTTTTACTATCTAAATGTAATCACTATGACCATTGCGAAATTACCTTATGCAAAAACAGTACTGACCATCATTCTGATCTGCATCCGGGTGTTGTGGGTAGCACCGCCTGCGGCAAAGGCCCAAACGTTCACACACCCGGGTGGCCTGCACACGCAGGCGGACCTGGACCGGATGAAAGCCAAGGTAGCAGCAGGAGAGCATCCCTGGATCGACAGTTGGAATAAACTCATAACCGATCCGCAGGCGCAGAATACGTATGCACCCGCCGCGCGGGCGAACATGGGCGGCAGTCGTCAGCGGGCCGATGCCGATGCGCACGCGGCGTACCTCAATGCGCTCCGCTGGTACATTTCCGGCGATACTACCTATGCCGAGTGTGCGGTGCGGATATGTAATGCGTGGTCTTCGGCAGTGGATCAGGTTCCCACCGGCACCGATATTCCCGGTCTGAGTGGTATTCCTATTTTTGATTTTGGAATGGCGGCCGAATTGCTGCGGATTTATCCCGGATGGGCGCAGACGGACTTTACCCGCTTCAAAAACATGATGCTCACCTATTTTTATCCCGTGGCCCACAATTTCCTCACAAACCATAATGGTGCCTGTATCAGTGCCTACTGGTCCAATTGGGACATCAGTAACATTGGTGCCATTCTCGCGATGGGCGTGCTTTGTGATGATCAGGCCAAATACAATGAGGCGGTAGATTATTTCAAAAACGGAGCCGGGATGGGAAGCATTATGAACACCATTCCCTATGTACATCCGGGCAATCTCGGGCAATGGCAGGAAAGCGGGCGGGACCAGGAACATGCACAGCTTGCGGTCGGGATGCTTGCGTCGGTGTGTGAGATCGCATGGAACCAGGGGCTCGACTTATATGGCTATGACAATAATCGACTGCTGGCCGGTGCCGAATATGTGGCACGTACCAATTTGTCGTTGCCTGTCCCTTATACGGCCTATAACAATTGTCAGGGGGCTAACCAGCTTTGGGTTTCGATCAATGGCATGGGCCGGTTGGATGACCGTCCTGTCTGGGAAATGGTTTACAACCATTATGTAGTACGCCAGGGACTGAGTGCGCCGAATGTAAAGGCAATGGCGCAATTGGTAAGACCTGAGCACGGGAGCGCCGATCATTTCGGATATGGCACACTGGCATTTACCAGAACCGCCGCCGCTTCACCGTATCCCCCCTCGCCGGCGCCGCCCGTGCCCACCGGCCTGAGCGCAACGGCGGGTGTTGGCAGGGTGTTTTTGAAATGGACGCCTGCCCCTGACGCCACTACCCAGGGATACAATGTACTGCGTTCTACCACGAGCGGAGGTCCTTATACCTCCATCGCCTCCTGGACCGAGAGTACTTATCCGGAATACACAGACGGGACGGTGGCTAACGGCACGACCTACTACTACGTGATATCAGCCAATAATCAATCGGGGACCAGCAGCGTATCGGCTGAAACGACGGCTACCCCAGCTGCGTCAGGTGCCTTACCCGCGGGATGGGCGAGGCAGGATATCGGGACGGTAAGTGCGGCGGGCAGTGCCAGCTATGCCGGTGTTTCCGGAGGGACGTATATCGTCAATGGTTCGGGCACAGGAATCGGCGGTACGGCCGATGCATTTGGCTATACCTACGGAGTCGTGACCGGCGACTTCACCATGACGGCCAGGCTATCTGCATTAAGCGGGACATTGAGCAAAACCGGTGTAATGTTTCGTGAATCCCTCGCGCCCGATGCAAAGGCGGTAGTGTTGAAGCTGGGGGATGCCGGCTGGCGGCAAGCCGGTTTCGGAACGCGATCTGCTACGGCCGGCTCCATGAGCTGGGTGGGGGGTAATGATTACACCTGGGTACCAGCCTGGTTCAGGATACAGCGCACGGGGAATACATTTACAGCCTATCAGTCATCCGATGGTGAAACCTGGTTTACGATCGGGGTAAGCACGGTGGCAATGGGCACGACCTATTATGTTGGATTTGCGTCGTGCTCGGGCAGTACTACGGGCGCTTTGGCCAATTCTACTTTTGATAACGTGACCCTGGCAGGAGGGACAGGAACTGTGCTTCCGGCTCCCACCGGCCTCGTGGGTACGCCTGGAAACACACAGGCTACACTCAGCTGGAATACCGTAAACGGAGCCGCCAGCTATACAATCAAACGTGCAACTGTCAGCGGTGGTCCCTATGCGACGGTTGCTAGCGGCCTAACGGCCCCAAATTATACGGACACCGGTCTCGCGAATGGAACCAGCTACCATTACGTCGTTGCAGCCACGAATTTTGCGGGTGAAAGTCCCAATTCTTTGGAAGCAAATCTTACTCCCGTACTCGCGCTGGCCCCTGTTCCTGCCGGAGTCACGGCTGCGTCTGTATCGGCCAGTCAGGTTAACCTGTCGTGGGCAGCCAGTTTGAGTGCGGTCACCTACAATGTAAAAAGAGCAACCGTCAGCGGCGGGCCTTACACGACGATCGCCAGTCCGTCCGCGACCAGTTACAATGACACGCCATTGAATGCATCCACCACCTACTATTATGTTGTTTCCGCTGTAAATGCATTAGGGGAGAGCGTCAATTCAGTCCAGGTCATTGCGACGCCGGGAAAAGCGAATTATTGGAAGTTCGACGAAACCAGCGGCACCACTGCAGTCGATTCATGGAGTGCACGGAACGGTACGCTGGCTTCCGGCGCAACCCTGGTCCCGGGTGTGGTCAACAATGCCGTCAGCCTGGATGGTACGGCCAATGGATTCGTTACGCTTCCGGCAGGGCTGGTCAACTCCCTTTCCGATTTCAGCGTCGCCACCTGGGTGAAGCTCGACGCATCCCCGAACTGGGCGCGTATATTTGATTTTGGTTCGGGAACAACAAATTATATGTTCCTGACTCCGAAAAACGGCGCTAACGGAACATTGCGCTACTCCATCACCACCGGTTCGGGAGAGCAGCAAATTACCAGCAGCTCGGTGATTGCTACCGGCGTGTGGACGCATATAGCCATGACGCAATCGGGTACAGTTGGGGTTTTGTATGTCAATGGTGTCGAGGTTGGCCGCAATGCGAACCTGACCCTGAAGCCTTCCAGTTTAGGAAATGCGACCCAAAACTGGATCGGCAAATCGCAATGGCCTGACCCGCTTCTGGCAGGTAAAATCGATGAATTTCAGATTTACAGCCGCGCGTTGAGCGCTTCGGAAATTTTCAGTCTGATTACGCTGTCAACGCCGCCGTCAGCTCCTGCGCCATTGTCGGTTACGGCGGGAAGCAACCAGGTGACCCTGAATTGGACTGCTCCCGTGGGTGCAAACAGTTACATAGTGAAGCGGGCGGTTGCCATTGGCGGGCCTTATGCAGTCGTTGCAAATGTAAACGCATTGACCTATGTCGATACCACTGCTGCCAACTGTATCACTTACTTCTATAAGGTATCGGCGGTTAATCAAATCGGAGAAGGTGCCGACACCGCTCCCGCGGGCCTTTCTTTGGGAGGGAAATTAACCGGTGGAACGCTCATCGGTACGCCAGGATCATTTGGCAATGTCGCTGCCACCACCAAAGCAGCTGCGGTAGATGGCAATCTGGATACCTACTTCGACGCACCCCAGGGCAGTGGCTGGGTAGGTTACGATCTTGGCTCCGACGGCCTGAGCGTGATCACACGGGTGCGCTATGCGCCACGCGCCAATTTCCCTGTGCGCATGGTCGGGGGCGTTTTTCAGGGAGCCAATACCGCGGATTTCAGCAATGCGGTAACCCTGTTCGCAGTGACTGCCCAACCGGCAGCCGGGACACTGACGGAGCAGGTCATTTCAAACGCCACGCCATTCCGCTACGTCCGTTATCTGTCTCCTGGCAATGGTTTCGGTAACGTCGCGGAAGTGGAGTTCTGGGGGCTGGGGGCTGGTTCCCCTCGGATCATAAGCGCTACCGCTACCCGGGACCTCGTTTTTGGCGAAGCATTCGGCTATACGATAAATGCCACCAACCGGCCCGACCAGTTCAGTGCGACCGGCTTGCCGGCAGGTTTGAACCTGAACAACTGCACCGGCGTGATCTCGGGGACACCAACAGCCACCGGTACGTTTCCCGTCATCCTGGGAGCCAGCAATGCCTGGGGTGCTGTGACGGACACTTTGGTGCTGGTGATCAAGCGAAATCAAATGATTACGTTCAATGCTTTGACCAGAAAGATCATCGGAGACGCAGATTTTGCCCCCACAGCCCCCGCCACTTCCGGCTTGCCAGTCAGTTACACCGCCTCCGATTCCACGGTGGCCACAATCGTCGATGGGAAAGTGCATATTACCGGAGCAGGAACTGCCAGCATTACAGCCTCGCAACCTGGCGATGGTCATTATTATGCGGCGGTTTCAGTAAGTCAAACGCTGACGGTCTCGGCCCTTCAACTTAAAATACAATATCAGAATGCCGATTCTGGTCAGCCGGGCAACAATGTAATCAAACCTAATCTCAAAATCATCAATGCAGATTCCGTTGCGGTGGCTTACAGCGAGCTGACTGCCCGATACTGGTTTACTGCCGAGAATTATGCGGGCATCAATACCGCGGTCGATTATGCGCAGCTGGGCAGCGGGAAGGTGAAAATGAAGTACGTTGCACTTGCGCAGCCGCGTAATGGCGCTTATGGTTATGTCGAATATAGTTTCGACGCCTCGGCGGGCATGCTGAGCGCGAATGGCAATTCCGGCGAGATCAAGTCGAGGTTTGCCAATTCGGACGCTGCTCCGCTGAATGAAGCGGACGATTATGCTTATCTGGCATCTTCGGCCTACACGTTGAATGGCCACATGACGCTTTATCGGAATGGGTTGCTGGTGTGGGGCACCGAACCGATCGCGGCTGCTCCGGTGGTAGCGCTCAAAGCTTATTCAGAAAACAAAAGCTCGAATGTAAACTCCAATACGATCAGTACTTATCTGAAAATCAACAACGAAGGTAATGTGCCTGTGAATTACGGAGATCTGAAAGTTCGCTATTGGTTTACCCGGGAAAGTGCCGCCAGCTTGAATTATTGGGTTGATTATGCGAAACTCGGGGCAGCGAATGTCGGTGGACAGTTTGTAACGGTCAGTCCCGCACTCACCGGGACGGATACCTATCTGGAACTGAGTCTAAACCCTTCCGCCGGGACCTTCTATCCGTCGGGCAGTTCCGGCAACATCCAGTATCGCATTGCGAAGTCGGACTGGTCTGTTTTTAATCATACCAACGATTATTCTTACAAACCGACGGGAAGCTTTACCGAAAACACCCACATCGGAGTGTATTATCAGGGAGCGCTTATTTATGGTACTGAACCCGGCGGTGCCGATGCCCGGTTTTCGGCAGAAGTCAGTGAAACGGAATCAGGCCCTTTTCGGGTAAAAATGCTTGGAAACCCGGTTGTCAATGATCAGGCCATTGCCGAAATACAGGGAGCCCGGGGGCTTTCGCTCCAAATGACGCTCACCGATATCAATGGGCGTCAGCTGATGAAACGGGACCTGGACATCAGGTCGGATCTTGAACGGCACACTTTTCATCTCAACCGTCCTGCGCCCGGCATTTATCTGCTTCGCATTACTGGCGCGGAAAAAGCGGTTACCATCAAATTGATCAGACAGTAACGCTACGTCCGTCGGATTTCCGGGATCCGACGGACGTAAAAGCAAAGTATGCCGCACCCGGCCGGCACTTCTTTCGAAAACGATGTGCGCGACCAGTAACAACTCGTCGCGCACACCTTTTCTGTGAAAATCTACTGCCAACCAGCATGATCAGCAATTACCTTAAAATAGCACGGCGCAATCTGGCCAGGAACAAGACCTACTCCGCCATCAATATCGGCGGACTTGCAGTCGGAATGACGGTCGCCATGCTGATCGGTCTGTGGATTTATGATGAATTGTCTTTTAACAAATACCATAGCAACTACCAGGGAATAGCGCGGCTCATGCAGCAGCAAACCCTCGACGGGGCGATCAACACGGGTGGTAATGTCCCGGCACCGTTGTTCAAAGAGCTGCAAACCAGCTTTGGATCCGATTTTGACCGTGTGGTCATCACTTCCTGGCTGCAAAGGCATGTGTTGGCTTATGGAGAAACCAGTTTTACCAAGCCGGGTAATTTTATGTCCGCTGGTGCCGCGGAGCTGCTGTCCCTGAAAATAACGAGCGGAAGCGCTTCGGGGCTGAAAGATCCGGCGACGATCCTGCTCTCGGAATCCGTGGCGAAGGCGTTTTTCAAGAACGCCGATCCG
This sequence comes from uncultured Dyadobacter sp., assembly GCF_946482605.1. Next base: position 382,017 of record NZ_CAMLSE010000003.1, on the reverse strand, counting down.
GTTGATAAGATGATGAAGCTCAACAAAGATCTGAACGTCAAGGTGGTCGGGGTTTATGAAGATATACCTTACCATTCCGAGTTTCACGAACTGGGTTTCATAGCCCCATTTGAGCTGTTTGTTTCCTCCAACGGATGGGTGAAGGACGCCGTCGAGCATAACGAATGGGAAAGCAGTTCTTTCCAGATTCTGGTGCAGCTTGCAAAAAACAGCGACCTGAAAGCGGTTTCAGATAAAATAAGGGACATCAAACTCAGGAAGGCCGGTGAAAGTGAGTTGAAATTCAAGCCCCAAATCCTGCTGCATCCGATGAGCCGCTGGCATCTGTATTCCGAGTGGGATAATGGGGTCAACGAGGGAGGTCGCATCCAGTTCGTGTGGCTTTTTGGCATTATCGGGGTGTTTGTATTGTTGCTGGCGTGCATTAATTTCATGAACCTGAGCACCGCGCGTTCCGAAAAGCGCGCCAGGGAAGTAGGAATCCGGAAGGCAGTCGGCTCGGTGAGGGCCCAACTGGTGGGCCAGTTTTTCACAGAATCGTTTCTGGTCGTTTTCCTTGCCTTTTTCCTCTCGATACTTTTTGCCTGGCTGGTCCTTCCGTTCTTCAACGGCATTGCGGACAAGGAAATGAATATGCCGTTGGGCGAACCTGTATTTCTGGTAAGCGGCATCGTGTTTACGCTCCTCACCGGGCTCATTGCAGGCAGTTACCCCGCATTTTATCTGTCTTCATTTCAGCCTATCAAAGCATTGAAAGGTAAATGGACGCCGCTGGGAAAGCGGGCGACGTTACCACGGAAAATTCTGGTTGTCCTGCAATTCACCGTTTCCGTGACATTGATCATCGGTACCGTGGTCGTGTACAAACAAATCCTTTATGCTAAAAATCGCCCCATCGGGTACAACAGGCAGGGCCTCGTTACCATGCTGGTGAATACCCAGGATATGCACAGGCATTTCGACGCTGCACTGGACGACCTTGTGAAAGCGGGAAACGTGACGTCCATCGCAGAATCGGCTGCTCCTCCCACTGAGGTTTTTTCGGCTAATGTGGGTTTCAACTGGAAAGGAAAAGATCCGGGCCTGCAATCCGAGTTTGCCACGATTGGTGTTTCACATGATTTCGGGAAAACGGTGGGCTGGCAGTTTATCGCCGGGCGCGATTTTGCGAGGACATTTTCCAGTGATTCCGCCGGGTTTGTGATCAACGAAGCCGCCGCGAAGTTTATGGGAATCGGAGGCCGGGACCTGCATGATGCGATTGGAGAAACGGTAACCTGGGACGGTAGGGCATTCAAGGTTATTGGTGTGATCAAAGACATGATCATGGAGTCGCCTTACGATCCGGTCAGAAAATCCATCTTTTTCATACATCCACGCGGAGGCAGATTTATTACAGCCAGGCTCGATCCACATGCCAATGCAAGCGCGGCATTACAAAACCTGGAAGCCGTTTTTAAGAAATACAGCCCCGATTCACCCTTTAATTTCCAGTTTGTGGATCAGGAATACGCATTGAAATTTGCTGCGGAAGAAAAGGTTAGCAAGCTGGCGGCGGTGTTTGCGGGCCTGGCTATTTTTATCAGTTGCCTGGGACTTTTTGGAATGGCCTCATTCATTGCCGAGCAGCGGACCAAAGAAATAGGTATCCGAAAGGTGCTGGGTGCATCGGTCGCGAACTTGTGGCAGCTGCTTTCGGGGGATTTTGTAAAACTGGTGATAGTATCTTGCCTGCTGGCTACGGTCATCGGAGGGTTTTTTATGGAACGCTGGTTGGAAAAATATACCTACCATACCCAAATCTCCTGGTGGATTTTTGCCTCCGCCGGCCTGGGTACACTGGTGATCACGCTCCTCACGGTCAGCTACCAGGCCATTCGCGCAGCCCTGCTTGATCCCGTGAAGAGCCTGAAAAGCGAATAACCGGATTCGCGGGTTTTTATACGGACCTCAAATGCCTTCATGAAAGAAATCGATTGCGATTTTGCTCAGTATAGGCCCTTTTTCGTCCGGCATCTCATGCGGGGCTAGGGTTTTTGTACGACAAACTCGATATCTACAAGCCTCTTTTCCCCGGGAGCCCCGGCCGGTTGCGGAAAGGGATTGATTTGAACGCTATCGGACCGCACCAGACCGCTTTTGGCCAGTTTTTCCTGGGATGAGAGCAGGAGTTCGCGATTAAACAATTGTCCCTTCTTCACATCCAACAATGGCCGCACGTCGTCCGACAACGACTTCACCCCGCTCTTCACGGTCAAAATCACGTTGTTGACCCAGACGCGCTCGTTTTCCACGGCATTCAGCGTCATTTCGACCTTGTCTCCGACAAATTTTTCCTTGACATCGATATTAAAGAAAAGATAACCATCATTCATATAAAGACTCGTTACTGATCCGGCCCTGGATAAGAGCATTTCCTGAAACAGGCGAGGTTCGTACCGATCGCCTACTTTCATGGTTAGCAGTTTGTTCAGCTCACTTTCAGAATGCGCCTGAATTCCTGTCCAGGTAATTTTCGAGATGACGGGCCCTGAGTTTGGGGCAACCACGATGCCCTCAGGATTGGACGGAACTTCCCGGTCCTTACCCACGCAGGCGGCTAAAAACACGGCCGCTGCGGCGGCGGGGACTAATAAAAGCAGTTTCAGGCGCTCCATGGCATGGGTTTTGGGTTTGTTTAGCATGACTATCCGACGGAAAAATTGAGAAGTGGAAAAAGTATGGGTAATGCGGTTTGAAGACGGGCCGGCGGCCAACGTGACCAGGAGCTGTTGATAATCTGTGACCTGGCTTCCGGACACGGCCCATCGGTCGGCCAGGAACTCGTGGACATCGCGCAGGTATCTGAACAACTTGCCGGCAAACGGGTTGAACCAGAAGATGGCCGAGACCAATTCGAAAAAAACATTGTCGGCGCTGTGCATTTGCAACACATGCGCTTCCTCGTGGCGGCGCACAGTGGCCAGCTGGCTAGCGGGTAACGATAATGTGTGTACGTTGAGGAAGATGTGACGTCCAAAAGAGAAGGTAGGCAGTCGGCTTTGTGCCCATGTGCTGGCTATTCCGTCCCGAGCTATCAAGTCCGCCTCTAGCCGGATCGCGCGAAGCTGCGCAAATGCCTTCAACGACCGGATTACCATAAACGCCACACCCGACCAGTAGACCAGGACTATCAATGGCCAAAACCAGTCGGAAAATGAGGGAGAACTTGTTGACCGGCCTCCGGCATGAGCTGGCTGCACATTTGGTTCCTGGAAAGGGGAAATGTCCAATGCAGGGTAGGGGCTTAGGTTTTGCGAAACAAAGAGCTCACGCACGGGGCTGGAAGCGATCAATGGAAACAAAAGGGAGGCACAGGTCCCGCCGATCAGAATCCAGCGATTCAAAGCAAAGAACGTCCAGCCACGGAAGAAACAGAAGTAGGCGCCCCACAGAACCATCAGCGAAAGTGATGCGCCCGACAGCCAGGAAAAAAAGGTGATGTCACTGAATATCATTGCCGGTTTTGTTTATTTCCTTCATTGCCTTTTCGATTTCCTCCGCGGAAAGGTCCTGCTCTTCCAGCATGAAAGAAAGAACATTCCCCGACGCCCCGTCAAAATAATTGGCCACGAAATTTCGGAATGTGAAGCTGCGGTATGCCAGTTTGGAGATCAGCGGGAAATATTCGTGTGTTTTGCCATAGGCCTTGTGCCCTACGAAACCTTTTTTCTCAAGAATGCGGATCAGGGATGATATGGTATTGTACGGAGGTGCAGGCTCGCCCATCTGGTCGATGACATCCTTCACAAAGCCTCGCTTCAAATCCCACATGATCTGCATTACCCGCTCTTCTGTTTTAGTCAATGTATCCATGCAACAAACATAAAACGTATTTTTAAGTTTTACAACTATTTTTTCAGTTATAAAACTTATTAATCAGTTATTGGTGAAAGTGATCGTAGCCAAGGGCACGTCCGGACATCAATCCATCCTTTGAAATAAGTTCAAAGACAAACTGGAATGCCGATAAACTGATGTGCAATGGTGGCTCTTTACGCTACCCGGTTTGCCGGCGTTGTGCGTGGCGCCGGCTGTTTCTTCCCAATCATCAAGGCAGCGTGGATGGATCCGGTTAAGAGTTTCGAAGAGAGTGACGTAGCATGATTTGGATATTTGAAATTATGCTTACATTAGAATCTTTCATCCCTGTACCGCTGTCGTGCCTATGAAGCAATTATACTTGTTCATTTTCATGATGTTATGTCAGCGTGTTACGGGCGCCCAGCTTCCTGTAATCGAAATCGGCAGGGAATTCAGCAACTCCAACTTAAAAGGATATGCAGTTTATTTTAAAGACACAACCAATGCCTTAACCCTGGGCCAGGTTTTAAGAGAAGTAGAAAACGGTCGGGGGACGATTCCAACGTATACGGTGCCGAATCTGGGCTTTGAAAATGCCACTCACTGGATTTTTATTCGTGTGAAAAACGTCGCGCTTTCTCCGATTGATCTGGTTGCTGAACTGGACTTCCCCTATACTTTTCTGGATGATTTCAGCTTCCTGGTGATCCGTGATCATGTCGTATTGAAGTCGGTCAGCCATCTTTCATGGCATAGCTCCAAAACATCCCTGGAATTACCGCATCGCAACCCCGCATTTCCGCTGCTAGTGCAACCGGGGGACCAATACACGATTGGAATGAGAATCTGGAAGAAGGATGGGGTTTTGATCACACCTTTGAAATTACAGAGCAAGCGGCATTTTTTAATTGCTACCCAATCCCAACAGATTATCAATGGCCTGATATCAGGTATGCAGGCGCTGGCCATTCTGGTCGGTGTTTGCTTTTTTATCCTGTCCCGGCAGTTGCATTATCTCTATTATGCGGCTTATGTTTTCGGGATTACCGGTTTTGTACTCGCAGACCAGGGGCAGTTGAACATCTATTTCCTGAACGTGTATAATGTGCTGGCGGGCCCAAATTCCTGGGCATTCTTCACGTTGATTGCCGTAGCAAGTCACACCTTTTTCACCATTCAGTTTCTCCAAATTCAAAAGAACAAATATCCTTTTCTGATCTACACGAGCTGGCTGCTGAATGGGGCGAGCCTGCTTTTCAGTTTGTTCCTGGCTTTTGGACTGCAACTGAGCGACTTCACTTATCAGGTCGCTGTGGTGATGGTGCTGGTGTATGTATTGTTGGTATTTATTTATCTGATCATCGGGCTGCGTTCAAAATTGAATGAGGCCTATCTGTATCTGGCAGCAGTGAGCACGTTCTTCTTTACAGTGATCATGATCTGCCTGGGAAAGCTTGATATCATTCCCGAATACCAGTTTGTGATCAATCTGCTACATTATTCCCCGCTCATCGAAGTCTGTATATTATGTGTGGGCCTGGTTTACGGGTTCCATAGCACGCAGAAAAATACGATAAACCATCTGATGGAAATTGCCGCATTGAGAAGCAATGTGACCCTGGCTGTCATTCAGACGCAGGAATCGGAGCGGCTGAGGATCTCGCAGGACCTGCACGACGATGTTGGTAATACGCTCGCGGCAGCCAAAGGGCTCATCGGAACAATGAGGAGCAGGATCGCGGAACCATCGGCAGCAGCCAGTTTCGAAAAAGCTTTTGGTCTGATCGAAAAGGCAGGGGAGGACCTGCGCGCTATTACCCATAACCTGATGCCCATCGATTTTACCAGATACAGGCTTACCGAGGTACTCAGGCAGACCACCATGCAGGCAGGGATTGCCTCTGATATCCATTTCGAATACATTGAACAGGGAAAAGCCAGAAGATTCAGCGCGGATAAGGAGCTGATCATTTACAGGATCTTTACCGAGTTGATTGCCAATGTGTTGAAGCATTCCAGGGCGCGGAACGCCTACGTGCAAATGCTTTTTCAGGAATACGGCCTGGTATTGATCGTGGAAGATGACGGCATTGGTAATTCACAGGAAAAGGAGGGTGGAACCGATGATGGTGTCGGACTGAAAAATGTAGCTTCAAGGGCCAAATATATCAGAGCCAAACTGAGTGTGGACATGCATAACAAAGGTACCTGTGTCATTCTTGAAATGCCGTATGACTAATTTAACCAACCGGAAAATCAATGTATTGATCGTCGATGACCACAATTTGTTCAACGACGGGCTGGCAGCCATGTTGGCCTCGACACCAGAGATAACCGTTATCGGCCAGGTGTATGAAAGCAAGGACACCTTGCGCGAAGTGCAGCTCCATCGACCTGATCTGCTGCTGATGGATTTCAATATGCCAAAGATTAATGGACTGGAAATGACCAGATTGCTACTCAAAAGCTATCCTGATCTCAAAATTCTGGTATTGAGCATGTACAATGAGCCAAGATTTATAGAGGATTTTAAATCCGCAGGTGCAAAGGGGTATGCATTGAAAACAACCGTGCTGAACGAACTCGTCGGGATTATCCGGCGCATTCATGAGGGAAGTACTTGTTTTGAACAGACCCGGTCCGCAAGTATGGCTAGCAACCACAGCAAAGACGATTTCCTGCAAAAACATAAATTGACGCCAAGAGAAATCGAGATCCTCAAACTCGTGAAAGGGGGAATGACCAATCAGCAGATCGCCGAAAAGATATTTTTGAGCGTTCTGACCGTCCAGACGCATCGCCGTAATATCCATTTCAAGCTCGAAATCAAAGGAGAGGCTGACCTGATCCGATGGCTTGAAAAAAATGAGTTTTAACGTGAGGCGGGCTGTTTTAAATCAGGTGCCGGACTTCATCGGCTGCCCGATAGCCCGCACGGATGGCGCCTTCCATGTAGGCGAACCACTCGGTTGCCGTTTCGGTGCCTGCCCAGTGGATGTGGCCGCATGGACGCCGCAATATTGAACCAAACCTGGTCCAGGCGCGCGGGGGAAAGCAAGCCGCATATCCTCCGCCTGTCAGGGGCTGTGTAACCGGGTTCCAGGCCAGGTCCTCGCATGCCTGCATCGTAAAGGCCTCAGCGCCAAAATGTTTTGCCAGCTCTTCCATGAGCAATCTTTTCTTTTCGTCAGGATGCTTTTCGGTAAATTCACCAATGAAACGCTCCTTCACAAAAAAGAGCAAAACTCCTTTGCCAGTGCCTGGGGAACAATCGTAGCTAACTGAAAAAAAAGGAGATCCTTTCCCGATGATTTGTCCGGAAAAGCCCAGTTCTCTCCAAAATGGTCGCTCATATATTGCGAAGCATTTGACAGGTTGGCCCATGGGCAATTTATTAAATAGCTCTTTTCTCTTATCGGAAATGCTTCCACCAAAATCAATCTTCCCGCATACGGCCGGGGATATCGCCACGATCAGTTTTTTAGCCCGGACTTCGAAGTTTCCTGTGCGTACCGTCACGCCATCGGTGTCCTGTGAAACAGAATAGACGCGTTCGTTGAAACAGATCTTTGCTGTAAATTTATCGGAAATCGCTTTCAACAATTTCTGCGCTCCTTCTGTGATCATAAGCTCCTGTGCGCCGCCTTTTACCTTGATAATCTGTTTCAATGAACCGGAAGCGCGGATTTCAAAAAGGGCGTGCAATAGTGAAATGTCTTTGCTATCATGCGCGGAGGATGTTTCAATGCCCTGCTTTACGAGAAACTTTTTCTCTTTTGCCAAAGGTAACCTTTCCAGGAAACTGGCGAGCGAATGGCTGTCGAGCAGCTTTGCGAAAGGAGAATGCGCCGGGTTATTAGGGTCAATGAACTTGGCTAACCCGTCAACCAGGGCAGATGAAACCAGCATTTTTAATTTGTCGGCAAGGGTCAAATCAGGTCCGTCGTCCTCACTTTTATAAAAGCTTTTTTTTCCTTCGTATTGAAAAATATGATATCCGCTGTCGAATGTCGGGTAGGTGTGAAAATTCACCTCTTCAATCCATTTGCGAATTTCTGTATGCATCTCCCCGATCCACTGCGCCCCGAATTCTACATGAAGCCACTCCGCAATCTCGTGCGTTTTCACCCGCCCACCTGCCTGGCCCTGTGCTTCCATGATCACAAAATCTCTTCCGTACTGCTGCAATATTTTCCCCGCAGCCACACCGGAATAGCCCGCACCAATAATGGCAACCTCTGTTCTGATCGCTTTCATATTTACTCAGTGTATTTCGGAAGTTAAAGGAAGGTCGGGTATACGACTCAGCAGGAATTCCCTGGTTAATGGAATTTTTCTACCTGGCTTTTTCAGGGTCACCAATTGTTTCAATACTTTCAGTTCTCCTTTTGAGATCTTTCCGTCGATCAGCACGTCTGCCCTGTTGTGGATGTGGTTCGTGGCTGAGTCGGAGATAGACCATCCTAATGGCAGCCGGAGGGTTTTGTTTTCACCCACCCGATAATCCAGTTTAAAGCTCATGTACCTGATCTGGGGGTTGGTAAACGGGGTCAGGCTGTTGTAAATAGCATCCCGGGTATCGCTTCCACGGTTCCACGGATTGAAAAAACTGTTCAATGGGACGCCAAACCCACGGTTTCGTCTCTGGGCATGGGTGACATTGGGAAAGCTCAGTTCTTCCGATGACGAATTCTTGAAAAACAATACATAGGGAATCACATGCACACCGTCGTTTCTGAGTGAATCGATACCAGGCAGCAAGGCGGTCAGCAACTGGATGGAAGTTTCCATGCCGGTATTATCGAAGTTTCCTCCATCCGTCACGTGCCCGCTTCGAATTCCTGCCGATTGCTGATCTGCATTCCTGACAAGTCCGCCTGTTGTGACAAAAGGAAAGCGTGAACACATGGTAGCCGCCGTTTTATAGGGCATATCCTTCTGTGTCAGGTGCAGGATATCCACCACATCCTTGAAATTCTGTTTACCGTGAATGATCAGATTCGAAACAATGGTCTTCTGTCCGGTTTCAGCTAATGTCCCGTTCAGGATCAGGGACGGCAACTGGCAGCTGTCCGAGTTTTGATAAAGAGATGTAAATGGTTGGTCGAAGGTATCGATCCGGGGTTTGGCATCTCCGACATTAAAATGATCATGATAAGCCTGTGCCCAGGCATCTTCCAGCCGTTTGGTACGTTCCAAAAAGTCAAGCGGACACGGGATAATGAGCTGTATGGACTCATTAAACATATATCCACCAATAACCGGCGAGATAAAGTCTTCTTTTAAAACTCTGTCAAGGGTATTTTTCGCAAAAAGTGTATCGCCGGGACGAGCAGCCTTGTCGCGCTGGTAAGCCAGATAGAATGCTGCGCCCACGCCACCACCCGAAACGCCTGAAATCGCAAAAGTATGTTTGTCAAAACCGGGAATGTGCTCATTCAGCCGAAATAAGAGTTGACTCGTCCATACCGTCCCGCGAATCCCGCCACCTTCCGTGGCGACAATGATCAGCGGGATGCTATCGCCTTTCGCCACTTTCCGGGCCGCAAGCCACCGGGCAAACTGGTCTTTGATCTCCGTCCGGTTGGCAGGCGGTAGTGGAGACTCATTGATCTGGGTATTGTCGTTGTATTGAGAGATGAAGTAAATGACCATAGCGATAAGCAACGCAATGGGGCGATACCGGAAGTCAGAAAAATAAACAACCAGGCTTCCTAATCCGCAGTAAAAAGAACATCCCAGCAGCACAATATACACTGCCGAAAAGAACTGACCAATCTTGGCCGACGAAGTAAAAAGCGGGATCAGAAAAAGAATGAAAAGCAATGCCATGCTAACAAAACCGACATACAACAGGCCCCCGATCAGCTTGTCGTTAAATAATTCCTTTAAATCTTCCGGGATGGTGGTTCGGCGGGTTTTGCGATGGCCTTCCCCTTTTTCCTGCGCATTGATCTTCTTTACATAAGTCTGTCGGACAGGTTGTTCATAGCGGGTGCTTTTACTGTTTATTTTTTCAAGAATAATAAAACCTGCGAAGGAGATCAGCGAGTAGCCGACAATCACCAGGCTATGCCATCCGTGCCCGTCGACTGCAAAAGCCAGGGCCAATGTCAACCCGGCGAGCAAACCCGCCACACGGGGCATCCATAGCATCCAGAATTTGCTGGCTTGCTCGTTCTCCTGGACATCGACATCCACCGGGGAGAGCAGGATAATTCGCGAACATTGCCAGGCCGTAGCCGCCCAGATGCAGACAGACAGCGATTTGAGCATGAAATAATCCTCAAAAATGTTTTGCTGACCGAACTCGTCGACCATGTCCTGGGCCTGGTCGGGCAGAATGAGCAGTGCCGCGCAAACTGCCAGCATCAGGAAAACGAATGAAATGTTACGGGATACTTGCCAGAGCGCGAGGAGGTGTTGACGGAAGTTCGAGACGGCCATAAACAGGGGAAGGTTTGAGAGTTTTCTGGTATAATTAAGTTACTTTTCAGAAATTATACTTGGAGTGAAATGTCATTTTTGTGTGACCGTCAATTATTTGACTATCATAATCTTCCGCGCATCCTGCCCCCCGTGTTCATAGCATGTCCTGACGACGTACACCCCATTCTCTAAATTCCGTAGCGAGACCCCTTCGGAAAGTCCGTCAGCTGTTTGAAATACCGTTTGGCCCGACAGATTGACTATCTCAATACGCGTGATCAGGTCGGGGTTTTGAAAATACAATCTGTCGGAAACGGGATTAGGATAGAGGAGGGATGATTTCGGAATGGACTCAAAATTGACGCTGACGATTCGGCTATACGTATAGGTACTATCCTGATCAGTTTGTTTCAATCTATAATAGTTTACGCTTCCTGAAGGGGCTGTATGTGTATAGTGATAGTCAAACAGTGTGTCGCTTTCTCCCTGAGACGCTACTTCGGCGATCTTCCTCCAATTTTTAGCATTGAGGCTATGCTCAATATCGAAATGGTGACTGTTTGTTTCCGAGGCCGTGCTCCATTCCAGGACGGCATCACCGGAGTCCGACCTTTCTGCCGAAAACTTCACGAGTGTAACAGGCAATGTGCCATCGCAAATATTTCCCGACAATTCAAAACCATTGGTCCATCCTGTGCAGGGAGGATTCAGGTCAGTGACGGAGCTGTTCGTCGAAAGGATGATTGGGTCTGCCGCCGTCTTTCCATTGGGCGTTGTCGCCTGATTTAGTACCCAAACCCATTTGACGCCATCATATTGAATGGTAGCCACATCCGTTTGCTGAGGAAGAGTAGGAGATGGGGCAATCAGTTCAAATGTATTTTTGCTATTGAACGTGTCCCCTTGTAAGTACTCCCCGCTCAGGTGAATGTATTCTGCGGGCACGACAGCAACCGCGTAAGGATCGCAACCCGCGCCTGAAATGGTAATGCCCTCAAATGAAGCACATTGCGGATAGTATGCCGTAAATCCGGCAGGCAACTGCCTGAGGAATCCCCCGTTTTCATACTGGCCGTTGGAAGATTCGATGATATTGCCGAAGAGGCCCCAGGTGTGGCTCCCATTACCGGGAGCAATCTTTCTCAGGTACAGCAATACCTTACAAAATCCTTTTCCCACATAGCTAAGGTTGATGTAGTCGTACCTGTCCCTGTAAAGCACCGGGTAGCCGTAGGCAAAAGGCTCGACCCCGGAAATGTTGTGATCATACCGACCGCTGAAATCGTGGGTGCCAAACGGGGTGTAAAATTTAAGTCCCTGCACATAAACGGACTTGACGAGAACCATCTGGGCATTCGCTGCGGGTAGGAAAGCCGCGTGTAATGCACTCAGGACAAGGACCAATAAGCAAAGATTTTTCATAGAGATCGGGGATAAATTGTACCCTGCAAATCTATGTGGCCGGCCTGTGCCGGTTCAATACCTGTAAGTGGGTATATTTTGGAGCATGAACACTTGCAATTCACCTTGGTTTGCACACCATCGAGTACCCTTTCTCACGCCCGTATGCCGGAAGGATGTTCGCAGAGCGTAAGGAGATATCACCAGCCAGCTCTTTGCTTCATTTTGTAAAATAGCAAGTTTAAATATGGGGATTTTACTTTCTGCTTGTCTGTAAGAGATGTACCATGATTTACATCCTACCAAAAGCAGCATTGTATGAAAAGATCAATCCGAATGATGGTCCTGTTGATTGCATTGACAGGAGCCCTGCATTTCTTCGCCAGCGCACAAACCTACAACTGGCGGCCGGTAAAAATGGGTGGTGGCGGCAATGTCACCAGCATCAAGGCGCATCCGAAGGTCCCGAACCTTTATTTTATCACCACCGACGTGGGCACACCTTACCGATGGAATCACGCCGCCCAGAAATGGGAGGACCTGATGTGGTTTGACAAAATACCGACCACCTACTGGAACTGGGAAGCTGCCGCCAAATGCGGGGACCTGGCATTTGATCCGGGCGATGCCACGGGAAATATCCTTTACGCCACGCACCAGACAGGCAAAGGCTCCGTTCCGGGTGGTGGCACCGGTACGGGAACCGTGATGAAATCGGTGGACAGGGGCGCCAGCTGGACAGACTGCCAGCTGCCGATACAGGTGCTGCCCAACAGCGACCAGACTTATTCGGACCGCCTGGCGGTGGATCCCAACAATAGCAATGTCGTGTACGTCACAACCCGCGCCAACGGAACTTATAAAAGCATCGCCGCGGGAGCGGTAGGCTCGTGGACGAAGGTGAATACCACTTTGCCGGATAACTTGCCAGGGCGGTTTCTCTTTTTCGACAAAAGCGGTGGTGTCGTGAATGGCGTCACCCGTAACATCTTCCTGGGCAGCCGCGATGGCGTGTACCGCAGCACCGACGGTGGGAATTCGTTTGCATTGATGCCCGGCAGCCCGGCAGAGCCACGCCGCGCGAGTATCAGCGACGACGGTACGTTTTTCGTGACCAGGCTGCCGCAGAATGCAAACCGGCCATTGGGAGGCATGACTTTAAACAAATGGAACGGCAGCAGCTGGGTTGACATTACGCCGGTTACCGGCAAGGAATTCAGTGGGGTGGGCGTAAATCCTGCCAACAGCAACGAGATTATCGTAACTACGACCGGCTCCTGGAACCACGACATCGCTTACCGCAGCACAACGGGCGGCAGCGGCGGCAGCTGGACTGCCATGGTACCCGCAACCCGGGATGTGACCGAGGCACCGCATTCAAGTGGAAACGGGGCCGACGGAAATATTGGCCACAATGTCAATGGTTTTGCCTGGGACCCATTCAACGCCGGGCAGGTCTGGTTTTCGGATATGCTCGATGTAGGCCAGACGACGAACGTGTGGGCGAGCCGGGTTACCTGGAAACTGCGTAACAACGGCCTGGAAGAAATTGTCGTAGCCGGACCGTTGGTTTGCCCGCCTTCCGGACCCAATTTTCTAGTATCGACTACGGGCGATGTGGGAGGTTTTGACCATAAATCACTGGACTTGCCACCCGCGAAAGGGATAGCCAATTTTTTTGTGACCAATACGGGTACCAACACATCCGGCGGCGCAATCCAGTACTCGAACCCTGCCTTCATCGCCCGGGTCGGCAGCGATGGCTGGAATGGGACGGGGATAGGAGGCTACTCCACCAACGGCGGAGATTCCTATACCAAATTCGCTTCACTGCCCGGGACAAGGGGCCGGATTGCCGTGTCTGCGACGACCACCAAAATGGTTTGGGTTACACAAGGCGGCCTCACGTATCAGTCGTCAAACCTGGGTGTGAACTGGACGGCTTGTAATGGCGTACCCAATGCAGTTCTAAAACCAGGCAGTATTTACGAAATCTGGGCGGGCATGAACCCGCTGGCGGCCGATAAGGTAAACGGCGACAAGTTTTATATCTACGCTGCGGGCAAAATGTATGTGAGTACGGACGGCGGTGTGAATTTTGCGGCAACCGCTGCTACGAATCTGCCGAATGTAGGCAATGTGGCACAAATGAATGTAGAAACGACACCAGGCAAGGAAGGAGATCTCTGGATCGCATTCTCGGGAGACGGGCTTTTTCACTCTACCGATGGCGGCCAGAGTTTTACCAAAGTAAATCCGAGTGTAATTACCAAACCGAAATGGGTCGCTGTCGGGAAGGCGGATACGACGGCTGCTTCCAATCCGGTGATCTACGTGAGCTCGGAAGGTACTGCTATCAACGGTGTTTCATACGGGGTTTTCCGTTCCGACGACAATGGGGCTACCTGGACGACGATTGCCAACCCGGTTCCGGGGATCGTGAGCAACATGGCTGCGGATTTGCATGGAAGGGTATATCTGGGCATCGGTGGAAACGGGATTTTCGTCGGCGAGCCGTCGGGCGGGCCCGTGGTTTCGGTGGCGGTAACACCCGCTGCGGATTCTGTGACTGTGGGCTTTACAAAACAACTGAAAGCCGCGCTCACACCCACTTATCCGACCAACAGCGCCGTGAGCTGGGCCTCGTCCGACGCGGGCATTGCAACCGTCAATGCAAGCGGACTGGTTACTGGTGTGGCTCCCGGTGTCGCCACGATCACCGTCACCACGCAGGACGGTGCGAAAACGGCACAGAGCAGCATCAAGGTCACGCCGGTCGTTGGCGTCACGGGCGTAGTGCTTGATCCGGCGATCTCAATAGGTTTAGGCACTAGCAGAAATCTGACTGCCACGGTCGTCCCTGCCCATGCGACCAACAAGAAAGTGAGCTGGGTTTCATCCGACACAACCGTTGTCAGGATCAATTCCAGTGGATTGGTTACGGGTTTGAAGCTGGGCACAACGACCATTACCGTCACCACAGAAGACGGCGGAAAAACTGCGACATCCCTGTTGACGGTCGGAACGGTTGTGGTGGCCAATAACTGTGGCGGACCTACGATCGGCAATTTTGTTGCGGATAGCCCGCAGTCGGGATACCAGTGGACAATATCCACACCCACAGCGATAGATTTAACCGGCGTCAGTTCCCCTGCTCCGGCAGATGCATACAGAACACAGCGCAACGGCGGCCAGCCGCTTGTTTACTCCTACGGAAACCTGGTCCCCAATGGTTTATATGTTGTCAGGCTTCATTTTGCCGAAATTTCCGGAACGATCACTGCGGGGAAACGGAAGTTTAATGTCACAGGAACCAGCGTAGCCGACACGCTGCTTAAAAACTTCGATATTTTCACGCAGGCTGGCGGCAGATACAAAGCCATTGTCAGAGAATTTTCTGTCCGGTCGAATGCTTCGGGGGTGCTCAATGTTGTTTTCAGGCCCATTGCGAATTTTGATTATGCTGCCGTTAATGCCATCGAAGTAGGGCTGACGCCATTGACCTCGGTGGCTGTAAACCCTGCTACGGCTTCGGTAGGCGTAGGGGATACCACCAGGCTATCAGCCGTGATACTGCCGGCCAATGCGACCAACCGCAAAGTGACCTGGACATCGTCGAACACATCGGTTGTTGGTGTTGATGCGAACGGCCTTTTGCGTGGCATCTCGCCGGGCAATGCCACCGTAACCGCCACCACCGACGAAGGCGGCAAAACGGCTTCATCCACCATTACAGCCTACAACATTGGCGTAACCGGCGTAACGCTGCCAGCCACGGCTTCGGTCGGGGTCAACAATTCGACTACGCTTGCCGCAACCATTCAGCCAGCCAACGCAAGCAATAAGGTGCTCGCCTGGTCGAGCTCCGACGCGGGCATTGTTTCAGTGGATCCAAATGGCGTACTCACGGGCGTTGCACCCGGAACCGCGACAGTGACCGTTACCACGCAGGACGGTACCAAATCAGCCAGCAGCGTTGTTACCGTTTCCAATGTACTGATCACTTCCATTGCATTGAACAAACCGGCCGCCACCGTTGGCGTAGGCGACACGACAACCATTAAGGCGACGATCGCTCCCCTGAATGCAAGCAACAAAACGGTAGTCTGGACATCTTCGAATCCTGCGATCGCGACGGTGAATGCAACGGGCATCGTTACGGCCGTAGCCGTCGGCACCGCCAGCATCAACGCGACTGCGCAGGACGCGGGTGGCGTTTCCTCCGCGTCGGCCGTTACGGTCGTCAGTGCAGGCGCATGCGGGGTGCTTACGAACAATGGTTTTGAGAGCGGTTTTGTAAACTGGATCAGGAACCCGAACAATGCGGCAGCGACCACGGGTACCTCAGCCCGGAGCGGATTGAAAAGCGCGGTCATTACCGCAGACCAGGGGGCCATCAACTATGGAAAAACCATTACAGTGACGGGAGGCTCGGAAATCACTTTCGATGTTTGGGCCAAAGCAGAAGGCACGCCAAACCCTGCCAACCCCGCGCAGCTGATCATGCCCTGGTGGGCCGGGATCGGGATCGACTTTTACGACGCGCAGGGAGCCAAAATTACCAGTGCAACCACACAGTTCCAGGTTTTTCCATCCGCCACCGGAACGGTATTTACCCAATATACTGTGACTAAACCGGCACCTGCTAATGCCGCTACCATCGGGATCTGGGCTTCCAAAGCCGGTCCAAGCGGTAACTTTGTGCTGGATGATTTTTGCTTAACCATCGTTCCGCCCGCATTGATCGCACAAACGGTCTCCCTGGACAGCATGGCGGCGAGGACATTCGGCGATCCCGATTTTGACGCGGGTGCGGTAGCAAGTTCCGGTTTGCCGGTCAGCTATGCGAGTTCGGATACTTCGGTTGCCATTATTTCAAACGGAAAGGTCCGCATTGCCGGACCCGGAACAACGGTGATCACCGCCTCTCAAAACGGGAACCAGGTGTACAGCCCCGCCCCGCCTTCGAGCCGTACGCTGGTAGTTACTTCGGGTTTGAAAGTGCTTTACAAAGACGGTGACAATGGTCTGGTGGATAACAATAACAGCAAACCTTACATCACCATCGCAAACGAAAGCCCGGTTGCCATTCCATACGCCGAATTGACCGCCCGGTACTGGATTACAGCCGAAAATTACGCCGGCATCAGCAAATGGATCGATTATTCGGAAATGGGCAGCGCCAAAATTTCCATGACTTACGTGGAACTGGACAAGCCGCGTCAGGGCGCGTTGGGTTATGTGGAATATGCATTCAATGCATCCGCCGGCAACCTGAACCCGGGAGGGAATTCCGGCCCGATACAGTCGCGGTTTGCTAATGCGAACTGGGCCAATCTTTCAGAAAGCGACGATTATTCTTTCAAAAGCGCGTCCGCTTATGTTCTCAACGACCACATCACCTTGTATCGCAACGGGAAGCTCTGGTGGGGCTTGGAGCCCGACACGGCGGCGGCAGTTTTAGATTTGAAAGTTTTTTCACAAAACAAAAACACCACCGCTGCACCCACCTCGCTGAGCACCTGGATCAAAGTGGAGAACACAGGCAATGTGCCGGTAGACTATGCCGATCTGGCGATCCGCTACTGGTTCACCGCAGATGGTACCGCCAGCCTCAACCATTGGATCGACTTCGCTGCACTGGCTGCTGCAAACATTTCCGGCCAGTTCTCAGGTAACCAGCAAAAGACAGGCGCTGACACGTACTTTGAACTCAAAGGCGCTCCTGCTCTTGGTAAATTATATCCATTAAGCGGCACCGGCAATATTCAGTACAGAATCGCCAAATCGGACTGGTCGGTATTCGACCAGACCAATGACCATTCCTACAAAGCTGCGGGAACATTTGAGGAAAACAACAGGATCACCGTTTACTACAAAGGTCAGCTCGTGTACGGTGAAGAGCCCTCAGCCCCTTCCAATGGCAGAATGGGCCTGAAAGAGCATGAGGCTACATCCGCTAAAATGACTGTAACGGTGCTGGGGAACCCGGTGAGCGGAGACCAGGCGGATATCGTCATCGCCGGAGGCAATACCCTGCCGCTCAGCATTACGGTAACAGATGTGAATGGCCGTTCCTTATTCCGTAAGTCGGTCGAAAAACCTGCTGAAACCGGGCGGCATACATTGCCTCTGGGAAAAAACGCGGGTCTTTACCTGATAAAAATAGCCTCTTCGAAGGAAGTGATTGTATTGAAGGTGGTTAAGCCCTGACAGTCCGGTTTTTGTTTGGAAGTGGTTTAGTCCGGATCAGCCCAGGTTGGTCCGGACTTATTTTGCCCGTTTTGGGCGAACCTGGCCGCATTCATTTTTAAATTGAATTATTTATTGAATAAAAAATATTATTCGATGTATGGGGATGGGGTTTACCCACTTGTCTTTATCATCAGACTGCAAATCTGCAATTGGGTTAACGAAATGCTATGGCCATTGATTCTACCAAAAAATTACCGCTCCCACTGCCCGGGGTCATGGGACTCCCCGTGCAGGATAACGAACCGGTGATGCTCCACGACGAATACCTGATCCGCGAAGCGTTCGGCCAGGATCCCAAGAGAGGGTGCGAGCTGCTTTTCAGAAAGTACTACACCAATTTGTGCAACCACGCGATCCGGTTTGTGCATTCGGGGGAAATAGCCGAAGACATTGTTTCGGAGGTATTTGCCGCATTCTGGCAAAACCGTGCTTTCGAGCTGATCACCACGTCCTATCGGGCCTATCTGTACAAATCGGTTCGGAACCGCGCGTACAACCACCTGAAATGGGAGCTCAACCGGACATCGCCGATCGAACTGATCACCGCGCCGTTTGTAGCTCAGGCACTCAACCCGCACGAGGCGCTGCAATACAGCGAATTGCACCAGCAGATCGAGCGCATTGTGCAGGAAATGCCTCCTCAATGCAGGAAAGCCTACCTGTTGAAACGCGTGGAGGGTAAAACACTGGAAGAGATCGCGACCGAACTTCAGATCACCCCCAAATCGGTGGAAGCACTGATTACCAGAGCCATTGCAAGGCTGCGAAACGGGCTGAAAGACAGTTGGTTTATATGTCTCGTATACTGCCTTCAATAAAAGTCCCGACCCGGCATGGGGTTGCAGACACCGTACTTGTCTGTTCTTATAAGTAGCCGGATGAACAAAACCACGTCAGGTCCGACCCTGGTTTTTGTGCTTGCTCTGAAATCACCTAAACCGGCCTTGACCGGACTGTAAATATTAAAAAGTACAAGATGAAAGAATCCCTATCCAAAGACGTCCTGTTCGATTTTTTTGACGGAAGGACCACATCCATTCAGCGCAAGCTCGTCGAGGACTGGCTTGCCGACCCTGAAAACGAAGAGCTCTATCACCAGTATCTGGATGAATGGGAGAGCCGTCATCCGCAGTTCTCGCCGCGAATAGAAAACGCGTTGTCGGATTACATTTCATTAATGAATGATGAAGAAACCGGTAAAGAAACTCCTTTGCTCCCAGCGGCAGTTAAGCGTCCATTGATCCGGAAAATGAGCTGGCTGTATGGTGCGGCGGCGGCGTGCCTGCTCGTGGCAGGTTGCTTCTTTTTTAGGAATGAGCTGATGTACAGATCATTGGTTTCCGAAAACGGCCAGACATCTTCTTTTCAGCTCTCCGACGGCACGAGGGTAGTGCTCAATGCCAACTCTGTTTTACGGGTTCCCAGGCTGGGGTTCGGTTCCGGCAACCGGGAAGTAATGCTGGAAGGCGAAGCGGAGTTTAAAGTGGTGCACACCGAGCGCGACAGTCGTTTTATTGTCCGGATGAATCAGGATTATGTGATAGAAGTGCTTGGTACCGAGTTTGTTGCGTTTTCGAGAAAGCGCGGCACCAAGGTTTTTCTGACGAAGGGAAAGGTAAAACTCAGTCTGCCCCGGGGAAAACAGCTTTACATGAAGCCCGGCAACCTCTTCGCAACCGGAACGAACGGAGCTTTTACCCTCACATCTTCATCCACACCGGCCGCGTTTGTGGCGTGGAAGCGGGACATGTTTTATTTCGACAATACACTTTTGTCTGAGGCGGTGGAGCAAATCAACGACCGCTTCAAGGTGAATGTACGTATACTCGATCCCGTTCTCGGGAAACGCCGTATCGGCGGCGTGTACAAAGTGAAGCAGGCCGACGATCTGCTGATCATACTATCCGAACTGCTTCACCTGGAAGTGGTCAAGCACGACGAATTTATCGAATTAAGAAAATCAGTAACCAATACAAATCATGAGTAGCAGATTTCTACAAAAAACCCGTATCGTGCTGACCATGTTATCTGTTCAGCAGCTTTGTGTTGCGCAGGGCATTTCCCTGGCGGGTCAGCCGGGAGTAGCCCAGCCTGGTGTAGCCCGGCCGAGCGCGGCCCAAATGCAGCATGGAGAAGGCCGCAACAGCGCTAAAAACCTGAAAGATTTATTGGTTGACCTGGGCAGGCAGCACCAGGTGAGCATACTGTTTGAAGAAGAAACGGTCCGGAATATCGTGATTACGGGCGCAGATTACCGCCAGGAAGGAAGCAAGCTGGAAAGGCAGCTGACCGACCTGCTCAAACCATTCAATCTCCGTTTCAAAAAAGCGGGAAAAGAGGCCTATGTGATTGTGCCAAGGTTTGAAAAAAAGGACCCCGAAGTTGGTGTGGCTACGATCGAAAGCGCAACTACCGCGCAGTCGGCATCGCCAGGGTTTCCGGAGAAGCCCGATGCTTTGATCGTAAAAATCAGCAAGGCGGGACCGGAGGATGCAACCGTGAAAGGGAAAGTGGCCGATGAGCACGGAGACGGGCTTCCGGGAGTAAGCGTAGTGCTTAAAGGCTCCCAGCGGGGCGTTACAACGGATATGTCAGGGAGATATGAAATAACCGGCGCCGGTGCCGGTGCGGTCCTGATTTTCTCGTTCGTAGGTTATTTGCCCAAGGAAGAGATTGTGGGTAATCGCTCGGTAGTGGATGTTTCGCTGGCGGTGGATACCCGTGCGCTGGAAGAGGTGGTCGTGATCGGCTATGGAACTGCGAAAAAGAAGGATCTGACCGGCGCGGTGTCGGTCGTAGGCCGCAAGGAGTTCGGCGACGTGTCGGCTACATCCGCCCAGCAGCTGTTGCAGGGGAAGATAGCCGGTGTGCAGATCGTCAATACGGGCGGGCTGCCCGGTTCCAATGCCAAAATCATCATCCGGGGCGTAGGTTCGCTCACCAACTCCGATCCTTTGTATGTGATCGACGGCATCCAGGGCGGCGATATCAACTCGGTCAGTCCCTATGATATCCAGGATATTACAGTTTTAAAAGACGCTGCCTCCGTGGCGATTTACGGGGCGTCGGCTGCAAACGGCGTGGTTTTGATAACAACTAAAAAAGGAAAGGCGGGAACACCCAAGGTGACCTACAACGGGTACGTTGGCATATCGCAGGCATGGAAAAAACTGGATATGCTCAATGCGGCTCAGTACGTCCAGCTGGTGAAGGACATCGATGAAACACAGGGCAACAAGGTGCCCGACAAGCTGAACACCCCCGATGTGCTGGTGACCCGCACGGATTGGCAAAAAGAAATTTTCAGGAACGGCAAGGTCACCGAACATCATGTGAATGTGACCGGAGGAAGTGAAAAGGCAACCTATAATTTCTCAGCCGGTTATACCAACCAGGAAGGTATTATGAAGGATTACGGTTATCAGCGGATTAATTTGCGGACACAGCTGGAAGAGCAGATCGGGAAGCGGATACGACTCGGACAGACCATTAACTTTAAATACAACAGGACGACCGGCAACGCCGCCAGCTTTGTGGAAGCGCTCAGGATGCCGCCTTACGCACCTACGATGGACCCGACGAACCTTGGAGGATACAGCCGGGTCACCACGATCCTGGACCAGAACGACGCATTGAACCCCTTGCCTGGCATTTACCTGACTGAAAAATTATCCAGGGGCGTTTCCAATCTTTTTCAGCTTTGGGGCGAAATTGAGATTATCAATGGGCTGAAATTCAGGACGCAGGCTAACATTGGTCTGTCCAACAGCAACAGTTACAATTACACCGGTGAGTATCTGAATGGAAACCTCAAAACGGATCGCAAGATCGATGAAAGCTACTCTTTCAGCGTCTCACCGATCGTTGAGAATATCCTGACCTATTCCAGGACCTTTGGCCGGCACGATTTTTCGGTGATGGCCGGTAATACCTTCAATGAAGGCAACAGAAGCAGGAGCGTCAATCTGACCGGCTCGGGTTTTACGAATGATCTGATCAAGCAGATCGGCGTATCCAAATCTAACAGCATTACGGGTGCAGGCTCCGGTATCTACGCGTCACGCTCGTATTTTGGCCGCCTTACCTACGCTTTTCACGACAGGTACCTGATCAATGCCTCCATCCGGAAGGATATCAACCCGGCATTCGGGAAAGCGCACCGGAACGGGAATTTTCCATCGGTGGGCGTAGCCTGGAAACTTGCCAACGAGGATTTTATGAAAAATGTCGCCTTCATTTCCGACCTGAAACTCCGGGGGAGTTGGGGTATCACCGGAAACGCCAACATAGGCCTTTTCCTCACCGATCCGACCGTATACCGCGGTTATGGAAACAACAACATTGTATATTCTTTCGGGGAAAACAAGGCATTCCAGCAAGGTGCGACGGTCACACGGGTACCCAACCCTTTCCTCAAATGGGAGGAAACCACGCAGGTTGATTTCGGCATTGACTTCGGCCTCCTGCAAAACAGACTTCAGATCAGCCTCGATTACTACAAACGTAACAGCAAAGATCTGCTGCTGGATGTGAAACTACCTGTTTCGACGGGCCTGGGTGATGTTTACAATGATGCCAGTATGGTGCAGAATGCAGCCAATGCAGTCAACAAGGGTTTTGAAGCCGCCATTTCATATGCGGGCCAGGCAGGGGATTTCAGTTACAGCATTTCTGCCAACACCGGTTTCAATAAAAATAATGTGGTGTCACTCGGTAATGGGGCGCCTATCGTGAGCGGCAGTACTAATGGCGGGATCAACATTACCAAAACGGATGTCGGAGCGGCAATTGGCTCGTTTTACGGTTTTAAAGTGGATCGTGTAGTTTCCAGTGCTGCCGATGTTGCCCGGTACAATGAGCAGGCGATGGCCAAAGGTTTTAAGACCTATCAGGATGGGTTAAAGGCAGGTGACATTGTTTACAAAGATCTGAATGGCGACGGACAGATCACCGACTCCGATCAGGCGTTTCTGGGCTCTGCCATTCCGGTATGGACTTATGGAGGCTCAGTCAATTTATCCTACAAAGCCTGGGACCTTTCGATGGGCCTGGCCGGGATCGGCGATGTGAAAGTTTACAATGCATTGCGTTACTGGACAGAAGGAACAACCCGCCCGTTCAATTCTTCTACGGCCGTTCTGAATGCGTGGAAAAAGGACGGGGACGTGACAGACATGCCGAGATCGGGGCAGAATACGCCTTCCAACCTCCGCGCTTCCGATCGTTTTCTGGAAAATGGCTCGTTCATGCGCCTGCGCAACCTGACCGTCGGATACTCGATTCCCAAATCATTCCTGCATTCTGCCGGTGGAAAGGTGTTTTCAAGTTTCCGGATCTACGCCACAGCGATGAATTTACTGACCGTCACGAATTACAAGGGCTACGATCCAGAAGTAAGTGCGAGTGTCAATGATGCCAAATCGTTCATTTTTACAAAAGGAGTGGATACCGGCCAGTATCCGCAGCCAAGGACTTTCCTGGTAGGAGTTCAGGTCGGGTTTTAATTTTTATCTACTCATTCTCATTTAGTTATCATGAAAAAGCAGATACTTTCACTGGGAGCGCTGGCATGCCTGGCCACAGCCGGGTGCGACAACTCGCTGGATAATGTCAAAAATCAGGCGAGCTATAACGACGATACTTATTTTACGACGCCTGCCACTATTTCGGAAGCAGTCACGGCTGCATACGGTCTGATGCTTTACAAGGGGCTGTATTCCAGGGATTTTTACTTTCTGATGGACCTCACCGGGAATGAAGCCGAGGCGGATGCGCCGCTTTTGGGCGATGTCCTGCAATTGCACGATTACAGCTACGCCTCCAACCACGCACAGATCAATGACCTCTGGTCAACCGCCTATAAAATGACATTCCGGGCGAACCTGGTGATCGACAAGGCGGCCAAAGTGATCCCAGCTTCGGATGCCGAAAAAGCGAAGCTGGCCCAGTACACTTCCGAGGCGTATTTTTTAAAGGCATATGCGGAGTTTCTGTTGGTAACGCTTTGGGGCAGAGTGCCTATTCGCAAGGATTACAGTGGTAACAGTGAGTTTTACCTGCCAAGGGCCAGCACGGAAGAGGTCTGGAAACAAGTGGAGTCGGATCTGGCGAATGCGATCGCCGGATTGCCGGTCACCTACGCCAACAGCGCGACCGACCTGGGCCGGGCTACAAAGGGAGCGGCCATTGCATTGCTCGGCAAGGCCTATCTGTACCAGAAAAAGTACGCCGAAGCCGCCGCACAGTTCGAGTTGCTGACCAGGGCGCCATATGCCTACGACCTCGTCCAGAACCTGGATGAGCTCTTTACCAAATCACCGGTTAAAAATGCCGAAACGGTTTTCGATATCCCTCACAAAGCATGGGGCGGCTGGGCCGAAGGAAGCCCGTACTACATGTTCGGATCCCAGGAAGGATCAAGCAGCGGCAAAAACACATTGACCGGCCGCGCCATGGAGTATGGCTGGAATGACTGGCGGAACGTATTTATCTCGGACGCAGCCGTCAAAGCATTTACTTATCAGGATGAATCGGGCAAACCATACGTCGATCCCCGGGCTAAAAATACTTTCTACGGAGATAAAGCGAGCGGGGGAGATGTTACCTTTTGCGACAACTGCACGGGCGGGGCCAAACCTTACCCTTATGCGGAAAATGGCAATGGTTACCGCTGGCGGAAATATGAACCTTATGAATACAAGGAGAAAGGGGAGTTGCCGCAATCGGATATCAATTCGCAGGTGATCCGTTATGCGGATGTATTGCTGATGCTGGCCGAGGCGCAGATCAATATTGGCAAAATTAATGAGGCGCTGCCGTGGGTCAACAAGGTGCGGGCACGCTCGGGCGCATTTGCCTATACCACGCTCGGGAGCAAGGATGAGGCGATGAAGAAGATCATGCTGGAACGCCAGCTTGAACTTTCAGGCGAGCAGGTGCGCTGGTTTGACCTGATTCGCTGGGGGATTGCCAAGCAGACCCTTAATGCAGAAAAGAAAACGAAATATCCGGCTTCGAGCCAATCGTTCTTTCAGGACAAACACGTTTTATTCCCCATTCCCCTGACTGAAAAGATCACCAATCCGTTGGTTGCGAAAGACATCAGTAATGATTGGAACTGAATCGTAAAACAGGTCTCGGCCTTCCGGGTTCGGTTTTCTTGTCAAAACCGACGCGGAAGGCCGAAACGCTTGTGAAAAGATTTTTCGCAGTGATTTCAAATGCCTGATCCGGCAGGTCCTCAGATCATGATGCTTTTACATAAAGCGGTGCTGGCTGTGGTATCTGAATCTGTGAAATTCCTGCCGCTACCAGCGTTGGGAATGCCGTTAAGGCGCGCGATTGTAGATTTAACGAGTTGAAGTTTAGCGGGAGTTGTGGTTTGCTTTTTCATCGGATCAAAGTTATTTTGGGTTGATAGATATCGTGAAATTAGCCGGTAGAGGCACATTATTTCATCTTTTTATACCAACCCTGTGCATGCTTCGACCAAAGTGCTTTTAGCATCGTGCATCGGTTATTCCACTGGTATTTTTATAGTCACGCCGAATTCGCCTGCCGTTTCAGTCTTCCTAAATTCATACCGGCCAGGGTAATAAATTCCGATCCTTCTTTCCAGATTCACCAACCCGATCCCTCCGCTATGGTTATCTTTGAAGCGGTTCGGCAATGCTTGCGCAGGTTTGCTGTTGACAATGGTAAATTCCAGTACGCCGGATGAAATGTTCAGCCGGATATTGACATACGAATCGTGGCGTGTGGAGTGTACCCCGTGTTTAAATGCATTTTCAACGAGCGTTATCAGTAAAAGGGTCGGGACGCGGTGCCGCTCTTCGATGCCGCCATGCTGCTCCACGGTGATCTTACACCGTCGGTTGCTGCGAATCGAATCTAGTTCGAGGTAAAGGTTCATGTAGGCAAACTCTTTTTCCAGCCTGATAAACTCGTCGTTCATCTCGTAAAGCGAAAACCGGAGGATCTCAGAGACTTTCTGAAGATATCCGGCTGCATCTTCCGAGATCGGCAAGGTTTTGGCGTATGCAGCATTTAACACGTTGAACACGAAATGCGGGTTGATCTGCGATTTCAGTGCTTTCAACTCCATAGCAAGTGAGTCATTCTGAAGTTTTTGCCGCATGATGTGCTCATTGGCTGCATATTTTGCCGTTTTTAGCGCGGCAGGCAAAATAAAGAACTGCGCCTCGGAGACGTCATTGCTGAATACCAGCCAGGATCCTATGTCTTTATAATCAAATGGTTGTAAATATAGTTTTGCAATTAGCCTGAACCGGTCCGGCATGTTTGCCAAGCCAAAAACGTAATCCACCCACATAAACAGCAGGGTTGAAAACAGATGATTCACGAGAACAGCCGAGACTAACAAAATGAGGAAAAGAACGAATCCGCGAATGTACTTGCTGAGCAGATAATACAACCCCACACAGAGGTAGTATTCCGGAACTATTTTCAGGAAGTATAGAAAGCCCGCTATCGTGACACTTGCATCCGACGCCTTCCGTGCGAGTGTGGGCAACGCGTAGGCATAATGCAGCAGCACGAAAAGAACCCAGAAGCAAACGTGATAGAACACTCTCAGTCCTTCCGTGCGGGGAAACAGAAGTCTCTCTATGAGTGAGCCTTTCTTCGCGATACTGTTCATCCAAGCTCTTTCGGTTATTTTTCGGTCAACTGTCTGAGTACGTCGTCCCGCGTCGGAGACACGGCGATCGATACCTTCATGCCGTTCAGCATGGTAACCATGTTTCCCTCGATCATCCTGATCATGTTGCGGTTAATAATGTACGACCGGTGTGTCCTGACAAAAGGGGGAGAAGGCAGGCGGGTCATCATGACAGCCATGGAGGCGAGCGTGACCAGGACGCCGTTTGTGTAATAGACTTTTACATAGTCTTTCAATCCTTCAATGAAATAGATGTCTTTGAACCAGACGCAATACATTTTGCGGTCGGCCCGGATCCACATGTATTCCTCCTGCGCGGCATCCGTCCTGCGTTCGGAAGCTTGTGCCGTCGAGGGGCTTGGCGGATCTGGCGGGGGCGTTTCGGTGCTTACCGGCAAGGCAGCTGTGTCCGGCCGGCCTTTTTCCTGAGGCAGACTATCGCCGATCAGCCTTCTCACCTTTGTTGCTGCTTTCAGAAAGCGGTCAAAGCCGATGGGCTTCAACAAAAAAGATGTAACGTCGAACGTAAAGCCATCTACCGCATATTCGGGATAAGCCGTGGTCAGGATCACATGTGATTCCGGAGCCTGAACAATATTGAGCAGATCCAGACCCGAGAGCTCGGGCATGTTTACATCGAGAAAAATGATATCGGGCTTTACTTCCGGTATCATTTCCAGTGCATCCAGTGCACTGTAGCAGCTTCCTGCGTATGCCAACCAGCTGACTTTTGCAATCAGAAATTTAAGAACTTCATGAGCCGGTTCCTCATCATCGACGATAAGGCAACTGATTTTCCCTGTCATATTTGAACTGAATCCGGATTGTGATTTATGATCGTTACTGCCAATGTCGGGCGAGCCTTTCGCTAAACGTCAAAAAACCTAATGCGGCTGCATTTAATGAACAAATATGAGCATTATCATTTAATTTTTTATCAGTTAATGTTCCTGTAAAATGGCCTTGGCGCAGGTTTTGTCCCTTCTCGCCAACTTCGAGTCGTAATGCTTTTTCAAATAGTGATAAACAACCAGCTCGTGTTCGCGCTGCTGAGAGACAAACAACCGGTTCAGGAACATATGGATCAGGCTGCTCGCGAAGTTGTTCAGTGAAATTTCCATAGAGCAGGAAAGTACGGTCATAGAGGCTCTGATACAGGCAGATCGCATTTCAAACAGGCCGATTGCGTCTTCGATACCGTTCTGTGAATCGTGGTGCGGGTCAAGAAATGACTGGATTTCGTCGGTATGCAGGCGGTACTTATTGTTCAGCTGAACGCTCAGTCGGGTATCGCCCTGGAACTCCTGGAAGAAATGCGCCTGCAAATGCCCCATGAGCATCTTTTTGTCTTCCAGACTGAAATCCAGGTCATGCAGGAGCATATCCACCGCTCTCAAACCTATCAGCCAGCGATACCGCTCGCCTTCGTCTCCGGACAGCATGCCCAGAAAGCCGGCCGTTGCAACGCTATCTGCGAAAAAAATCGATTCCACCTCTTCGAATGCATGATGACCGTAACGTTCCAGTTCCCTTTTATACGTGTCGACCTGTATTTTGTGAACCGTGCCGTTGCGCAGCAGCGGATCGATCAGGGCGTGGAGTTCGGTCAGGACCACCTGCCAGAAGGAGGCGGAGCAACCGTTGTAAAATCGCAGCCGGATATGGTGGTCCGGGTCTTCATAGCGGACAAAAAACCATTTTTCAATGGTGCCTTCGGCGAGAAGGCGATCTGTCAGCGGTTTGATGATGGATGCCAGAAGGCCGTCCGTTGTTCTGGTCCCGGCATAAATTTTAACATACAGCCATTCACTTCCAGCCATAAAACTCCGTTTGACGGTACCAGGCTGCCGGAGGGCCAGTTGGTGCTCAAACGAGGATTGTACCGGCATCGAATCCTTTTGACACAACAGCGGCAATAAAATTTCATTTACGTAACGCTTTCCCGGCTTTCCAAGCATGCCGTTGTCTGTGTGCTCAGGAAACTCGGTCAGGATTACCCTGTCATGTTTGCGGATAGAGTCGCAGAGTACCTCCACTGCAAAGTCAGAATCACCGTCGATGAGAAATTCGCTGTCTCCATGCCTCAGCTGCACAAAGCGCGGGATGTTATAAATGCCCCTTGTCACACGCCATTCTTTCGCTGTGAGGGTATCTTTGCCAAAAAACCTTATCAGCCGGTCCCTTTCGATGTTCCAGGTTGCACGGCTTAGGATCCAGTGCTTGTATTCGATGCGTGGCAGGAAAGTATTCGACGAAAGATGTCCCCAGTGCCATGCCAGGTACTGGTAGTCGTCCTGATAGGCCAGTTCACAAAGAAATCGGTACACGGGCAGTCCCGCAGCAAAATTGTGTGCATTGGTGAGCCGGGGGAGCACCCGCTTGTTCAGCCGTTTCGACCTCAGCAGGACTTCGCCCGAGGCGGACACCGACACCATGAGATCGTCCGGTAAGATCTGGTTTTCCTCCGGCATGGTTGAGCCTGCAAGGTAGGGGATTTCGTAACGACGGAAATGGGGCCGCATCAGCACATTACCCACCCTCGCTTCGGGAAGATGCGCGATTTCCGCAAATACCGCGTCTTCCCGGAACCGTTCTTCCTGACCCACTGCCATTTTTACCTGTTCAGAAAGTGGTTCATGGCCATGACAAAACCGTCCCAGCAATTTCAGCCCTGAGGGGCCTCCCATCGCATTGAAAGCAAATTTGAAATTCCCCTCATCCAGGTCATCCTGAGACCCCGCTATCAGGTTGCCGAACAGATAAAAGCTGTCCGGCGGCGGCGGCTCGTTAACGGTTTTTCGCAATTCACTAAGCATGTCGTCAGTGAGGCAAACGGACAATGCGCCTTCCTCTCCGGATTGCCGGCAGAGCCTTTCTTTGAACATCGCAACTGCCGACAGTTCGGCGGTATTTGTCCTGGCGATTTCCGGTAGCTGAATTTCATCCAGCAATGGGACGTGATCCGTCCTGCCGGCCATCGCATCGCCATATCCGATCCCGGTTTCACAATCCAGTACTTCCAGTAATGGCATTTCGCGTTGCTCGTATCGTTTGAGGAAGCGCTTTTTGAACCGATCCATTTCCGGCTGCGGATTCCGGTGACCCAGAAATGAAATGCTTTTGAACTCCTTCGTCAGCGTTCCGATCACGCGCTCGCTGATGATGCACGACCGGGTAGGAAGGAAAAGGTCGGTCTGGATCAAATCTTTGCTGCCCGCCGAAACAAAGTGCTCCGCCACGATGGCTTCTATTTCCTTATATCTGCCGACGCCGCGTTCCCGGGATTCCAGCAAATCCGAAATCCGGTTCAATTGAAACAGATCCTCCTCTGCTCCCGCGATACCATTCAGTTTTCCGGCGATAGTGAAGAAAAATTCCTCTCCTGTAACGGTGGCTGCCAGCTCGGAAACCAGTATCTGCGCATCGACGATCGTATCCACGTACTGCGCGGCCTCTTCCTCGCTGATTTCTTCGGACACGATGCTATGTACCAATTCATGGATGGTCGCGCCCTTTGCGGCCACCGACAGGACCTGGTCCAGATAGGGGTTGCAATCCACGGACGCCAACACATACGACCTCCTTTTGTTGTGGAGCGAACTTTCGATGTAGCGGTAAGAACTGCCGATCCGGTAAAGGCTTGTATTGCGGAAGAACTTGACATTGTTGCGAATGGCTTTTTTTTTCAAAAGCCCTGCCGCCATTTCGGCCACATAATTCATGTCCAGCCTCGCGTGCTCATCGTAGGGTAGGGCTTCGTCAAATTCAATGCGGGTTTCACGTCCCACTGTACCTAAGCTGCAACCGGCGAACAGTCCGTACGGCGTGCTCCGGGAGGTCATTCGCACGAGGTATTTGTACAATGTTTTGCGCAGCTTATGGACGCCCGTCCTGACCCTTCCGTCGATCAGACCTGTGAAGGAATCGTAGAGCTCCGGCGATGCGATATAGATGGCTTCGAGCATAGCGGGCTGTGAAAAAAAACGGATGAGTTCTTCCTCGAACAACTCAGGTCGCGCATTGACCCGCTCGTTAAATCCATAAAGAACATCCAGCGGCAACCGGGGGCGTCTTAGCACGAAGAATCCTTGGGATATGATAGACATGGCTAGGTGGGTTGAAATTGTAGGAGACAAACTTGCCAACCGGGTTTTTCATCGACAAACAATTTATATAACCTATATGCTTTCATCGACCAAGGATGCATTGTAATCGAATCATGCGCAATCATGCCCTCCTGTTCAAATTGTTTCCCAATTCGTCGAAGCACAAAAAGAATTGGTCTAAAAAGTTCTCGTCGGACAATGCTACCGATACACATTTGCTTATAGAATCAAACGAGAGCGATGATAACATCACCAGTAATTTCGGGGCTTCCAGCTGTGATCGCTGCTGCCAAAATCGAGGAGATCTATGAAGTTGTAAATATTCACAAGCAGCAACTGAGTAGTTTTGGTCTTTCGCGGGGCTATCTCGGTGTGTCTGTCTTCACTTATCTGTACGCGGTGCATTCGGGCAGGAGCCGTTATCTCGACGAGGCCCGGCAAGCATTTGACCGGGCCTGCGATATGATTGACGGTGATCCCCAAAAAGCTTATCCGCAAGATTTTGCAGACCTGGGCATGGTTTCGCAATACCTTTGCCAGGCAGGCGTGCTGGACCTGGATCCCAATGTGTTTTTGGGTGATGTGGATGAGATATTGCTGAAAAAAATGCGTACGGAGCTTTATGCCGGTAACCTGGGTGGATTCACAAACGGGGCGCTTGGGTACGGTCTGTATTTTCTCCAGCGAAGCTACTATAACCGGAAAGTGGCTCAGTCGATCGTTGAAGAGCTGGTCCAGGGCATTGTCCGCAATGCGATACAAACGACTCAGGGTTGTTACTGGGCATCGGGATCGGATCAAAACGATGAGAATGCGAGCCTTTTCTTTCCACAGGGATCCAATGCGATCCTGCTCTTTCTGGTCAGGGCGATTGAAATGGGCCTGGTCCCGGCCAGCGTCCTGGAAGCAACGGCCCGGGAAGCCATCAGCTATATCGAAGCGCAACGCGCAAAGGAGGAGAAGTTACCTGCGGCAAGTGTCGGGAATGGCTGCAAAGGGCTTCAAATACCCTACTACAATAATGTTGATACCGGGTATATGCTGCTGCGCGCCGGCGCCGCATTCGGTAATGCCATGTGGTCCGCCGAAGGGCGCGATATCCTGAAAGCCTGTGCCATGCGCCACCAGGAGCATGTGAACTGCAAGCAGGATGCCAGCATGCGGTATGGCGCGGCGGGACTGGGCGTGATATTCGACCGCATCGGCCAGGTTACCAATGATCCCGAACTGGCAAATGCGGCCAGTTACTGGTACACTCAGATCCTCCGGTTTGATCTCCATACCGACGGGTATGCAGGATACAAGGCTGCCAATAGCGCGCGCGACGCACAAAACAATCTGGCATTTAGTCGTGGCGTCATCGGAATCGGCTGTGCATTGGTTAAGGCGCTACACCCGGGTAAAGTAAACTTCAACGACATGATCTGGCTGCTTTGAGCCGTCCCCGCAGAACGTTACGATGTTTCCTTCATTAAATGAGTTATTTTTATAGACAAACTTGTCTATAAAAATATTCTTTCTACCTTTGGAATATGATAAAGAAACTTGGACCGAAGGAGCGGATTCTGGAAACGGCTGCAAGGCTGTTTCACAGCCAGGGATATAATAATACCGGCATCAATCAGATCCTCGCGGAGGCGGGTGTGGCCAAGGCCAGCCTGTACCAGCACTTTGGATCAAAGGATGAATTGGGAGTAGCCTATCTGAAAGAAGGAAGGGAGGAATGGTTTTCGGGATTGGATCAATGGACCGCGGGTAAAAAGGCGCCTGTCCAGAAGCTCAGCGCCTGTTTTGATTTTTTGGAATATGTATTGCAAAAGGATGATTTTCTGGGCTGTAAGTTTATCAATATGCTGTCGGAAATCGGCAGGACCAGCCCGTTGATGTCCAGAGAGATTGTTGAGCACAAGGGAAAGCTGAGGCAGTATATGAAAGGTTTCGTAGAAAAGGCATTGGAAGGCAGCGGTGAACCGGAAGTCGATATGGTCGGTGACTCGATCTATCTCCTGTTCGAAGGTGCTATTGTGGAATCGAAAATATACCGGGACACCTGGCCGGTGAAAAGAGCCAGGAAAATGGCGGAGACGCTTTTAAATAAAAACTGATATTTTTTTACCTCTATATATACAGACTGTTCTGTATAAAATATTTTACAATGCCGACCGGGACGTTCCTGGTCAATGCAATGGAGACAGTTAAAAATTAATCACATAAACCAATCATGCTCATGGAACAAAAGCCACCTTTGCCGCCTTTCACTCTGGAAACGGCACTCCAAAAAGTACAATTAGCCGAAGATGCATGGAACAGTCAGGACCCTGAAAGAGTGTCCTTGGCCTACACCGTCGACACCGAATGGCGCAACCGTTCCGTATTCGTTAATGGGCGGGAAGAAGTTGTTCAATTTCTGACTGAGAAATGGCGTAAGGAACTGGACTACAAACTGAAAAAGGAGCTCTGGGCATTTACCGATAACCGGATCGCCGTCAGGTTTGAGTATGAATACCGGGATGCAAACGGGCAGTGGTACCGGGCGTATGGTAATGAGAACTGGGAGTTTGACAACCAGGGATTAATGCAGCGGCGGTTTGCGAGCATCAACGACTTACCTATCACAGCCGCCGACCGGAGGCTGTCTTTAAACCCGGAGCCGGCCGGATGAGCCATTTTAAGGAGCAGCCGAACCAGGGCTGAGCGCATGGCATAATTTTGCCGAGCCTCGGCGAGCCGGTCCAGCCCGGACAATCGATCGCTGTTCCGTCCGGTGACTAGCGGTTTCATCCTATATTTGGGCTCAAAATGTATGGACATTAAAAATTGTTTATGAAGAAACTGAGTATTGGTCTGTTGTTAATTGTACTGGTTCAATTTGCAAATGCGCAACGGGCGGTCATTCGGGGGGACTTTGCTGATCCCTCGGTGATCAGGGTAGGAGACACCTATTATGCCGCTGCGACGAGTTCCAATTGGGCACCCGCTTTTCCCATCATGAAATCCAAAGACTTGCAAAACTGGGAGCAGACAGGGGCAATTTTCCCGGACCTCACGCCCTGGGCCGATTTCTACTATTGGGCACCGGAGCTGAATTACGATAACGGCAAAGTGTATGTGTATTACACCGCACATAAAAAGGGCGGCAACCTGTGCGTAGGCGTAGCGAGTGCCGATACGCCCGAAGGTCCGTTTAAAGACCACGGCCCGCTGGTTTGCGAGGAAGCGGGCTCTATCGACGGATTCCCGATTCGGGACGAAAACAATAAGCTGCACCTGATATGGAAGGAGGACGGTAACAGCGTAGGCAAGCCGACGCCGATCTGGATCCAGCCGGTCAATGAAGAAAGGACCGCGCTCACCGGCGAGAAAAAGGAGCTTTTTAGGAATGATACGCCCTGGGAGGCCAATCTGGTGGAAGGTGTTTCGGTGATCAAAAACAATGGGTATTTCTATGCGATCTACGCGGCGGCAGGCTGCTGCGGGCCGGGTTGTACCTACGCCACGGGCATTGCCCGCTCCAAAAAACTGATGGGACCTTGGGAAAAATATGCCGGAAACCCAATCCTGACTGGTCAGGGTGACTGGATGTGCCCCGGGCATGGCACAGCGGTCAAGTACAAAGGCAAGGATTATTTCATGTATCACGCCTACGATAAGGCTTCGAACAAATACACCGGCCGGCAGGCATTGGTCCGCGGATTTGAATTCACCGCCGACAACTGGATCCGCTTTACGGACGAATACCTTTCTCCCGCTCAAAAAAGCGCATCCTATACCGCAGCCGACGATTTCAACAAAAGCAAGCTGGATTTGCAATGGAGCTGGTCGGTTTTTAATAAACCTGCATTGGAACTAAAAAACGGTCGGATCGGAATGCGGATCAAGGACGATCGTGAAACCTACATCGCCCGGAGAATCGATAGCCGGAACTATGAAGCGACGGTGGAAACGGTGCCTGCAAAAAGTGTACTGACAGGCGTTGCATTGATTGGCGACGATAAGAACCTGATCTATGCGGCGGCGAAGCAGGACAGTATCAGCATTACCCTCGTTCGGGACGGGGCCAGGAGGAGCCTCGGTAAATTTGCGGTTTCCGCCAAGGGCAAGCATTTATTCCTCAAAATGAGCGTGAAAAACAACACGGAGATCAGTTTCCATTACAGCCTCAATGGCTCTGATTTTACATCCCTGAAAATCACCGCCCCGGATATTACCTACCTCCCGCCGTGGGACCGGGCTGTGCGTGCGGGCATTCTCGCCAAAGGTGTGCAGGGGGACATCGCCGTTGTGGAAGGGTTTGTATTCAGAAGTGAGTAATACACAGGCCAGTTTTCGGTGGCACAATTTTATGGATCAGGCGGACAAAGACTAAAAACTAACTGATCCGGAAAAATGAAAGAGACAAACGAAACTGGCAAGAATAGCTATTTCAGGGTGGCGGACGGCGTCTGGGGAATGAAAGACATTTTTGTAAATGTATATTTTGTTTCAACCACCGATGGCTGGGTGTTGATAGACGCCGGCCTCAGGAGTTCTTACCCGAAAATAAGAAAGGTCGCAGGACAGCTCTTTGGTGAGGGCGTTGCCCCGTTGGGGATAGTCCTCACCCATGGGCATTTTGACCACACGGGTTCGCTAGAAAAGCTGGTTAATGAATGGAATGTACCCGTTTACGCCCACCATCTTGAACTGCCTTACCTGACCGGGAAATCGGCTTACCCGCCTGCGGACTCTTCCGTCGGCGGTGGACTGATGTCCGCAATGGCGGATTTCTTTCCCAATGATCCGATGGATTTGAGCGGCGCGGTCAAGTCGCTTCCGTTTTCCCAGGAAATTCCGGTACTGCCCGACTGGCGTTACATCCATACGCCCGGTCACTCGCCCGGGCACATTAGCCTATGGCGGGAGCAAGATAAGGTACTGGTCGTCGGCGACGCTTTTGTGACCACGAAGCAGGAGTCGGCCTGGTCGGCACTCACGCAGGCAAAAATCATATCGGGTCCGCCGAAATACTTCACCTGCGACTGGCCACTGGCCAAGCATTCCGTGGAGACGCTGGCCGCATTGCAGCCGCATGTGGTTGCTACCGGCCATGGAAAGCCCATGGAGGGACACGAGATGCAGCAGGAGTTGATGAGACTGGCCGCAGGTTTTGACCGGAAGGCAATTCCGACGCACGGAAGATACGTCCCCGGACCGGCCGTCACCAACGAATATGGCATTGTGTCGCTGCCATCCAAGACACTCGGGATGCCCGAAAGAATCGCCCTTGGCGCGGGGTTTGTCGCGCTGGCCGGATTGGGGTTTGCGATCGGCAATAATCTGGTGAGAAAAAGAAAGTTCGCATTCCGGTAACGATCGGTCGCCCGCTGGACTGATATTGAGGCATAATTAATTTATAATCAGATGGTTAACCGGCCGGTGGAGGATCTTTCTCCACCGGCCGTTGTTTATTGGCCCAATACTTGCTTCGGATCTTCTTCCACCGTCTGAATGAATCTGTTCGGCAGTTCAATATCCCGCCAGAGGTGTGACTTTTTAAAAATTTAAATTAAGAGGGAAAATTTTTGGTTTTATCAATATTTGACTAGTTTTGATATGTTCATACATATGAACATGATATACTAACCCTTTTCGATATGAGCTTGCGCAAAATAGTCGCATTTACCTTCTCAGTGATGGCCTGTTTGATCGCCACCGCACATGCATCGCCATATAACATTGCTTCCAAAGCCGAGATCACCGCATCGGGTGCACGGAACGCGGATTCATCGCCGCGAAACATCGCGGACGGGATCATTGCAGTTGACGGAACGGGCGAGTGGGCTTGCGACGGCGATACGACCGACTGGGGTTATGTGCGTTTTCCCTGGGTGCAGCTAACCTGGAACGCACCAGAAAGAATCAACAAGATTATCCTTTACGACAGGCCTAATCTCAAAGACCATATCGCGGGCGGCAAACTGCTTTTCAGTGACGGCTCAATGATGTGGGTCAATGAAATTCCCAACGACGGGCTGGCGAAAGAAGTGAAGTTCGATACGAAAACAGTAACCTGGGTCAGGTTTGTGACTACCGACGGTAAGGGGCGTGACATTGGCTTTTCGGAGGTGGAAGTTTTCAGTACCGACAACTCCGACTTTGTTTCCTGGGTCAATCCTTACATTGAAACCAACCGTGGCCGGTACTTCTTCTTCATTCCCGGGCAAAGGCCTTTCGGAATGGTAGGCGCAGCACCGCTTACCCGTAATAAAAACCAGAACGGAGGCGGCTATAATTACAACGAAAACGAAATACTAGGATTTGAGCAGATCCACCAGTGGATGGTCGGGGGGCTTGAAATCATGCCTTCAACGGACCGAACGGATCCAAGGGCAGGACAGCAAGGTTGGAAATCAAGGTTTTCGCACGCCGGTGAAATCGTTCATCCCGGGTATCAACGCGTTTTCCTGGAAAAGGACAAAATATGGGTAGAAAACACGGCAACCGAACGCGTCAGTTTCTACAAGTTTACCTACACCCAAAATGCGATCGCCAATATCCTGACGAACCTGGGCGGCTACGTATCCAATTGCACCATGGCCGCGGCGAGCGTTAAAAAGACGGGGGACAGGGAATTCGAAGGCTCGTTCAGCACGATCAAACGGTATTGGGGCGGCCCTACCGACGTGAAAATATACTTTGTGGTCCAATTTGATAAGTCTTTTGCCGCTCTGAATGGCTGGCAGGATGGAGCGCTGCTCCGGGGCATCGAAACAGTGGGAGGCGATCACGCGGGCGTTTCAGCGGTGTTCAACGTGAAAGGCGGGGAGGAAATCCACATGAAAATCGCGGTGTCATTTACCAGCACAGACAATGCACGTAATAACCTCGCCGTAGAATGCGCAGGCTGGGATTTCGACCAGGTAAAAGATGAAAGTCTGCGGATCTGGGATCAAACGCTGGGTAAAATAAAGGTTACCGGCGGCAGTAAAGACCAGAAAACCAAGTTCTATACCGATTTATGGCACGTACTGCTCGGGCGGCACAAGATCACCGACATCTCCGGCGATTACCCCGACCGCACGACCGGCAAAAGAGCAGGCAACTTCACGGATGCCAATTTGAAAATCCGCCGTGTACCAAAAACCGAAACAGGCACCAACCGCTTCGATATGTACACGTCCGACGCATGGTGGCTCACCCAATGGAATCTGAACGTGCTTTGGGGACTTGCCTGGCCGGAAGTAATGGATGAAATGTCGGCCTC
This sequence comes from uncultured Dyadobacter sp., assembly GCF_946482605.1. Next base: position 344,060 of record NZ_CAMLSE010000003.1, on the reverse strand, counting down.
CATGGTGGAATATGCCAAAAACGGTTACCTGCTGCCGCGCGGACCGTCGGGCGGAGGTTATTCCTATATCATGACCAGCTGCCCGGCCGTGAACCTGATCGCTTCGACGATCCAGAAGGGCCTGCTGACCAAAACACCGGTGGCGGACGCATACCGGGTTATGCGGCAGAATATGCTGCCCGGTGGCATGCTGGGCGACTCGGCGGACATTGTATTTTACACCAAAAACGGCTATTGGCCCGGCAATGCCGGCATTACGCTGGAAGCCGCGTTTCAGGATTATGCATTATCGGAGGTAGCCTGGAAGCTGGGTAAAACCGAGGATTACCAGTTTTTCAGTACCAGGTCGAAAGGCTGGAAAACACTTTTTAATCCAAAACATAACCTGCTGTTCCCCAAATCCACGAAAGGGGATTTTCTGCACGATGATCCACTGTCGGGAAGCGGATGGATCGAGGCTAATGCTTGGCAGGCTACCTGGGCGGTGTCGCAGGATATTCCGGGCCTGGCGAGGCTCATGGGCGGAAACGAAGCGCTCTGCGACAAACTCAACTTCGCATTTACCAAAGCAGAACCTTCCGACTTTGTTTTTGCCTACAACGACGGCTACATCAGCTACGCCAACCAGCCCGGCTGCTCGGACGCCCACGTTTTTAACCACGCGGGTAAGCCCTGGCTGAGCCAGTACTGGGTGCGAAAAGTACAGGAAAAAGCCTTTGGAGGTGTCACCCCGGACCTGGGGTACGGCGGTCATGACGAAGACCAGGGACAGATGGGCGCAACCAGCTCGCTGATGTCGCTCGGTTTGTTCAGCCTGAAAGGGAACGTTGACCGTGAACCCACTTATGAAGTGACGGGCCCGGTATTCGACCGCATCGAAATAACACTGGATCCCCGGTATTACAGCGGCACGAAATTCACGATCATTGCCCGCAACAACTCCGCCCGGAACATGTATATCCAAAGCGCCCGCCTAAATGCGAAGCCCCTGAACACTTATTGGTTCAAACATGCCGATTTTATTAAAGGAGGGGTGCTGGAACTGCAAATGGGCGCCCGACCCAACGCGCACTGGGGAACAAAGTAGTTTCAGTATTACATTGGAATAGTATAAAAAATACTGAAATAAATACCGGTAATGTTTTGAATGTGTGAAATAATGCGCATATTTGTTTGTTCATATGTTCATACATATTAACTCCTCTCTGAACCTGCCTTCCAACCTTTAACCTTCAAATGATTCATATGCAAAGAGTAGTACGTCAATTAAAACTGATCTTATGCCTGCTCGTCCTGTGTGTACACACACGTGCAGGGGCCAAAGATCCGGCAGTTGCCGACCTGGATAAAACGGTCACAGGTAAGGTCAGCGCTGCCAATGGCGAGTACCTTCCGGGTGTAAGCGTTACGGTGAAAAACACTACACAGGGGACTATTACCAATGTGAATGGGGAGTTTTCGCTCTCTGTGCCGGGTGACGATGCTGTATTGGTGTTTTCATTCATCGGCTATCAGAGCCGGGAGGTGACGGTTGGGAGTCAATCGAACTTTGCGATCCAGCTCAGTACCTCGGAGAAAGCGCTGGACGAAGTGGTCGTGATCGGGTATGGCTCGGTGAAGAAATCGGATGTGACAGGCTCGGTAGTGTCCATTAAATCGGAGGAGCTGAAAGCGGTGCCCGTTACCACTTTCGATCAGGCGCTTCAGGGCCGTGCGGCGGGTGTGCAGGTGGTCCAGTCGACCGGTGCGCCGGGCGGGGAAACGAACATCCGTATCCGGGGTACGAGTTCGGTGAATGCCAGCAGCGAACCGCTGTACGTGATCGACGGCATGCTGATCAACAGCGACGGCGGTGAAATGTCGGTAGGAGGGCGCGGGCCGAGGATCGGTGCCTTGTCGACCATCAATCCCGGCGATATCGAATCCATCGAGATACTGAAAGACGCTTCCGCCACAGCAATTTATGGTTCAAGAGGAGCCAACGGGGTGGTTTTGATTACGACGAAAAAGGGGAAAAACAATACCGGGAGCATTAATTTTGAAAGCTATTATGGAACCCAGGAGGCATCGCACACATTGAAACTGCTGCGGGCCGACCAGTTTGCCAATCTGGTGAATGAGGCAAATCGCAATGCCGGGAGAAATCCTGTGTACGTGAACCCCGAAACGCTTGGAAAAGGAACCGACTGGCAAAAGGAATTGCTGCGGCCGGCACCGATTGCCAACTTCCAGCTATCGGTGAATGGGGGAAGTGCGAAAACAAAATATGCGCTTTCGGGCGGTTATTTTACCCAGGACGGCATTGTGATCGGGTCAAATTTCAAACGCTATTCGGTGCGGACGAATTTGGAGACGGAGGTGAACAAATACCTTTCGGTAGGTGCCAACCTTTCTTACAACCGGCTTTCGTCGGACGGCGTACTGACGGGACCGGGGCAGATCGTACCCGGCGTGATATCGGGCGCGATGCAGTTCAACCCGATCGCCACGGTGTACGACCCCAGCCAGGCATTGGGCTACACTTATGAGCATTACCTGAAAACAGGCATTGCCAACCCGATAGCGGAAGCACGTGAATACCAGGCCAACACGGGTACTTCCAGGTTTTTGGGTAATGTGTTTGCGCAGATCAGGCTCGCCCAAAGCCTGAATTTCAGATCGAGTTTCGGAATGGACGCCTTGAATACGAAGTCCAATGCATTTGGCCCCTATGGTCTGAAACGCACAGAGAACAGTCTGGGTGAAGCGAGCAGCGGTGCATTGCAGGCATTTACCTGGCTCAGTACCAACACGCTGAACTTTGATAAAGCCATTGGAAACGGCAGCCTGAGTGCATTGGCGGGATTTGAAGTACAAAAATTTAAAAACGAATCGGTGCAACTGCTCGTGTTCGACTTCCCGGACCCGCGCTCGGGTTATCACAACCTGGCTGCCGGCCAGAACCCGCAGCCGCCCGTGAACGGCGAAACCCAATGGAGCCTGATGTCTTACCTGGCCCGCGTCAACTATTCGTTTGCGGACAAGTACCTCATCACGGTTTCGGGCCGGGCCGATGGTTCTTCGAAGTTTGCCAAAGGCAATAAATATGGCTTCTTCCCGTCCACAGCCCTCGCCTGGCGTGTTTCGGAAGAGGATTTCCTGAAAGGTAATGCACTGATCAGCAACCTCAAACTGCGCGGCAGCTATGGCGTTACCGGCAACCAGGCCATCCCGCCCTATGGTTCGCTGGCACTCATTACCCGTTTCGGGGAAGGCGTTTTCAACAACGGAAGCGGCGATCCGTCGATCATCTACGGCCGGGAGCCATTGTCGTATCCCAACGAAAACTTGAAATGGGAAACCACACGCCAGGTCAATCTCGGCATAGATCTGTCGGTATGGAAGGGGCGCGTTTCGCTGACGACCGAGTTGTACCATAAGAAAACTTCCGATCTGCTGCTGCTGACACCCATTCCGGTCACCTCCGGCTTTCAGAACACCCTTCTGAATGTGGGTAATGTAGAAAATAAGGGTGTGGACATCGAGCTGAGCACCATTAATTTTGAAGGTAAATTCAATTGGAACACATCCTTAAATGTGTCGCTTAACCGCAACAAGATCACCCGGCTGGCGGGTGGAAGTGACGTATTGCTTGCTGGCGGGAACATCCTGCGGGAAGGGAAGCCGCTTGGGTCATTTTACGGTTACGTGTTCGACGGGATCTATCAAAGCGATGAAGAAGCAAAGAATAGCCCTGCCATTGCCGGGCAAAGTCCCGCTGCGGGTGACCGGAAATACCGCGATATCAGCGGCCCTGCCGGCAAGCCCGACGGGGTGATCAACGACCTGGACCGGACCGTGATCGGTTCGGCTCAGCCGAAGTTTTACTGGGGACTCAACAATAGCCTCAGCTACCAGAATTTCGAATTAAATTTCTTCTTCCAGGGTTCGCAGGGCAACAAAATGGTGAACATGAACCTGCTGAACCTGCAAAACGTGAACGGGCAGCAGAATGTACTGCTCGAAGCTTACGAGCAACGCTGGACGCCGTCCAACCCAAGCAATCAATACGCCCGTCCGCTGGCGACTGCCAACGACAACATTTTCTCATCCCGTTTTGTCGAGAATGCCTCCTATCTGCGTCTTAAAAGCCTGAGCCTGGGGTATAACCTGCCCAAAGGGGTGCTGGAAAAGATCAGGCTGAACAGGTTAAAGCTCTACGTCAGCGCGGCGAACCTCTGGACGCTCACCAATTACAGCGGCTACAATCCGGAAGGAAACGCCTATGGCTCATCTACCAATGTAGTCGGTGTGGATGACGGCAACTATCCGCAGACCAGGACCTTTTTGGTTGGAATAAACATCGGACTCTAATGACCACAGCTATGCAATACGCAATACATCAAATTAAGACGGCCTTCGTGCTGTTTGCGCTGTGCGCGGTGAATTTTGCCTGTCAGGATTTTTTGACGGAGAACCCGCAGAACACAGTTTCGCAGACCAATTACTATAAAACCGAGCAGGATGCGGTAGCAGCGGTAAACGCTATTTATTCCTACCTGGGCTCCTACAACCTCGATTTTGCAGGTCCTTTCCCGGGCAACACGGCCGGCGCTTACCACAGTACTTTCTGGATCACGGCCGATCTGGCGTCGGACAATATGAAAAATAACCAGCTGGGCGCCATTTACAACGACCAGCTCGCTACCTTTTCCTACAATTCGGACAATGCCAACCTGTTGGAAATCTGGCGGGTACATTACAAAATTATTTATCTGGCCAATATAGCCATTAACCGCATTCCCGGCATCGCCATGAACGCAACGACCCGCGACAGGCTCGTGAATGAAGCGAAGTTCCTGCGCGGGCTGATGTATTTCAACCTGGTAAGGATGTTTGGGAAAATACCTTTACTGCTCGGTGAAAGCAACCCGCTCGAACCCGCTTCCGTCGCGCCGGACGCTGTGTACGCGCAGATCGTTCAGGACCTGAAAGACGCTTCCAATTTACCGAAGGACGGCCAGATCCAGGAAGGCCGCGCTACACAGGGGGCAGCCCAGGCGTTGCTGGCGAAGGTATATCTTACCCAAAAGGATTTTACCAATGCATCGGCAGAAGCTAAAAAGGTGATCGACTCGAACGTATATAGCCTATGGGCAAGTTATGCCGATGCATTCAAGCTATCGAGCCGGGGCGGCAAGGAAGCCATATTCTCGGTCGGGTTCGGAGATGGGGGCGGTACCATTTCCTTCTGGGAGGTGGGGCAGTTCAATGTGCGGCTTTTGCCGGTGGAGTTGTCGACAGCCCGGGACAAGGTGAACAATACCCAGGGGTGGCAGACCGTCACGAAGGAGCTGTACAATTCCTACCTGCCCAATGACGCCAGGAAGGCAGCGACTTACATGACCTCCTTCACGGGAGACGACGGGAAAGTGGTGACGCTGAGCAATATTTATATCAAAAAGTACTGGGATGAGGCCGCTGATCCCACAGCAGGTGGTTCTACCAATGATTTTCCGGTGATCCGGTACGCCGACGTGCTGCTGATGTACGCAGAGGCGCAGGCGGAGCTGGGCAATTTTCCGGCTGCCAACGAAAACCTCAACAAGGTCAAAACCAGGGCAGGGCTTACACCGGTGACGATCAATGCGATCGCGGCGTTCCGGGAGGCGATTCTGGACGAGCGCCGGAAGGAGTTTATAGGGGAAGGACAGCGCTGGTTCGACCTCGTGCGGATGAGTAAGCTGGGCGAGCGGGTACATAAAGCCAAAGACTCCGAATACACCACGCCGATTCCCGTGCTGGCTGAGAATTACCAGGTATTCCCGATCCCGCAGCAGGAACGCGACGTGAACCCGAATTTGCCGCAAAACCCCGGCTTCTAACCTCCAAACCATGCCTTCAATATGATAAGGACCTCGAAATATATAAAGCTGCTGGTGGCCGTGTGGCTGCCCGCCCTGTGCCTCAGCTGCGAAGATGAGAAACAGTCCCCTGCGGATTACTTTGATAATGATGGTTTTAAGGTAGAACTGGCGACGGACAAGGCGCTTGGCCACGGGCAATACAGCCTGAAAAGCGAATCGGGCAGGCAGGTTGCCGTGCAGGTAACGGTGGAATCGCCCGCGGGACTTACGGGCCTCAAAATCAGGAAGACCAAAAACCTGGTCGAGGATGCGAGCTATGGTACCGGTGGCGAAACGACGGTGAATGCAAGCGGGAATTCCTTCACTTACACTTTCACCTACAACACCCTCAGTACCGACGTGGACCAGCTTATCGGGTTCTCGTTCGAAGCTGCGAATGCATCCGGAGCCAGGGAGGTTTCGGATCTGACCATGCAGGTCACCCTTTCGCCCAGGGACAATATCCCGCAAAAGAAATGGAACCTCACGTCAATCCTGCATGTGAACGAGAAGAACAAGGAGGTTATCAACGACTGTGAAAAGGACAATGCGATCCTGTTCAACCAGGATGGTACACTTACCTATTTGTATGGTACCGACACCGCCACCGGCAGCTGCCAGTTCGATGGGTTCAATGTGTATGACAAATGGGCGCTGAGCGCTGACGAGAAAACATTGGCCATTACCTATCACGGACTGTTCAACCCGGCGCAGGTGGTGGATACCTATAAAGTACGCTCACTCACGACCGATGAAATGAAGCTGGAACTGACCGTAGACCTCACCGCTTTGGGACTGGGCATTGAAACATTCCTGTACACCTATAAGGCAGGCCCGAAATAACACGACACTATGTTCATACATATAGACATATTAGATTATCTTTAAACAAAAAACTGACCCTGATGAAATATTGCATCCTGTTTTTCATAACAGTCCTGTATTCTTGTAGCCCGCAATCCTCTGAGGATAAGCCTGCTATGATGGACCGGGAGATTAATGAGAAGGAATTTACTGCCGAGCCTGCCCCGGAATGGACGAATTTATTTCTGAGAAAATCGGGCTGGTTTGGCGGGGATGGCATCTTTGCGATACCGTTTTCGGGAAAAGATTCGGAGCAAGGCGATAGCCTCCTGTTCCTTTTCAGCGACACGATGATTGGGGAGGTTGCGGGCGACAAGCTGAAACCAGGCTATGTGATGATCAACAATTCCACGGCATTGCTGAAAGACAAAACACCCGATTCCACGCACATCGCTTTCCGGATGGCGAAGGAGAATGGGGCGTACAAAGCTATTTTTACCCCGAAAACCGACAAGCCGGACAAGGATACCTATTTCTGGCTGGGTGATGGTTTTGTTAACCCGGATGCGAACAAAGACCTGTTTATTTTTGCCTACAAAATCACCAATACCCACGATAATTCCGCCTTCCCATTTAAAGAAACCGGCAATGCGCTCATCCACATTCCGGCAGGCAGCCCCTTTCCCTATTCCGACCAGCAGCAATCCGAACTGCCGTTCAACAATTACAAAAGCGGGGAGGAGACCATTTCTTTCGGCGCGGGCATATTCAATAACAGCGCGTCGGCCGGAGAGGCGGAACCGGACGGTTTTGTGTATGTATATGGTACCAAAGGCCTTACCAAAAAGCTGGTTTCGGCACGTGTAAAACCAGCGCAGGTCGGGGCGTTTGATCAGTGGGAGTTCTGGAATGGTAACGGCTGGTCGAAAGACGTGAAATCTGTGGCAGCGCTGAGTGATTCGGTGTCCAATGAGTTGAGTGTGAGTAGGCTGTCGAAAGGGAAATATGCATTGGTGTATCAGCTGGGCAGTCTTTTCCCGGAAATTTGCATGCAGGTTGGTCCTACGCCCGTGGGACCGTTCGGGCCGCGGATCGTCCTCTACAAAACATCGGCGGACATACAGGACCCCGATCTCTTTACCTACAATGCCAAGGCGCACCCGGCATTGTCGGCACCGGGCGAGCTGTTGATTTCATATAATGTCAACAGTTTCAAGTTTTTCGACGTGGTACAAAAGAAACCCAATTTGTACCGTCCGCGATTCGTCCGGGTGAAATTCAAAGAACAAACTTCATCCACAAACCCTTGAGCATGATCGACCAGGAAAGAAAGACGGCGCCTACGGAAAACAACCTTCCGTACATTATTCTCATTACGAGCGTCGCCGCATTCGGTGGGTTCCTCTTTGGCTACGACACGGCGGTCATTGCGGGAGCGATCGGATACCTGCAGACGAAGTTCAACCTGTCGCCGCTGATGGTCGGCTGGGCTGCCAGCAGCGCGATCTGGGGCTGCGTGCTCGGCGCGATGACCGCGGGCTTTCTCAGCGACCGTTACGGGCGCAAAGCAGTGCTGATCGGTACGGCGGTACTTTTTGCCGTGCCAGCCTATGGCTCTGCCATTGCCAACGATCTCACAACCTTCATTATCATGCGGTTGCTCGGCGGGATCGGGGTAGGCGCAGCTTCGATGCTTTGCCCGATGTACATTTCGGAGATCGCCCCGTCGCACCTACGCGGCAGGCTGGTGACGTTTTATCAGCTGGCTATTGTGTTGGGGATCAATACAATATATGTTATCAACCTCAAAATCAGCCAGGCGGGCGATGAAGCATGGAATGTCGAATATGGCTGGCGCTATATGCTTGGCTCGGAGGTAATCCCGGCATTCGTGTTTTTTGTCCTGCTGTTTTTTGTACCGGAAAGTCCGCGCTGGCTGGCAGCACAGTCCAGGGAGAGTTTGGCCAAACAAATCCTGGAAAGGATCAATGGAAAAGTGGTCTCGCTTGAAATTTTTAGGGAAATCACCGACAGTATGCGCGACGAAAAAGGCAGCCTCAAAGATCTGATGGATACCAAATTGCGTAAGCCGCTGCTGATCGGCGTGGTGCTGGCGCTGTTTTCACAAATCACCGGCATCAATGCGGTCATCTACTACGCCCCGGAAATCTTCAAAAGCATCGGCTTTGGGGCGGAGTCGGCATTTACCCAAACGATCATTATCGGACTGGTCAATATGATTTTTACGCTGGTCGCCATCTGGTTGATCGACCGGGCAGGCCGGCGCAGCTTGCTGATCTGGGGCGTGGCGGGGATGGTCGTCTGCCTGTTTGCTACCGGTATTTGCTTCCATTTCCATTTCGACCAGGGGCCATGGCTGCTCATTTTCATCCTGGGGTACATTGCCAGTTTTGCGGTTTCACTGGGGCCCATTCCCTGGGTATTGATGTCGGAGATATTCCCGACGAAGATCCGCGGGATCGCAATGTCGCTGGCGACGCTGGTTTTGTGGATCGGCGTGGTGGTCATTACGCAGCTCACCCCGTTTTTCCTCGAAAGATTTGGCGGGGCAACGACCTTCTGGATTTTTATGGTCAATGCGGTCATCATCTGGATTTTCACGCTCAGAAATATCCCCGAAACGAAGAACAGAAGTTTGGAAGAGATCGAGCGGAGCTGGTAGCGGAGCGACAATGGACGAGGCGGTGATTAGGACCACAAAACGACAATAGCAGTAGTTCAACAAAAATAAAGCCGATGGCCGACCGCCGAAAGCCAAAGTACACATGAAAAACATCACCATTGGAGTCGATTTTGGAGGGACCCGGATCAAGCTCGGGCTTGTTTCGGAAGGGAAAGTCCTGGCGGACCGGAATATAGATGCCGCTTCCGGATCGACTTTCGAGGAAAGATTAAAGGACATTGTCGGGGAGATCAAAGGTCTGCTGGTGAGCGATGATTACCGGCTTACCGGCATTGGCTTCGCGTTTCCGGGTATTGTCAATGCGTATACCGGGGCCATTTTGTCCAGATATGTAAAGTATCCCGGGGCGGAGCAGATCGACCTGAATGCCTGGGCAGACGCGCAATTCGGGGTGCCTATCGTGATCGAAAATGACGCGAGGGCCGCATTGATCGGCGAATGGAAGCAGGGGGCAGGCGTGGGAAGCTCGGACCTGGTGTTGGTGACCCTGGGTACAGGCGTAGGGACCGGCGTGCTCGTGCATGGCGCGCCCCTGCGCGGGAAACATTTTATAGGAGGTAACCTGGGGGGGCATACCACGATCAATTTCGAGGGAAATGTATGCAACTGCGGGAATATCGGTTGCGTCGAAAGTGAAAGTTCGACCTGGGTACTCACCCAGATCGCACAGAATTCCCCAGGTTTCCGGCAAAGCAAGCTGGCGACTCTGGAAGTAATTGATTTTAAACATCTTTTTCAGTTGTCCGAAGAAGGTGATCTGTTAGCCATGAAATTAAAAGACCGCTGCCTGAGCGTGTGGGCATTATGTGTGATCAATCTGATCCACGCTTACGACCCCGAAAAGGTCATCTTCGGCGGCGGCATTATGAAAAGCAGCCACATTATTTTACCCTACATCAGGCAAATGATCGACAAGCACGCCTGGATCAACTCTACCGACGTGGAGCTCGTCGTGGCGTCGCAACCCGAGCATGCCGGAATATTGGGGGTATGTGAATTATTAAATCAAAAAAATACTGATAATGCGTTCTAATTACGACAAGTTTCCATTTGTTCAGGTAAGTAAGTCATCAGACCAGTGCCTGGTGGGATGGGCGGAGATCTTCCGCGAAGTGAAGCATGTGATTGAAACTAAAAACAAAGTCAAAACGGTGATCTGCCTAGATTTATACCACGGCGTCGCTGCGCAGGAGGTCTGGGATGCATTAAAGGGAAATTTGCCGGGTGCAACGTTGATCAATACCCGTGACTTTCTTAAAACGCCGGGTGAAATCGGCGCCATGGTGTATCCATTTGTGACGGATGATCAGGTTTTCGGGAAAATGAACAGCCTCGAAATCACGGATTTCTTTGATATGGGCAATCTCAATGCCGAGCGGGCACGCCTGCAATCGCTGGAATCGGGAATCGTAGTGGTTTGTGGGGAAGGGGCCGCTCTTTTTGCCGACGCCGATCTGCTGATCTACGCCGACCTGGCGCGATGGGAGATCCAGAAAAGAATGAAGCGCAACGAAGCAGGCAACTTTGGAGTCAATATCCTTGACGAAAGTTTTGCATTGAAATACAAACAGGGCTATTTCCTGGACTGGCGTGTTTTCGACCGTCACAAAATGAGTTTCTTCGCACAGATCGACTATTTCATCGATGCCAATATCCTCGCTGAACCCAAAATGGTTGGTGCGGAGACCTATCACCGGGGATTGAACGAAGCCGTGAACCGGCCATTCCGGGTCGTACCGTTTTTCGATCCCGGCCCCTGGGGCGGGCAATGGCTCAAAGAAGTGGTGGACCTGGACCGGGAAGAGGTCAACTATGCCTGGGGTTTCGACTGCGTACCCGAAGAAAACAGCCTGCTTTTCAAAATCGGCGAACACATTTTTGAACTTCCCTCCATTAACCTGGTCCTGGCCAGGCCCGAGCAACTGCTCGGCGAATCGGTTTACAGGGAATTCGGGGCCGAATTTCCCATCCGGTTCGACTTCCTCGATACCATGGACGGCGGTAACTTGAGCTTGCAGGTGCACCCGACGCGCGCATACATACAGGAGCACTTTGGGATGGCCTATACGCAGGACGAAAGTTATTACTTTCTGGAAGCGGAGGACGATGCTTGTGTGTACCTGGGTACCCACAAGGGTGTCGATGCCGGGCGGATGATTGCAGACCTGGAAGAAGCGCAAACCGGATCGGCGGATTTTGATGCGGAGCAATATGTAAACAAGTTGCCCGTCAAAAAGCATGACCATATCCTGATCCCGGCCGGTACCATCCATTGCTCCGGAAAGAATGCCGTGGTGCTCGAAATATCTGCCACTCCTTATATTTTTACATTCAAATTGTGGGATTGGGGGCGCCTGGGGCTTGATGGCAAGCCGCGGCCCATCAATATAGAGCACGGGAAAAACGTGATCGACTGGACCCGCGATGAGGATTGGGTGAAGGAAAATCTTTTCAATAACATCACCGGAATTTCCGCGGACGACCACGTGCAGGAAGAATCCACGGGCCTGTATGCTTCCCAGTTCATCGAAACGCGGCGACATTGGTTTGATACCAAAGTAACGCACTACACGCACGGAAACCTGAATGTGATCAACCTCGTGGAAGGGGAGGAAGTGGTCGTGGAAAGCCCTGAGGGACTTTTTGAACCTTATGTGATCCATTATGCGGAGACGTTCATCGTCCCTGCGAACGTCCCGGCCTACACCATCGCTCCGTTTGGTAAATCGGCTGGGAAGAGATGTGCTACTTTGAAGGCTTATGTGAGGGATTCGATTATTTAGAATTGATTAGTTGAGTATTAATGTATGTTGTAAAGTGTTAAAATTCAAATCGTTAAGATGTATTCCTGAACGCCGAAGCCGCCGCTGCGGTCGAAGGGTCTTTGCGATGATCGCCCTGCTCCTGCAAGCCTTATTAGCGGCCGGTCAGGTCAGGATGCCGCAGATTTTTCGGGACAATATGGTATTGCAGCGCGACAAGCCTATTCCGGTCTGGGGCTGGGCCGCGCCGGGTGAACAGGTGGAGGTGGGGCTGAACGGAAATGTGAAAACGGTCAAATCGGATGTAAATGGAAAATGGCTGGTGCAACTGGATGCGCTGCCTGCGGGCGGGCCGTATGCGTTACAGGTGAAGGGAAGTAACGAGCTTATGTTTTCGAATGTGCTGATCGGCGACGTCTGGGTCTGCGGCGGGCAGTCGAATATGCAATGGAAAGTGGAGCAAACGGGTTTTAAAGAAACCGACACTTTGCTCGTCCATGCAAACCGGATCCGGTTTTTTACGGTACTTACCGAAATGGATTACCAGCGACGGGAGGATCTCAAAGGCATAGGCTGGCAGGAACTAAGCTGGAAAAATATCGAAACGTTTTCGGCGGTAGCTTACCATTTCGGCAAAAATCTGACCAAAGACCTGAATGTGCCCATCGGGCTGATCAGTGATAACCTCGGTGCTACGTCGGTCGAGACCTGGATGAGCAACGAATCGCTGGCGCAATTCCCGGTTTTTCAGGAAGAAATGGGGCCGACCGTGCGTACAGGAAAGAGTTTTGCGCAATTGAATGCTGATTTTGAGCAATATAAAAAGAAGTGGTATAGCCGCCATTACTACGCCGGGCCGGGCGTCAAAGGGCAGTGGTACCTGCCGGGAACCGATTTTTCCGACTGGAAACCCATTGCCTTGGCGGGCAACACCTGGGAGGACGAACCCGGGCTGAAAGATTTCGACGGGGCAGTCTGGATGAAGACCACATTCGATTTCGATCCAGGCAAAACAAAGGATACATTCAACCTCCAACTCGCCCAAATCGACGATTACGACATAGCCTGGGTCAATGGGGTGAAAGTAGGGGAGACCTTTGGCGCGCACAACCATCGTAATTACAAAGTGCCGGTGTCGCTGCTGAAACCCAAAGACAACCTGCTGGTGGTGCGGGTTTTTGATACCGGCGGTGTAGGCGGATTCACCACTTCGGCGTTCTGGGGCAATCCGGTGTTATGGGGTAAATGGGTTTACAAAAAGGACATCGCTATCGATGCCGCGAAATTCCCGAAACCAATCGTGCCCGACGCGACGCCCTTTTCATCCCCCGGTGTGTTGTTCAATGCCAATATCGCCCCGCTGCGGAATCTGGCGATCAAGGGGATTATCTGGTACCAGGGCGAAGCCAATGCCGACCGGGCCGAAGAATACCGCTCGCTTTTTCCCGCGATGATCCGGAGCTGGCGTAAGAACTGGAATGACGAGAAGTTGCCGTTTGTTTTCGTGCAACTGGCCAATTATATGAAGGAGGTGCCTAAACCGAAGGAAAGCACCTGGGCGGAACTGAGGGAAGCACAGGCTATGGCATTGCAGCTCCCCAACACCGCCATGGCCACGGCCATCGACCTGGGAGAAGCGGACGATATCCATCCGAAAAAGAAGGAGGATGTCGGTAAAAGGCTGGCAATGGCCGCATTGAAAACGGTGTATCATCGCGAAGTTGACGCACAGGGGCCGGTATTCAGCCAGATGCAGATCCATGGGAGGGAGGCGGTGATCAGCTATGTTGCCGGCGGCATCCACACGACGGACAAGTATGGTTTTGTAAAAGGTTTTCAGATAGCCGGAGCAGATCAGCAATTTCACTGGGCATTGGGGCGCATTACAGGCGATCAGGTCGTGGTGTTTTCAGACAACGTTCCTGCACCGGTGGCAGTCCGCTACGCTTGGAGCGACAATCCGGGTGAGCTCAATTTATTCAACAAAGCCGGACTACCTGCCATTCCCTTCCGCACCGACCGGTGGAAAGGAGTTACCGACGGCAAGAAGTTCCAGCCCGGCCCCCGGTTTTAGGTCGCGCCGCGTAGGTCGGGCCGCGTAGGTCGGGCCGCGCAGGTCGGACCGCGCAGGTCGCATTAGCCAAATGCAGAGATTGTCCGGGAGAGATTTAAATGGTGAGTTTATTAACTTTGGCGTATGGAAATACAGCACAACGCAGAAGCAGACCCGATCGAGTTCAGAATAGACCATAGCAGTCCGTTACCGCTGCACATTCAGGTCGAAAACCTGCTCCGGACCCTGATCGAGCTACCTGAATATAAAAATGGCAAAATGCTTCCCAAAGAGGTGGAACTGGCGAAACGCCTGGGCATTTCCCGTAATACCATCCGCCAGGCTACCAACAAACTTCAGAATGAAAACCTGCTCGAACGCAAAAAAGGCGTAGGTACCCGCACTATCAAGAACACGGTGAGTACCAAGCTCGTCAACTGGGTGAGTTTCAGTTCCGAAATGAACAGCCAGGGGATGGATTTCCATAATTTTGAGATCAGGATCGACTGGGTCAAAGCCAGCAGCGATGTGGCCAATATGCTCCGGATTCAGAAGGATAAGGAAGTATTGCGGCTCGAACGACTGAGAGGTCTGGCGGACGGCCCGTTCGTTCTGTTCGTTTCTTACTTCCACCCGCGTGTGGGGCTCACAGGTAAAGAGGATTTTTCGCGCCACCTCTACGAAATCATGGAGCAGGATTACGCCACCGTTCCATTTGTTTCCAAAGAGCAGATCAAGGCCATTGCAGCCGACGAGCATATCGCACACCAGCTGCATATTCCTAAAGGCTCACCCATCCTGTTCAGGAAAAGGCTGGTGCTGGATCCTGGCGAAAGGCCCATTGAATATAACCTGGGCTACTACCGGGGGGATAGTTTTACCTATGAAATCGATATCAACCGGTGAGCATTCCCGGCATGCGTGAATGCCGGACTACCCCCAATCTTGAAACTGGCACCTGCCGGCCTGCCATGGAGCTATTACTTTCGTCGCAAAGAAAAGACGATGAGAGAAATACTAACCAAGATTGTCCTGGACAGGGGTTTGCATGAAAAGTGGCTCAATACCCTTTCATTTATGGAGAATGCAGGTGCAAGAAAGATCTCTGCCTGTGAGGATCCAATGCGTGTGGGTATCGTGCAGCTGAAACATGCCGCCGAAGAGCACCGCCATGCCTACTATCTCAAAAAGCAGATCCAGAAACTGGATGGGGATGGGCAGTCTTTCGAATTGCTCGCCCCGGTTTATACCAGACATTACCTGCACAACCTGGATATGCAATGCTCCCGCTACCTGAAAAAACACTTCGGACTGGTTGGAAGTGGTTTGAAATACGCATCGTACCTGTTTGTGACCTACGCCATTGAGGTACGAGCCGATGCGCTGTATCCGGCCTATCAGGATGTGCTCACGGCCCAGCGGTCGAAGATTTCCGTGAAGTCGATTATCGCAGAGGAAGAGGGACATCTGGAAGAAATGCTCACCATGCTGGCGCTTTTTGATCCGCGCTGGGAGGAACATGCAGCTCACCTCTTAACCATAGAAGCCGGGCTGTTTGAGGGCTGGTTTAATGCGATATCCACAGAAGTTGCAGGTCATGAATACGTGGGAGTTGCAGTGGCGTGAGGCCCTCGACAAGAGAAGGCAGGATGGGAATGTTCGTCAGCTGAGGTCAGTAGCACCGGGTGTGGACTTTTGGTCGAATGATTACCTGGGTTTGTCGTCAAATGTTGATTTTCAGCATTTTATTTTAAAATCGGCGACTGCCGATGCCAGGTGCCTGACGGGAGCTACCGGGGCCCGTCTGATCAGCGGGAACTCCCTCATGGCAATGCAAACGGAAGATTTTATAGCGGCGGCACATCAGGTAGAAAGCGCTTTGCTGTTTCCCTCGGGATATAAGGGCAATCTCGCCCTGTTTTCCTGCATTGCCGGCAGGCACGACACGATTCTGGTCGACGAACTGATTCACAGGTCCGTTCATGACGGTTGCCTGATGTCAAAGGCCGAGAAATGGAAGTTCCGGCACAACGATCTGTCTCATTTGGAGGATTTACTGAAACGAGCGAAGGGTAAGGTGATCATTGCGGTGGAAAGTTTGTATTCAATGGATGGTGATTTCGCGCCATTGAGCGCCATTGTGGATTTGTCCACGAAATATGGCGCAGGGTTGGTAGTGGATGAAGCGCATGCGATGGGGGTCTTTGGAATGGGCCTGGTGCATGCGGCCAATCTGCAACGGGATGTGCTGGCGACCGTCGTCACGTTCGGGAAGGCGATGGGCGTGCAGGGAGCCGCGGTATTGGGCAACCATTTATTGAAAGAATATCTGATCAACTTTGCTTCTCCCTTCATCTACTCCACGGCAATGCCTGATATACAGGTTCTGAGCATTAGAGCGGCATACGATTATCTGGCTAAACACAGCCAGCCGGCCCTGAGCCTGCAAGAGCGTATCCGTCATTTCAGGAGCTACGGGCTGTCGGGTATCTCTCAGGAAGCCAGTCCGATTCAAGTTATACGGTTCTCTTCTACACATCAGTTGAGAGAGGCGACCAGGGATTTGCAGCAGGCCGATATCTTGGCATATGCGCTTTTTGCTCCGACAGTCAGGGCAGGTGCCGAACGTTTGCGCGTATGCGTTCACGCTTTTAATTCGAATCAGGAAATAGACGAGCTGTGTGCTATTATCAATCAATATGAATACTATTAAGGGGCTGTTTGTTACCGGTATTGGTACAGGCGTTGGCAAGACGGTCGTGTCGGCCGTGCTCGCCCAGCATTTCCAGGCCGATTATTGGAAACCGGTACAGTCGGGGGACCTGCTTCGGTCGGATAGTATGATGGTGGGCGAATGGATCGACAGTCACTTGCATATACATCCGGAGCGTTTTCGTTTCGGCCTCCCTGCTTCCCCGCACCAGGCGGCCGCCGTCGAGAATCGTGCGATACGGCTCAGTGATTTCGGGCTGCCCGATACCCGTCAACCGCTGATCGTGGAAGGTGCCGGAGGCTTATTGGTCCCGCTCAACGACGAGCATTTCATGATCGATCTCATTGCATGCTTGGGGCTGTCGGTGGTTTTGGTGGTGAGGGATTACCTGGGGTGTATCAATCATACCTTACTATCGGTCGGGGCATTGGTGTCCCGAAACATACCGATTACCTATATGGTGCTGAATGGGCCGTTCAATCCCGCGACGAAGGCCATTCTGGAAAAACACGCCCCGGCGGAAACGATGGTAATAGCGGTCCCGGAAATACCGTCATTAAGCAGGGAATCGATCCGCCGGGTTGCCCTTGAAATTAACACAAAAGAAAGTCCGGGATTGCGCAGCGAGCGCTAACCGGGCATTTAAACGAGCCTATGCAAGAGGAATTGATACGACGGGACCAGGACGTGAACTGGCATCCGTACACGCAAATGAAGACCGCACGGCCGATACCCATCGTCAGAGGGGAAGGGGCGTACTTGTTTGATGCTGACGGGAAGCGATACATAGATGCGGTTTCTTCCTGGTGGGTTACGCTGCACGGGCATTCGCATCCCTACATTGCCGGGAAAGTTTCGGAACAGCTGCAAACACTGGAACAAGTCATCTTTGCCGGATTTACCCATCTGCCGGCGATTGAGCTGTCGGAGAGACTATTAGCATTGCTGCCCGGCAATCAGCGGAAGGTATTCTACACCGATAACGGCTCTACGGCGGTGGAGGTGGCTCTGAAAATGTGTATCCAGTTTCATAAAAACAGGGGTGTCCCGAAAAGCAAGATCATGGCGTTTCGCAACGGATATCACGGCGATACATTCGGGGCCATGTCCGTCAGCGGCCGGGGCACTTGGACCGCTCCTTACGGCGAGTTCCTTTTTGAGGTGTTGTTTATTGATACCCCTGAGAAAGGCAATTTGCCTGAGCTCAAAAAGGTCATCGATCGGCATGCGCACGAATTGGCCTGCTTTGTATATGAGCCGCTGGTACAAGGCGCAGGCGGAATGCAGATGCACGACGCCGGCGACTTGTCGGAACTGATGCGTTATTGCCGGTCAAAAGGCGTTCTGCTGATACAGGACGAAATTTTCGTAGGGTTCGGCCGGACGGGTAAACTGTTTGCAGCCGATCACCTGACCATTGAGCCCGATGTGATGTGTTTTTCTAAGGGGTTAACCGGCGGAACAATGCCGATGGGACTGACCACCTGTGCGCAGGAAATATATGATGCCTTTTATTCTGACGATAAAACAAAAGCACTGTTTCACGGACATTCCTTTACGGCTAACCCGCTGGCATGCACTGCTGCACTGGCAAGCCTGGATTTGTTGTTGGAAGAATCCACGCAGCAAAATATCTCGCGGATTTGTCGCCAACATGCCGCATTTATAGGGAAACTCGGCATGTACCCTGCTCGCCTGATAGCAAGACAATGCGGAACGATACTGGCCATCGAATGGCAAACCGAAAACGAAAGTTCTTATTTCAACCCGGTGCAGGGCCTTCTGTACGATTACTTTTTGGAACGAAATATCCTGACCCGGCCTCTGGGTAACATCCTTTATCTGGTGCCTCCGTATTGTATTTCCGAAGAGGATTTGGCCTACATTTATGGTTGTATCTTCGACTTCATATCTGAGCATCTACAAGCGTTGTAGGCGCTTTGTAACGAGTTGCCTTCGCCGTCAGCGGATACAAAGCTTAAAAGCGGGTCAATAAACCAAACTGGAATACCAACATGAGGGTAAGACAACGCAGATAATCTTACTCCTTCATTCAAACCGAACATCGACATTAATGCCCCGCACGAGCGATTGGTAAACGACACAATACCTTTCGGTCAGTTTTGCGAGGGTTTGAATCTGTTCCGGTGTTGCATTGGATTCGAGCTGGAAAGAAAGTCGTATTTCTTTAAATCCTACGGGCACCTCTTTTGACACGCCCAGGGTCCCGCGGAAATCCAGATCACCCTCTGCCCGGACGAAGCCGCCGGTTACTTCGACGCCAATTGCTGTCGAGACCGCACTGAGCGTCACACCTGCGCACGCTACCAATGCCTGCAAAAGCATATCGCCTGAGCAGGCGAGCATACCGTTTCCGCCCGTGGCCGGGTGTAGTCCGGCTTCCACCAGTGCTCTGCCGGTTTCCACTTTACAGGAAATTCCTTCTCCGATTTCACCCTGTGCGCGAAGGGTAATTATGGCCGTATCCGGGTCGGAGACGTATTTTTCTTTAAGCGGAGCTTGCAGGTTCTTCAATTCCTCGGATTTCATAAATTACAGTTTTGTTTAGGATTTATTCAGGTCTTTTTCAGAAACCTGTCTTTCCGGAATTAGCTGTAAGATATCACTATTGTTCCTGGATTTGCCGGGGCTATCCAAGTGTTTTCTTCAAAATTTTCATCGTTTCTTCCTGGCGGCGTTCCACTAGTTTCTTCGCTTTCAATGCCTTCTTCTTGGCTTCCGACGGATTTTGTGCCATGGCGAGTACGGCCGGTGTAATGCGGGCCACCTCTTCGGGCTTGTCCATGTCGAAAAGCCAGTCGCCGAGGCCGATATCGCGCCACATGAAACCTTTGCTGGTTTGTTCGCTAAAACGACCGACAATGGCCGGGATACCGTGGCCGATGGACATGATAGGGGAGTGCATTTCAAGCCCGAACAGGCCTGCCGACCGAAGATAGGTACTCAAAGCTTCGTCGGTCAGCCAGTAACGGTCGCGCCATACCACCCGGCTCCGGTACTGATCCGGTATCTTGTCAAACAAGACCTCCTTACCCAGCTTCACCTGCGTTTCGTCTTCGGGACAAATGAGTATTTTCAAATCCGTTTTTTCCAGGACCGCGAGCATGGCCTCCCGGATAGGGCCATTGTCATGTTCCCGCATTTCATTGTTTCGCTGATCCTTGAATGCATCATAGGGTGTGTTTCTGGACTTTACTTCCCAATAGGGTGTGTAACGCTGGCGCGGGATCACGCACAGGAACCGGCCCGCTTCCAGGCCATGCTCTTTGAGAAAATCGTCCGCCCTGGCGAAGTCCACGAGATCCACCGCAAAAGCACCATCCGGGGCGAATCCCATGACCGGGCAATTGACTCCATGCGCACGTGCATATTCCAGTGAAGGAGTATCCCTGAAAAAGGCAAATCGTGCATTGGAGAGCAGTTCGGAATCGGTTTTTATCGAGGCGAGCTGTTGTTCCGTCGGAGTGCCGTAAATCCCGGGGAAGGTAATGCCGTAAATGCCGTAAGGTTTACCGGTCTCCTCCTTCCATTTCCTGACGTCGTTGCGCGCGACGAGAGAGGGGCCCGATCCGTGCAGGAGGAAGTCTCCGTCGGCAAATGCCTTGCGGACCAGGTCGGGGGTATCCAGGATACTGACTTTCGGAAATCTTTTGGCAATAATTTCTTTTACACCATTGGCCACACTGGACGGCCACAGGCGCACTTCCACATTGGGCAGGTACTTTTCGAGGATCGCGAGCACACCCGGCGTGTGACCGATGTCGCCGATGTTGACGGTTTGCCAGGACGATCGCAGGATAACGACCTTCGGCGCGGCGGACTGTGCATTAGCCAGTGAACCGAGCAGCAGGCCCGCAACCCACGGCATTTCTTGAATAAACGCTCTTCTCTTCATTGTTTATGGATTTTTTGTGCAGCCTGGAAATCCTGAACTGCCTTTTGAACAACCGCAATGTCGCTCGCAGACAACTTTTTAAGCATTTCCATCACTTTCTCGGACTGGTATGGATTGTTTTTTAAAACAGACAGGATCTTCGGGGCCATCCAGGGGTTGGATGCGTCGAGGTCTGCGGCCAACACCTCGTACCACGCCTTTGAAAGCGGATAAGCAGGCTTGATTACCGTGAGTATTTCTGCTTTCTGGGCCGGGTTTTGGGTTTGATAAATGGTTGCAAAACGATCTTGTACCTCGGGTGACGACAGGTCGAGGGAACGCAGCGCGGCGAGAGCCGGGGCTTTCAGCGTGGGATCGGTCGTGTTGGCCAGGGCGTCAAAAACAAGTGATTCGGTCGTCGGGGTTTGCGGGAGCTGGCCCTGTCCGAACAGGTCGAGCAGAAATGGCTGGTACCGTGCCCGGCCGGGCCTGAGCAGGTTGTCGAGCAGCGGGCCCTCCGACAGGCGGCGAGCGGTTAGCTTGGCCAGTTGTTCTTTCTCGCCCAGGTGGATCAGGTGCCAGAGCGTGTGTGTCGTATACACGGCCTTCTCAACGGCGGCTTCCGCGATTTCACGCTTGGTGGCGCCGGTCACGGCATCCACACCTTCCTCTTTTTTCTCATCCACGAGCTCGCTCAATGCGTACTCACGCAAGGGCGACCAGTCGTTTTTCAGGATGGACACAAGCTTGCGGTAATCCCAGGTGGTGAAATCACTGTGATCCGTCTTGGTTAATGGTTCTTTAAAAACCTCCAGCCCTTCGAAATCGCCGGTGCAATCCCAGAAAATGCCCACTTCGATAGGCCGGCAGTCGCCTGTGAGGCACACCTCGGTAGCTACCCGCCGGTACCAGTGAATAAGACCGTCGGGGCTGCGGTACTCCTGGATGGCTACCAGCTCCCCCTCGTCGTTTTCAATCGTCCATGGTGACGCGCCCGAATGGACGGTCAGCGATTCCAGGCCGGGACTACGGTAATACGTTTTTTCCATTCCCTGCCCCAACACCGGCCCGGCGAGAAGTACGACCAGCAGCGATAGCAGATGTTTCCGGCACATAATCAGGTTGATACGACTGTAAGTACGTTTATTTTAATTATATCTCGATACTTTTCCGCAGCGCTTTCACAGGCCGTGGGTAAGAGAGGCCGGCGAGATGTTTCTTCCATTGGTCCGGGTCATATCCCCATTCTTTGCGTGTCAGCTCCCGAAGCTCGTTCAATGCGAAAGTTTTGTAATTGAAATGCAGGTCTTCCAGGTAGGTATTCAGGAGCTCAAAGCCTTTACGGCCGCCGCAGCGGGCCATTGCCGCCGCGATGCTGATTTCCAGTGAGCCGCCATGCACCCGCCAGCGTACTTTGTCATATTCGGAAGTGGCAAAGCCGCCTACGTTCTGATCGTTGAGGAGATTTTCAAAGCCGGAGACGAAGGCTTCGTCGGGCAGCCTCTCCGCGTACATGCACAAGCTGAGGATGCGGTTATGGAAGGGGACGAACTTGATATCGATGCGTTCGTTGAAATAGTCGTTGGTCCTCGGCACCATGCCGCCGCCGGAGCCGGTTTTTTCGAGGATATGACGGACCGTCTTGCTTTCGGAGCCATTTCCTGACATGCCCAGCAATGCAATATTCTGGTTGATTTTCCAGAAAAGTCCTTCCAGTTTGTTCTTTTCCCTGCCCCGGATATTGTCGTAGTCGTCGATGTAGCCCTTCGGGTAGCCGTCCTCCTGTTCGAGCTCGAAAAGCTGGGCCAGCTCGCCGCCGATGAGGGCATTGCCACTTCCATCCCCAAACCAGGCGAGCATTTTTGCCAGTAGCAGCTTCGCTTCCGGGCGGTCGGTTTTAGCAAAGCGTTCTTTGATCAGGGGAAGGATCAGCGACTTTTCCACCCGGCTACATTCATAAAGGTATTCAGCCGCGCCCGATTCGAGTTCTTTCACACGTCTTTGGATTTCCTGCGGATCGGCTCGTTTGTCGCCCGGCGCTCTGGTCAGATATTCCTGGGGAAGATAGCCGAGTGCCGCCCATTCTTTCTGGATGGCTGCAACCTGATAGTCCCTCGGCCGGATTTTCTTCCAGGCAACATCCGCAGCGATCTGGCCGGTGATGTAGCCCAGCACCAGGAGGTCAGCCGTCATCCGGGTGAATTGCAATGCATTGCGGCTCTGCCCGAAACCCCGGCCGGATATCAGCAGACCATCCAATTTCTGAGGTACAATGCACCGGTAGGGGATCTCGACGGTGATGTCGTTGGAATGCGGAAGCAAAAAGCCGCATTTGCTGTATTCGGACGAAGCCACATTGTGCGGGTCAAAGTCGCTGCTGGCAAGTACCAGTACGTCTTCGAAATGCCGTTTTTCGACACAATCGATCAGATCAATGTTGTATATACCATCGATCCTGCGCGATTCCCGGACGGTGAGGAAGGGATGGAAGTCATAGAAATGCGCTTCGTAATGGGAAATGAAAAATCCCCGCTGCTGTTCGGATATTTTCCGGTTGTCGAGAATGTCGTAGTCGCGGTTGGTGGCGGAAGGGAGCTTGCCTGCACCGGGAATGTCCCATTGACTGTAATTTTGCGTATAACCGATCCGGGAATCGCCGATCTGAAAACCGGCGCCTGCGAATGCAGCCACGTCACCATCCCCCGTTCCGTCGATCGTCACGTCCCCCAGCACGAGTTCGAGCTGGCCGTACCGGCATACAACCACACCTTTCACGGCATTGTCGCGGCTTACAGCGCCGCAGAGGATCGAAGCGGTAAGGAACCGGCCGCCCTTGTCCACGACCGACTGCAGATGATAGATCTGCCTGCCGATTTTTTTACTCATGTTGGCTTCAAGCGCGAGTCTTTCCGCTTCGTCGTTTTGCTTTTTGAAAAATACATTCTCTTTCACGCCATGGTAGTAACCCATGACGCCGCCCATGGTCTTGGTGCCTCCCAGGTCGTTGAAATAGTCGGCAACGATCGTGTCGGCGCCTTTGTCGACTGCTCCCTTCGCAGAAAGTGCGCCTGCGGTACCACCTCCCGCGACGACCACCTGGGTTTGTATTTTAGAGGTAATGGCGGCCATCCAGTCCAGTTTCACCATTTGCAATGGAACCTGGAAGCCGGGCTCGTCGATATCTCCGAATTGTACTTCTTTGATGGCCAGCTTCCTGCCCGGCAGCAGTAGGTTCTGAGCAGGGCCCGGCGCCTGGATTTTTATTCGATCCACCAGCTCCCGGGCCATTTTCTCGGTATCCAGGATCGCCGCCGCCGAAACGGGAGGCGGGCTATGGAGGAGATAATGGCCTTTCAATGCGGTGGAAGGCGCCGTCTCGTCGGCCAGACGGAATGATGTTTCCAGCGCGTACTGGACGATCTGTGCATTGACAAGACCATTCCCGAGGGTTTTGATCCTGGTGCCGAGTTGCGTTGCTATTTGCCTGGCCTTATGTTCCACTTCCTCAGGCCGGTCGGTATCAGCCGGATAATCGAATGCCAGGAATGCCTGATCGTCGGCCAGCTTGCCGGGGTGCATCGTGAGTTTGTTTTGGGTTAGGCCAAACGCCGGATCTGTTTTTATTTCTTTGAAAGAAGGCTTGTTCACCTTATGTACTTCAATGACAAACCCTGCCTCCTTGATCCGGAGCGATTGCCCGGCGAGCCTTCTGCTGAACAGCCATTGATCCGAAGCGTCGATAAAACTTTTGCATTTAACCGAAAACACACCCTGCTTCGTAGCCAGCAAAGCACCGCTTACCTGCCCTTTATGTTCCAGGAGTCCGCAGGTATCGGTCATCAGCAGGAGGTCTACCTTGCCCAGAAGCAGGTTTCGTACCATCCCTTTGCGTATGCTTCCTTTGAATAGGGCGATCTCACTTCCCAACCGGCTTTTTCCATGGCCGGATCCCCTGGTATTCTTGATCTCCTGTTGTTCCTGCGCGGGTAAAAGGAGGTCTTGCAGATCGGGGCGCAGGCTGTCAAAACCTGCATCATCGATCCATAACCTGCTTTTGGCTGCAAACTCATAACCGGGGCTCGATCTTTTTTCGACGAGGAGTACTTTTTTACCCAGGGAGGCAGCATGCAGGGCCGCAAAGTAACCCGACATCCCCGCGCCGTTGATCAGGATATCGTAGCTTTCAATGGGGGTGCCGCCACCGAACTGTCGGCTGATTTCGGCCACGGCCTGCTGGTTGAGCAGGGAATTGGTCAGCAGCACCGCGCCTGTCGCAGGGAGTGTCAGATGTAGGAATTTACGCCTGTCCATAAGAGCATTGGTTTTATACTTGTCCGGGACAAGTGTTCAAGGTTTTGTTTGGTCAATGATTTTTTGAAGATCGGCGATGTAGACGCCCCTGCTGTTGTCGTCGTATCCGTTGAAGATCACGTACCTGCCGGTGCGGTCCCAGGTGGGGTGGGCATCCATCCGGAACGAGTTATCCTTCACATCGGGGACTTTCACCCTGGCGATGACGGTCTCCTCGCCGGTTTTGACGTTCATCAGCCGGATAGGCACGATCCCATCGTCCTTCGTCACGCTTACTTCGTGGCGATAGGCATCCGTGATGATCAGCGGTAATCCTTTGGGGTGAAAACTGGGGTGGCCGGAACCCGGTGAGAATACGGTTTTAAGTTCCGACCCGTCGTATCTGGCGGTGATCAGTTCCAGGCCGAAACGCGTACTGTCGATTTCCAGGTTCATGGAGAAATGCTGGCCGTCGGGCATCCACGCCATGTGATGACCGCCTTTGCCGTATTGCCTGGTGGTAACCGCAGTCCTGATATCAGTGCCGTCGGGTTTCATGGTAATGAGGGCTACTTTGCGGGGGCCGCCGGATCTCGGACGGATAATAAGGCAGGTCATCAGCCTGGTACCCTGCGCATTCCACATCGCCTTGAAGGTGTATATCTCGTACTTTTCCGGGTCATCGATCCCGACTTTGGGCTTGGCTTCGTCAAAGATCCGTTGGATGGAAGCGATCATGCTCGTTTTGCCGCTCGCGACATCGGTTACGAAAAGACCATCGGTACTCACGATGCCGACATTTTTATGCCGGTACCGCTCGGGAAGGATCACACCATAGCCCGACTGGGCGTACACGGAGTTGGTCATATTGTGGCTCGCCGTTTTTTTACCGTCGGGTGTGGTCATGAAAGTGGCACCTTCCCATTTTCGTGACCGGCGACGGATGGGGTCATGCAGAACGGTATATCCTTTCCAGGTGCTGGTATCTACCTGATTGTAAAACAGTTCATGGTCCGAAGCGCCCCATTGGACGTTGGCGCCCACCTGCATTTCCCAGCCATAGGATTTGTCCACGACGGTTTCCTTACCGGTTGTCAGGTCGACGAGTACCACTTCCCCGGACTCTCCGGGCTCAGGGTAGCGGTCTTCAAAAGGAATCCTGAACAAGGCAATGTACCGGCCGGAAGGGCTGATGGGAGAGGTGTCGTGGAACCGGTGGATGATTTTACCGGAAGCTATCTTTCGGATGGGAATGTTGGCGACGGGCTTCCCGGAAAAACTGGTGGCGGTCAGCAAAGTCGCCGCTATTCCTAATGCCGCCAACAGCCTCCATTGCTGTTTGAATTCAATATCCTTCATTTTGGCGGAGTTTCGGGTTAGCGTCCATGTCGGTTTGCGGGAACGGAAACAGCAGGTGGTAGGACTGAATCTGCGGATTTCGGTTAAAACTGGTTTCGGCTTTCACCGCTTCGATGAGTTTTCCGGTCCGTAACAGGTCGAAGCGCCGGTGATTTTCAAAGGTGAGTTCCAGACGCCGTTCAAGCCATACGGCTTCTTTGAATGACTGGTAGGAGAGGTTGCTCAGGGCTCCGAGCCGTGCCCGGGTCCTTACTTTGTTCAACGCGGCATATGCTTCCGGTGTTGGGCCGTTGCTGGTCTCATTGAGCGCTTCGGCATACAGCAGCAGCACATCTGCATAGCGCAGAATGGGGATACTGGTGCCCTCGCCGCCGCTGGTCTTGGCGGTTTTGTCCCAAAGTTTCTGGAAGGAGGTGGCCTTGGTGAAATCCGGGTTGGTGACGGACAACTCCACGGTGGAGCCGTTGTAAGTGTAGGACGTCAGAAAAGTGACTGCCTTTCGGGCATCCTGGTCAGAATAGAGTTTGAACAAACTTTCGGTCGGCCGGGCAATGCCGCTTCCTCCGCTCGGGTATATGAGGGCGCTGCGTACGCCATAGCCTCTGCCCAAGCCGTGGCCGCGCACGTCGGTGAGGTATTGCACCTCGAAAATATTCTCTTTTCCGCCTCTTGCCGCAAGCGAGAATGCTTCGGCGAAATTGGGATACAGATCATATATGCCGGAGTCGATAACCTGTTTCAGTTTGTCGGCCGCCAGTTTCCAGTAGCTCGATTGCCGATCGGTTCCGGCCATGGTGATATACACTTTCGCCAGCATACCCATAGCGGCTCCCTTGGTGGCGCGGCCTGCGTCGGTGGCCGGATATTTTGCAGGCAGGCCGCTTTCCGCTGCCGCCAGTTCTTCAACGACGAACTTATAGATTTCCTCCGCCGGGACCCTTTCAACCTCCAACCCGTCGAGGGAGGAAGTTTCGGTTGTTACCAGCGGCACGGCACCGTACCAGCGCACCAGGTTGAAATAATGCACCGCGCGCAGAAAGCGTGCTTCCGCCACATAGCGTGCTTTGAGTGTCTCGTCCATCGCAATGGAAGGAAGGCGGCTGATCACGGTGTTCGACCGGTTGATACCCCTGAATGCGCCTGCATAAAAGGCAATGAACGAGTTTGCGGAAGTGATCTCGTAGCGCCAGAGCTGGGGCCTGTCTGCGGCTCCGGTCAGGAATGGGATACCGTCGTCGGTGCTGACCAGGTCTGCAAACGGATCCAGATTGCCGATGGCGGCATAGCATGCACCCAATGCAGCCTTGGCGTCTTCCGCCGTTTTATAGTAGGTGGCGTCGGTCAGGTTGGTGACCGGAGTCAGGTCCAGTTTGCTCTCGCAGGAGGCCAGCAGCATTACCGGAAGGAGGTAAATGAGTTTGAATTTCATGGGAGAACTTTTAAAAAGTCAGATTAAGTCCTACAAGAAGGGTTTTGGCTGCCGGGTAGCCGCCGTAATCGATACCCTGGCTCAACGACGAGCTGCCGTAGCGGTTCACTTCCGGATCGTAGCCGGTATAGCTGGTCACTGTGAAGAGGTTTTGGGCCGAAACGTAAATTTTGGCAGCCTGCGCCTTGAATTTGCTCCGCCAATTGGAAGGCAGGTTGTAACCTATTGAAATATTCTTGAACCTCAGATAGGATCCGTCTTCCACATGAAGCGAGGACAACAGCCGCGAACCGCCGGCCGCATTGGCTCTCGGAATGGTGTTGCTGGGATTGGAAGGCGTCCAGCGGTCGAGCACCCGGGCCGACTGGTTGTTGCCTCCCGTGAAATTGAGCTGGTCGAACGACCCGTAGTTCAGAATTTCGTTGCCATAGGAGCCCTGGACAAATACATTGAGCTCAAAGCCCTTGTAAGTAAGTGTGTTGTTGATGCCTCCGAAGAAATCGGGATTGGCATTGCCCAGGATATCCCGGTCGTCGTCGTTGATGACGCCGTTCCCGTCGCGGTCGGCGTAACGGATGTCGCCGGGTTTGGCGGTTTTCTGGGCCGAATTGTCAACTTCCGACTTATTTTGGAATATTCCGTCCATAACGAGCCCGTAATAGTTGCCGAGCTCACTGCCTACCCGGAGCAAAATGGGGTTCTGGGAGGTATTGGAAATGGTAGCATCAGACCCGGTCCTGAACTCACGGCGACCGTCGAGGGTCAGGATCTTGTTTCGGTTGAAGGTGATGTTGAACTCGGAATTCCATCTGAAACCGGCTCTGTCGATGTTAATGGTATTGACGGACAGCTCGACGCCCTGGTTTTGTACGCTTCCAATGTTTTTGAGGGTGGTGGTAAACCCTGAGGATGTCGGCACACCCACGTCGAAGAGCAGATCGGAAGTCTTTTTGTAATAATAATCGGCTGAAATGTTAATGCGGTTACGGAACAATCCCAGGTCGAGGCCGATATCGAATTGTGCGTTGCGCTCCCATCTCAGGTCGGGATTGGCAATGCCGCCCGTGGCGGAGCCCGTGTTGAGCACGCCTCCGACGACGTAGGGCGTGGCGCTGATGTTGGCCAGGTACCTGTAATTCCCGATTTCCTGATTGCCCGACAACCCGTAGCTCGTGCGGAGCTTGGCTTCGGAGACGGCGGGCATATTCGCCATCCATTTCTCGTTATGCAGCTTCCAGGCCAGCGCACCCGAGGGGAAAAAGCCGAATTTGCGGTTCGGTCCGAATCGGGAGGAACCGTCCCTGCGCCCGGTGAACGTCAGCAGGAAGCGGTCGTCGTAACCATAATTGATGCGAGCCAGATAGGAGATCAAGGCCCATTGATTGGCCGTCGAAGTAGGGGCGATGAGTGTGGAGCCGGCCCCCAGGTTGTTGTATTCCGCAAAATCGTCTGAAAACGTATTGGCTCTGGCGACGGCATTCTCTCCTTTGATCTCCTGGATCGTGTAACCCACCAATGCATTGATCGAATTTTTGGGATTGATCGACTTCGTGTAGTTCAATGTGTTCTCATTGAGCCAGTTGATCCGCTGTGTAGTGTTCACCGATGCGCTTCCCTGTACACTCGCACCGACGATCGCATTCCTGGTCACATAATAGTTGAGCCGGGAGCTTTGCAGGTCGGCCCCCAGGCTGCTTCTCAGGTTCAGTCCTTCCGCGATCTTTATGTCTACATAGGAGTTCGCAAGGAGCCTGATCAATGCGTTTTTATTGGTAAACTCGTACACCAGTGCAAGCGGATTATCGGCACCGAGGCCATTCAGCTGGCCCTGGTTTTTGTAATAGCTGCCGTCGTTGTTGTACTTTTTGAAAGTAGGCGAATAATTAAGCGCCGCGCTGATCACACCGGTATATGAAAGGTTTCCCGTAGGCTCGGTCTGGGCGTCATTGCTTTGGGTATAAGCTCCCTGAAATGTGAGGCCGACCTTGATGCGCGGCGATATTTCGGAATCTATGTTCGAACGCAGCGTGTAACGTTTGAAATCAGAGTTTTTGATAATGCCGTCCTGACCATAATAACCAAACGAAATCGCATATCTGGACTTTTCAGATCCTCCCGAAATACCCAGCTGGTGGTTCTGGATCGGTGCTTTTTGTAAAATGGCTTCCTGCCAGTCGGTGCCTTTGCCGATTTCCGCCGGCAGCGGCCGGTCGGCGGAAGAGCCGTCGAAATGAGGCGCGCCGCCGTTATTGACCTGGGCCTCATTCACAAACTCCGCAAACTGCTGTCCGTTGAGCAGCGGAATAGTCCTCCGCACCGACTGCGCGCCATAGTAGCCCTCGTAAGTCACGACCGTTTTCCCTGCTGCCCCTCTTTTGGTGCTCACAAGTACCACGCCGTTGGCCCCGCGTGATCCGTAGATGGCCGTCGCCGATGCGTCTTTCAGGATTTCAATGGATTCAATGTCGCTGGGATTGATGGAGTTGAGGTTATCGGTTGGGAAGCCGTCCACTACGTAAAGCGGATCGTTGCTGGCGTTGACCGATCCCGAGCCACGGATCCGGATGGTCGCGCTGCCGCCGGGCTTGGCCGAGTTGGTGATCACCTGTACCCCGGCGGCCCTTCCCTGCATGGCACGGTCGAGTGACACGATAGGGGTGGCTTTGATATTGTCTTCACTCACTTTGGAAACCGAACCGGTCAGGTCACTTTTTTTCACGGTGCCATATCCTACTACTACTACCTCTTCAAGTGATTTGGTATCCGTGGCCAGGGCAATGGACTGGTGCGATGAACTGGTGACCTGGATTTCCTTGGGCATATAACCGACGAAGGAAAATACCAGGGCAACCGGCAGGTCGCCGACCACCAGTTTGTATTCCCCCGCGACATCGGTGGAGGTGCCCTGCTGCGTGCCTTTCACCATAATGCTGACACCGGGCAAGGGTTCGCCGGAGTCGTCGGTTACCTTGCCTGAGATGGTTACGTCCGTTCTGGCCTGGGGGCCATTGGTCCATTCGCGGGCGACCTGCCCTGCCAGGGCGGTGTGCGCTGCGGGCGGGTTGTCGGTGGAAGCAGTACTGGACACGGGCCTGGCCGGATTTGAGCCGGAATTCTTATCGATGATCAGGTATGAGCTCTTGTTGACTTTCTTATAGGTCAAACCCAGCGGCGTTAGTATCTGATCCAGGTTCTTTTCAAGTTTCCATTGTTTATTGATGCGAAAGTTGAGGACCTGCATGCCATTGGTAGCCTGGGAATCGAAAAGAATGTCGACCTGGAAATGATTTTTCAGTTCTTTCAAGGCGTCCCTGAGGAGCAATGGCTGGGACGGCCGGGCTGCCGGGCCGTCGTTCTGTACCGGCAGCTGATGCATGGCCAATACCTGCGCAGCCAGCGGACAGGAGAAAAGCAGATGGAGAACGAGGATAAATCCCCAAAGGCAAATGAGGTGTAAACTTCTGGACATAGTAGGGTTGTGTTTACAAAGGATCGGACAATACGGGAACTCGTCGAAGGAGTCCGGAACGCCTTCGGGTAATTGACCCGTTATTTCAATTTTCAGCGGTCGCTGAACACTACCTTGTTGCTTTCACGGCTTACGGAAAGATCGAGGACTTCTGCCACGGATTGGAGGAATTCATCTATGGTAGTCCCTTTGAAAGAGCCCATCAGTCGCCTGCCGGCGATGGCCTGGTTGCTGAAAGTGACTTCCAGACCATAGGTTTCGTGCAGCTGGTAAGCCATTTCTTCCAAAGTGGTTTCATCGAAAACAAACCTTTTGTTCTCCCATTCGGAGTAGCTTTCGGGCGCTTCGGTACGCGTGACCTCCATGGGCTTGTCTTTTTTGAGTTTGACGACATCCCCGGGCTTCATGATGAGCTCCCTGGCATCTGAGTTCGCCTCATAGGTGAGTTTCACTTTACCATTGGTCAACACCACTTTCGAACCAAACTGCCTGGCCGACATCGTAAATTCGGTACCCAAAACTTCCACGGTAAAGTGCTCCGGAGTGCTGATAATGAACTTCTGGTGGTTTTTAAGATGCCTTACATTGAAACTGGCGTCGCCTTTCAGAAAGACATTACGCTCGGTTCTGCCAAAGCTCCACCGCGGGATTTTCAGCAGGGAGTTTGCATTGAGCTTCACACTGCTGCCATCAGGCAATTCAAATTTCTGGATTTCTCCATAAGCCGTTTGATAAGAGGTGTACCGGATGCTGTCCCGGTTGTACCAGGCAAGTCCGGCTGCTAAGGCGATGACGGCAGCGACTTTCCCGGCGTGCTTTCTGATCCAGTTCCCGAAGCGATTACCCATGTGTTCCTCACGCTGAGGCCCGGATATTTCATAGTTGTCGACGATCGAAAAAAAACGTGTGAGCTCTGCTTCGCTTTGCGCATTGTATTGCAGATGACCGCGTTCCCATTCTTCCAGCCATTGGTAATAAAGCTCTTCATTGTCCGTGTCGGTCAGCCAGTTCTCGATCGCTGTGCGCTGCAATGGAGAAGTTTTGTTCGCAAAATGATCGAATATGACCTCTTTACTGATCGTTGGTTCCATATTAAATCCAATGTTCTTTTAAACCCTGACGCATCGATATCAGCGCGCGGCTGATGTGCACCTCAACTGTTTTGATCGAAATACCGAGCTCATCTGCGATTTCCTGGTACTTCTTGCCCTCAAAGCGGCTCATCAGGAAGATTTTACGGCATTGCGGGGGCAGGCTGTGAACAATCCTTTCGACGCGTTGCAACACTTCCTCGTATTGTGCGATCATATCGGGCAAATTTCCATTTCCCGACACCTGGTACTCGGCAGCTTCCAGCTGTTCCATCGGCTGAAATTCGAGTCGGATGTAGTTGTAAGCCTCATTCCTGACCGACCGGAAAAGGTAAAAACGGTAGGAGGTGTTAATGCCCTCGTATGCTTTCGATTTCCATAGCTTGCAAAAAACCTCGCTCACGATGTCCTGGGCTACCGCTTCGGAGTATACGAACCGTGCGGCGTGGCTGCACAATACTTTGTGATAACGTTTGAACAACAGCTCAAAACCATACCTGGCGCTCCGGTCGAAACCGTTCCGGATCACCCATTCCGAGTCCGGCGGTCCGTTCGTTACCGGGATGTTCGATCCGAAGTTCCGCAGCGGAACTCCTTCGTCGCCGCTCACGGATGTCTGTGGTAATGGATCGTCATTCATATGGAATCGGACAATTTATTCTTTGAATCGGTCAACTAAATAAGAAGACAACTTTTAGAAAATACCCCCTTAGTGTCTTCCGTTTTTTTTTGCGGGTTTTTTATAATCGCCGGTTTGAACCTGGTCGGACCAAACGAAAAGTTCCTGCGATGCTCGGCAGCGCAGGAACAGGACTAATGTTACAGATGAATTGTTTCGTTTAATTTTCAGCCAGTTCGGGCCCTACCAGTTCGTAGACCCGGTCCACGTAACGGTCATATGCGATGAATACATCGGGTTTGACCATGAATTCCCGAGCGCCCAGGCTGCGGCATTTATCCCGTGTCGCCGGAATGGACGACGTCGAGGTCGCTATAACCCAAATGTCCGGGTACCTATCCTTTACTTCTGATATGACGTCGTACCCGTTTTTTCCGGGCATGTTCAGATCAGTGATAATCAGTTGCGGCAGCTGTGCCGGTCCATGGTCCAGCCATTGCATCAGCTGATCACCATTCGCGAATTGGCCCACGATTTCGAAATTACCAAAGGCTTCAAAAGCTTCGATCATAAAGAAGCGCTCGTCATCATCATTTTCAACTACGGCCAGTTTAATCATGGTTGTAACGGTTATATTGTGGCAGGTTTATTCTCGGGTAATGTAATATAAAAGCTGGCACCCTGTCCTGGTTGCGATTCTGCCCAGATTTTTCCGTTGTGGCGCTCGACGACCTTCCGGCATATCGCGAGTCCGACGCCGGTGCCGGGATATTGGGCGGGGAAATGAAGCCGCTTGAAAACTCCAAACACTTTTTCCAGGTGCTCAGCCGGAATTCCGATCCCATTGTCTGTTACGGCAATGGTGGTAAGCCCTTCCTCGGATGACGACCGCACGGTCACCTGCGGCGCCTTCCCATCCGTGAATTTCAGGGCATTGCTCAAAAGGTTCTGAAACAGCTGTACCAACTGTACCCGGTCGCCGAACAGATCGTGGGAACGGATATCCATACTTACTTTCGCTTCACTTTTCCGGATCGCCTCTTCCAGGTTTTGTTGTGCTTCCACTACGACATCTTTCAGGTCGAGCCGTTCGCGGTTCAGATCTGATTTGCTGATTTGTGAATAATGCAGCAGGTTATCGATCAGGTCCTGCATTCGCTGGGCACCCTGAATGCTTTTGCCGACACTTTTATCGAGCAGTTCGTATTTTTTTTGGTTAATGTGTTGATTGATGAGGTGTAAAAAGCTCTTGACAGTCCTTACAGGCTCTTTCAGGTCGTGGGAAACGATGGCAGTGAATTGTTCGAGTTCGCGGTTGGCAGCCGACAATTGCCTGTTGGTCGCCCAAAGCTCCTCTACCAGCTGCCGATACTTATTTGAGCTTTCCTGAAGACTTTGCTCCGCCAATTTCCGCTCGGTGAGGTCCCGTGTGACTTTTGAGAATCCCGTCAGCCGATGTTCCGTATCGTAAACCGCCGTGATGACGATATTGGCCCAGAAGCGGCTGCCATCCTTTCTCAGCCGCCAGCCTTCTTCCTCGTATTTTCCCGTCGTGCGCGCGATGCGCAGCTCCCGGGGCGGCTTGCCGTCCACAATGTCTTCCTGGGGATAGAAAATCGAGAAGTATTTGCCGATCACGTCTTCCGCATTATAGCCCTTGATCCGTCTGGCTCCCTCATTCCAGCTGATGATCCTTCCCTTGGTATCCAGCATGAAAATGCCATAATCACCCACCTGCTCGACCAGCGAACGGTACCGGGCTTCGCTTTGCCGCAGGGAGTCTTCACTTTGCAGCCGGTCGGTCAGATCCCTGGTCACCTGGGAGTAGCCGATGAACTTGTTCTGGTCGTTGAACAGGGCAGTCAGCACCACGCTCGCCCAAAACAGCGATCCGCCTTTTTTGACCCGCCAGCCTTCTTCCCGGTAGGCACCGGTCTGCCGGGCAATTTCCAGTTCCCGCTCCGGCTTTTTATCAAAGAGATCGCCGGTAGTATAAAATATCGAGAAATGCCTTCCCAGAACTTCACTTTCGGTATAACCCTGAATCAATCCGCCACCATCATTCCATGTTACAATATGGCCCTCCGGATCGATCATGATGATGGAGTAGTCCCTGACGGCTTCGACCAGCAGGCGGTACCGCTCCTCGCTTTTGAGCAGATCCGTTTCGACCTGTTTTCGCTCTGAAACGTCGCGCAGGACGACACAGAAGCCCGAATGTCCGTTGGCGTCGAAAACAGGCGCGTAGGATGTTTCCGACCAATATCTGTTGCCATCCTTCGTCATTTTCCATCCTTCCACCACCAGTTTCTTGTTCTGAAGGGCCTGGTCGAGCTCGTACTGGTATTTGATTACATCCAGATCATCGTTGCCGAGTTTGTGAAAAGGTTCATTCCTGATTTCGTCCTCCCGATAGCCGGTAACGGCGCTGGCGGCCGCATTGCAGGACAGGATTTTGCCTGTGGGGTCAAGCAGCAGCACACCTTCACTGAGGTGCTCCCATATAACATCGTGCGTGATGGGCGTAGTGGCCATTCAGTATTAATATGAAGTCTCGAAACAAAAAATATGAGCTTCGCTGCAAAATCTGTTCCCGAGGTGATTTTGGATCATTGTGGTGTGATTTTTGGGGAATTGGGGATAACTTTCCAGAACAAGCCCCCATATCAGTCCGCATCGCTCAGGTTTTCATCCACAAACTTTTTTAGGGTGCGCAAATTGTCGAGCGCTGCGCCCATTGTATTATTGAAATAAACATAAACTGCTTTCCCCGCATCGAGCCACCCGGAAACATAACCCGCATACTCATACAGCAGCCCCGGGTCATAGCTCCCTTTATAGTTTCCATCGGGGCCATGAAAACGAAGATAGATATGGCCGGCGTCGAGATCGGGCTGAGGTGACACACTGCCTGACTTGTCGTGATAGACCATCGCCGCTCCGTACGCATTCAACAATGCATAGGTCCGTTCCGAATACCAGGCCGTCGCCCGGAATTCCACGGCAACCGGCCATTTGTCGTTGTTATACACATGCAGAACCGATAGCAGTGATTCAACCCTGTCGAACAGATGAGGCTTTACCGACGCCGGAAACTGAACCAGGATGCAGCCCGCTTTTTGCCCTGCACCCGCAATGACCTGGAAGTATTGCCGGACGTCGGCCTCCTCGAAACGGAGCGATGGGCTGTGGGTGATCTGTTTCCAAAGTTTGAATGTAAACCGGAAATCGCTGTCGACGGAGCCGGCCCATTGGCTGACGGTAGCTGCCCGCGGCAGCTTATAAAAGATGGAATTGATTTCTATGGAATTAAAAAGAGTACCGTACACAGCGATCCGGCTTTGTCCTTCCAGGTCCGGCGGATAGGCTTGCCTGTTCCTGTAAGGTAAAACCAGACCGCTCGTTCCGATGTATAGTGATCCTCGTTCTGTCATTGTCCTCGCATTTTTTTTCTCCGGGCAATGGCAGGCAAAAATCCGGCCTGCCTGAAAGATCAAAGGTTGGCTTTCTGATTTGCCCGAAAATCATGCGATATTATTAAATCCATTCAGATCAATCCAAACGGAGATTTCTAATGGCGGGGAAGAGGTGAAAATGAAAGTAACCGCTCCACTTAATAATGATATTTAAAATTAAATAGATTAAATTTCTATTTTAAGGAGCGTCAATGTGCTAATGGCTGGATTGAGATCATACCGGGACTAACTGACAACTCATGAAGATTCTTGCAATCCACAATATTCTCTGGTCGCATTACAAAGCAAGGATTTTTGTTGGTCTGCATCAAAAATTGCAAAAGCAGCAGATACAATTTTACGTCCTGCAGCTCGCATACAGCGAGCGCAGCCGCCTGGCGCTGAAGGCAGACCTGACCGTGCATACCTATCCGCATAAGGTGCTGTTCCCCGCCAAGGCGATCGAAGACATAGGCACACGCGAAAAAACGAGGAGTCTTTTGTCGCAGATTATGCAGTATCAGCCCGACATTCTCTACCTGAATGGCTATTATGACCCTTCCTACTGGGTAGTGCTTGCCTATTGCAAGCTCAGGAACATACGCATCGTACTTGACTTCGAAAGTAATGAGATCAGCCGCCGGAGGATCTGGTGGAAAGAGTACATGAAAATGTTCTTTCTCCGGCAATGCGATGGACTCGCTTGTCTCGGCAGCAAGGCGGCCGACTATGCGCTTAAACTAAAAGTAAAGCCTTTCAGGATCCTCACTACCAAAAACGTAGGCGTGGATAACGATGCGCTTTCCGCTATCTACACCCGGGAGTTTCCGCTGCGCGAACAGCGGAAGGCAGAGCTGGGATTACAGCGGTACAACTTTTTGTACGCCGGCCGCTTCGTAGAGCGGAAAAACCTGGACAGGCTGATCAGGGCTTTTTATGGTGCCCGGAAGCAGTCTGCGAATGGCCATGAATGGGGCCTGATCCTCAGCGGGGAGGGAGAAGAGAAAGAGAAGCTGCTGGCGATCGCGAACGAGGACGTCGGGCAGCGTGTCGCCTTTCTGGAACCGTGTGAATGGTATGAAGTCCCGATACGGTACACGTTGGCCGACGTGGCGGTGCTTCCCAGCACTTTCGAGCCATTTGGGTTTGTGACGAACGAAGCCATGGTTTATCAAATGCCTGTTCTGGTTTCGGAGCGTTGCGGCAGCGCTCCCGACCTGGTGGTCGATGGTCACAACGGCTTTCAATTCAATCCGTTCGACGAGGCCGATCTTACCCGGAAACTAAAATTCCTGATGGAGCATACAGAAAAATTCACCGAATGGGGTGTCAATGGGAAGAAGATAATTGATGAATGGTCGCCCGACATCATCGTAGATAAACTGATCGATTCCTTTTTAAAAGTTTATGCTTATGAATAATTACTACGAAAAGAAAGTGCTGGTAACCGGCGGCGCGGGATACATTGGCTCCGAACTGGTCAGAAATCTGTTGCAGGAAGGTTTCCATGTTACCGCGTTTGACAACCTTTCTTTCGGAGGGGATGCATTGCTTGGGTTTTGGGGACATCCCCGTTTCCAGTTCATCAAAGGGGACCTGCTTCGTAAGCAGGACGTTCAGGCTGCCCTCGCCGGCATCGACTACGTTTGTCACCTGGCTGCGGTAGTGGGGGAGCCGCCTTGCCGGAAATATCCGCAAAAGGCGTTAAAAGTGAACTGGGATGCCTCCGTTCAATTGTACCAGCTTTGCAAGGCAGCCGGCGTCAGTAAGTTCGTATTTGCTTCTACGTGCAGCAACTATGGAAAAATGGCTGATGCCGATACATTGCTGGATGAAAAGGGTGCATTAAACCCCATCTCCCTCTACTCGGAGACGAAAGTGAATTTCGAACAATATCTCCTTTCGTTCGATGATCCGGACATTACCAGGATCATTCTCCGCTTTTCAACCGTCTATGGCGTCTCACCCCGGCTTCGTTTCGACCTGACCGTGAACGAGTTCACCCGTGACGCGGCACTCAGCAAACCCCTTCTCATTTACGGTGAAAACTTCTGGCGTCCCTATTGCCACGTAAGCGATCTGGCCAACTCTGTCAAAATAGCGCTGGTCTCGGACCGGGAAAAGACTGCTAACCAGGCATTCAACGTGGGTGATACCAGTCAGAATTACACCAAGAAAATGCTGATGGAGGAAATCAAAAAGGTGATCCCGTCTCTGCAAGTGACCTATCAGTCGGTCGTCAACGATCCCCGCGACTACAAAGTGAATTGCGATAAAATACGGGACGTTTTGGGGTTCAGGATTACTAAAACGGTTCCGATGGGCATTCGGGAGATCGCATCTTTGGTACAAGGCAAAGTCATCAGCAAACCCTATGGAAAAAAGTATGGGAACATCTGACGCGGAGGACAATGGTTACATACCGCTTTGCGAGCCCAATTTGCCGGGTAATGAAAAACAGTACATCGCCGATGCCATCGACAGCAACTGGTTGTCGGGCGGAAAATACCTGAACCTGTTTGAAAAGCAACTGGCCGAATTCACAGGCGCAGCCCATGCGGTGGGGATCAGCAGCGGGACAACGGCGCTGCAGATCGCATTGCTGCTCGCCGATGTCGGGCCGGGTGACCTTGTGATCGTTCCGGACCTGACATTCGTTGCGACGGCCAATGCTGTTAAACATACCGGCGCGGACCCCATTCTCATGGACATTGATCCCGACACCTGGGTAATGGACCTGGCATTGCTCAGGGACTTCCTCCGCGGCAGTTGTCACAGCTCCGGCGGACGCTGTTACCTGAAGCAAAACAACCGGCAGATTAAAGCACTCGTCACCGTACACCTGCTCGGTAACATGTGCGATATGCAGGAATTAATGCAGATCGGAGAGGAATATGGGATCAGGATCATCGAAGACGCCGCGTGTTCATTGGGCTCTTTCCAGTCGGGCAGGCATTCGGGCACATTTGGCTTCGCGGGCACATTGAGCTTCAACAGTAACAAGATCATTACGACCGGAGGCGGCGGCGCGATCCTGACCAGCAACGAGGCAGCCGCACGGAAAGCAAGGCATTTGATCACCCAGGCCAAAAGTCACCCGGTGGAGTATTTGCATGACCTTGTCGGTTATAATTACAGGCTGGTTAATCCACTTGCGGCCATCGGTGCGGCGCAAATGGAATTGCTGGACGGATTCATCGACGCAAAGAAAAATATCGCCGCTTATTACCGGGCCCACCTGCCTGAAATCGGGACCGGATTTCAGAAAATCACGGACCATACTACTTCGAACTGCTGGCATCCGG
Source organism: uncultured Dyadobacter sp. (assembly GCF_946482605.1). The sequence goes on along the minus strand of NZ_CAMLSE010000003.1, from coordinate 304,227 downwards.
CGCTGCTTGTACCGGGGAGCAGAGAACTGGTTGCTTTTCTGGCCGAAAGGAAGATTGAGAGCAGGCCTTTGTGGAAGCCGGTCCACGAACTTCCCGCGTACCAAAACCACCATTTCATAACCCGACACAACAACACCGTAAAAATATCGGAAGCGGGTATCATGCTGCCCTGTTCCACTTCCATTACCTCCCGCCAGTTGAAGCGGGTTTGTGAAACGATTGCGCTCTTTTTAACTCAATAGGACCCGTTAAACGACTCAATAGGTATGAATGATGATCTAATCAGCCCAAATGCATGGCCTGTCAACGTAGTAATCATGGCCGGAGGGAAGGGAACACGTTTGCAGCAATTCACAAAAAGCAAACACAAATCGTTAATGGAGGTTGCCGGGAAGCCAATTATCCGTCACATCGCGGATCACCTGGGCAGCTTCGGCCTGAGAGAGCTTCATGTGTCGGTGGGGCATCTGGCGGAGCAGATCACGGGCTACCTGGGCAGGGGTGACGACAAGGGGCTCTCGATTCAGTATGTTCATGAAACGGCCCCAATGGGCAGTATCGGGGCCATTACGCTCAAAAAAGATTGGCCGTATGACTCCTTCCTGATCATCAACGGCGATGTTTTTTCGGACTTCGACGTCAGCTCGCTCCTTTCGTCATTCTTTTCGCAATCGGCCGATCTTGCCATTCTGGCGGCCGAGAACCGGATAGAAATTCCTTACGGTGTACTGGACATTACCCTGGATGGGCAGGTACAGCGGTTCTATGAAAAGCCCTCCTATGAACTGCGAATCAATACAGGGATTTATATTTTTAATAAAAAAGTATTCAGACTACTTCCCGAGGATCAGCCTATGGAGGGCTGGCAGCTCATTCAATCTGCACTGAGCGCCCAGTGTAAAACGATCGCCGTGCCGCTGGGCAACAGTTACTGGATCGACATTGGCACGATAGAAACATTGGAAAAGGCGCAAACCATCGAAACCGGAAAGGTCCTGGAATAAATGTCAATGCCCCGTGCCCGCGGTTACGCAACCAGCGCATACCTCCGCGCTATTCTCATCGGATTGTGTTAATTTACCAGAATGAAAAAATGGGAGAATTAAATGGCCATTCCTGGTAACCTGGTAAAAAAATGCCTGGCGGCCCTGGTGTGGCTGCTAATCGGAACGGCCTGCTCATCCGGAGACCGGCAGCTGGTGGGTATCTGGCACACCGAATTTGAATCCGTTCCCAATCTCAAAAGTGCCTTTGATTTTGAACTGCGGCATGATCTGTTCACTGGAAAGTGGAGCGGACGATTTGAGCTGGCCGAGGTGATGATCGCGGCGGATCTTCCGGGGATTGAGGTAAAAGACTCTGCAATCAAACTGGATCTTGGAGCCGGTGCTACATTTGACGGACGGATATCAGCGGATAGAACAGTGATCAACGGGGTGTTACGGGTGCCCGGTCAGAAAGCGGATACATTGCGTTTTGAGAAAGCAGAACGATGGTCATCGCAACGACCGGCGCGAATCGATTCACACAAGCAGGCATTGCTGACCTGGCAATACACGCCCCCGGATTCCCTCGGCGATGGCTGGGAAGTGGGGGACCTGAGTGAGAACAGCCCCGGGCCGAAACGCATGCAGGAGTTGTTCCAGCAGATCCTGCGTGGTCAATACCACGGATTGGACGCGCTGCTGGTCGCGCGGAATGGCCGGTTAGTACTCGAAGAATACTTTTACCTGGGTGGCCGGGACAGGATTCACAGTGTCCAGTCGGTCACCAAAAGTGTAACCTCGCTTCTCATAGGCATTGCCCACGATCAAGGTTTGATCAAAGACCTGGATGTGCCATTGCGGAGCTTCTTTCCTGCCTATGCGGATTCCAGCCAAGCCGCTGCGTCTCCTACCTTGCGCCATGCCCTGACCATGTCCGCTGCCCTGGATTGGACGGAAGACATCCCTTACAGCGATCCGCGCAATGATGCGGTCGGCATGAATGGAAGTAAGGATATGTATCAATATGTATTATCCAAAAAAACGGATCCCACGGACAGGCCGGGCGAGCGATTCGAATACAATAGCGGCATTTCGGTACTGCTCGGCGGGGTTCTGCTGAAAGCTACCGGCAAACCGGCTGACCAGTATGCGCAACAAACCCTGTTTGCCGACCTTGGCATCCAAAAGTTTTCCTGGTCGTCGGGAGGTGGGCAGGTGCATACCGGCGGCGGATTATTCCTGAAACCGCGGGATTTACTCAAAATAGGCCAATTGGTGCTGGACGGAGGACAATGGCGGGGGAAACAGGTCGTTTCTTCATCATGGATAAAGGAAAGCACAGCATTCAATCTCCCTATCAATGCATCCGGGGGCGATGCGGGCTACGGGTATCAATGGTGGCGCGGCGGATTTCCGGTTGGAGAGCAGGTGCTGCCGGTCATCTATGCCTCTGGTTACGGGGGGCAGATGTTGTACATCGTGCCCGATCTGGACCTGCTGGTACTTACCCTACACCATAATCCGACCGACGTCAATGGCAGCCACAGCATCAGCTGGAAAGAGATCGGACAAATTATCATTCCCGCTGTGCGCGACCTTAGCCAGGATAAATAGCGACACTATGACCTTCAAAATATTCATTTTCGCTCCGTGGAAATACCTGAAAATTATCGGATTAGCCCTATCGTTGATCGTGTGCACGTGGGGACAGGTATTTTCCCAATCCGGCGTTAAAATAACGGATACGGCGGACCAGCACATTTTTGCCGGGCGGGAAATCCAATACCTTGAAGACAAGGAAGGAACTTATACGTTGGAGCAGGTATTATCCCCGGCGTTGAATAAACGTTTCGTGACCGGTCAGACGAACACGCCACAAAACTACAACCTGAACTCCACTTACTGGTTCAGGATCAGGATCCACCATAACCCGGAAAGCGGCAAAAACTGGATACTGGAATTTTTCGACCAAACCATCGACGACATTACAGCATTCCTGCCGGATGAACATGGAAATTACAGCGCGCGGCAAATGGGAGACCAGCTGCCGTTTAAAAACAGGGAGTATGCCCACAAGAACTTCGAACTCAACATTCCCAACCATGCAGCGTTCGACGGGACTTATTACTTTCGGGTAAAATCTCACCAGACGGCGGATGCCATCATCGTTTTGAGGTCCGTCAATCGCTTTATTCAGTATGCGCTGGACGAATACTTCATCTTCGGGATATTCTATGGGATGGTACTCGTTTTCAGTTTCTATAACCTGATGATGTACCTGGCCGTGCGGCAGGTGCAGTACCTGTATTATGTCCTTTACAACCTTTGCGTAGGTCTTTTCGAGATGTGTATCGACGGTGTCGCTTATCAGTATCTCTGGCCGGATGCACCCGATTGGAATCAGTACGCTTACGGCATTGCCTTGTACGGGATCAGTCTTTGCATTGCAGTTTACCAGAACGCTGCTTTATACCCATAAAAAAGCCCCGAGGCTGGATCGTTTTATCATTCTGGTCATGATATTGCGGACGCTTTTCTTTGCCGTCTGCTTTATTTTCGACACCAACTGGTTCAGTTACAAATTCGTGGAGCTGGTACCGCTCGCGGTGGCCTTTTACACCGGGGTCTACATTTACAAGCAGGGGTATCACCCGGCCCGGTTCTTCGTTCTGGGATATACTTTCCTTTCTATCGGGTTCATACACAAATTGTTACTGATGCTGCATGTCGAAGGACTGAACTTCGGTGTCGTTACTTATTACAGTCTGAGCATCTGTTTTGTGATCGAGATGATCTTCCTGTCGTTCGCGATCGGCGATAAGGTACGGGTGTTGAAAAAGAAGAAGGATAAGGCGCAAAGGCAGATCATTCATCAGATGCAATTGAATGAGAAGCTGAAAGATTCGCTGACGGTACGGCTTGAATCGCAGGTGCAGGAGCGTACCAGGGAAGTGCTCGAAAAGTCGGAGATTATCGAGGCGCAAAATCAGGAATTGACCCAGGTCAATGCATTGTTGCAGAAACAGAAAGAAGAGATCCTCCAAATGAACCTGCTGCTGGAAAAGGATAATGAGGCGTTACATACCGATGTGGCGAAAGTGACCCAGGCAAGGGTGATGTCTACGGAAGTGAATTTTGAGGAATTCAGTAAAATATATCCCGACAATGAGAGCTGTTTCAGGTTCCTGGCGGGAATGAAATGGGGTAATGACACGGAAAAGGACCATTACGAATGCCGGAAATGCTCGCACGATCATTATTTTCATGGACATACCCCATACAGCAGGAGGTGTGCGAAGTGTGACTACGACGAATCCGTTATATCACACACTGTGTTCCAGAATACGAGAATTCCGATCAATAAGGCATTTTACATGGTCTTTTTGATATACACGACCAAAGGCAAAATTTCTTCCCACAAGTTGTCCGAGATCCTTTCCATCCGGCAAAGCACCTGCTGGGCCTATGCGAGCAGGATCAAAAAAGTCATGCATGACCGGCGCAAGGAGATCGCCGCATCCAAATCGGGCGAGGGGTGGAGCTTGTTGGTCCTCGACCATTCCCTGGAACCCGCCTGACCGCCCTCGTAAATTTTTTCATCATCCGCTTCCATTTTGGGGTCTGATGCCGGCTTCTGGCAAATTTTTTGTGTAAAAACCTGCCGGTTTGCAGGCGTATCAGCTTCACGATCTCGTTTCCGGCAAAAGTGCTTCTCATCGCTTGTAAATCAGGCAAATCGGGTCGTTTCAGTTGCGGGGTTAAACCGTATCAATATGTTCGTAAGTGTCTATTTTACAGCATTTTATGAAAAAATCTTTGCATTGACTTTACCAAAGTATACCTAAATTTGCTGCATGGAATTGTCCTAGAAATTATCAAATAAATTACCAACAATTCATTAACAAATTATGGGAAAGAGAGTTACGATGTTCATTGCCATGATTTTCGCGGTAATCGGTTTGGCCCACGGCCAGGATATTGTCGTGAAAGGTGTGATCAGGGATCAGCAGCAGCAGACACTGCCCGGTGCGAGTGTTCTGGTGAAGGGGACGCAATCGGGAACTGTAACGGATGTGGACGGGAACTATTCGATCGGGGTGCCCAACGGACAGGCTGTGCTGGTCGTTTCATTTATCGGTTACGGCACCCAGGAGATTACGGTGGGGAGCCAGACACAGATCGATGTCACGCTTACCGCGGACCTGAGAAATCTGGACGAGGTTGTGGTGATCGGTTATGGTACTCAGAAGCGCGGCGATGTCACGACGTCGATCGCTTCGGTGGATACGAAAGATATCGAAGAGCGGCCTATTTTGCAGGCAGCCCAGGCATTACAGGGAAAGGCCGCGGGTGTGCAGGTAACGCAGCCATCGGGAAAGCCCGGAAGTGCATTGTCCATCCGGGTGCGCGGCGCCACGTCGGTGCAGGCGGGTAACGAGCCGCTGTACGTCATCGATGGCGTTCCGACCATGGATACGCGGGATCTGAACGTGAACGATATCGAAAGCATCCAGGTATTGAAGGATGCTTCGTCCGCAGCCATTTACGGGGCAAGAGCCTCCAACGGGGTGGTGATCGTGACGACTAAAAGGGGAAAGGCCAATCAGTCTCAGGTAAGCTTCGGGGCCTATTACGGATTTTCCAATATAGCCAAAAAGATCAATGTGCTCAATCCGCAGCAGTATGCCGACCTGATGAATGAAATGGGCAACAATGTGACGGTGGGCAGCCAAACTACCGATTGGAACAAGGAGGTTTTTACGACAGGACATAACCAGAATTACCAGCTTTCGTTCTCCGGCGGCACCGACAAGAACAGGTACTTTGTGTCCGGAGCCATTTCGAAGGACGACGGGATCATCAAGCCTGCAAGCTACAAGCGGTATTCTTTTCGTATGAACCTCGACAATCAGATCAAAAGCTGGTTCAAGCTGACGACCAATGTCAGCTATGCCAATGCGAGGATCAGGGATGTGAAGGATAACAATAATGCGGGCCGTAATGCGGTGGTTCTGGGTGCATTGGGTGCTCCTCCCATCATGGGCGTGTATGCGCAGGACTCGGTAAGAGGCACTATCTTTACGACCAACCCACTCAAAGCCGGCTGGGATAACCCACTGGCCGCCATGTACGGGCCTACGCAGGCAGCGAAGGATAACCGGATTTTCGGTAACGTGGCCGGTGATCTGACATTGGCGAAAGGCCTGGTGGCACGCTCCAATTTCGGGATCGACTACATGAACCATTCCAACGACTATTATCTGGACCCTTACCGGACCACGGAAGGCTGGGGCAGTAACGGAAGCACTCATGGGCTTGGGAACGCCACCCGGAGCAACTCGTTCACCTATCTTTGGGAGAATACGCTCAACTATGAAAAGAAGGTCGAAAAGCACGAATTTTCGGTCCTTGCCGGTACGACGGTCCAGAAAAACAACTGGAATAACTCTTACATCGCAGGACGTGATTTTCCTTCCGACGGCGTCGTGAAAACGATCAATGCGGCCAATGAAATCACCGACGCCTATACCGAGCAATCGGAATGGTTCCTGAATTCTTACCTGGGACGGCTGATGTACAACTTCGACAGTAAGTATCTGATCACGGCCAATTTCAGGGCCGACGGTTCATCAAAGCTGGCAAAAGGGAACCAATGGGGCTTTTTCCCCTCGGTGTCTGCCGGATGGCGCATTTCTGCCGAGCCGTTTATGGAAGATATGAAGTTCATCAGTGACCTGAAATTGCGCGGGGGATGGGGCCAGAACGGTAACCAGGAAGGTTTGGCGAATTACGCCTCCTACGGGCTGAACACCTACACGCGACGAACGCCGACAGTTCCACCCTCCGGACCAGCCGTGACGCCGCCTACCTACGCGCCCAACCCCGACCTGAGATGGGAAACGACCACACAAACGAACATTGGTATCGACCTGAGCATGCTGCAAGGGCGCGTCACTTTTACAGCTGACGCCTACCTCAAAAAGACGAATGACCTGCTGCTGAATGTACCATTGCCGAATACCAGCGGCTACACTTACATGCCGAGGAACTCGGGTAAGCTGGAAAACAAGGGGCTCGAATTCGTTTTGTCGACCGTTAATTTCGATAAATCCGATTTCCAATGGACCACGGACTTCAACATTGCTTTTAACCGGAATAAAATCAAGGAACTGCAGTTGAGCAAGATCTATCGCTATGCGGATGTCGAGGGACGGAGCGACCAGATCATCATTCTGCAAGAGGGTGCTTCCTTGGGGACTTTTTATGGATACATTGCGGAGGGCGTCAATCCTGAAACCGGCGATATGATCTACAAGGACGTCAATGGAGATGGTAATTTCTCGCCTTCCGACCGCACTGTGCTTGGTTCCGCGCAGCCGAAGTTTACCTACGGGATGAATAACAACCTGACCTACAAGAGTTTCAGTCTGTCGTTCCTCTTCCAGGGCTCGCAGGGAAACAAGGCTTTTAATGCTTCAAGGCTGGAAACGGAAGGGATGTATGACAGCAAGAACCAGTCGACCGAGGTGCTGAGACGCTGGCAAAAGGCCGGCGATATCACCGATATCCCCAGGGCCACGGACGGAAACGTGAACAACTCCCTGATCTCATCCCGATTCGTCGAAAACGCGTCGTTCCTCCGGATGAAAAGCGCGACCATCTCCTATGCGCTCAACAAGGAGTTTGCGAATAAAATCAAGTTGAGCAGGGCCACCATTTACCTGACCGCCCAAAACCTGTTTACCCTTACCAAATACAAAGGGTTTGATCCTGAGGTGAATGCATTTACATCAAGTGGCGCTACCCTGGGGATCGACTACGGGACTTACCCGGTTTCCCGTGCATTTGTGGCAGGTCTTAATGTTCAGTTTTAATTCAGGAATCACATGAAAAAGATCAATTATATAGCGCTTTTGCTGGGCTCGTCGATGCTGCTGCTGGCCTGCCAGGATCAACTTGATTTACAGCCGGTTTCTCAAACCGTGGTGGGAGGAAGCGGGACCGGAACGGCGGGTTCGGCCATTAAGGACGCCGCCAGTGCCGAGGCTGCACTGGCGGGCAGCTATTCGATTTTCAAGAATGGTTCGGCGGAATATTATGTGATGGATTACTTCATCCTGGGCGACGGGCAATCCGACAACTCCTATGCGGGTGCGGATAATGCCGCCTGGTTTGAAGTCGATGAATTCCGGATCCTCTCGACCAACGCGGTCGCGGCCAGGGACTGGCAGTATTTGTATAACCACATTGCGAGCGCCAATTCGATCATCGCCAATGTACCCAAGGTGACGGCTGGCGGATTGTCGGACGCGCGAAAGGCGCAGATGGTCGGAGAGGCAAAGTTCATCAGGGCGCGCGCTTACTTCGACCTGGTACGTATTTACGGAGATGTTCCGCTGGTAGTGGATGAGCTGCCTACTATTACTTCATCCAATGTCGAGGAGATTTACGGTCAACTCTATCCGGCGAGAAGCTCAGCCGAAGAGGTGTATGCCCAGATCATCAAAGACCTGGATGAGGCTGTGCCGGCAGTTCCCAAGACAGGGCCCGACAAGATGACCGTTACGCCGGGCGCGGTGCATACCTTGCTCGCAAAGGTTCACGCGACGAGGAAGGATTGGGAAAAGGTGAAAACAAATGCCGATAAAGTGATCGCCCTGGGCTATACATTACTGCCCAACTTCGAGGACCTTTGGGATGGTAAGCATGAAAACAGTGCGGAGGCTATCTTTGAACTGAATTTTGAAGACTGGTCAACCGGGGGAAACTGGGGCTCGTCCATGTTCTATGGTACCGACTGGAAGAAGTTCAACACACCTTCCAACGACCTGTTGAAAGCATTTGACGATGAAAAGGATGTGGTGCGAAAGGCATCCACAATTTTTACTGCCAATGTAACCGGCAAATGGTCGGATAAATACTGGGGACTGACGCAATTCCCCTTCGCGTACAAAATGCGCAACACCGACGCTTCCCAGAACATCATCATGTACCGTCTGGCGGACGTACTGCTTTTGAAAGCCGAAGCTTTGAATGAAACGGGCGATCTGGCTGGTGCCCGCACCCTGGTCAATCAGATCCGGACGCGTGCCAAACTCGCCGCGACCACGGCAGCAGACCAGTCGGCAATGCGGCTGGCGATTGAAAAGGAGCGCCGGTTGGAGCTTGCATTCGAGGGGCAGCGCTGGTATGATCTCTTGCGCACAGGAAGGGCGGTCCAGGTGATGGGAGCGGTGAAGGACGGTGCAGGCAACAGCCTGAAATACAATCTCACCGAAACCAAGTTGCTGTGGCCTATACCACAGGGCGAGATCGATAAAAATGCCAATCTGAAACAAAATAGCGGTTACTAGGAAAACAAACCAGGTCATGCCGAACGGGGGCGTTTTGTAATGTGCCCGTTTTTGGCATGACCTTCATTTTAAACCAAATCCATGAGAAAATTTCTGATAGCGACTGTCGCCTGTCTGACAGCCGCATTGAGCAGCTGTTCCGGAAAACCGGCGGATACTGATAATCCACGGCCTTCCGATACGACTGCAAACAAGGTCGCGGTTTGGGTTACGAATGGCCAGCAAAGTAAATTGCTCAAAAGTGAAAACGCGCTTTCCATTGTGAAAACGGGTTCGGTCACCCCCGCTGCAAACCTGATTACCATTGATTTTTCAACGAAATTGCAGGAAATAGAAGGCTACGGAGCGGCTATGACAGGTTCCTCAGCCTATCTCATCCAAAAAAAGCTGAATGCATCGCAGCGCGCCGACTTGCTGAAAGATCTTTTTGATCCGCAAAACGGTATCGGGATCAGCTATTTACGGATTACCATGGGTGCTTCTGATTTTTCCCTGGAAGATTTCACATACGACGACCTGCCTGCCGGACAAACCGATGCTGCATTGAGCAAGTTTTCCATTTCAAAAGATCAGGAAGACCTGGTCCCGGTTTTGAAATCGGTGGTTACTTTACAGCCGGCGATCAGGATCATGGCGACACCGTGGTCGGCACCGGCGTGGATGAAAACGAACGGCAAACTGGCAGGAGGCAGTCTGAAACCGGAATGGTATGGCAGCTACGCGCATTATTTTACCAAATATCTCGACGCTTACAAGAAGGAAGGTATTGCGATTGACGCGATTTCGGTGCAAAATGAGCCGTTGCACGAAGCGGCCTATCCCTCGATGGGCATGGATTCGGCGGCTCAGAACGGCTTCATCAGGGATCACCTGGGCCCACTTTTTCAAACCAGTGCCATAAAAACCAAAATACTGCTTTACGACCACAACTGGGACCGGCCCGGATACCCAATCGCGATTCTGAGCGACCCTAAAACAAGTCAGTATGTGGCCGGTTCGGCCTTCCATGCTTATGGGGGAAATGTGTCGGCTATGGGTGAGGTGCACCAGAAATTTCCGGAGAAGGGCCTTTACTTTACGGAGATCTCCGGCGGGCGCTGGGCCACCAATTTTGCGGACAATCTGAAATGGAACATGTCCAATATCTTCATCGGCACGGCGAACCATTGGTCGAAAAACGCGTTGTTATGGAACATCGCACTGGACGAAAACGACGGCCCGAAAAACAAGGGCTGCGACAATTGCCGGGGCGTGGTGACCATTGCATCCAATGGCAGTATTACCAAAAATGTGGAGTATTATACGATAGCGCATATGTCGAAATTTGTCCGCCCCGGGGCATTCCGGGTGCAGTCGGGCAACCTCAGCGCTTCCAGCCAGCTCGAACACGTGGCGTTTATCAATGGTGACGGTTCAAAAGTGCTGGTAATTTTGAATCAGGGAACGGATAATAAAAAATTCACCGTTGCGATGGGCGAGAGCCAGTTTAGTTACACAATTGATCCTAATGCTGTGGCTACGCTGGTTTGGAAATAGGAAATCGGATTGATTTTTGTAAAAAAAAGTTGATGACCGATCCGGTTTTCGCTAACTTCTTGGTACATTTGGTTATCAATCACACTATTATCTAAGATTTCGTCAGATGGAAGCAATAGACAACTTTTCTACAATTGTCATTCTGGTGGCGGGAGCCATTGCATCAGCCAGTATCGTCAGGTTCTTCTATAATGTTGTAACCGATAAGGCGATAACCGTCATCAATATCAAGACTGGTAAATCCGCCCAGATTACCCGCAAATACAACAAAGGCCAGGTAAAGAGGCTTAGCGAAGTTCTTAGTTAATTCAATTGGAGTTGTCGGATCAGCCAGCTCCCTTGAAAAGGCAGGCGGCGAAGGTAACCGGTGTTTCCATTGTTATTTCGAGTTTAGCAAACAAAATAAGAGATCCGATCCTAAAAGACTGGATCTTGATATTCAGCCCTTTTATCGGGTTTGTTTTAAACGCGACCTACAACTTCGTGTATGCACATATCAAATTCTACTATTGGAAGTGGGTCACTAACCAAAATATAGGAGACCTGAGAAGAAGGCAAGCGGAGCATACTTGTGCGGCATCGGAAATCAGAGAGATTGAAAAGGAAATCAAAGCCTTGAACAAGGACATACGGAAGAAAAGATCAGACCTGATCATAAAATTGTAAAAGGCAGCCGAATCCCGGCTGCCTTTTTTAATGCACTTAATGACCGGTTATGGACCTAGAATCCCGGATTATTCGGTAACAAGTTTGGGTTTACATCCGATTCTTGTCTCGGAACAGGGAATAGCAGCTGCTTTTCGCTGAAAGTCGCGCCGAAAACGGTTTTGTGGCCGACAAACTCATCCCAGTTGCCGGTCACGTCGTTGTGTACTTTTCTGGTCCTCAGCATATCAAACCACATTTTGTTTTCAAAACAGAGCTCGAAGTAACGTTGCAACCAGACCTCGTGCTCGAATGCAGTTTGGGTTAACCCGCCAACAGGGGCAAGATTGGCGCGTGCCCGGATCGCATTCACGTACTGAAGGGCCTTGCTGTTCGGCGAACCTTCGGCGCGGTTGGACGCTTCGGCATACATCAGGTATACATCCGCGAGCCGGTACAACGTGAAGTTGAGATCCGATTTAATGGAATTCGTGATCGCATTGGCATCAAACCATTTATAAATGTACGTGTTTTTAAACTTCACGGGCTGGCCCGTTTTAATGCTCGGCGCAGTCGTGTAAAAAAACTGCTTTTCCTCCACGCGCTTGTCGCCTGCCGGGAACGATTTGATGAACTCGGGCGTCGGGTAAACCGACCCGTATTCATCCGCATATTTTGAAATTCCTGAATAGTTGGGAATGGTAAGCGGGGTAAGCGGATTCGTCAGCGGGACGCTTGCCGCAAACTGAACCTGAAAAATGAACTCGCCCAGGTTCTTGTTCGCCGGGTTGATCATATCGGTGTAATTCTTGAAAAGCGAAAATCCGCCGTTCTGGATCACATTCAGCGACCGTTTAGCCGACTCGGCGTAGTATTGCTGGCCGCCGTTGATCGCCGCACCCGCGTAGGTCAGGTACACATCAGCCAAAATCGATTCCACTGCTGACATCGAAACCATGCCTGTGGTATTGGACCAGGGTAATGTAGAAGCTTCCGCGGCGAGCAGGTCCGGAATGATGATTTTGTCATAGATATCCTTCGCGGCCGTGCGGGGCAGGTTCAGATCCAGGCTCGTCGGCACGGTCGTTACGCTGGGCACCGCACCGTACATCCGCACGAGGTAGAAATAGTAAAGCGCACGTAACATGTGTACCTCCGCGAGCATGTTGTTCTTCTGCTCGTCCGTCAACCCGGGCGCATTGATCCCGGGGATACTCTGCAGGGCGAGGTTACAGGCGCCCACACCGAGGTACATTTGCTGCCACCAGGTATCAAAGTAGAACGAGGTGTTGGTGTAACCGAGATTTTCGAAATTCACGAACCCGGTTTGTCCGAGGTCGCTGTTCGCTTTGCCGGTCATGAATTCAAGCAAATTGTAAGTATTTCCGCCATAGGACGACGGCTGGCCGGCAAGGAGTCCCTGTAAATTGACATAGGCAGAATTTGCATAGGCCCGGGCTACTTTGCCGCTGGATACTTCCGAACCCGGTGTCAGGAAACCCGTTGGTGTTTCTTCCAAAAAGTCACTGCATGAGCCTAGGGTCAGCAGAGATGCGGCCACCAATATATTTTTCAGCACTTTCATATCTCTTTTGTAGTTGCGGTTTAAAAAGTAAGTGTCAGTCCCAGGTTCCAAACCCGCGGACGGGGATTGGAGAAGAAGTCGAGGTTTTGTGAAAACCCGGTGTTGGAACCGTAAGTGGAGTTGAAAGTGTCAACCTCGGGATCGTATCCGGAATATTTGGTGATCACAAACAGGTTCTGCACACTGGCGTATAACCTTAGCCGTTCCATTTTGAGTTTTTCCAATACAGGCCGTTCGAAGGAATAGCCGAGCATGAAATTCTGGCCCCGGATAAATGAGCCGTTTTCGACCCACCAGGTATCAAAATGCGAATCCTGTGCAAATTTGTAGTTGCGGACTTGCGAAACCATCGTATTCTGGTGATCGGGCGTCCAGCCACCCAGCACGGTGGAGAGGCTGTTGGCGATGGTCTGCCTGTCTTCTACGGAATGTTTGAAAGTCGCCGCGGTGTTCAACCCTTCGACGAAGCGGATACTGAATGCGAAATCCCAGCCTTTGTACTTCATCGTGCTGTTGAAACTTCCCGTCCATTTAGGCGTCGTGCGGCCGATAATGCTGTAATAGTTGCTTCCGTCGGCATTGTAGATGTACTTTCTGTCGCCGGGTTTCAGATTATGTTCAGCGGCCAGTGCTGCTTCGTCCGAGCTGTAAGTCCCGAGCCTGGTCATACCATAGAGCGATCCGATCGGTTCGCCTACGCGGAGGATATTGGTTTGTCCCAGAAAGTTAGGTCCGGGGAAAATGTCGGCATTGCCACGGTTCAGTTTCAGGATCTTGTTCACATTGGAAGCAAAAATGAAGTTGGTACTCCATGTAAAATTGCGCGTTTCGATGTTCGTGGTATTCAGGCTCACTTCCACGCCGGAGTTCCGCACCGAGCCGATGTTCTGGTACACGTTCGCATTCACCTCGCCCGCCGACCATGGGATAGGCGCTTGCAGCAGGAGATCCTTCGTGACACGGTTGTAGTAATCGACCGTCAGGTCGATCTTCTCTCCGAGCCCCATTTCGACCCCGGCGTCGAACTGCAAAGATTTCTCCCATTTCAGATTGGGGTTACCCAGGTAGCTGGGTAGAAGCGTGGACTGCAATGCGCCATTCAGGACAGTGCTGGTGGCGTTGGTGGTGCCGGGCTGTATCTGGGCGATCGACTGGTACTGGCCGATCTCCTGGTTACCCGAAAGCCCGTAACTGGCACGGAGTTTCAGGTTGGTGATGGTTTTGTTGCCTTTCAGGAAAGCCTCTTCGGATATGCGCCAGGCGGCACCGACGGAAGGGAAAAAGGCGTATTTGTTATTGGCACCGAATTTGGACGAACCGTCATACCGGCCGGTGGCCGTGAAGAGATACTTCTCATCCAGATTATAAGTAGCCCTGGCAAAGTACGAGTTCATGGTCCATTTGTAGTCGGCAGAGGTGGAAGAACTTCGTACCGACCCGGAACCCAGCGTATGCCACTGGAAAATATCGTCGATGAAGTTTTGGGTTTCCACAAAATCGGTTTCCTGGTTGTACTGCTGCCACGACGCGCCAAGCAGAGCGGTAAACCGGTGGCGTGTATTGATCGTTTTATTGTAAGTCAGGTAGTTTTCCGACTGCCAGTAATTGTTCAGATAGCCCCTGATGTTCGCAACTCCGCCCTGATCGGCCGACATGTGCGCCAGGTTTTGGGAAGAAAAATAGTTGTTCTTCTGGGATTGCAGGTTGAATCCGAAATCAGTTTTGAAATCCAGGTCCTTCAAAATGTGAAACAGCAGGTAGGTATTACCCAGGGATTGCAACGTGTTGTTGATCGTGTACCGGTTGTGGGCGATGTTGACGGGGTTCGGCCCGCCTTCGAGTCCGGCGATATCGTTGTTGCCGGCCCAGGAGCCATCGGGATATTTCACAGGCAGGATCGGTACCTCCTCCGACACCATGCGGGGTACATTCAGGCTGCCGTTGCCGTCTGAGACCATGCGTTGTCTGCTGCTGATCAGCGAGAGGCTTCCACCCACTCTCAACCACCGGTTTACGTCGGTATCGGCCGTAAATCTGACATTGTACCGCTTGAAGGCAGACGTGGCCATGAGACCGTTCTGGTTCAGGTAGCCGAGCGATAAACTAAACAATGTCTTATCGTTACCGCCCTGGAAATTGAGCTGATGACTATTAGAAACAGCAGGTTTGTAAACCTCCTTTTCCCAGTTTGTATTGTACAGCGGTTTGTCATTGTTATCAAACAGCAATGGGAAGTTGGCATGGTTGAGGAGGGCTGGCGGCGTCCAGGTTCCTCCCGCGGGATCGAATTTTGTGCCATTGGCATACGCCTGATTATAGACATCTACAAATTGCTGTGCATTCAATGTTTTCACGTGCCGGTAAAGATCACTGACATTGATATTGCCGTCATAGGAGACCCGCATCCCGCCTGCGCGGCCGCGCTTGGTGGTGATCATGATGACGCCGTTCGCTCCTCTTGCACCATAGATTGCCGTCGAGGAGGCGTCTTTCAACACTTCGAGAGAGGCGATGTCGTTCGGGTTGATCGAGTTTCCGTCCACACCGATAACCCCGTCGACCACATAAAGCGGGTCGAGACTGGAGTTGATCGAGCCGGTACCGCGGACGCGCACTTTGGCAGCCGCCCCCGGTGCATTGCTGTTCACGCTAACCTCCACGCCTGCAATTTTTCCCTGCAGGGCCTGGGATACATTAGGGACGGGTTTGTCCATCAGTTGTTCTCCTTTGATGGTCGCAACCGCTCCCGTGAGGTCCGATTTACGGACGGTACCGTACCCGATCACGAGTACTTCGCTAAGCGCCCTCGTGTCGGTAGCCAGGTTCACGTTGATAACAGACTGGTTGCCGACCGTGATTTCCTGCGTTTGAAATCCTACAAAACTGAAAACCAGTACGCTGGATTCATTAGGGACGGCGATCTCGTAATTGCCGGAAGCATCCGTCGAAGTTCCGGTGCCCGACCCTTTGATGAGTACGTTTACACCGGGAAGCGGAGAAGAGTCTTTGGGGTCGAGTACTTTACCGGTAATTTTCTTGTCGGCAGCTGAGAAGCCGCCGGCATTGGCATGGGAGAGCAGGAAAATCAGCAGCAGGTTTAGCAGGACTACGCGCATAGTCCTTCCCGACCGAACGACGGGCCATTGTACATAACTTTTCATTTATCAATTAGTTAGTTTTTATCAAGCGTTTATTTCTAAAAAGATTGCAGTAGAAGATGTCCTTGCCGGTAAGGCAGGAGAGCGGATGGGATTCATGATTCAAAAAAGGTTTAGTTAAGTTTCGATTTTAAATACTACCAGTCCGGGGCCGCACAGGCGAGGCTATGCGGGCCCGATTAGCCAAAGCTGCCGCCTTTTGCCATAAAGCAGGCGGTAATTGAATTGGTCGTTAGGGGAGGGGAATTATTAATATTTTTAAAAAATATTGTCCAAAAGAGGTCTGAGCAGATTTAAATGCAGTTAAAATGACCTTAAATTAGGATTAAAATGATGGCCGTGTCAGCCAACGTGCTGGATCATAATGTCATCCGCGAGGTGTAATGCGGCTGCCCATACGCATGGGATGAGACGCAGGGATGCGTCTGCCGGGAAGAAAGATAGGAGAGAGGGGCAACCGAACGATTGACGCATTAGCGACGGACCGCGTCAGCTTTTTCGTATGCTTCCAAGCAGGTGCGAAGCGGTTTTCCCTGGTTGTAGATACAATCACAGAAATGAATGCATGCCTCCGGATTACTGTTGCCGGCACAACCATTGGTGCATTCAACCGGAGAATTACCCGGCCGGATGTTGTACAAAAAATGGTTGACTACGATCACGGAAGCCACAATCGCAACGACACACCCAAAGAAAAGCACCGGAAACCGGTTGGTCTGCGTCGTCGGTCGGGCGAAGTCCTTCGCGGTTTTGTCCCGTTTGAATGGCAAAATGTACTTCAACCGATCGTAGTCCCAACATAGTAGATACAAGTTGGCCAGGAGCATGAGCGTCGTGATGCGGGTTCCTTCGAAACGAACCGCGTATGCCAGCACACAGATATTGAGGATGATCGGAAAACTCATGAGTGCGCCCAGTAATGCGGTTCTCGGGATGAGCAGCAGCAATGCGGTCAATACCTGTCCGATCCCGATGAATGTGTAGTAATAACCGGTAAGATGCAGCGCGTCAAAATAATGGCCTAATGGATGATTGGGAGGCAACGCAGTGAAGCGTTCGCCCATTATTTTCACTATCCCCGACGGAATAAAGCCGAGCGCCAAAGCCACACGACAGAAAGTTGTAAAATAATGAAACCATTTGTTTTCCCTGGCTTCGCGGTAGAACCTTTCGAGACTGTTCAATGCATTCATGTGATGGTTCTTTTGAAGCTTAAATTTTGTAAAAGTACTTTGGAATTCAAAGTTAAATTTTTAAAAATAAGCCGGCGAGTACGGTGCCGGCTTATTTTGTAGCCACAATCGGAGGCTTACGGGAACTGCTGCACCGCTTTCAATATTTCAAAACCCATTTGGGTCTGGAATGGATCGGGGTTCAATGAGCTGTTGGTCAGGATCACCACGCCGGTTTTGGTAGACTTATCGAAGCCAATGAAAGAGGTATAACCACCGTTTCCTCCGTTTTTCCAGATCACGTGCAGGTTGTCGGTGGTCAAGAGGCTCCATCCCAGTCCGATACCGTCCTGATGATCACCCGAGTACCGGAACGTAGGCTGGTGGGTCAGCGCGATGGCATCCCGGAGAGGGGTGTTTGTTGAATTCATGTTCGCCTCAAGATAAACGAGCATATCATCCATGTTTGATAGCAGCGATCCGGTGCCTTGCAAGATGTTTTCCATGTATTTAGCCCAGGAATCGACCTTTTTCTTTCCATAATGCCCCTGTACCAGGTTTTGAAGCTGATCATTGGTGAATGAGACCGTAGTATGCTTCATCCCGAGCGGCCTGAGCACGCGGTCGGTAACCATCTTTTCGTAGTCCGACCGGTTGATATTACTCAGGATCTGGCCCAGCAAGCCATATCCGACATTCGAGTATTCAAATTCGGTGCCGGGCTCCCGGGTTAATGTATAACCATTGACGAACTCATACATTTTCTCTTCGGAGTAGCCCACATACGGGTTGAAAGCCTCTTTGTCCATGTTTTTCGGGGCCCGCGGAAAACCCGAAGTGTGATTGGCCAGGTGCCGTAAGGTGATCTTCGTCCCGTTGTAGGA
This sequence comes from uncultured Dyadobacter sp., assembly GCF_946482605.1. Next base: position 285,907 of record NZ_CAMLSE010000003.1, on the reverse strand, counting down.
TGGAACTTTAACCTGCAACGGCAGGTATTTTTCGATAGGATCATCCAGATTCACACTATTTCGCAAATGCAGGTCTGCCAGTGCAATTGCAGTAAATGTTTTCGTAATCGACGCCAGTTCCAAAACGGATTTGGATGTAATTTTATCGCCGGCCCCCAGCTCCTTTTCTCCGAAACTGTACACGGTTTTGGAGCCGTTCCTGATTACGCCTACGATCACACCCACATTGGCGCCCGTCACAATATAGGGATCAACCGCATTGGTAACCGCCTCTTCAACCGTCGAAGGTACGGGTGATTTCTCACGACAGGAATAAAGTAATCCGGCACAAATGAATAAGCTTATTTTGAGGTATTTTAATGTAATTATTTTCATAGCTATTTGGTAATGCGATTAAAGTGACGATCAACTGAGATCCGGATGCCCGGGAATACATAATTATAAACTGAAAATGCTTTGTTCGTTTTGGATATCGACTGAATATCAGTTGATAAATAGAGTTGAGTCGAGACATGGTAGGAATGAAACATTTTGAACCTGACACCAACGGCCAGCGGAATACCAATGCTTACCTTATTGATATACTGATCAATATTTGTCGTTTTATTGTCGGCGTATTTGACTTTTGCCCGGATCAGATAAGAGAACTCTATGCCTGTTTGTACGGTGAAAATAAGCTTTCTTTCCGGCGATGAATTGTATCCCAACCAGAGCGGGATTTTTAAATAATCCAGATTTGTTTTTCGTTGCTCATAGCCTCCGCCTTGCAGGGAATACAGCAGATCTGCACCAACACTTAGTTTTCTGACCGGATTATACGTCAGCCCGATCCCCTGCGTAGTCCGTATCCGGAAATCGTAGGGAGCCGTTTTAAGAAAATCCAAAATGGGGACGCCGGTATTGTAGCGAAATGTGGTGGCCGATGGCAAAAACCTTAACCCGACGGCGAATTTGTCTTGCGAATAACACAACCTGCACGAAAGCAAGAGGCATAAAGCGACTGCAATCTTTAAATTCATTTTCATAGCTAAACATGTATGGTAATAGATAAGAACCCGGGATCGGGTTATCATGGATTGCACAAAAGTAGCGGCCATCAAAACGGCAAGCGTTCCGATATATGGATTTTTTTAGATCTGTAAATATCTGATTATTAGCAAATTGATAAACCGGAACTTGTTTATGCCGATCCTTTGCAGTTCAGCTCACGGAATTCGCTGGGCGAGCATCCGGTATTTTTCTTGAATGCGGTGTTGAATGCTGTTTTGGAATTGAAGCCCGATTCGTAAGCAATGCTCAGGATGCTCATATGGTCGAAGCTGCGGTGCGACAGCATCCTTTTACATTCTTCCAGCCTGTACCTGTTGATGAAAGTGTAAAAGTTTTCACCGAAGCTGCTGTTGATCAGGTAAGAGGTTTGATAGGTATTAAGCAGCAGGATCTTTCCTAATTTGGGCAATGTAATTTCACTATCCATATAAGGCTTTTGAAGTTCCATAATTTCCAAAAGCCGATGCTGGTATGCTTCCAGTTTTTCGTCACTGATCGTTTTTTTCTTAACCTGTGTTGCATTTTCAACTGCTTGATTCGGAATATCCGGGTCGGGAAGTTCGGGAAATGCTTCCAGGGTGGCCGGGACCGGATCGTCGCTCAGTAAATCAGAAAAGCTATCGCTTTGCTCTTTCGGAAAAGCAAATACTTCCTTTTGTTTTGTAACCTGAATGCCCACATAATAAAATCCGCAAAGATAAATGAGCGGGAAAAATGCAGACTTCTGACCATGATCAAAAACGACTTCCGCAAAAGATACCGCAAATAATGCACTGAGCCCAATGGTCGCATTGAAAAGCCAGTGGTAATCGTTGTCCGGTAAATTGGACACAAATAGCGGGAGCTTTTTACGATGCCTGTTCAGCGTTTTAAGCGAGTGATATTGATAAACTATAACCTGAATAAAGAACAGGGATATCAATACTATTTCCACCGGTTCACTGCCCGTTGAAGCCGCGATGGTTGCCAGTGTTGCCTGATCCTGATCCGTAAACACATAGCCGTCCAGGTACAATGCGAGTACGATCAGGTATGGAATAAAATGATAAACGAGCTTCGCCGACAATCGTTGCGAAACGGTGGTCAGGTAAAATACTGAGAGGTAAACCAAGGGGGCAAACGCAAACAAAACGGGTTGTAAAACCACCGCCAGCGCCGGATACCCGGAATAGGAGCCGGTGGCGGCCAGCGCTTCATCTACGAAATCAAAGGAAAGCAGGATGAAAAGCAGCCCGAGCAGCCGGTAGCCCGTGGAATTGCGGCTTTCTTTGGATATGGCTAATACAGCTAAAAAGATCAGGCAGCTTACCGTAGCTGTATTGAGTAATACACCGGCCATAAAGGATTTTACTTTGGAGCATGCAAGGTAAGTACATCCTGGCTGCGAGCCAATACGCGCGCATGAAAACCCGGTCCTTCGGCTCCGTCCCGGACGGTCCGGAATGTTTTTTAAACAAAGCAAGACAGCGCAGGACAGTTGTGAGACAGTGAAACTGCTTATTTACATTCCGATAGTTATAAATATTTGTACAATACAAAGTGGTCTCTTGCGGATCGATGTGAAGTTTTGTCCCGGATTTGCGTGAAACAAGCAGCATATTTACATGATTCCCATTGGTCCGAACGCTGGTCCATGTTCTGTGAAGGGGACGTTACGGCCTTTGGTGACCTGTTCGATCACCATTTCAATGCGCTTTATCACTACGGCACCCGGTTCGCTTCGGACAAGGATCTGATCAAAGATTGTATACAGGACCTGTTCCTGGAAATCTGGGAGAAGCGGGAGAAGCTGGGCCACATCATCTCGATTAAGCCCTATCTCTTTCAGTCCTTGCGGAACAACCTGCTCGCGCGGCTTAAAAAACAATCGAGGTTCTCGGGCCTGCCGGCGGACGATGAACTGTTTTCGAATGACATTACTTCGGAGCTGAGCTGGATCGTGAATGAAACCGAAGCACTGAACAGCAGCCGCCTGGTCAACGGCATGGAGATGCTTCCCAAAAGGCAGCGGGAGGCCCTGTATCTGAAATATTACGAAGACCTTTCCCATGAAGAAATTGCCCATGTCATGGGCTTACAGCGGCAGGCGGTCGCCAACTACATCCATTACGGCCTGCTGAAACTCCGGAAGTACTGGAACTACAAAACCATTCTGCTGACGATGATCATCGATTTTGTGGTCTGAGGCCCTCATTGAAGGGTTTCAAATTTTTTTTCGAAATTTTTTCAAAGGTCATGGGTATGGAATGGCAGACGATCACTCATCGTGCCAGAAGAGGATTTTTTAACAATTCCATGAATAATTATAAGAACTTCGAGGTGAAGGACTGGGTCGATGACCTGGATTTCCGTAAATGGGTTTATAAAGGTGAAGCAGATGCGTACTGGGGGACGGTCGTCGAAAACACACCCTCCCAGGCCGAGAACATCGAACAGGCCAGGGAGATACTGCTCATGGTACGTGGCGAACTGCACGATGTTCCTGAGCAGGAGGTTGCGTCGAGGAAATCCATTCTGCTGGACCATGTGACGCGCGAAAGAGAAGCCCGGGCCTGGTGGCGAGGAAGGTGGTTCCAGGTTGCCGCTGTGCTGTTGCTAACGCTGGGTTTTGGCGGGTACTACTGGAAACGGCTGTCGTCGACACCCTACAATGCCATCCTCACACAGCAAGGAAGGGTCGCCATTACCGAAATCATCAATACCGGTGAAAAAGCGAAGCTGGTGACCTTGCCCGACGGCAGTTCCGTGATACTCAAAAAAGCGGCGCGGATCAGTTATCCGAATGTATTTGCTGCAAATAAGCGGGAGGTAGTCATGCTTGGGGAAGCGTTTTTTGAGGTGCAGAAGAACCCGGACCAGCCTTTTTACATCTACTCCGGCGAAATGCTGACGAAAGTGACCGGAACGAGTTTCAGCATTAAAGCCAACGAAAAAGAGAAGCAGGTGCAGCTGGTCGTGAAAACCGGGACGGTGGAAATTTCGGTACATAGCCAGGGCAAGGACACAGGCAGGCACCGCCTGACATTGAACCCCAACCAGCTCGTCTCGCTCGACCGGGAGAGCAGCGAACTCGCAAAGCGGGATGTAAATGAACCTGTGCTGATCGGGCTTCCTATTGAAAATCAGTATTTTGCATTTAAGAAAAGTCCCGTGAAAGATGTTTTCAAAGCCCTGGAACTTGCCTATGGTGTGACGATCCGGTTTGATCGCGAAATCACGGCGAAGTGTAACATCACGGCCCGGCTGGGTGATGAACCGATCCGGGAGAAATTGCAGATGATCTGTGAGGTGCTGGGCGCGCGGTTCGATATGCAGAACGGCGTGGTTTCGGTTTACTCCGAAGGCTGCGAAAAATAAAGCGATTCTTGACCACCTAACTCAACGATGCCTATGAAATAGAATGTCTCCTGCAAAACAAGCCGGCAATGCTAAGACATTACCGGCTCAACTGACATCTCCAATGCGGTCGTCATGATCCGGTCTCGTACACCGGGTATGCTTCAAAATGGCCATGGAGGAGGTTTGTAACTCTGATATGAAGAACACAAAACCTAATTCAAAATTATGCAAAAAAGCCGAAACACCGTCATGGTCCGGGCTCGTCTGGCAGCGGTCTCGATCGGGCAAATGATACTTGGCGTTCTCCTGATGGGCACTACACAGGCGAAGGTCCCCGACAAACAGAATATCCTGAATCAACGTATATCAATAACAGTTACCGGAATGGCACTCGATCAGGTACTGGAAAAAATTGAAAAGCAGGTCAATGTAAGGTTCGTTTACAGCCACCAGATCATCGATGCCGACCGCAAAGTGTCCGTGCACGATGCGGATAGCCGCCTGGAAACTGTTCTGAAAGGGATGTTGGAACCGCTGGGCATTACTTTCAAACTATCGAGCCGCAACACGATCCTGCTGAAACGGGGCGCTCTTAAAAATACCGATTCAAAAACATCGGGCAAAGGCGACCATAAGCTCTCGGGTGCGCTTCCTGACAGTAGTTTCATGATCAAAGGGCAGGTTTTCGACAACCGGGAACCGCCCGTTGCATTGCCGGGAGTGACGGTCCAGATCAAGAACACGACGCGTGGGGTTACTACGGATGTCAATGGGAATTTTGAGATCCCGGTGCGGAATGGCGAGGTGCTCGTCTTTACATTCATCGGCCTGGACGCCAAAGAGATCGTCGTGTCCGGTTCCAAAAACCTGGTGGTATCTCTAGCTGAACAAAACACAGCATTGAACGAGGTGGTGGTTACCGGCTATTCCGAGCAGAAAGCGCGGAACCTGGCCAATGCGATCGGAAAGCTGGATGTGAAAGCGGCCGTGGCCAACAAGCCGATCACCCAGCTGTCGCAGGCATTGCAGGGCGGTGTCACCGGGCTCACCGTCATGCAGGGCAGCGGCATGGCGGGGGAGGATCGTTCCAATATCCTGATCCGGGGCATTTCTACCATCGGAAATTCGTCGCCCCTGGTCCTGGTCGACGGCGTCCCTTTCGATATCAATTCCGTTGATCCGACCACCGTCGAAAGCATTACCGTGCTGAAAGACGCGGCGGCAGCGTCCATTTATGGTGCGCGCGCAGCAAACGGGGTGATTCTGGTGACCACCAAAAGAGGTATTCCCGGCAAACTCTCCGTGACCTACGACGGGTACGGCGGCGTTCAGAATGCGACCTATCTTCCCAAGTTCGTGGATGCGCCCAAGTACATGACCATGGTGAACGAAGCTTATGCCAACATCGGAGGCCTGGAACCTTACAGCGAGACCACCATCCAGAAGACGATCGAAGGCAGCGACCCGGTCAGCTATCCGAATACGAACTGGTCGGAACTGATGCTGAAAAAGAACCCCGTCATCCAGAGCCATTCGGTCAGTATCTCGGGCGGCAATGAACTGGCCCGCTTTGCGGTGAGCGGTAACTATCTGTACCAGGACGGGTTGACGTTCAAGCGCGATTATGAAAGGTTCTCATTCCGCGCCAATACCGGGGTTACGCTCACCAAAAATGTTTCGATGCTGCTGGACCTCGTGGCCACCAGGGGAAGAAACCGCTCGGAACTGGTCAGGTTCGGCAATTCGCTTCACCTGGTTTACACGACACCACCGAACATTGTCCCGAAATACCCGCTGAAAGACGATGGCTACCAGGCTTATGGCAATTTTGGGGAAATGATGAACCCGATGGCCGAGCTGGAAAGGGGAGGATATGCTCAGAACAAATCCGACCAGATCAATATCAATTTTCAGCCGGTATGGCAGATCACCCCGGAGCTGAAAATAAGAGGCCAGTACCTGTACCGTGTCAACTCGAATGGCTATCTGGATAACCGTAATTCCTACAATTTTCTGGACTACTACACCGGGAACCTCGTTTTCACCTATGGCAATTCCAAAGGTTCCACTGTGGGCAGGAGCACTTACAACTATTTGTCGTCCAATCTTGAGTTTTCCCAAACCTACGGAAAGCACTTTTTGTACGCGATAGGCGGGCTCTCACGGGAGGCGAACTTTATTTCCAATTTTGACCAGGCGAACCTGGCATCCTATTTCGTCAAGTTCAATTATGTTTTTAATAATAAATACCTGCTCGAAAGCACGGTGCGGACCGACGGTTCTTCCAAATTCGGTCCCGGCCATAAATGGGGAACGTTTCCCTCGGTTGCCCTGGGCTGGAACGTACATAATGAGGAATTTTTGAAAAATGTCGGTTTTATAAGCAGTTTCAAACTGCGGGCTTCCTATGGCCTGATGGGCAACAACGGCAGAAACGATGACGTCAATGAGCTGTATCGTTATCAAAGTCTGATCAATGGCGGGAACGGGACGGAAACCTCGATCGGAAACCCTGAAATTACCTGGGAAACGGTCAAAATGCTGGATATCGGAACCGATATCAGGCTGTTTCAAAACCTCGGCCTGACGATAGACTGGTTCAGTAAAACAACGGATAACATCCTGCTCACGCCGCCATTGTCGCTTTCGTCCGGTGTGGCTACGCTCCCGATCAACTCCGGTTCGGTATCCAATAAGGGCTGGGAATTGATGCTCAACTATTCGAAGACCTTCAACAGGGATTTCGAAATGAACGCCAGTGCCGGGTATTCGTATTACAGCAACAAGATCCTATCGCTCCGAGGTGGGCCCTATATTGGAGGCAATGGGTTGGATATCAATGAAGTTGGCCATCCGGTCAATAGCTATTATTTATACAAAACGGACGGCTTGCTGACCCAGAAGGACATCGACGGCGGGGCGACCCTATTGCCCGGACAGCAGATCGGCGACATTAAATACCTGGATATCAATGGAGATAAGAACATCGACAAGGCCGACAAGGTCATATCAGGTAATCCCAATCCCCAGGGCAGCTACTTTGCAAACCTGAACTTTGCCTATAAAAGGTTTTCGCTTGAAACGCAGGTTAATGGTTTCACCAAAAGCCTGGCCTACTACACCGGAAGGTATCAGACACCGCTGAATGTGACCTCCAATTTCGACGGGGGAACGCCCATGCAGTTTCAGACCGATTACTGGACCCCACAGAATCCGGACGCGATGTTTCCAAGGCTTGCGCCCGCGCCGGGCAACAATGTCCTTCCCGCCGATTACTGGCTCACCAACGCCGCATTCCTGCGCGTGAAGTACATTCAGCTGGGTTATAATTTCAAACCGGAGCTGGTAAAAAAGATGAGGATCAGCAACCTCCGGGTGTTTGTGAACGCCCAGAATGCGATCACGCTGAGCAAAATGAAATACTTTGACCCTGAAACAAGGGGAAGCGAAGCGAACTACCCGATGATGAAGGTTTTCACCGTAGGATTGAATGTCAAATTCTAAACGCAACTGAACTATGAGAAGGACCTATATTTTATTGCTAACCCTGTTCTTGCTGAGTTCCTGCAATGATGAATTCCTGACCAAGGACCATCCGACCGCTACCACGGACGAGAATTTCTGGAACACGGAAGGAGAGATCAACACGGCACTCAATGCGATCTACGAACAGGTGCCCACGGGCCAGTTTCAGTACAGGAGAAATACCAGGATCACCTTCGAGGGCATGACCGACAATGCGGTCTGGTATGCCAATTTCTTCGGGGAGGTCAATACCATCGCCCTGGGCAATGCAAATTCGCAAATGCGGGGCGGCGACTGGTATGCGGTGCAGCCGGTTTGGGAGGAAAATTACATTGCCATCCGCCGCGCCAACCGGTTCCTGGAACACGCCGGAAAAGCATTGATCGAACCCGGGTTGAAGAAGCGGTATTTTGCGGAGGCACGGGCATTGCGGGCCTGGCTTCACCTGGACCTTTTTCTGTATTACGGCGAGGTTCCTATCGTAACAACGGTCGTTCTGCCTACCGAAACGGACCTGAAAAAGAATTCAAGGCAGGAAATCGTGGACTTTGTTGTAGCAGAACTGGATGCCGCCTCCGCGGATCTGCCCGCCGCCTATCCGATCAACGACGTGAAAAGGATCACCAAAGGAGCCTGCTACACCATGAAGACCGTGGCATTGCTCAACAACCGCCAGTACGCCCAGGCCGTAGCCGCAGCCAGGCAGGTTATTGATATGAACCTTTATAAGCTGCATCCGAACTATGTAACTCTGTTCAATTATGAAGGGCAGGTCAACGAGGAACGGATATTTATCAGGCAGGCCGGGAATAATGATAGTTTTTACCGGAGCGCGCCGGGTTACCTGGGCGGTAATGCATGCCTCAACCCAACCGGCTCCCTGGTAAATGCATACGAAACCAGGCAAGGCAAAACCCTGACGGAGCTTGGTGCGGACAGCGCGGAAATTTACAAACAGAATCCAAATTACAGGTCTAACCGGGACCCGCGGATGGACGCTACCATCGCCTATCCCGGCTCGACCTACTATGGGAACCTGGACCCCTGGGACGATTCGCCCAACAACCCGAACAGGCTGGCGGCCATTTATTCTTCCAAAACCGGCTACTGGCTCAGAAAATACGTCGACCTGGCCGATAAAGGCAAAGGCGGGTCACTCGACTACATGGTGTACCGCTACGCGGACCTGCTCCTGATGTATGTGGAAGCGTTGGTGGAAAGCGGCAAATGGAATGACCCCGACGTGATCAAATACCTTAATCAGATCCGGAACCGGGCCAAAATGCCGAGTGTAAATGGAGCGGTTTATAATTCCGAAGCGAAGATCAGGGAGCTTTACCAACGCGAGCGCCGGGTCGAACTGGCCTTTGAAGGAAGCCGGCTGTTTGATATGAGAAGATGGAAAATCGGCGAAAAGGTGATGAATGGGATCGTCGAAGGGGCAATTAATCCCAAAACCAAAAAGGCGGTCAATGTAGAAACCCGGACATTCTCGATGAAAGATTATCTATGGCCCATTCCGGCCCGGGAAATGGAGGGTAACCCGAACATGACGCAAAACCCGGGCTACTAGCAGAATGCCGCTTGACCGTGTGCAGCAATAATCAAAAAGGGCTATCCGCGCTATCCGCTCAGGCTACGTGGATGGCCCTTTTAGGTGTAAAATTTTGGTTAAGAAGTTATTATGATAAATCTTCCAGTTGCCTGAATATAGGCACAAGTGCCTTGCCCTTCCCGGATAAGGTGTATTCGATGTGCAGGGGTTTTTCCTTCACGATCGTTTTTTCGATCAGCTCCTGCTCTTCCATTTCCCGTAACGCAGTAGCGATAGACTGTTTATTGGATCCTTCCAACTGACGGAGCAATGCATTGAAACGTACCGGCTCGCGCAATGCGATTCTGAAAATCTGCGGCTTCCATTTGCCCGACAATTGTCTCAGGATAGCTTCCGCCGGGCATTCGCCAGGCTCGTTTTCATTATTCTTCATGACATGATCTGTAAGTGCCATCCGGTAGTCAGAAAAATCTGACTAATTGACTGATTATGAATGTGAGGCGAACTTTGTAAAACAATTCAGTTCGTTTTTAATCTCAATCTATGGAAAATCAACCTAATAACCCGCTTCTCTGCGACATTGAGTCCGGTATTTGTGAAATGCCTGGCACTGCTGCTCCACTAACAGCAGACGGTCCCGTTCAGATCCATCAAAAGGCCATAAAAATCATTTATTTTACCGATCCGATCTGCTCTTCATGCTGGGGGATCGAACCGCAGCTACGCAAACTCAAACTCAGCTACGGGGCTTATTTCGACATCGAATACCGCATGGGAGGCCTCCTTCCCGATTGGAGTTACAATAGTGGAGGCATCAGCAAACCGTCCGATGTCGCCGGTCACTGGGACGAAGTGAGCCTGCATTACGATATGCCGATCGACGGTGATGTCTGGCTGGAAGATCCGCTGGATTCGTCCTATCCTCCCTCGATTGCCTTCAAAGCTGCTCAATTACAGGGAGAAAAGCTGGCGCTGACATTTCTGCGGGAAGTCAGGGAAATGGTATTTCTTCAAAAAAAGAATATAGCGAAATGGGAGCATCTGCTGTCCGCTGCTCAGAAAACCGGCCTGGATACCGGTCGGTTCGAAAGAGACTATCACGATGGCGCGCCTGCACTTTTCCGGCAGGACCTGGACCTGGCCAGGCAGCTGGGTGTAAGGGGTTTTCCTACCCTGTTTTTCTCAAACGCCGCGGGTAGGCAGGAGAAGGTCTACGGAACCAAGCCGTTCACGGTATATGAAAATACATTGATCGGGCTGCTGCCCGGCGCTACGCCGACAGCCATCGATCCGGCCTGGGAGAAATTGTTCGCACAATTCCCGACACTTACATCCCGCGAATTTTCAGAATTATCCCGAACGGATCGGACACGCAGCGAAGCATTGCTTCAAACCCTGACCGACGCGGGGCACCTGACCAAACTGGTCACTAAGAACGGGAGCCTCTGGATGCGGAAATAGCGCCGCGTTACAGCGCCTGCGATCACATGGCCCCCAAGGCTGATTTAAAAGGGAATTGCATGCTCCTGGTACCTGCCGCACTCCGGTAGTCCCGGGAGCTTTTTTTGTTGCCCGGTCGGGCCCAGCAAGCGCTGGGTGCTATGCAAGCCGCACATTGTGAGCGTTGTGGAACGGGGCGCAAGCCGCTACCCGCCTTTGCTCACGGGATGGGCGAACCCGGGAACAGCCCGCGGCTGAATGCGTATATGGATAAAAGTTTGCTTTTGATGTATGATTTTATTAGAATTATTACTACAATTCATTTTATTTGTTGTCTTACTATTCTTACGTTTTCCAGGTAATGAACATCCTTATAGTTGAAGATCACTTTCTGGTCCGGATGAGCATGAAAATTGTGCTGCACGAGTTATATGGTCAGACGGCCATTGACGAGGCAGAAAGCTTCGATCAAGCCATGAGTTGTATAAGCGGCGGTCAGTACGATCTGATACTGCTCGATATCGATATACCCGGCAGCCAGGGGGCGGCAATGGTGGGACGCATCAGGAAATTTCAGTCAGAAACCCCGATCCTGATTTGCTCTGCGGCCGATGAACAACAGAATGCCCTGCATTTCATTGCTGCGGGGGCAAACGGCTTTCTTCCCAAAACCGCCGAGAAGGCAGAAACTGCCAAAGCCATTGCGACGGTCGTTAAAAGGAGCCGCTATGTAAGCCCGGCTGTGCAGGAACGCCTGCTGAATGTGGTTACTTTCGGCAAACAGTCGCGGAAACGGCCGTTTGGTGCCAAAAGTCTCTCAAGCCGCGAACGGGAGATCACCGAACTGCTGATCGCAGGCAAATGGGTAAAGGAAATCGCCGCCCAGCTGGATATCCAGTCCAATACCGTGAGCACCTACAAGGCGCGCATTTTTGAGAAAATGGGTGTGAACAATGTGGTGGACCTGGCGAGAAAGATGAGGGAGCCGGGACCACTGTAAAAATGGTTGTCAATTTTTCGGTTGTCGTGCGTTGTTCCTGTTGATAATTTTGGGCTGTCAACACTAAAAACGTAATCGCATGAATCTCACTGCCGATCAGATGTACCACGCCATTATCGAAAAAGATACCCGTTTTGAGGGTGTTTTTTTTACTGCGGTTAAAACAACAGGTATCTTCTGCCGTCCGACTTGTAGTGCCCGGAAGCCCAAACGGGAAAACGTCGAGTTTTTTACCTCCTCCAAGGAAGCGTTTGCGAAAGGTTACAGGCCGTGCAAGGTGTGCCGGCCGTTGGAGCACCTCAACCAGACCCCGGAGGCCATCAGGCTTTTAATGGACGAGCTCGCAGCAGATCCGTCCATTAAATTCAGGGACGCGGACCTGCTGCGCCGGGGACTGGAGCCGAATGCGGTCAGAAGGTGGTTCCTGAAAAACCATCAGATGACGTTTCAGGCCTACCAAAGGATGTTCAGGATTAATTCGGCCTTCAAAAACATCCAGCAGGGTGCCACGGTCACTTCCGCGGCCTTCGATTCGGGGTTCGAATCACTCAGCGGTTTTGGTGATTCATTCAAAAACATCTTTGGATTTTCGCCCGCCAGGGGAAAAATGCAGCAGGTAATCGACCTGAAAAGATTGGAAACACCGCTGGGAACCATGTTTGCCTGTGCGGTGAAAGAAGGGATCTGTCTTTTGGAATTCACCGACAGGAAGATGCTGGAAACCGAATTTAAAATGTTGTCCAAAGCTCTGAATGCGACCATCATGCAAGGCAGAAATGATCATTTCCTGCTTTTGGAACAGCAACTGGGCGAGTATTTTGCGGGTCAGCGAAAGTCCTTTACGGTCCCGCTGGTGACGCCGGGATCTGACTTTCAGAACCTGGTCTGGCAGATGCTGCGGGAAGTTCCGTACGGAGAGACGAGGAGCTACCGGCAGCAGGCACAGGCCATCGCACGCCCCGAGGCGACAAGGGCCGTAGCCAATGCGAACGGCATGAATAAAATCTCTATCCTCATCCCTTGTCACAGGGTAATTGGCGCTGACGGCGGCTTAACCGGCTATGGCGGCGGCTTATGGCGCAAACAATGGCTCCTTAATTTGGAAAACTCCAACAAGTAGTCCCGCTATCCTTCCTTTCCATTCTATAATCCCAAGTTCCATGAATAGCTCCTATTCAAGGTGGTTGGTGCTGTGTGTGATACTGACGGCACCGCTGCTATATGTCATTGATATTTTCATCATCAACATGGCCATACCGGTCATTAAACTGAAACTCCGCGCAAGCCAGGGTGACGTACAACTGGTCATCGCGGGTTACCTGGTCGGAAGTGCCTGTCTCCTGATCCCGGCGGCGAGGGCAGGCGATTTTCTGGGGCGGAAGAAGGTCTTTTTCTGGGGTATGTTATGCTTTACCCTTACCTCCTGTTTATGCGGTTTATCATCTTCCCCACTGCAACTGAATATTGCCCGTTTGTTCCAGGGTGCCAGCTCGGCGTTGATGGTCACGCAATCCCTGTCGCTGATCCAGGAGCTGTTCCCGCAGGCGCATGAGCGGGCGAAGGCGATTGGCTGGTACGGCATTACGCTGAGTATCGCGGCCATTATCGGACAAATCCTCGGGGGATACCTGGCAGAAGTGGAGTGGATTGTCGCCGGGTGGCGGCTGATCTTCTTCATCAATGTACCCGTCGGACTCGCGTCGCTATGGGCGATCCGCCGGTATGTGACCGAAACGCCCCGCCAGGATGCGGCGCAGTTTGACCTGCCTGGCGCGGGGATCCTCACACTTGCCCTTGGCGGGCTGATCTACGCATTAACCGCGGGGAGAGAAGCCGGCTGGCCGTTATGGAGTATTTTGCTTGCAGGAGGCGGCGCAGGTTTACTGGTCATCTTCTTCCGGCATCAGAAACGGCAGGTGGACCGGCATGAAACACCGCTGATGGACGTCCGGATCTTCCGTCAGCCGGGTTTTGCTGTCGGTTTGACGGCTGTGCTCTTCCATTTTATGCTGCACACAGCTTACCTGCTGATGATTGCTGTCTACCTTCAATCTGGCAGGGGTATTTCTGCGCTGCGCTGCGGCATGTACTTCCTTCCTCACGCATTGCTCTTCATGCTGTCGTCGTACATCTCCTCGAAATTGCTGGTGAAGTTTGGAAAGCATATCCTGCTGCTCGGCCTGGCATTGATCATGGTATCGTTTGCGCTCCACATCCTGCTCCTCGACCGGGCGACGGGTACTTTTACCGTCGTTGCGCTCATTGGTTTGTACGGTTTCGGCAATGGTGCCGTGTTGCCCTTTCTCCTGAACATTGTGCTGGATAATGTGCCTACGGGTGATGCGGGAATTGCCTCCGGTATTTTCTCCACATTCCAGCAAATCGCCTCCGCAATGGGGATCGGCCTCATCGGTGGTGTATTTTACAACAGCCTTTACGAAGATTCTTTTGAGGCTTACCAACATGCATTACAAAACGGACTGCTGGCCGGAATGGGGTGTCTGGTTGTAGTTGCCATTATGCTGGGTAGGGTCGGCAATGCTGCGGGCCGGGTGCAAGGTGCAGGAAGGGTGGAAGCTCATGGCTGATTAAGAGGCTTGTCCGGGTAGCGTTCCCTCGGCCGAATAGTACTCAAACCGGAATTGTCGGGTTTGGTAAGTTCTTGCCGCAACGAACAGCATTCACAGTCGGCCCGGCAGCATTCACATTCCTTCCGATCAGGACCTCCGAAAACTGTTTTTTTGTCGTTGTAACTTCGACAACATGAAAAACATAACCCTATTTCTTCTGGCCGGAATCGCGGCCCTTTCTCCGGCAAGGGCGCAGATCAATTGGAGCGATTACTCCCAAAGCTTTCCGGGCGGGATCCGGAAAACTCCCTCAACCGTTGCGTTAATGCTGGCTATTCGCAAGGAAAATGACGCATTCCGCCAAATACGGGAGAAAAGCGCGCATTTCGATGCATTGGCGAAAGACCCTTACTTCCGGCGGTTGCGGCCACGCGACATGATCACCCGTACCACTTTTGATACCGCTAATGCCCAGTTCTTTCTGCATGGCGTTAATCCTCAAAACGCACACGCATTCCGGTTCCGCGTTACGGAATACCCTGGAAACCGGATCCTGGTGCCCTGGAACGAAATCAGTTCGTTCACCGATTCCACCGTGATCCGAAGTTCAGGCTTCCCGGAAATGGCTTATCTGGGCGGGTATAAAGCCCGACCGGGCGCTTTGTTGATCATGGATGTCAGTAAAGTGGAGGATAACCGCATTGTAGCCACCTCGCTGGTTGCCTGGGAGTCGGTCAGGCCTGAGATCACGGGTATTTATACGTCGGAAACGCTGGATGAATTTTTTCGGCAGCTCCAATCGCCTTGGCTGCCCGATAGTCAATCCCCGGGCAGTTTTCCGTCGGTTCTTACCGTGCCATCCACCAACACCAATCTGATCTTTGCATTGCAGAACGGGGTGTTTGGCAGGAAGCAGATCGAATACCAGCTCCTCCGCGACGGGCGTGTGTACTCGGATTGGCGCCACAATGCGTATGACGGTAATTTTGTGTGGATCAAGGACATTCCGCCAGGCCAGTATGTTATCAAAATCAGGTATTCGGCCCAGCCTTCGCACACGACCGAGTACGCATTCAACATTGTGGCCGTATGGTACCGGACTGTGCAGGTTCGCATGCTGGCAGGAATTCTGGTGGCCAGCGTATTGGTTTTATCATTTTTGCTGATCCGGCAGCGCAGGAAAGCCCGGCAGCAGGAGATGAACAGGACCAGGTTACAACTTGAATTAAAGGCCATTTACGCCCAGCTGAACCCGCATTTCATCTTTAATGCACTGAACTCGATCCAGGGACTTGTTAATAAGCAGGACATCAAAGGCGCCAACAGCTACCTGTCCGACTTTGCCCGGCTCACCAGGGATTCGCTCCTGCACAGTCAGAAAAGTGAGATAGCGCTCCACGAGGAAATCCAGACCCTGGACACCTATCTGAAGTTGGAGAAACTGCGGTTTGGATTTGAATACAGCATTACCGTCGACCCGGCCATCAATGCGTACGAAACGAACATCCCTGCGCTGCTTTTGCAACCCCTGGTCGAGAATGCGGTCAAACACGGCGTGGCTTCGCTGGGAGCGGAAGGGAAAATTGAGCTGACGGTAGGCCAGTCCGGCCGGATGATGATCGTGAAACTCACTGATAACGGCAAAGGCCTGACAGAAGCAAAGCCAGCCACCGGGTTAGGGCTGAAACTCACCCGGGACCGGATTGAACTATTGAACCAACTCCACCAGGACTGGCAGCTCAGCCTGACCATCGGTAATGCAGCGCCGCAGGGCGCGCAGATTATGCTCACATTTAATCATTGGTTTTGATGAAAGCGATATTGATCGATGACGAACAGCCCAACCTGGACAACCTTCGGGTCCTGCTCGAAACGTATTGCCCGCAAGTGGAGATTTGCGGCACGGCATTGGAAACCCGCACTGCCACCGGGTTGCTGTACAGTCATCAGCCAGATCTGGTGTTTCTGGATATCCAGATGCCTCAGCAAACCGGATTTGATTGGCTGCGCAGCCTGCCAGCCTGCCGCTTTGAGGTTATTTTTGTAACAGCCTACGACCAGTATGCCATCCAGGCGCTTCGGTTTGCCGCAGTGGACTACCTGTTGAAACCGGTTGCGATTGATGAATTGCAAACGGCTGTCGAAAGAGCCCGCCAACAACACCTTCTGAAAGAACAGAATCAGCTGCTTAAAAACCTGATGCACTTTTTAGAAGACGCTTCCAAGCCGGCAGAGCAACGCATCGCATTATCGACGGCGAAAGAGACGCGCTTTGTCAGGACCAGCGAAATCGTGCGGTGCGAGTCTTCGAATAATTACAGTACTTTTCACCTCACCGACGGGGAGGCGTTGCTCGTTTGCAAGCCTATTTTCCTATACAATGACTTGCTCGGGCCATACGGATTTGTTCGCTGCCACCAATCCCATCTTGTCAATAAAGCCTTCATCAAAAGCTGGAAAAAGGAGTTCGGCGACTTTCTGTTGCTGACCAATGGCGCCGAGTTGCCCATTGCCCGGAGCAAAAAGGAAGAGTTAAAAAAGATGCTGGACCTTCGGTAGGTGTGGCCGGTTGGAAGGCATGTACGATGTTGCCATTCGGACTACCTTCGACCGCCCGGCGGCCCGGTCCGCTCTGGCTGATAAAATGCTCATTTTTATTGCCTTGCCTTCCTGAGTGCCTTGCCTCCCTAAAAGCCTTGTCATCCTGAGCGAAGTCGAAGGAATGTGCGATGTTGCCGTTCGGACTGCCTTCGACTCCGCTCAGGCTGACAAAGTGCTCATTTTTAGTGTCTTGTCCTCCTGAGCACCTTGTCGCCCTGAGGCTCTTGCCGTCCTGAGCACCTGTCACCTTAAAAGCCTTGTCATCCTGAGGGAACCGGGCCGCCGGAGCGGTCGAAGGAATGTACCAATAGCGGTGCTCGCTTCGCTCAACATGACATCAATAGCTGTTTCGCTTCTTATGGTACAGCCTCCTGTTTTCAAATAACCCGCCATTAACTGACCTGCTTGCGAAGGTATTTGGTGAGGATTACGATAACCTGTCCGTCTATCTTGCCCTCGATCTGGTCCGTATTGTTCTCCACCACCCTTATATTTTTGACCACAGTACCCATTCTGGCGTTGATCGAACTTCCCTTCACGTCCAGTGATTTGGTCAGAACAACCGTATCGCCGTTTGCCAGGATATTGCCGTTCACGTCGCGATGAAATACTGCTGCGGCGCTTTCCTCGTGATCGCCGCTCGCTTCGGCCCATTGTTTCACGGAATCTTCCAGGTACATCATGTCGAGATTATCCGCCGCCCAGGTCTCGTTTTTCATGCGGCTGAGCATCCGCCAGGCCACCACCTGTACGGCCGGGGTTTCGCTCCACATCGCATCGGAAAGAAAATGCCAGTAACCACTGTTCATTGGCTCCCGTTTTTCGATTTGGTCCAGGCACGGCCTGCAAACAACGATTTCATCGTTGGGGTAACCCGCGGGAAGTACCTGGTATACCGACACGCCCTCGCCCGATTTGCATAGTTCGCACACGCCGTTGCTTCTTTCTTTTAGTATTTGATTCATCATATGTAAGGTATTGCAGTGCGGCAAAGATAGGTGACGAGGTAGGTTTGAAGGGTAGTTTGCCAGTTATCTCGTCAATATATTTATAGTAATTCCTTTTATTTTATCATTGCTACAATGGCCCGTTCCTGCTTCGTTAAAATCGTCCTTATCATTTCACTGATCCTGGTGGAATCCGGTCTTTTTGCGCAGGCACAGACGTTGATTTTCAGCCATTTGACTATTGAGGAGAACCTCTCTCAGAGCAGTGTGTACGCCATCACACAGGATGCGAGGGGTTTCATGTGGTTCGGTACCCGTGATGGTCTGAACCGCTACGATTCGCGGAATATTGTGGTTTACAAAAAACAACCCGATAATAAAACCTCCATTTCCTCCAACTCCATCAATTCGCTCCTGACCGACCGGAAGGGCCGGTTATGGGTGGGGACGAGCGGTGGGCTCAACTTGTATGACGCGTTGAAGGACCAGTTTGTCAGGATCGTCAGGGACAGTACGAACTCCCGTTCTTTGTCCAATAACAATGTATCATCGATCCTGATGGACTCCTATGGCGATCTTTGGGTGGGCACGCGGCAGGGACTGAACCGGATGCGGAATGCAAGGCCGTTTCAATTCGAGCGGTTGATGAAAAATAGGCCGGAACCGGGTGGTTTGCCTTATTATGATGTCAAAACGATATTCGAAGACCGGGACAAAACGCTCTGGATCGGCACCACGGTCGGCATTACCCGGATCACACGCGCCGGGGCCGGGAAGTTTGATGAAAAGCATTACTTCCTGGAAAAAAATGACTCGCTGTGGCATCACAGTTCCAACTGGGTAAATTCCATTGCCGAAGACAAAGACGGGCGACTTTGGATCGGTACGGAAAAGAAGGGGATCGCGGTTTTTGATAAAAATCAAGGAAAGGTGATCACCTGGCAGCCGATCCGGTCATTGGATACCAGGTCGCTGTCGGTCAGGACGATCAAACCCGATAACCAGGGGAATTTCTGGGTGGGCTGCATGTCGGGCTTGTTCGTTGTTTCCCAGGACGGCCAGCGCTTCACGCGGCATACCAATGCGCCCGAACAAGCGGGTTCGCTCAGCGACAATTCGGTGAGGTCTGTCTTTCTGAACCGGGAAGGCACTTTTTGGGTGGGAACCTATTACGGAGGGGTAAATTACCACAATACGCTTTCGGGGCAGTTTGGCTCGCTGCGGCTCGTGGACGAGCATGGCAGAAAGCCCTTCAAGATCGCCGGTCCGATGGTAGCGGCCGTGGAAGGCAATCTCTGGCTCGGCACGGATGACAACGGGCTTTTCCTGGTCGACAGGCAGCAAAAGGTGGTGCGCCATTACCAGGACCATGGTCCGAAGGATCAGCGTCTTTCGAACGAGAAGATCAAATGTCTGCTGAACGACGGCGACAATGGCCTTTGGATCGGGACCATCAAGGGATTGAACTACCTGAACATCAGTGAAAACCGGATCACGCAATACCTGAATGTGCCCGACGATGCCACATCCATTCCCGACGACCGGATCTACGATCTGGTCAGGGACGCGGAAGGGCATCTCTGGATAGCCACCTACCACGGCGGGCTTTGCCGGTTCGATCCGGGGAGTAAAAAGTTTACCCAGTATAAATTCGCCGATGGCTCCACGGCAGGCTTGCTTTCCAACAGCGCCACATCCCTGCTCCTCGATTCAAAAAAGCGGATCTGGATTGGCACGACGAAAGGATTGGCACAAAAACTGAATGATAAGGATGGTTTCGTCCATTATACCCATAGCGGCAAATCTCCGGAGTCCATCAGTGGAAACTATGTGACCACGCTTTTTGAAGATGCGAAAAAACGAATCTGGATTGGCACGAGGGGCACCGGGCTCAATCTTTTCAATCCCGACAAGGGCACCTTCAGACGTTACGATGAAAACTCGGGATTACCCGGGAAAACCATTCAGGGCATACGGGAAGACGCGCGGGGGCATCTATGGATCAGTACTGAAAACGGACTGTCGAGGTTCGATACCGGAAAGGGGACTTTTATCAACTACGACAAAAACGACGGGTTGGTTTGTAAGGAGTTCATTTCCAACTCCATTTTCAAAAACGGAGACGGAATGCTCTACTTCGGTGGCTTCAATGGCATTGCCGTGTTCCACCCCGACAGCATACGCTCCAACCCGCACGTACCGGCGCTGGTTTTTACCGGGTTGAAATTGTTTAATAAAAACGTGATCGCCGGTCCGGATAACGAGGTGCTTACGAACAGCGTTTCTTACACCGATCACATTACGCTCAACCACCGTCAGAATGTCTTTTCGATAGAATTTGCCGCATTGAACTACATCGACGCGCTTAAAAACCGGTATGCCTACCAGCTGCTGGGGTTCGACAGCGAATGGAATGTCGTGAATGAGCCTGTAGCCACCTACATGAACCTGGAACCGGGAGAATACACCCTGCTGGTAAAGGGTGCTAACAACAACGGCTTGTGGAATTCGAGTCCTTTACAGCTGAAAATCACCGTCCTGGCGCCACCCTGGAAAACGAACTGGGCATACCTGGCCTACACGATCGTATTTCTGGCACTGCTTTATACCTGGGCGAGGTTCAACAAGATCCGGGTACAGCTGGCCCACGAACTTCAATTGGAACATTTGGAAAAGACGCGGCGGAATGAATTGCATCAGACCAAGATCAATTTCTTTACCAATATCATCCATGAGATCCGAACGCCCCTGACGCTGATCATGGGTCCGATGGGAGAACTGGCCGAAGGATTCGGTGAAAATCCCGTCGTACGCAAGCAACTGAATGTGATGAAGGAAAGTACCAACCGCTTGCTGCGACTGGTAGAGCAATTGCTTGATTTTCAAAAACATGAAATAGGGAATGTGTGCCTCAAGGTACAAAAACATGACCTGAACGGCTGGCTTCAGAAAACCATCGACTCATTCCACAGCTTCGCGGCATTGCGCGGAATCCGGCTGCATTTCGAACCTGCGTCCGGTAACCGCGATCTATGGTTTGACTCGGGGGAAATGGAGAAAGTATTCCATAACCTGCTGGCGAATGCGGTCAAATTCACTCCGGCGGGCGGTCAGATCCGCATCAGCACCCGGGTTACAGATGATCGGCCGGCCATGTGGCAGATCATCGTGGAAGACGATGGAATAGGCATTGCCGCCGATGACCTCGACAAGATCTTCCACCGGTTCTACCAGGCCGATAATCCCGGGCGGCATGAATCGGGCTTTGGAATCGGGCTTGCATTGAGTAAAAACATCGTCGAACTGCATCATGGCACCATTCTGGCCGAAAGCCGGGAGTCGGTCGGAGGAACGGGCGGTTTCACCCGTTTCATTATTGCATTGCCCATGGGCAGCGAAGTGTATGCGCAGGAAGAAATAGTAGTCAACGGATCGGAATCGCAGATCTCCGGCAGGAGTGGCCATTCCCTGCCAGACGTGCCGCCGTTACAAACCGGGCAGCAGGCAGAAGGCACGGGTAAAAGGAAGGCGGACTCCCACAAGCCGCTGGTGATGATCGTGGAAGACCAGGATGACCTGCGGGCCTACCTGAAAGACCTTTTATTGCCGCATTACCAGGTCGTTGAGGCGCAGAATGGCTCTGCTGCCTGGGACGAGGCAACCAGGATACTGCCCGACCTCGTGATTAGTGACGTGGCGATGCCCGTCATGGACGGCGTGGCATTCACACGGTTACTGAAAAAAGACCAGCGGACGAGTCACATTCCGGTGATACTGCTCACCGCGCGTGACACGGTCGCGCATCAGGTAGCGGGCCTGGAAACGGGCGCGGACGACTATCTGACCAAACCCTTCTACCCGAAATTGCTCATTACCCGCGTGCAGAACCTGCTTCGGTCACGGGAGGAGCTGAAAGAGAAATTCAAACATAAAATCAGCATGGAGCCGGTGGTGCAGCAAACCGCCCATCCCGACGAGCTGTTTCTGAACCGCCTCATGGCCCTCATCGAGGACAATCTCGCCAACCCGGATTTCAACCTGGCAGAAATGGTCAGCGAGATCGGGATGAGCAGACCTGTATTGTTCAGAAAGATCAAGATGCTGACCGGGTACAGCATTATGGACCTGGTACGTTCGGTCCGGCTCAAAAAAGCGGAGATCCTGTTGCAGCAAAAAAAGATGAGTATCTCCGAAGTCGCCTTCACGGTAGGGTTCAGCGACCCCAAACATTTCAGTAAAACCTTCCGGAGCCAGTTCGGCAAATCCCCCAGTGCGTACATGCACGCGTCCGAATCAGAGAATTGAGCCATTAATCCGCTAATATTCTGCAAAAATCCCCTTCCCGAGCATTTCTTCCACCTATTTGAACCTTTCTTCCACCTCGAAAAGGGAAGTCAGGCAGTAAAATTGTATTGAAATTTTGCTGCAAAAAATATTGAAAAACAAAGACAGTCGGAGGGTCATCCAAGTGAAACTGGTCGAAGCCATTCTGGTGACGACCCTCATCGCCGTGTTCGTGCTTATCCTTTCAACCCTGTTATAAATTAAACGTTAACCATTCTGTTATGAATTTAAATGTACGCTATCCGGCAAAAGGGAAGTACCTGTGGCCCGCGCTTTTGCTGCTGTGGACTACGTCCACGACGTGGTCGCAGGTGAAGATATCAGGCAAGGTTTCTGATGAGAGCGGCGGCGTCCTGCCCGGAGTGAATGTACTCATCGAGGGTACCACAACCGGTACATCTACCAACGCCGACGGCATCTATTCGATCGAGGTGCCGGGCAGCAATAAGGTGATCGTATTCTCCTATGTCGGTTACGTGATGCAGAAAGCGACCGTCGACAACCGCAAAACGATCGACATCGTGATGCAGGCCGACCATAAGTCGCTGGAAGAAGTGGTGGTGGTAGGATACGGCAGCCAGGCGAAAAGGGACATTACCGGTGCGATAGGATCGATATCCGAAAAGACGATTACCGAACGGCAGGCCGTAAACGTGTTCGACGCCATGCAGGGTGCCGTTGCCGGCGTGCAGATCAGCAGCAATTCCGGCGCGCCGGGCGCGGGCAGCAACATCATTATCCGCGGCGCTTCCACCTTTTCCGATGACGGCGTGCAGCCCTTGTACATTGTCGACGGCATGATCGTCCCCGATATCAATGGCATCAACCCGAACGACATTAAATCGATCGATATCCTCAAAGATCAGGCTTCGGCGGCTATTTACGGTTCGCGCTCCGCCAATGGGGTAGTGCTGATCACGACCAAATCGGGGGAAGAGGGTAAGCCGCGCATCGATGTGCGTTACCTGAGAAGCTATAACACGATCGCCAATACGCTTCCGCAGGTCAATAAGTTCGAACGCGTGCTCAACAATAATACCACGAGGGGAACGGTACTCGAAAAGTACAATGCCAACCCCGATTCGGTTGGGCTCATCAGCAGCACCAGCAACGACTACCAGAACTTGCTGACCCGTACAGCGGTCCGCAATGACCTGGGGCTCAGTATCAGCGGCGGAAGTAATAAGATCAAATTTTTCACCGGGCTGAACTACATCGGGGAAGAAGGAGTGATCCTGACGAGCTACAACAACAAGGCCAACATGCGTATCAATGTGGATTACCAGGCTAGTCAGAAACTCAAATTCGGGACGAGGCTGAGCCTGGGATTGATGAAAACCAACAACATCAACGAAGGCAATGTGCTGGGTTGGGCGCTTAAACGGATCACGGACTACATCGTCTGGTACCCCGACGGCTCCCTGGCTCCCATCTATGCAATGGGCGGTCAGCGGAACCCGGTGCAGGAAATTTACGAGCGCAAGAACATTACCCGGCGGTACGAGGGGAATTTCAATGAGTTCCTGGAATACCAGTTCAATAGCTGGCTTCAATTCAGGGCAAGCGCGACGGGCAACGTTTTATTGAGCCGGAACAACCAGTTTGTCGGTAAGGAACTGGATTCCAATGGCAGCGAGGACGTGCGGCAGAGCACCGGGCGCGACCAGACGATGTGGCGGTGGTCGGTACTCAGCGATGCCTATTTTTCGGCCAACAAATCCTTCGGCAACCACCGGGTGAATGCGATGGTGGGTGGAAGTATCGAGAACGGTAAAACGGAAAACCTCGATTTCGGGGCACAAAGATATGTGACCGAAAGCGGCCTGACGACCATTAACCTGGGAACACTCAACCTGTCCCAAACGCAAACCTTCGCCCAGGATTATGCCATTGTGGGGGCATTTACCCGCTGGGGCTATTCATTCAAGGACCGTTACATCCTGAACGCCATCCTGCGTGCGGATGGGTCTTCCAAATTTGGAAAGAACAACCGCTGGGGCGTATTCCCTTCGGTGTCGGCCGCCTGGCGGTTTTCCGACGAGAATTTCATGCTGTGGACAGCGCCGGTGCTTTCCGAAGGTAAGATCCGGGTGAGCTATGGCACCGGTGGGAACGACCGTGCATTGAGCTACTACGAAGCGCAGACGCGATACGAATCCGGGCACCCGTACATGGGACAGGCGGGCGTGAGCGCGGTGGGTACCTACGGGAATCCGAATGTGCGCTGGGAAGAATCGCGCTCCACCAATTTCGGCCTTGACCTGAATTTCCTGAGCGGGCGGTTCAACTTCACCGGGGAGTATTATGTGAAAACCACCCGCGACCTGATTGTGCCGGTGAACCTGCCGACACAAACGGGTTATTCCAATATGAAAATGAACCTGGCGGGTATAGAGAACAAGGGACTCGAATTGTCGGTTTCCGGTTACCCCATTCCCAGGACGCGGGACTTTTCGTGGCAAACGACGATCAACTGGGCCAGGAACCGGAACAAGATCACCAACCTCGCCCGGGAGAACTATTTGCAGGATAATGTATGGTACGTGGCTGCGGGTATGCCTGCGGGGAACTTCTATGGTTATCAGCAGCTGGGCATTTACCAGTACGACGCCAGCAATGCATATTCTGCGGACTATGCGGTCAGGTTGACCCCCAAAGTGGCCCGCGATGCTCAGGGCAATGTGATCATCGGGCAAAACGGCCAGCCTACCGTGGAGGGCTATCAGCTTCCGAATGGCGATGCCTATGCCGGTGATGTGAAACAGATCACGGTCAATGGGATCGTAGCCCGCGGCGGGGATGTGATCTGGGAAAACCTGCCCAATGCGGAAGGCACCTACGACAACAAGATCGACGATTCCGACCGGCAGTTTCTGGGCAATGCACAGCCGCGTTGGGATTTGGGCTGGAACAACATGTTCACTTACAAGCAATGGAGCCTTTCTTTCAATATGTATGCGAGATGGGGCGGGAAGATCTACAACAAATTCATGCATTCCTATGCTTCCTGGGGTGGTAATCTGCACAACCAGCATCCCGACTACGTGCGCACAGGCTGGAAATACCCCGGGCAGATCACCGACTGGTACTGGATCGGTAACGACCGCAACTACAACTACCGCGAGCTGAGCAGCGCATTCATCGAGGATGCATCGTTCATCAGGCTCCGAAATGTGCGGCTGTCGTACCAGTTGGCCAGCGCCTGGGCACGCAAGGCAAAGATGAGCAATGTGATGCTGTACGTATACGGAAACAATCTGCTGACCTGGACCAACTACACCGGCTACGACCCGGAAATCGGGGGCGGCGTGCTCACGCCGGGACGTGACGCAGCTACGTACCCGCGCAAGAGAGAGATAGGGGTTGGTATCAATATCGGACTTTAAACAATACTGAAATGAGGATTAAATATTTGGATAAACTGATCTGGTCAATATGCCTGTTGTTGCTGGCGGGATGCGAAGGCTACCTCGATCGGACTCCTTTGGCGGAGCTCTCACCTGAAACATTTTTTGCCACCAAGGGCGATATGCGCAGCTGGATGAACGGGTTGTACGACGAATTTCAGGGTGCATTGAATGGGAGCTCGGCCGCCCACCTGGAATGGGGAGACCTGCGTTCGGACAACTACGGGAACACAGGCTACGGCGATACCCGGGTGTATATGAATGCCATCGACGCTTCCCAATCGCAATGGGACTGGGAAAACCTGTACAAGGTGATCGACCGGTGCAACGTCGCCATTCAGCGTTTTCCCAGCATCCCTAATCTGCTGCCTGCGGACTATAACGACCAAGTAGGGCAGGCGCACGGCATGCGGGCGCTCATGTACTTCTATGCCATCAGGGTGTGGGGGGCGGTGCCGCTCGTAACCGAACCCTGGACCGGAGATCTGGCTGCGACACGCGTAGGCCGGACGCCGGTAGAGACCATTAAAGCGCAAATCCTGGCCGACCTGGATATGGCTATCGCGAAAATGGGTGTGGACGTAGCCGGAACGCGGCGACTCTTCTTCAACATGGCTGCGGCGAGGGCCTTAAAAACCGAAGTCCATTTGTGGTTCGGGGAATATGACAAAGCATTGGCCGCCTCCGATTACTTTGTGGGCAATACCAGTTTTGCCCTCGTTGCCGACGAGAAGGCATGGAAAGAGCAATTTACTTCCCCGGCCAATTCGCCAGAATCGATATTTACCATGAACTGGTCCACCGACCTCTCCGACGGGGCCAATTCCTGGGCGCAGAGGGTAGGCGCCTCCAATACGAACAACACGTATAAGGTGTCCCGTACGATATTCAACGAGTTTATCGACCGGCTTTATTCGGGAAAGGGAAAAGACGGGCGGTTCTGGAATGTCATGGACACCGTGAAGATATGGCGAAACGGAAACCGCGTCCCGATCAGCTATAACCATTACACGCTGGGCGGCACTGAAAAATGTACCAAGTACAGCCAGGTAACGCCGGCGCGTGCCACAGCCGACGCGGATTACTGGCAGGTACTTTCCACCAACGAGAGTTTTGTGCAAATGCCCGTGTATCGGCTCGCGGATGTACTGACGCTCCGGGCGGAAGCGCTGAACCATCTGGGACGCGGCAAGGAAGCGCTGGCGATCGTCAACAGCATCAGAAAGCGGGTCGGTTACCTGGCCGATGCCACTGTGGAAGCGAATGCAACAGACCAGAAGGCCGTGGAATGGATCATTTTGAAAGAGCGGCAGCTGGAATTCATGTGCGAAGGAAAACGCTGGTTCGACCTGATCAGGACCAAGCGGCTCATCGAAGTCATGGACCCGGTGATGCGGCAACGGCAGGAGGACGCCAACGCGACCGTCACGGGCTTTGGCGACGAAGGAAAAGCATTGTTCCCGATCTACTATCGTGAATTTGAGGCGAATCCGGCCCTGAAAGGTCAGCAGAACAAGCCTTATACAGAAGGATAGCGGAGCTTCCGCCATTTGTTTTAAATAAAAAAATCAGACGATATGAACCGTTCCCAATACATTTTAGGCATAATCCTGGCATTAAGCACCGTGCTTGCGGGCTGTGAACTGGCCGGGCTTGACCTGCAAAAAAAATACGACTACGATGATGAAGCCGGGAAATACAGCAATGAGCTGAAAATGACGCCGCTGGAATTCATCAAATCCCGGCCGGAGCTTTTCAGCATTCTGCTGGAAGGCATCGAGCACGCGGGCATTGCCGACAGGTACAACGAAGCCAACAGTACCTACGCGCTGCTGACCAATACGGCATTTAATTCCGCTACCGAGACCGACCTTAGTTATTTTCAAACGCACCGGCTGCCGAATCCGGACTATGACCCGCAAAAGCCGGAATCGGGCGACAGCACCCTGATGGCCTTTTCATTGGCCCAGTTCCCCAAGGAGCAGGTAAGGCAGCTGTTGCTGTATCACATTGCCAAAGGCACCTGGTCGTGGACGAACCTGCCCGCCGAGCCTACCTGGTACGATACCTATGCGACGGGCGATACGGCCAAGGTGAATTTATACCTGATGAAAAACGATCGTTCCCCGACCATCGGGTTCAATAATTTCAGCACGCATTACAAGTTCCCGATAGCCGCCCGGACCACCAACCTCAAAGCCTCCAATGGCTCGTACGTTCATGTTTTGGATTCGTGGCTCAACTTTCCTTCCCGAACCGAACTCAAACTGGAATAACCCGACCTCAACCATTCAAACAAACAAGACATGAAACGATTACAAATAGCCGCATTATTAGGCATGTTCCTGTTCGCCACGGGTTGCGAGGAGCCTGCCACGGTCGAAATAGATTCACTGAGCGCGATGGGGGACGAGTTCTTTTTCGGACAAAAAGTGAAAGTATGGATGGCCGTCAGCACCAATGACCTCCCGGCTGCCCGCTACACGTGGAGTACCGTCGGGGGAAGGCTCACCCAGCCGCAGGGGCTCGATGAAAACACCTGGGAAGCACCGCGTGAAGCCGGCCGCTACACGCTTACCTGCGAGGTAGATGTAAACGGTAAAAAGCAGACCCGCTCGCGTGAAATGTGGGTGTCGTCCTACTACTTTGAGAAATTTGAAAAGACCTCGCACACCTTTACGATGAACAGCAGTACCGGGACCCTTAAAAACGGGGCGCTGGAAGCGCGCGTCAACTCCACGACCGCCGCGCGGGGGTATGCGCAGCGGGCTTTTGCCGATGCACAATTGCGTGTTCCGGTGAGCATGGAGGCACAGATGGGCTGGGTTTCCAATTTTCCGAAAGATGCCATTAAAGTGGGAAGCACCACGGCCGATAATACGCTTTACTATGAATGGACGCTCAACCGTGACCCTGACCGCACCGATAACCTTTTCATCGATAACATCCGGTTCGAATGGTTTCCGGTAGGCAAGACCAGCGGCCTGCCCGTGGATGAGAATAAAAAGCAGTACAACGGTTTTTTAAGGTTCCAGCAGCGCAACGCCACCACCAGTACGACTACCTTATTTACGGTCCCCGTCAATCATCCCGGCCTGAATTTCGCTCAGAACGAAAAGAAAAAGGTATCGCTCACGATCGATAATGACTATCAGGTGCATGTGTACATGGGCGGCGCCGAGATACTGAAAACGGATGCGATCCGGAAATGGCGGACGTCGAACAATGCAAAGGACGATATCTACATCAATCAGTGGAGGATCAACTATTGCAGCAACAGCGCGGGACAAACTTCCCCCACCATCGCCATCGACAATGCATATGTTACCACCGACGGGAGCATTTTAAAATGAACAAGCCACGCATCTCTGCTTTGAATATGGGTACAAAAAGTCTGTTGTTTGTCATTTTTGCGCTGGGTACAATGCATTGTCGTGCACAGGGCGGCAAGCCGCAGGACCTCGCCGGTCCGCCTTCCGCTAATGTTTCGGCACTTTGGAAGGGGTTTCAGCAGGCAAAGGGTGAGGAAAGGTCAAAGGGCATTCCGGATTTCTCCTATGCCGGCTATCACTTTTCCGGCCAGCAGCTCCCCGACGTTTCCGGCCGTACGAAATTCGATGTAACGGCTTATGGCGCAGTACCCGACGATGACCGGTACGACGATGAGGCCATTCAAAAAGCCATTCTCGACGCGGAAAAACACCCGGGTGGAGGCGTGGTTTTCTTTCCGCCCGGCAAGTATATCATTGCCCCGGACGAAAGCGCAGAAAAGCGGATCGTCATTACGCACAGCAACATCGTGCTGAAAGGCAGCGGAAGCGGAGCAGGAGGGACGGAGATTTTTCAGGACAAAATGAGGCTCAATAACCGCCAGTTCCTTTTCAAGCCGGAAAAGACGGAAAGCCGTATCCTGACCACCATCGCCGCCGACGTTCCCAGGGAGACTTTTTGGGTAGAAGTGGGCGATGCCTCGGTGCTGAAACCCGGGCAGGATGTCGTGATCCGGCACCGGAGCGAGGCATTTACGCGAGAATACTTCTCGCCCCTTGCATTAAAAGATCAATGGACACGCCTTTTCGGCCCGAAAGGCGGTATGCAGATCTTTGAAATACATACCATTGAAAAGGTGGAAGGGAAAAAAGTGAAGTTTGTCAATCCGCTGCATTTCGACCTGAAATTGGTGAAGGACTATCCGTTTGAAGTCGTAACCTTTACGCCGATCGTGGAGTGCGGGGTAGAAGACATCCTGTTCACCAGCAACTGGAAAAACTATCCCGAGGAATTTGTCCATCACAAGAATGCCATCCATGATTATGCCTGGGAAGCGATCGGTTTTGAGTACGTCAAAAACAGCTGGGTCCGGAACTGCGTCTTCCGGGATTGGAACGAAGGTATTTTCATCCGCTCAGGCTACCAGGTGACGATCGAAAACCTGACATTCGAAGGCAAGAAGGGCCATGCGTCGGTCCATGCACGGACCGGATATGGCGTGCTGATCAGAAATTGCCGCTTCAATGGGGCCCAGCACCACGGGCCGGGAGTCGGTTACAGCGCTTCGGGTACCGTCATTACCGGTTGTTCGCTGGGGACCGACCAGAATATCGACAGCCATTCAGGCCAACCCATGGCCACGTTGTTCGATGATATCGACGGGGGCGTTTTTTATAATCTCGGAGGGCCCGAGCCCGGGCATCCGCATCACGGCAGGGACCTGGTGTTCTGGAACTTCTACCATCGCTCCCAGAAGGATCAGTCGTATGATTTCTGGGATATGAACCGGCGGAGGAACTACACCATTGCGAGGCCCGTTTTCGCCGGATTCTGCTCAGATCATGCGGTCGGGTTGGTCAATTATGGCGTGAATGAGTCCCAGGGGAAGGCTGTCTGGCCCAAATCGTTGTTCCAGGCACAGCTGGAATGGCGGCTCAGGTCCAGGGAGTGACGTTGCAGACAGGAGCCGTACCCGGGCAGGAAATAAGCACTTCACCCTGATGAGCATTATGATTAAGTTGCCGTAAACAGCAATCACCCACATTTACTACTGGTCACGTCCGACAGTCACCAAAGAACTTGGGCATTGCGGCTGTGCAGAAGACCTGATACCGGGACAGTCACGCGCTGCTCGGGAGTATCAGATTAAAATCCTAAATTTGCCCGCAATCGATTTGAACCAGTCGCGGATAGCCCCGATGTTGGAGATCGCGATCACTGAATGACCAGATTTAGGGCGACTTTATTTTTTGTTCTGCTAAGTTATGCTGCCTTCGCACAACTGCGTATCGAAGTGGTCGCAACGCCGCCGCTTGTTAGCCCGGGTTCATCATTGTATCTGGCCTCGGACCTGAACAACTGGAGTCCCGGTGACCCGGATTACCGGTTTAATAAAGATGAATCCGGCGTTTATTTCATCGAACTCCCTTACACACCTGCCAAATTTGAATACAAGGTCACCCAGGGAAACTGGACAATGGTCGAAGGCGATTCCTCGGGGGCTCCGCTGCGCAACAGGGTTTACGATCCCGTTGGGATGAGTAATCCGCATTTGCTGAGGATACGGATCGGGGGCTGGGAAAAGAAGATCGTTTATACCTTCATTGTCAAGAAGCTCCCCGAGAACACCCCGCATGACGCGCAGCTGTACATCACCGGTAATTTTAATGAGTGGGAGGCAGGCAACCCCCTCTATAAACTCTATAAAAACGTTGACGGAACATACCGGACCACCATTCATACTGAAAAGGATCCCGTAGAGTACAAATTCACGAGAGGAAACTGGAAGTCCATCGAAGGGCGGGAAAGCGGAAAGGCCAGGCCCAACCGATTGATCTACAGGGATTCCAAGGTGAACCATATGTCCGTAGACGTGGAGATCGATGGCTGGGAAGATCTCACTGCGTCCTTCCACTTCTATTCGATCTATGACCTGCTGTTGCTATTCGCGGTGTTTCAGGGTTTGTTGCTGATCATCGCCATTCCCACCATACAAAACTACAACAGGGCTGCCAACCGCTGGCTGGTTATCACCATCGGGGTAGCGTCTCTGATGATCCTCTTGCGTACGATCGCAAGCTACCGCGAAGCAGCGCAGGCTTTTACAAAGTTGCTGCTGATACCGGATTTTGTGCTGTTTTTGTACGTGCCGCTGTTTTATTTTTATTTGCAAAAACTGCTTTTCAACCAGTCCGAGAAGCCGGTCAGGCAGGTAATGCTGTTCCTTCCGGCCATTCTGCAATGTTTCGTTTACCTGCCATTTTTTCTCATGGGCGACCGGACGTTGCAGCTGAGTTTCATGATGCAGGACTGGAAATTGATAGCGGTTTTTATGGGAACCGGGCTGCTGGCGCTGGCATGGAACACCTATTTCTGGTTTCTGTTCCGCCGCACGTTCCGGTTTTACAGGGAGCAATACCAGAGCCATTTTTCCTACGAACAAAACCTGCATTATCTCAACACAGTGCTATTCATTCAGGCGATATGCCTGGGGTTGTGGTACTTCCTGTTTGTCATGCTGGGGCTGGGGCACTGGTTTGAGTTCGATGTGACGCAGATCGTTGAACGGAGCGTGGATGCCATTTGGCTGGCCTTCTCGATGATCACCTATTTTGTGGGCTACTTCGCGATCCATCAGCCCGAGATCTTTAAGATTTCACCGCAGCCTTTGTCCATTTTTGGGGAAATGAGCCCGGCCCCGGCAGAAGAGAGCGAGGAGATTGTAACCGACAAGAAGTCCGAGCAACCTGAAGATATGCAGGCGGTCCGTGCGCAGGTCGAGGAATACATGGTTAGCAATAAGCCCTACACCAACCCGAAACTCAGCCTCAACGAGCTGGCCGGGAAGCTGAAACTGCCGCCGCACACTTTGTCCAGGGTAATCAACGACGGTTTCGACAAGAACTTTTTCGACTTCATCAATTCCTACCGGATCGATGAGTTCAAGAAGCGCGTGGATAATCCGAAGTTCAAGAATTATACCTTGCTCAGCATTGCTTACGAAGTAGGCTTCAATTCAAAAACCGCCTTCAACAGGTCCTTCAAGAAAATCACCGGCCAGACGCCCCGGGACTACTACAACGAGAGCCGGCTCGACGAATAATTGACTTTTTCCGCCTAAAACTTTGAAATAAATAAGTGCCATTTTATAAAGTGGTTCGATGATTTATTTTGTAATTAATTGATTGTGAATTAATTATAAGATGAATTGTGCGCCATTCAAAAAAAAGCGCAGAATAGGGAAGTGGAGCGACAGGGCAGTTTTATAGGGATACTTTTGCCAAGTAATATTTCGATAATTAATAGGATTTTAGCCTGTGATATGATCGGATGTTACAACGCAACTAACCATCATTTATCTCTGTAAGATGAATCAGCATTACAAACAACTACTCTGTTTTGCCCTGTTACTCCTGCTCGGGAGTTCGTCGGCGAGAGCGCAAATCACGGTCACCGGGAAAGTCACCGATGCCAAAGACGGCTCCGAACTGCCGGGCGTGACGGTCCTCGTGAAAGGAAGTTCGATCGGAACACAGACGGACGCAGCGGGAAGCTATGCGCTTTCCAATGTCCCTGCGCAGGCTACATTGGTTTTTAGTTTTGTAGGTAAAATGGCCAGAGAGGTGGCCACTGAAAACCGGAGTGTCATTAACATCACGCTTGAAGACGACAGCCGCGACCTGACCGAAGTGGTCGTGATCGGTTACGGTTCTCAAAAGAAACAGGAACTCACCGGTTCCATTAGCTCCATTTCATCCAAGGATTTTCAGCAGGGCAACATTCAAAGCCCCGAGCAGCTGATCGTGGGTAAGGTGGCCGGTGTTTCGATCACTTCCAACAGCGGACAGCCCGGTGCCGGCAGCACGATCCGGATCCGCGGCGGCGCTTCGCTGAATGCAAGCAATGATCCGCTGATCGTGATCGACGGAGTGCCCTTGAGCGGCAACCGGATCGACGGCGCGCCCAGTCCGCTGAGCCTCATCAATCCGAACGACATCGAAACGGTCACGATCCTGAAAGATGCGTCGGCAACAGCCATTTATGGCTCCCGAGCTTCCAATGGCGTGATCCTGATCACCACCAAAAAAGGGAAAAGCGGCACCCCGACGATCAATTTCAACACCCAGATGGCCGTTTCCAAAATCGGCAGAATGGTGGATGCGCTCAATGCGCACGAGTTCCGGGCCTATGTCGAAGCCAATGGTACCGATGCGCAAAAGGCAATCCTGGGGACAGCGAATACCAACTGGCAGGATGAAATTTACCGCACAGGCATCAGTACCGATAACAACCTGAGCATTTCCGGCGCGTTGAAAAACATGCCTTACCGGGTCTCGTTGGGATATCTGCTGCAAAACGGCATCCTGATCACCGACAAAATGCAACGCCCGTCGGCTTCGGTGAACATCAGTCCGAGACTGTTTGACAAACACCTGAAAATAGACCTGAACCTGAAAGGTGCCCTCACCCGTTCGCATTTTGCCAACCAGGGAGCCATTATCAATGCCGTTCAATTTGACCCTACCCAGCCCGTAATGGACGAAACCAGCCCTTTCGGAGGTTATTTCGAATGGGTTACCAGGGACGATGCCGGCGTAGCGACGCTCAATCCGAATGCGCCGCGTAACCCGGTTTCGCTCATTCGTTTGCAGGATAACAAGGGCAATGTGGAACGCAGTTTCGGGAACGTGCAATTCGATTATATGTTCCATTTTCTGCCCGATCTCCACGCCAACCTCAATTTGGGTTATGATATTTCCAAAGGCCACGGGACCACTTTCGTTCCCGAGTATGCGGGACAAAGCTTCACCACCAAGGGGCAGAATAACAAGTATCTTCAAAAAGGGAACAATAAGGTAGCCGAGTTTTACCTCAATTATGTAAAGGATCTGAAGGGCATTAAGAGCACCGTCAGTGCCACGGCCGGTTATGGTTACTACAATAATTCGACTAAAAATTACCTCTATCCGAGTTTCAGCGCGAACGGGGACATCATCGAAGGTTCGCAGCCAAAATTCGATTATGACATTCCTGAAAATACCCTGATTTCTTACTACGGAAGGCTTATTTATACCCTGGACGACAAGTACATTCTCGCCGGCTCGGTCCGTACGGATGGTTCCTCACGTTTCGCGCCGGAAAATCGTTGGGGCGTTTTCCCTTCCGTAGCACTTACCTGGCGGATCAACAAGGAGTCTTTCCTGAACTCGGCCAGCAAATTGTCCGACCTGAAACTCAGGCTCAGCTACGGGATCACCGGTAATCAGGACGGCATTGCCAATTACTCTTACCTGGGCATCTACTCGATCAGCTCCAATGCTTCGCAGTACCAGTTTGGCAATACGTTCTACAACATGACGGCCCCTGCGGCCTATGACAAGAACATCAAATGGGAGCAAACCGCCACCGCTAATGCAGGACTCGATTACGGTTTCTTCGACAACCGGCTGAGCGGTAGTGTGGATGTTTATTTCAAAAAAACCAAAAACCTGCTGAACACGGTGCCCATTCCAATCGGCTCCAATTTCAGTAACCAGATTCTGACCAACGTAGGTAATATTGAAAACAAGGGTGTAGAGTTTACCATCAACGGAACGCCGGTGAGGACCAAGCATTTCAGCTGGGATGCCGGATTTAATGTCACCTATAACGACAACAAGATCACCAACCTGACAGCCGTAAGCGATCCCGAATTTGCAGGTAACCAGACCGGCGGAATCACCGGCGGAACGGGGCAAAGTATTCAGATCCATTCAGTGGGCTATAATACATTCTCATATTATGTCTTCAAGCAGGTTTACGACCAGCAGGGCGTGCCGCTGGAAGGTGTGTATGCCGATCTGAACGGCGACGGAATGGTGAACCAGAAGGACCAGTACCGCTACAAATCACCTTTCCCGAAAGTAATGCTGGGCTTCAATACCCAGCTCACCTACCAGAAATGGAGCCTGAGTACGATACTGAGGGCCAATCTGGGCAACTACATGTACAACAATGTGGCCTCCAATTTCGGGGTGGAACGGAATATCCTGAACCCGAACAATATCCTGGGCAACAGCACCACGGATATTTATAAAACCGGCTTTTTCAATAACCAGTACCAGTCGGATTACTATGTGCAGAATGCCTCATTCCTCCGGATGGACAACGTCGGTATCGGTTATAATGCAGGCAGGATCCTGGGGAACAAAATGAACCTTCGCCTCAATGCGACCTGCCAGAATGTGTTTGTCTGGACCAAATACACAGGTCTGGATCCCGAGGTCAATGGCGGCATCGACTACAATCTTTACCCGAGGCCGAGGACTTTCGTGCTGGGACTGAATCTTGATTTTTAATTCATTCATTTCTAATTCATTGAAATATGAAAGTGTTTTTTCAAACATTGGCGGTTTCGGCGTTGGTAATGGGAGCGGCATTGTCCTGCACCAAGGACCTCGATCTTTCGCCTACGAATTCGATCACGGCCGATATCGCATATAAATCGCTGGCTGACTATAAAATGGTACTCGCCAAAGTGTATGGCAGCTACGCATTGGCAGGCAATACCGGCATTACCACATCCGATCTGGCGGGAATCGATCCCGGGCAGGCCGATTTTCTAAGGCTTTACTGGAATGCCCAGGAACTCCCGACCGACGAGGCTGCCTGCGTGTGGAACGACCCCGGCATTCCCGATTTCCACAACCTGAACTGGACGGCCGGCAATGTATTGCTCGGCGCATTGTACAACAGGAGCCTGTTTCACGTCACCGTCTGCAACGAATTCATCCGCGAATCGTCGGACGAAAAGCTCGGCGCACGCGGCATTACCGGCCAGGATGCCGACCAGATCAGAACTTACCGGGCAGAAGCGCGGTTTTTGCGGGCATTTCAGTACTGGGTGCTGATCGACTTGTTCGGTAATCCGCCTTTTGTGACCGAAAATGATCCCATCGGCAAATACATCCCGCCGCAGATCAAGCGTGCCGACCTGTTTGCCTACATCGAATCCGAGCTGAAAGCCATCGAACCGACGCTCGCCGAACCTAAAAAGAATGAGTATGGCCGGGTGGATAAGGCCGCTTCCTGGGCATTACTGGCGAGGTTGTATCTCAATGCCGAGGTGTATCTGGGCAAAGGTCAGGCGAAATATACCGAGGCTGTTACCTATTCTGATAAGGTGATCAAATCGGGTTATGCGCTCATGCCGGAGTATAAAAGCCTCTTTCTCGCCGACAACGATGTGAACAACCCGGAGGTGCTCTTATCCATCAATTACGACGGGGTAAAAACGCAGAACAACGGCGGTACCACTTTTATCATCAATGCGGCCATCAATGCGGCCATGAATCCGCCTGCATTCGGTGTGCCCAATGGCGGCTGGGGCGGTAACCGTTCGACGAAAAACCTGCCTTTACTTTTTGGAGATTACAGCGGCAGCAAGGACAAGCGTGCGATGTTTTTTGGCACCAAGCTGGAAATGGATGACCCCGCTGTTTTTACCGATGGACTGGCGATCACCAAGTTCAGGAATGTGACCAAGGCAGGCGTCACCGCTCCGTCGGCGGGGGGCTCATTCTCTTCCGTGGATTTCCCGCTTTTCAGGCTGGCCGAAATGTATCTGACCTATGCCGAGGCGGTTAAAAGAGGCGGCACAGGAGGCAGTGATGCTACCGCGGTGGGTTACATCAACAAGCTCCGCGAGCGCGCTTACGGGAATGCCAGCGGGAATGTTACCAATGTGAGTCTCCGGGATATTCTCGATGAAAGAGGTCGCGAATTCTACTGGGAGGCCCACCGCCGGACCGACCTGATCCGCTACGGACTGCTGACTTCCGGTAGTTATGTGTGGCCGTGGAAAGGCGGCGTGAAAGATGGGAGAGGGGTGGAAGAGCGTTTCAACCTGTACCCGATCCCCGCAACGGACCTGATTGCAAACCCTAATCTTATACAGAACTGATGAAAAATATCCAATTTGCTTTTCTGGGACTGGCAGCCGTCGTAGCGCTGTCGGCCTGCGAAAAGGACGAAATAAAAACCATAGCCGTCCAGGGTAATGCACCCGTCCTGTCGGTGAGCCAGCCTGCACTGGTGCTGACAAACGAGAATGCCGGTAAAGAAGCCGTCCAGTTTTCGTGGACGCCGGTTGACTATGGCTATCAGAGTGTGGTCAGCTACACAATCCAGCTAGACAAGAAAGGCAATAACTTTCAGAAACCGGCGGAAATTGCGGGTGGAAGCTTGTTGAAAAAGTCGCTGACGACATCTGAAATCAATAGTTTGCTGATCAATAAACTGAAACTGACAGCGGGCCAGCTGGCTGAGATCGAAGCACGCGTGGTATCCTCGCTCGGTACGTCGGCTCAGCGTATGAACACGATCTCGGCGGTGTCGGGAATGAAGGTAACGCCCTACTTTGTGGTGATCGTTTACCCGGCCATTTATGTTCCGGGTAGTCACCAGGGCTGGGCTCCCGACAAGGCGCCGAAGCTGGTGTCGGTGAAGGATGATAAGATGTATGAAGGATATGTGTATTTCCCAGACGCGAGCAATGAGTTCAAATTCACCAATGCGCCCAACTGGAACGAGGGCGACTATGGATCCGGCGGCCCGGGAAAACTGGGCAAGGGCGATAACCTGAAAGTCACCGGTGCGGGCCATTATCTGCTCAAAGCAAACCTGACGGCGCTGACCTGGTCTTCAATAAAAACAGCCTGGGGCGTCATCGGTTCGGCTACAAAGGGCGGCTGGGACGCGGACCAGGACATGACCTTCGACCCGAAGGACGGTATCTGGAAAGCGGAGCTGGCTTTAAAAGCGGGAGAGATCAAGTTCCGGGCCAACGACGACTGGGCCATCGCATACGGGGACGGCAATGCCGACGGGATTCCCGACACAGTGGATAACAACAACATTAAAATAGATTCGGACGGTACCTATATCATCAGTCTTAACCTGGGCAATGCAGGTAACTATTCCTATTCAGTTACCAAAAAGTGAAAACACATCGATGACCATTCAGCAGATTATAAAAACCGGCCTGGCTTTGTCGTGGTTCCTCTTCGGGGGAACTGCGCCACGGGCTCAGACGACACAGCCCCCGGGCGTTTGTTACGAAATATTCGTCCGCTCATTTGCGGATTCCA
This sequence comes from uncultured Dyadobacter sp., assembly GCF_946482605.1. Next base: position 247,011 of record NZ_CAMLSE010000003.1, on the reverse strand, counting down.
ATGGCGACGGGATCGGCGATCTCAATGGGATCACGGCGAAGCTCGACTATCTCAAAGACCTGGGTATCGACGCGCTATGGCTTACACCGATTTGTAAATCACCCACTTACCATAAGTACGATGTGGCGGACTACAAGACAGTCGACCCGGAATACGGGACGCTGGCAGATCTGAAAAACCTGATCGCAGAGGCGCACAAAAGGAAAATCAGGATCATCAAGGACCTTGTTGTGAACCATACCAGCAACCAGCATCCCTGGTTTCTGGAAGCCAAAAAAGGGAAGGATAATCCGTACCGGGATTACTACGTATGGCTGCCGCAAAAAGCCATTGACTCCCTGGGCATTGCAACACGGGAGCAATCGGGTGATTCCTGGGAGGTGAATCCCTGGCACACAGTACCCGGCGAAGGGCCGGAAAAGTATTATGGCCTGTTCTGGAGCGGTATGCCCGACCTGAATTTCGATAATCCGAAGGTGCGGAGCGAAATTTATGAGGTCGCAAAATTCTGGTTGCAGGAGGTCGGGATCGACGGTTTCAGGCTGGACGCCGCCAAGCACATTTATCCGGATTGGGAAGCGGAGAAAAGTCAGGCGTTCTGGGTGGAATTCCGTGAAAAAGTAACGGGATACAAGCCCGATGTATACCTGGTGGGGGAGATCTGGACGACGCCGGACAAGGTGGCCCCGTATTTCAAAGGGCTGCCGGCCAATTTCAATATCGATGCCTGCCTCGCGATCCAGAAGATCCTGGGCAAAGGAGAACAATCCGATCTGGTCGCACAACTTTTGAGTACCTATTCGGAGTACAAAAAAGTAAACCCGGACTTTGTGGATGCGACCGTCACCGGTAACCACGACCAGCTTCGGATCGGAACGGCGGTAAACGGTGATCTGGCCAAAATGAAGATGGCTGCGGCGTTGTTACTCACACTTCCGGGTGAGCCCTACCTGTACTATGGGGAGGAAATCGGAATGCTCGGAAACAAACCCGATGAAAACATCCGCGAGCCATTTTTGTGGAAAGCTAAAAACGAAGATCAAATGCGTACCTCCTGGATGAAGCCTGCATTCTCTACTGACGAAAAAGTAAAGAACCTGGAAGCGCAGAAGGCCGATCCTCATTCACTTTTTAATTACTATAAACAGCTCCTGCGGTTACGGCACGGCCAGGCCGCACTGGCACAGGTTACGCCCGCGAACCTGGCGGCCAGCGGCATTCGTGAGGCGGGCATTCTTTCCTTTGTGAGGCCGCACAGCACCGGCGACCTGCTGGTGATCCATAATACCGGCGACAGCGAAAAAGCGGTAAAACTACCGGTCAAGCACCGATCGGGCAAGGTGGTGTTCCAGTCTGCCCAGGTTGTATCGAAGGATGGTACTTTGATGCTTCCGGCCTTTGGTACGGTGGTTTTGAAATAGTTAAGATATGCCTATACCATGAGCTGGTCCGGGATCAATCCGAAAAGTCGGCGCCCCGGTCACAGGCTGTCAATTTAACACCAGACTTTTCGGAACTGCCAAACCTGCACCTGCGGGTTTGGCAGTTCCGGCTGGGAAAAAGTGAAGCATCAGTGAAAAGATATATTTCCTTATTTGCTTTGATAACGCGCCAAACATTGTATTTTGCGAGGTTAAAGCGACATGATTGTGTCGTCATCTTGGCCGGTTGCCCGGTTTTTCCGTTGTAAAATTGCTCCGGAAGCAAGATTAAAGGAGCTTATTTAACCGGAAACGCATTATTCCTATGGCTTTTATCGACATTGTACTTCGGCCGCCTTCGTATGGATGGCAGGATGAATCCGGAAATCTGGTCAAGCCGACGCCCGGTGAGATCTTCAGGGAATTTTTCAAACGGCTTAATATCACACGGGACAAACGGAACTGGCTTTCGCTGATGAGCTGGATGAAGGTGGTTTTCATGGTGCCGTTCCTCGCGCTGTTTATCTTCAAGTTTTTCAGTCTGCCGCTTCTGCTCGCCGCTTTTTTATACAGTATGTTTATCATGGGCACGCACGGGACGATCTGGCATCACCGCTACTGTACCCACGGGGCATACACGTTTCGGAATAAGTTCTGGCGCTTTGTCACACAGAACCTCACTGTGAGCATGATTCCGGAAGAAATATACGTCGTTTCCCACCACGTCCACCACGCCAAATCCGATGAGCCGGGCGATCCCTATAATGCGCAGGGCGGGTTTCTGTATTGCTTTTTGGCGGATGTAAACCATCAGCCCATTGCCTGGGATCTGAGTGAATCCGACTACGGGCGTGTGAAATCCCTGATGAAGCATACCGGTGTCAAAGCGAACACCTATGCACAGTATCTCGTGTGGGGTTCCTACCAGCACCCGGCGCGGGCCATTCTGGCCTGGGTGCTCAACTGGTCGTTCTGGTATGCAGCATTCTACCTGCTTGGAGGGCATGCACTGGCTTGTACGTTGTTTGGTGCGGCAGGGTTCTGGGCGGTTGGGGTGCGTACCTTTAATTATGAAGGGCACGGAAAAGGCGAAGACAAGCAGCGGGACGGCATTGACTATAACAATAAAGACAGGTCCGTGAATCAGCTCTGGCCGGGCATTGTCGCCGGAGAATGGCATAACAACCACCATTTGTTTCCCAAGAGCGCCCGCAGCGGTTTCAAACCGTATCAGGTGGATATGGCCTGGTATTATATCAAGGCGTTGAGCATGGTGGGTGGGGTAACCAGCTACCACGATTCAAAAAAGCAGTTTTACGAGGAGTACGAAACGCCTCACCGCTTATCGAAGGAAAAAAAGGCAGAGCCACTGCAGACTTCCTAGCTACCAGACTGCATTAGGCTGTTCCACTAAGCATGTGGTTCAGGATCGGAGCGCATTTTTCCTGGCAGGCCGGGTAAAAATGTCCATGTTGCCAAAAGGCGGATTTGGGAGATAAACCCCACCAGAACTCGGCCATTGCGAGTGGTTTCATGCGGTGCAGGAATGCATATTGCAGTAATTTGGGGCCCGCACATTCGCCAGCACCCGCAGGCGGATTTTTGTAGGAAGCATCCGCGAAAATTTTGCGCAGGCTTTTCCGGTCGCCTGCCTGGTTCAAAAAGTGATATTGATCGAAGATTTCATGCTGCAATGAAACGGAATGCCGTTTTCTCAGCACTTTCAGGTCCCGGACCTGTGTGTCGCACGTTTCGTCTTCCTGCCTTTCCAGTTCCCTGATCGCCTCACTGATCCTGGAAAGCTCAGTCATCCCGGCATTGAGAAACCCGCCGCTGGCAAGGCCGTCGAAGATGGGCGGAACAAACCGGGCATGATGGTTGCTGCCGCCTAGCTTCCCCGAAAATGCCGCCAGATATCCGACCTCCCGGAACTCCGTCTCCACTACCAGCACACCGAACATTTTGCCGATGACCGTTCCGGCTTCATCCGATAAGCCAAAGTTGTGCTGCCATTCCTGCTGGCTCTGCAAATACCCCTGAAGCATTTCCGCCGCCTGCAATGCAAGGGGATGCGGCGGGCAATCGAATGGGGAGGCGAAATGATCGGGTATCAGATAGCCTGTTACAGCTTTTTCAAACGGTGTGAAGAGTGCGTCGGCTGGCGAATTTGAAATTGCTAACAAAAGATATTGGAATGCTTCATTTGCAAAGATAGCGAATTGGTGTCTAAGGAGGTCGGATGCGCGACGACTCAGCGGTTCTTTCGGGTTTCAATCGCGACAATAGCCCGGCCCTGCTCGCCCAGGTAGTGGCTGAGTAATTCGGGATAGAGCTGTATGCCGTTGTCCGAATTGGTGAAGATCACCAACGCCTTCCGTGATTTTGGGAGCATGATGGCGATCGTATGAACGCCCGGGTCGTGGCCGCCGTGCGACAATGCAAATGCCCCATCCCCAACCGGATCATACACGACCCATCCCAGGCCCATGTAACTATCCGGTTTTCGTACAACCTGGTGGCTGCCCATTTCGGCATACAAATCGCTTTTTAGTCCACCACCATCCAGCATCCAAACTATAAATCTGGCATAATCCGGTAATGTCGTTTTCAGGAGATCGGCCGCATTGGGAGTGGTATTTTTGGTGATTTCCAGTGGATCTCCCTGGGCGTCAAACGGATAGGCGAAACGCTGTTGGTAGTCCGTATGCCAGGTATAATGCGTGTCGGTTAAGCCGAGGGGTTTGAAAATGATCGAATCGGCGAGCTGTTCCAGCGATCGCTTAAACTTATTTTCCAATGCATGACGCAAGTATTCAAATCCTTCCCCGGAATACTGGTGCCGGGTTCGCGGGTCGAACTGGAAGGCCAGTTTCCCGCCGGGCAGCTCCGAACGCCAGTTTGGAAAGCCAGTCTGGTGTGTCAGGATGTCCCGGGTAGTCAGCTGCTGGCTCCTGGGATCGTCTCTCACGTCCGGGTCTGTAAAGTAATGCGCTACGGGCTCGTCCAGTTTCCAATGCCCGGAGCTCACCAGGTTGAGTGTCACCATCGTCGTGACAGTTTTGGTGACCGAAGCGACGTTGAATACCGAGTTCTGCTTTGCCGGGACGCCCGGTTGTATTTCGCCAAATACCCTGGCCTCCTTCAACCGGCCGTCCTGTATGTACGCCACCGCCAGCGCGGGAATGTGTTTGCCTCTTATCCAGCGCATCACTGCCAGCGAATCATCCATGGCGGGCATCGCGCCGTCGCTGCCGGGTTGCTGCGCATGAGCGAGGCAAATAGTGAAGCAAAACAGCAGGGCTAACCGCCTGGCTAGTTGTAATGGCATTCCGTACCAACTGATCAAATGCTTTGGTCTGTTCAAGGTCATGGCTAACGATTTTGAATGTTTAGAAAATGCGGGGCTAAACCAGGCCGTAGCCCGGCCGGCACCTCTGCACCTCTATAAGACTGCCAGCTTGAAGGAATGGTTACAACTGCCTCGGGAAAGTTTGTAATACCCGGAGGTTTGAAGCAAGGATAATGCCTTGACGGAAATGGATGCCCGTCAGAAGTCCTTTGCTGTGTGGGAATTCAAAGGCCCTCATTCCGTGATCATCGCCATAGCCTGTGGTGTGTTCTGATGCGCTTCCGTGGTGTGTTCGAGCCATTGGGTCCGAATGATCAGGATCAGCACCGCGAGGATCAGCACGGCGTACCCCGCGCCCAGCCACGCCTGGTTGTCGATCCGGATGATTTTCACGACCAGGTAGCTGAATGCGGAGGTCGACAGGATATAGCCGCCGCCGGTCAATCCGCTGGCCATGCCCCCGAATTGCGAAAACCGGGTGAGGCAGTACGCCAGCATGCCGTTAAAAATGAAGCCGGAAGCCGCGTGCAGCAGGATCACATAGGCCATCAGGGTGTACAGGTTATGGATCTGCAAGGTCAATACAATAAGGCCGCCCGATAGGACCAGCTGGATCACCGCCATTCTGAATAGTTTCTTGAAAAAGGGTTTGGAAATCAATGCTTTTGACAACAAGCTGCCCGCCAGCATCGCCAGGCCCGAAATCATGGAACAATTGCCGGTGACCGTTGCGGGGTAATGCATTACCTTCTCGATCAGAAAGGGGCTCGACATATTGTATATCATCAACACGCCATAGGATAAGCCCAGCACGAGCAGTCCCGAAGAAAAATCCCTGGTGCGGATCATCGCCCGGTATGCATTACCGATGGTTCTCAGGCGGAACGGCACTTTCGATGCGATGGTTTCGCCGCTGAAAATCAGTTCCAGCGCCAGAAACAGCAGCGCAAAACAGCCGAGGAAATAAAAGTTGGATTGCCAGCCAAAATGCGTTTGCAGGTACCCGCCCAGGAAGGGTGCTAAAATCGGTGCGGCTGACCAGATTACCGAAAAAAGGCTGGTGTAATGTTTCAGTTTTTCGCCTTCAAACAGGTCAAAGAACAAGGATCTTTTGCTGACCACGATCACCGCGGACATCATGCCCTGCACCGCTCGCATGACATAGATTAATGGTAAATTTGCGGTGCCTGCGATCACGAAACTAGCCAGGCTGAACCCAGCCAGTGCAATGATATGTGGCCAATAGCGACCATAACTGTCCAGCAGGCCGCCTACCAGCAGCTGTCCCAATCCGTAGGTTGCCAGGAAAATCGAAATGGAGAGCTGGACGGCTGCCGGGCTTGCATGAAGCTCCGAACTCATGGCCGGTAACGACGGGATGAAAATATCGAGTGCAAAACCGGTGATCGGGATCAGGCTGAAGGCCAGAACGGTGCTGATTGCTTTATTGGATTCTTTGAGATGTTTCATATGCCAGCATTTAATGGCCCAAAAGTAGGCTTACGAGCAGAGATGCTGGTAATATGAATCAAAGCAATGCTTATACAAATCAAATATTAGTTGGCCCGCCTGAGTTGTTCCCGGAAAAGCAGGGGCGTGGTGCTGGTATTTTGTTTGAAATACTTGTTGAAATGGGAGGGGTATTCAAAACCCAGGGTGTAAGCAATCTGCGCGGCGTCCCAGTCCGTGTTTAAAAGCAATGTCTTTGCTTCCTCGACAATGCGTTCATGGATAATCTCGCGGGTAGTCTTGCCTGTCGACCGTTTGAGTACATTGTTCAGATGGTTGACGTGGATGCTCAGCTGATCGGCGTAAGCTGCCGGCGTCAGGAGGCGCAGCGGATTTTCAGGGGAATCGACCGGGAATTGCTGGTTGAGCAACCCAAAAAAACGAGAGATCAGGCGGTCGCTGGTATTTTCGCTCATGACAGGGCCCTGTAAACGAATGCCTTCCAGGATGATCATTTGCAGGAGGCTCCTGATCATATCGAATTTGTAGGTGTATGTGGTTGATAGCAAGCCTTCCATCTCGCCAAAAAAGCCGCCGATCCGTTCGGTCTGTCCCGGGATGAGGGGCACGACGGCCGGGAGCGCCGGGTTGAACAGCGGGCTGCGATACCGGATCTCCTGGCGGATGCTGTTCAGCAGGAATGTGTCATTGAAAAGGCAGTAGTAACCGGATTGCGCATCGGAAATGGCCTCGTAGGAGGATGGCACGGAAGGGTTCGAAAAGATCAATCCTGCGCCCTCGATCGGTGTTTTCTGGTCGTCCGCCTGGTGCACGCCCGTTCCGACGATCATACAGATCTTGTAGTAGTCGCGCCGGTTGTAAGGCGTCAACCGGTTGAGGCAGGTGCGCGGCTTTACATTAAAGTGACTGACATTTGCCTGCAACGCAAGGTCCGCAGGTACCGGCTGCCGGGTTCGTTCATAAAACTGTTGCAGCGTTTCGGTTCCGATTGACATAGTATTGTTATTATATAAATCAAAGTTAGAGATAATCCCGCACCGGCGCAAGCCCGCAACGCCGGTGGTTTGGATGTCGCCTCAGAAGTCACCTGATGCATAATTTTATCTGTTTCTCTGCGGATCATCCTTACTTTTGGCCTTTAATCAGTATAAATCCTTTTAATGATGAAGAAACGAACATTTTTTGCGGCGCTATCGGTACTAATGCTTGCGGTGATTAGCCGGGGGATGGCGCAGGCCGGCCGCACGGACGTCGAAAAGAAACTGACCGAACTTGGTGTTGTGCTGCCTAAGCTCAATGCACCCAAAGGAAACTTGTTGCGCACGGTTCGGGTGGGTAACCTGATCTACCTTTCGGGCCACGGGCCTGATAAGCCGGGAGGCGGGCAGATTACCGGAAAGGTGGGCGACGACCTGACCGTCGAGCAGGGCAAAGAAGCGGCCAGGCTCTGCGGGATCGCATTACTGGCTTCGCTGAAATATGAGATCGGCGACCTGAACAAGGTCAAAAGGGTCATAAAAGTACTCGGACTCGTGAATTCTACGCCAACGCTGAGCCAGCAGCCGCAGGTGATCAACGGCTTTACCGATTTTATGGTCGAGGTCTTTGGTGAGAGCGGCAAACACGCCCGCTCCGCGATCGGGGTGGCATCGCTGCCGTCCAATATTGCCGTCGAGATCGAGATGATCGTGGAGGTTGCGCCCTAGGCTGCGAATCGGCTGGATTCACTGAATCGGAAGCAAAAAGCGCTGGTGTTCCGGGTGACAATTTAATGTCCCCCGGGGCAAAATGAAAACGAGGTGGCCGAAAGCCGCCTCGTTTTTTTGTTTGGTGCCACAGCGTTGTGATGTTCTGCGCAAGCGTAGTTATAAATACGTAATAGTACGCATTGTATCAGGTATTTGAACTCTACCAGTTACAATCCCATATTCAGTATTTTCGCATAAACCCATCTCTCTTATAAAAGCAATTCCGGATGATTAGACTTCTACTTCTTTGTGGGACAGCCCTTTTTGTAACCATCAATTCCGCGGTTGCCCAAAACAAATTTCCCGGTGTTTTCAACTCAAAACTGGCTGTTTACGCTTCTTTTAATGGCGGCTATGGGGTTAGTCTGGCTACCGCGTACTGGTTGACGAGGGAAGATTTGTTATGGAGCCTTGATTTTCAGCCGGGTGTAAATCTGGCCTTTACCCTGGCGGGCACGCGTTACGCGCTGGGGAACAAGAACCGGCAGGGCTCGCGAACGCAACTCAATGTCGTGATCACGCCGCTCAACGTGCTGGGTATTGCCGGGAAATCGCATTATGAGGAAGTACCCGTTTTTAAAATAGGGCATTCCAGTGCTTTTCTTGCCAATAATGAATTCCAGTTTGTGCTGGGATCAAATTTCGTGCTGTCGCCGAAGTCGAACGTCAACATGTTCCGTGCCAAGTTCAACAAGGACAATGTATACACCACCAAAAACAGGTCGCAACAGCTGATCGTGCTCGGAGCCCGCGCCACACTGAACTGGAACCAAAAGAACCGGCTGTCGTTCCAGGCGCTGTTCTACAACGACAACATGGTCATTCCATACATCCTGCAACAATTTGCGGACCATCATGACCGGTACTACACGGGCGGATTACGCTTCTCCGCGAACCTGTACACGCAGCGGGAGCGCATGAACAACAAGCCCTGGCATATCAGTTATGCCAGCGACGTTTACACAGGATCGTTCGAGCGGGACCTCTTCGATTACCCGGATGTATATGATATTAATGAACAGTTTGATGTCAATAAGCCCGAATTGACAAGGAATGCGCGGTATGTGAATCAGGAGCCCGGTGAACGGATGCTGAACGAGGGAAGGAAGATCATCAACATCGGCATACCGATGCGGAACTCGATGTCCTCGCAGATCGACGATTACCGTAACTGGGGTTTGAACGTGTTCTTCGGCGTTCAGGGCGGGGAGCAGGGCATACGGCCGCAAAACAGGAACCATGCCAAGAAAGTCATTCATAAAGTGAATGCCCGGCGGTATAATCCTGCTGTTTTGCATAGCACAAAAGGCAAGGATAAGATAGAGCTGGAAAGATTCCATTGGTTTAACCCGACAGCGGAATCGGGTCGGTTCATTATCGGAGCAGGTGTAAACAGTCAATTGTAACATGAGCGGAAAATTCACAATCCTTCTTTCATGCTTGCTGATTTTATGTCTGCAAGCGGTTTGTCGCGGAGAGGACACCAGCCCCGCCGCCGTTGTGGCCCGTATGCAGTCGATGACAAGCGAACTAGGCGCAGGCGTTTTTATGCGCTCCATCCAGCAGGCGGAGATTGAAAAGACGACCAATTATAGTTCCAGAAACAGCTATACTCCTTTTATTCAGATACACAAGCTTTACTATCGATTCTATGATTTTGATAATACGGTCAGTATTTCAAACGATAGCGCCTATTTCTACAAGATCGGAAAAGTGTTTGTCAGCGAGCGATACAGGGAGTTGGATTTCAAGGTTTTACATAAAACGAAGGCCGATTTTAAGAATGATAACGATGGCTTCTTTTATTACTGTAAACTCTATTATCACATGGAGGACAAGCAATTTAAGATGGTGGTTTATCCCGGATATGTTCAGAATGTGTGCGAGCCATATATGCATTTCAATAAATTCGCTTGTCCCGAACACGATCATACGACGATTGATAGTGCCAGTGTTATGCATGAAAACTCGATCAGGGCACTTGTTGGGATTCCAGATGCATTGAGTAAGGACTTTGTGGTCGACAATAGTCTGCGTGGGAAAGACAGATTTGACCAAACAAAAAAGACCATTATCAGGCTGAAAAGCGAAACAAAAGAGCCATACAATACCAACTATCGCTTTTGGAACGATAAACCACCTTTCTGGGACGGTCAGTGGTTCGATTGGGTACATTCCTCCATTGTCAATTTATTCATTCTCAAAAACAGTACGCTGGAAGTAAGCCTGAACCTGTCGAAGCAAATGAAGGTGTTCCGGATCGACGAGAGCGGCAACAGGATTTCCGGTTTGTCGCTGACGGAGTCAAAGAATGTCAATAACGAGGATTTTGTTTACAGAACTACCTATTCGCTGAACTATCTGGCCCTTGATTCCCTCAAGGAGAGCCTGAACGACATGTTCATCGAATCGGAGGATAAGGCAATTCTCAACCTCGTCACTTCCAACCGGCCCGATGACAGTTATCTTACGGGTAAGCCATGGGTTTACCGGAGGTTTCCGGGAATCAAAACAGGAAACAGCATTATCGATACTTGTATCAAGTCGCCCGACTATCATGCATGCATCGCTACGGTGAAGGAAAATTTGAAATTTCGGGAAGACGCCATAGCTACGAGAGTCGGGGCTCTCCAAAGTAAGATCGCTGACGATACCGTGAAGCTAGACGCCTTAAAAAAAGACATCGTAAAAAGGGAGGAGGGCCAGGGATCGGCAGCGGCTCAAACTGCCGGGAAACGCCTGATACGGGTACAGTTGGCCGCCGTCATTAACAGGATGACCGGCAATGCGTTCACGCCGGCCATGCAGGGAGAAAAAAATCAGATAAAGGAGACGATCGACAAAATATCGTCCGATAGGGCCGATCTGGAAAAACTGCAAAACAGCCTGACGGTGTTGTCTGTGGCGGATAGCCTGCCGCCGCTTTTGAAACATATCGATAGAATTGACAAGGGACAGGAGCAGCATTTTCTGAACGGCTTAAAGAGTTATATAGATTTAAGAAGTGATATTAAAGAAAAGTTGCCGGCAAAATATGCGGATTTAAAGTTTGACAGGCTTGGTTTTAAGAACCCGTCGGGCGATTCAACGGAGGTCATTTCGGCGGACGAGCTGTTATTCAAATCGAAGAACTTAAGTGCACCGATCAGTGAGTTGATAGACTCTTTCAATGAAATCACATCCAATCTGAAAGATTACCTGAAGAGTTTGGAAGAAGAGGATCAGATCAATGCAGGCAATGCATCACTGGTGGAAGAACTGAAAAGTGCCAGGGCCAAGTATCAGGAACTCCTTGGAAAAATCAGTCAGCAGCAATTACGGTTGAAGGAAAGTGGGGACAGCCTCGCCATCATACGGAACAGCAATGCATTGAGCGGTGTAGCCCAGAATTTCCATGATCTGTTTATTAAAGACAATATATCCCAAAGGAAGTATTTCATCTATTTGTCGGACCCGTGGGTCAGGACTAGCCTCGATACCGTGAGAACGACGGTCGGGAGGAATGATCAGGAAAACATCAAGCAATTTCTCAGGTTGTTTTCGGCTCCGCTGTACGTGAGAGCTGGTCTGCCGGTTTCCGCCCAGTCATTTCTGACTTCCTCCAAGCAGGCAAACTTGTCGGCGTTTCTTAAACACCAGGTGATGGAGATTTACGATCCCTTCAACATCAACCGGAAGCGCGTCCGTAGCAGGTTTAAAAGTGACATGAGCAAAGAAATGCTGCGCCAATTTACCGGATGGAAGCCCCGGTATAAAAAGATGATCTACAAATTACTGACCGATCAAACCATTGCGGACTCTGTCAGGAGTTTTGATCCATTCAGAGGTACTTTTACGACGCCCGTTTCCGAGAATGAAAACATCATTTGGAAGATCCGATATGGCGACGAGGAGCACTACTGGTTGCAGATTTCAAACCAGCTGTTTGAAAATATCCGGTACATCAACTGGTTTTACAATATGAGCTACAAAAGGAGTGCAAAGGCCAGAGAGCGCTTCCTGAAGGCTTACAAACCGTAAAGGCTATGGATCGCATTGCGGTATTCGGGAAGGTTCAAATAAAGACCGACGTCATGAAACGTGTTGGGCGCTTTGTGGCCATTAGCCTGGTTATAGGAAAAATTCACAGGCTGAAAGTTTTGGACATTGTGGTAACGGCGAAAATACTCCCGCGTGCGGATCACCTCCGATTCCAGTGCACCCAGCGCTGTCGAACCGAACGAATCGCTGATCCCGTTGATCAGTCGGCCGTTGTAGTTGGCGCTTTCCAGCAGTTTGCCGATCCATTTTTTGCCGAATCGCTTGCCAAGATCGGGGTCGTTGACGTTGTATCCCAGGATGATCCGGTAGTTGTCGCTTTCAAGCGGTTTTCCGTCTTTACGATTGCGCTTGTAATAATCCATAAACGTCTCTATTCCAGGCAAAGAAGCCTCCATCAGGAATGCATTCACTTTTGACTGGGATGGCGTGAGATAAGACCCGGATGTGTCGCGGTAGCAATGTTCAAGCAGTTTAAAGAGCTCCGATTTGCTGGCGGCATAGGCCCGTACCTTCGACCGCTGATTGAACAACGATTCGCAGATCACATTAGCCCCTGAGCTATGTGACATCATGTTGATTTCCAGGTTCGGGGCATCTATCCCGCTCATGATTCCGCGGAGTGCCAGCCCGGCTTTGTAACTGGATATGAGGGCAGGCTGGTAGTTTAATCCGGTTTTAATGCCTTTTTCATTCACGAACCGGCCATCCCAATGCACCTCTATAAAAAGGGTTTTAACGATTTCAGAACCATCTTTCAGGATAATCCTGCGATAGTTGGAAGCGTCCAGGATTTCCTGAATTTTGCATATCTGAGAGTCAAGCTTAGCCTCCGAGGAGTTGTGCGAAGTGTGATCGTTGACAAACGTGTTATTGAACCCGACCATTAAAAACGTGACGTTTTGATAACCAAAGTCATGGATCAGGCGTGTCAGTCTGGCCGTGATCGTATCCCGTGAGATGCGATTGAAATCTCTCCTGAAATTATGCAAATCGTCAGTGGTGAGTTCATGTTTGCGGTAATACGTTTCCAGCAGGGGCTTGTAGGCAGCGGATATGAGCGGGTAAAACCGGGGATTCAGGCAGGAAATGATCCCGTTTTTCGCGCTATCCGCGTATTGGCTTTGATAAGGAAGGAAAGAGTAGTTGTTGCCTATCAGAAAGGCCCTCAGAATTCTCTGATCAGGAGGATATATAATGCCCTCCCGGTCTATGAAAATACGCACTACATGATACAAAGTATCCCTCGGTTCTACGGTTCCGAGGGTAAGCGCCGCCAGCCCGTTCGGCTTTACAGCCACATCACCATGGGTATTACGCTCACCGTACAGGACCGAAGTTTTAAGCCCGCACGACTGAACGGCTAGCAAAATGGGGAATAAGAAAATCGCGAGATTTTTCATATCGATCGGCGCTGAGGTAGAAGAAATGTGTATAGGGGCGGGCGTTGGGCCGTAAACCTTTCTTCAAAATCACGAAATCACGAGAATAATGCAAACTCCAGGGTGTAGCAGAGCAAACAGTTTGAACACAACTTATTAAACGGCCATTCCCTCGAGCGCCCTTGACTTGTCGGGGCGGCCGCGGAGTCGAGAGCATACCGCTCCGATTGATTAGCCCCTTTTTTGTATCACATGAAAGAAGATCTCCGTCCGGATCGCAAAGCCCAGTGATTCATACACACCGATAGCCCGCGCATTATCCCCCTTCACATGCAGGAAAGGGACTTCGTTGTTTTGTTGAATGCGGTTTACCTGCCGCAGCAGCAAGTGACGCGCATAACCCTTGCCCAAATGCTCCGGATGCGTGCACACAGCGCTGATCTCCGCAAACCCTTCCGGGTGTAACCGCTGTCCCGCCATCGCTACCAGCTTGCCGTCGGCGAATATGCCTTCGTAATGGCCGAACCGGATCGTTTCCTTTGCGAACGGGCCCGGATTGGTGAGGCTTGTCAACGCGAGCATTTCCGGGACATGCAGATTTGTAAGCGCAGTGATGGGTGGCCCTTCCGAAACCGGATTGGCCGGACCGTTGTAGATCATCTGGTATCCATCGACGAGGGCCAGCAGCTTCCACGGGGCGGGCATTTCCATTTTTTGATTGGAGACAAAAATGACGACGTTGTCAAAATGAATGGCATTGTGGAGATCCGTCAAATGCCCTTGCTCGGGCCGTTCAATGGCCACGAAAGGCGAAACATCGGGATGGAAAAAGGCGGTGGCCGCAGCCACGGTACCGAGTGGTTGGTTATGGGCGGTCAATGCATGCCAGACCGGATTGTCGAGAATATGCGCCATTGAAATCGATATGAATGGGCCTAATTTACGTTTCTCTTTCCGAATAGTCGATCTTTTTTACGCTGGTTAATGCATTCTTGCGGCCGTTTTTGCGCACAGGAGGCTGGTCGGGTAGTCCGGAAGACGGAAAGCGCTGATCGGAATTCCGGCACGGGCATTGCCCGGCGACGGATGGGTAGTAACAGAATGCAGTGTATATTGTAAAGAATTGATTGTCCGGTTCAGTGATCAACTCAGAAAACTAAGCAAATGACAGACATTCAGACCGAATTCATCCGTGAGGCCATCTGGCATGGTTCGCTGGCCGAGGCGGATTCGATGTTGGGAGAATACCCTGAACTCTCCGGTACCAGCATTTTTACGGCCGCCATTCTGGGTCATGCAGAACTTGTTTCGGCATTTCTGGCCGCTGACCCTGCTCAGGCCACCAGCACAGCGGCTCCTTATGGTGGCAATGCGCTGGTCTATTTGTGTATGTCCAAATACCTCCGGCTGCATCCGGACCGCACGGAGGCCTTTTTGAAAACTGCAAGAATCCTTCTGGAAGCCGGTGCCGACCCGAATGCAGGTTTTTGGACGACCGGCGCTTACCCCGAGTTTGAAACAGCATTATACGGAGCTGCGGGCGTCGCCCATCACGAAGGTCTCACGAGATTATTGCTGGAATTCGGTGCCGACCCCAACGATGGCGAGGCGGTGTACCATTCTCCCGAGACCGACGATAATAGAGCGATGAAGGCTTTGGTTGAAACAGGACAGCTTACACCTGAAAACCTGGTGCTAATGCTAATCCGCAAGCATGACTGGCACGATTACCCTGGCGCAAAGTACCTGCTGGAAGCCGGTGCCGACCCAAACAGAATCTGGGGGACCACTTCGCCGCTCCACCACGCGCTGGCCCGCATTAATGATATCGCATTCATTAACCTGCTTCTCGATCACGGGGCGGACCCAGGTGTGGCGTGCGAGGGAATGACCGCTGCTGCCCGCGCAGCGCGGGAGGGGCGTGCCGACGTGCTCCAAATGCTTCGTAAGCGGGGGATCTCCTATGTCCTTGAAGGTGCGGACCGCCTCATCGAGGCTTGCGCATTCGGCGACGCTGAAAGGGTGGAGGCTATTGCTCGCACGGATCAGGCCATTGCCGGGAAGGTGATCTTCATGGGTGGGATGCTGCTCTCAAAATTCTCGGCGGGCGGCAATGCAGCCGGTGTGAAACAGTTGCTGAGCTTGGGCGTAGAGGTGAACGAACCCTTCACCACCGGCGATGGTTATTGGGGTATTCCAAAAAACAGCCTGGCTATTCATGTAGCCGCCTGGCTGGGACATCCTGATGTGGTTCAGCTGCTGATCGAAGCGGGTGCCTCCGTCGATGCGGCTGACGCAAATGGTCGGACGCCTTTGCAGCTCGCAGTCCGGGCCTGCGTCGATTCCTACTGGATGGACAGGCGCACGCCCCGGTCCGTAGCGCTTCTGCTCAAAGCCGGGGCCAATGCAAGCGACATACCTTTACCGACCGGGTATCCGGAAGTCGATAAGCTGCTGGCGGCGTCATAAGCCTGCGAGACGTCAGCAATGGGTTTCAGGGTTTGAATTTAACCTCAATGGGCTTCTTTCCGCCTCGGCTAAACGTTGCGGGATTTTGCCGTGCCTTCCCTGCCGGAAACCGCCCTTCCAGTTCAACACTATCGGAGTCCGCGACCCTGTCCCCGTTCTTCTGACAAGCGGGGCGGCCAGGCTGTCCCACCGCGTATTCGAGCCGGAGCGATACTGGCTCCCCGCTCATTTCAATGTGGTCGCGATGCGGAAGCCTGCTACCGATTGTCTATTCGATGGCGCCGCCTTCCTGAATCTTCCCGCGGCTATCCGGTGATTGTTGTGCTTCATCAGAGACCGCCGAAAGCATTGAAAGCGCTAATGCGCCGTAAAAGAAGATATGCTTCATAAAAGGTGTTCCCAATTCAAAATGACTCCGGGGTAGGCCAGGCCAGTGTCGGTGATTTCCGTATGCGTCTATGTGACTGTCAGTGTCAGGGGAATTTTGATTTTAATATGAGCATAGAATAGTATAGTGTAAAAAATCAGATGACTTGGCATCGAATAAGTATCCTAATTTTACTTGTAATATGATTTTTAGTTCAAATTTTACAAAACCCAACTTCTGTCTGAATGATTTTACCAATGAAAAATAAAATAGTATAGAATAGTATAGTTTAATTTGAAAATTGTGTTCTTTTGATAAAAAATTAGACAGGACTGGTGAGCTGGCTGTACGCAGCCAACCTGCACTGTTCAATTATGTTTCACTTATAACCCCTTTTCAGCATGGCTTTTTGTACCCGTTTTTATTCAATCATTCTAACTGTGCTGCTGTGCCTGGCGGGGTCCGGGACGGCATTCGCGCAGGTTTCGGTCTCGGGCCGGGTGACCGATGCTTCCGGTCCGTTGGTGGGTGTGAGCGTTATTATCAAAGGCGCAAAGGGTGGCACCTCCACCAATGCAGAGGGTGAATTTGCGATCGGTGTGCCGTCGCAGGACGCGATATTGGTGTTCTCGTACATAGGTTACCTGCCGCGGGAGATCCAGGTAGGCAGTAAAAGTAAGCTGGACGTGCAGCTGGAAGCCGATACCAAGGCCCTGGACGAAGTGGTGGTGGTAGGTTATGGCACCAAAACGCGGGCCGATCTCACCGGGGCGGTGTCGACGATCAAGGGCAGCGATCTCGCAAAGTCGCCGGCCGCCAACCTCACCAATTCCATTGCCGGACGGGTGCCGGGGCTGATCGCTAACACCCGGAGCGGCGAGCCCGGAAACGACAATGCCGAAATTTTTGTGCGCGGCAAGGCTACACTCGGAAGCACCGGCGCGCTTGTCGTGATCGATGGAATCCCCGACCGGTCGGGTGGCTTTGCGCGGCTTAACCCGGCGGATATCGAGTCTTTTACGGTGATCAAAGATGCTACGGCGGCCATTTACGGTGCCAGGTCGGCCAATGGTGTGATCCTGATCACCACCAAACGCGGACAGGCCGGCAAGCCGGTGCTGTCCATTGGCAGCAATTGGTCGCTAACCCAGGCGACGCGGGTTCCTCAAATGCTGAACTCCTACCAATATGCATTGGCAACGAATGAGTACGATCAGATGATCGGTCAAAAGCCGACCTGGCCCGACGCGGCTTTGCAGAAATTCCGGGACGGTTCCGACCCGCTGTCATATCCGAGCACCGACTGGTGGGATGCCACGATGAAAAAGCAGGCTTTGCAGCACAACCAGGTGATTTCGCTGCGTGGCGGAACCGATAAGGTGACCTATTTCCTTTCCGGCCAGTATCAGAAACAGAACGGGATCTATAAAAAGGATGCCGCCTACTATAAGCAGGCGCAGGCCCGCGCGAACGTCGACATCGCGGTAACCAGCGACCTGAAAATCGGCGTCGACATTCTTTACAGGAACGAATACCGGAACTCGGCCGTAGGTAATTACAATGCAGGGGCAATCTTCCGGGAGCTTTGGCTGGCCTATCCTTACCTGGTCCCCATTTATCCCAATGGACTTGTCGGTCCGGGTATCGGCGGCGGCCCCAACAACAGCATGATCTACATTACCAGTGGCGAAGCGGGTTATAACCGGCTCAACAACGACTTCCTTCAAACGAAAACCTACTTTAAATGGGACCTTTCAAAACTAGCCGATGGGGTTTTCCTGGATGGATATTATGCCTATGACCTTACCTTTTCTAAAAACAAATCCTTCACCAAAACCCCGCCGCCGGCGTTCCGTTACGATGGCGCGACGGGCACTTACACGCAGATCAATTCTTCGATCAAGCCAAGCTTATCGGAACTGCGCGGATCGCTTGCACAAAACCTGCTCAACATCCGGCTGGGTTATGCCAACCGCTTTGGCGACCATTCCATCGAGGGGTTTGCAGCCTATGAGCGTTTCGAGGGAAAGGCAGACGAGATCAGCGCATACCGGTCCAATTTCCTCAGTAACTCGCTGGACCAGCTCACGGCAGGCAGCCTGATCGGTCAGCAGAACAACTCCACAGCGGCCCAAACAGGGCGAAACAATTTCATCGCCCGGGCTTCTTATGGTTTTAAAAACAAATACCTGTTTGACTACAACATGCGTTACGACGGCTCCCAAAACTTCCCCGAGGGCAGGCGCTATGGATTTTTTCCGGCACTCTCCGGTGCCTGGCGGATCTCCCAGGAGGATTTTTTCAATGCAAAAGGCATTACCGAGCTGAAACTGCGCGGCTCGTGGGGTAAAACAGGTAATGATGTCGTTTCGGCATTCAATTACATCCAGACCTACCTGCTCGGCACGGGCTACGGCTATTCACTGGGGCCAGGTGCGTCGCAGGTCAGCTCGCTACTGCCGGGACCGACGCCCAACAAGGACATCACCTGGGAGGTGGCCACTACCACCGATCTGGCGCTGGACGCGCAATTTCTGAAAGGAAAGCTGGGGTTGACCATCGATTACTTCCGTTCCATGCGGTCGGGCATTCTCATCACGCGCAGCGAGTCCGTGCCTGCCTACACGGGACTGACGTTGCCTAACCAGAATCTCGGAAAAGTGCTGAACCGCGGCATTGAAATCGATGCCTACTACAATGGAACGATCGGGAACAGTTTCTCTTACAATGTGAGAGGTAACCTCACTTTTGCCCGTAACAAGGTGATATTCATGGATGAAGCGGCCAGCGTACCCGCTTATCAGCAAAAAACCAATATTCCGATCGATTCCTGGCTGGTTTACGAGTCTGACGGCCTGTACCAGAACCAGCAGGAAATCGACGGCAGTCCGCACCCGGCCAACACCGCTCCCGGCGACATACGCTACAAGGACATCAACAACGACGGCGCGATCAACGGTCTGGACCAGGTACGGAAATCGTCGGTAAGGACTCCCGAACTGGTCTACGGGACATCGCTGAGCTGCTCGTGGCGTAACCTCGACCTGTCTGTTTTCGTGCAGGGACAAGCCAGGGCCCAGTCCTATCTGGCACCTGCCGGCCTGAATATGGCGACCGAATTCTTCGACGGCCGCTGGCAGAAGGAGGGCGATAACCAGTTTCCCCGCAACTTCAATGGCCCCACCGGAGCGTCAAGAGGGGTTAATACGCTCACGTCGGATTTCTGGCTGCGCAATGCGGCATTCCTTCGGTTGAAAAATGTCGAACTGGGCTTTTCGCTGCCTTCCGGGCTGATCAGGAAGGCTAAGATGCACAGTGCCAGGATTTATGTTAATGGCAGCAATTTGTTTTCCATTGACAAGTTCGGGCCTTCCTTCGATCCTGAAATCCCTAACAACTCAGGCTATTATTACCCGCAGCAGCGGGTTGTCAATCTGGGCGCAAACATCAGCTTTTAATTCAAAACAATGATCTCCATGCAATCAAATACGATTACTGACCGCAGCCTGGCCTTCCTGCAAAGGAATATCCCCGGGTCGAAAAATAGATGGGTAAATGCTTCCATCGTTGTCCTCATGCTCGTCATGGGTGCATGCAAGGACGTGCTGGACCTGAAACCTTTGAATGCTTATTCGGAAACCGACGTATGGACAGATCCGAACCTGGCCCAGGTATTTGTGAACGGCATCTACGACCAGACCGTCCTGGCTTACAAGGATGGCGGGTTCGGTTGGGGAGCGCAGTCGGACGAATTGTACGGCAATTTTAACTGGACCAATGAGAACAGTTACGTGCAGGGCGAGGCCACACCCGATAATCAGACCGCATCGTCCCTCAACCGATGGGGAGACCTCTACTCCTCGGTTCGAAACTGCAATGTGTTTCTTAAAAACATCGGTCAGCTCGATACCACGTCTACCGGGAAAGCAGTGCGCACCATGAAAGGCGAAGTGTATTTTCTGCGTGCATTGGCTTATTTCGAACTGTTGAAACGATTCGGTGGCGTGCCGCTGGTGACCAAGGTGTTCGATGTCAACGACCGGACGTTCACCGAACAACGGGCTACCTGGTCGCAGACGAAGGATTTTATATTGTCGGACATCGACCAGGCTATGCAGCTGCTGCCAGCCACTTATTCCGCGGATCTGGACCGGGGCCGTGCCACTACGGGCGCTGCTTTGGCATTGAAATCGCGGTTGCTGCTGTATGCGGCCAGCCCGTATTTCAACACCGCCGGAGACAAAAAGCTCTGGCAGCAGGCCAAAGAGGCGGCCAAAGCCGTGATCGACTTCAAAGCAACTCCATACGCCCTGCACGGTAATGCGGCCAATGGGACGTACAATAAGACCTATCTCGATTTTTTCAACCCGGAAGTCATTTTCGCGAGGGTGTACAGCGGGCTCGCGCGCGCCGATCGATTCAACACCGTGAGCCGTGATCTGAGCCCCAACGGGTATGAAGGGTACAGCGCCTACAATGTGGTTCAGCAGATGGTCGACGCATTTGAAATGGCAGACGGCACCCCATTCAGCTGGACAAACCCTGTCCATGCCAAAAATCCGTATGCCAATCGCGACCCGCGTTTCTACGCAACCGTTCTGGCCAACAACCAGCAGTTCAAAGGCAGGGTTACACAGTTTTTCGAAGGTGGCGACGATTCGCCTCAGAGCCCTTATTCGCCTTGGAATGCTTCCAAAACACGTTATGTGATCCGCAAAATGGTGGATGAGTCCGTCGACTGGCAAAAGCAGGACTTCGCTGCCTCCCAATGGGTCGCATTCCGGTTGTCGGAAATGTACCTCAACTACATGGAGGCCTGCGCGGCCCTGGGCGAGGATGGCGAAGCGCTGGCGTATCTCAACAGGCTGCGGGCGCAAAAGGCGGGTATGCCACCCGTCGCGGCTTCCGGCGCCGCATTAATGGATAAGATCCGCCAGGAACGACGGGTCGAGCTGTGCTTCGAAGGTCACCGGTATTTCGATATCAGAAGATGGGGCATTGCCGAAGCCGGCTCCAAAGACGCCCTGGGCGTGATTATCACCAAACAGGCCGACGGCACGTTTTCCTACCAGCAGACCACCGTCCAGAAAAGAGTATGGAACCCTGCGCTTTATTTCTACCCGATACCCCGGACTGAGTTGCAACGGAACCCTGCATTGACCCAGAACCCCAATTACAATTGAAGAGCGGTCCACGGCTTTAAAAAGGAGATTTCGGGAAAGATTGTATTTTAAATCAAAAATAAAAGTAATGATCAAATACGTTGCGACAGCTTTATTAGGGTTCACGCTTAGCCAGGGCTGTTTTGGACAAAGCGAAGCGCTGCAATTCCGATCGACAGACACCGCCTTGCAAACCGCCTTTGAACGGGCCAGGGAAATGGCCCTGAGTCATCACGGCAACCCCGGCGACCCTGTCGGCGAGTGGTATGAAGCCGCTCTACCAACCCGTTCGGCGTTTTGCATGCGGGACGTTTCGCACCAGAGCATGGCCGCCGAGATGATCGGGCTCGGGAAGGCCAACAAGAACATGTTTTCATTGTTCGCCAAAAATATTTCGGATAGTAAAGACTGGTGTTCTTACTGGGAGATCAACAAGGAGGGGAAGCCGGCACCGGCCGATTACCGGAACGACGAGGAGTTCTGGTATAATCTCAATGCCAATTTCGATGTATTGCATTCGGCCTGGCAGCTCTATCTCTGGACAGGCGACAAAGACTACGTGAGCGGCCGGGAGTTTGCGAACTTCCACAAAAAGTCGGTCAACGAGTACGTCCGGCGCTGGGTGCTGCAACCCGACTCCCTGTTGTCACGGCCCCTGCACCCCAATGCACAGGCTTCGTATAACGACGAAGACTCCTTCCATCGCTGCCGGGGACTCGCATCCTACTCGGAAGGTGTGCGGGACCTGAAAATGGGTGTGGACCTCGTTGCCGCGCTCTCGCGGGGCATGAAAACCTATGCGGATATGCTGCGCCTGAACGGCCAGGCGGCGGAAGCCAGACTGTACGACGCGAAAGGCGAGCAATACAGGCAGCACATTGAGCAGAAATGGTGGAGCGAAAAGGAGAACAGGTATTTTACGTACTATTCGTCCGCGGGCGCATTGGGCTATACCGAGGGAGAGACATTTTTGCTTTGGTTCGATGTACTGAATGATTCAACACGCACCCGGAAGGTGATCGACCAGATCCTGTCGCGGGAGTGGAACATCGAAAACGAGTCCTATTTCCCTTATCTGTTGGGACAATATGGTTACGCCCCGCAGGTGCGGAACTATGTCCTGCGTTTGACCGACCTGCAAACGAAGCGGCGGGAGTATCCGGAAGTATCCTATGGCGCGATCCAGGGCATTGTGCAGGGCATTATGGGCATACAGGCGGACGCGCGTGTGAACCGGATCAGTACATTGTTCAACGGGAGGGAGGAGGATACCAATACGTTGGAAAACCTGCCCGTTTTGCAAAGGAAAATAGCCGTGACGCAGAGCCGGAATAAAGCTTCATTCCGGAATTCGGGCGCTTCGCCGGTTCAATGGCGGGCGATGTTTACCGGGAAGCACCCGTTCATTATCGTGGACGGCGTCAAACGGAAAGCGGCACAGATGACGGTCAAAGGTGCCCGCACGGTTTCGTTCCTGGATGTGCATGTGGGAGCCAACCGGCAAGTGGTGGCCCGCGTCGACTAATCTGCATGCCCCTGTAACCGGTTTGTCGCTGGTTACGGGGGCACGCATTAGTAATGAATAAGTTTTTAGTTTTACAGATCAGTTTTAATCAACGGAAGGAAGTAATTACCACCGAATGGAGAGCATATTTGACAAAATTAGGGAATTGAGGGAGGTAACGTCCTATTCCAAGCATGACCAGATCGTCGTAGGGATCATCAATGCGATTGACCAGAAGATCGTGGCGCCGAATGACCTCCTTCCTTCGGTGAACCAGATGATCCAGGAACTGAGTTTTTCCCGCGAGACGATCCGGAAAGGATATGGCGACCTCGTGGACAGGGGGGTGGTTGAGTCCAAGAACAGGATCGGATATTACGTGACCAACGCGCAGACGGACCAGTTCATGAAAGTGGCCCTGCTGATGTATAATCTGGATACGTTCGAAGAATTGTTTTACAGGAATTTCAGAAAGGAGCTGGGTAAGAAAGTCCATTTGGACGTGTTTTTTCACCACGGTAGCATTGATTTTCTCGAAAGCACACTTTTTCAGATCAAAGGAAAATACGGGATGTATGTGGTGGCGCCCATTCCGCACCGCAAGACCAGGGAAATTCTGGAAACCATTCCGCGCGCCAACCTGATGATATTCGATCGTTTCGAACCACTGGACGGTGACGTGAACTACATTGCCCAGGAGTTTGAAAAATCAACCTATTCGGTCCTTGAAACGCTGGCGGACAGGATCAGGGAGTTCGACGAGATTATTTTCTATCATTCACCCAAGTCGCTGGACCCGAAGGAGATCGTCTTTGCATTCAAACGGTTCCTGCATGACCATTCGGTCCGGGGCCAGATCATCAGCGAGTTTGTTCCGGGTTCGGTTGAAAAGGGGAAGGCCTATTTCACCCTCGATAACTTTACCATGTGGTCGATATTGAAGGAATGCAAGAGTAAAAAGCTCACCATGGGTACGGACGTGGGCTTGTTGTCGGTCAATGACGAGCCGGCCAAGGAATTTGTCGATATCACGACCTATTCCACCGACTTTGCACTGATGGGCAAGCTCGCGGGCCAGGCCATCATGCAAAAACAACAGATCCGGGTTATCCTGCCCAACGTTCTGATCAGGAGAAAGACATTGTAACGGGCTATGCGTGAAAAAGTGATCCTGAGCGACATCGATATCGGCATTATCGTGCTCTATCTCGCAGTGCTCGCCGGGTCGGGTTTTTATTTTGCCAGGAAACAGCGGATCCAAACGGCCGGTGACCTGTTTCTGGGTGGCAGATCGCTGAAATGGTACAATGTAGGTCTGTCCATTTTCAGCAGCAATGTGAGCCCGGTAATGCTGGTGGGTTACGGCGGAATGGCCTACACCACCGGCATGGTAGCCGCCAATTTCGACTGGCTGGCGTGGTGGTTTCTGCTGTTGCTGGCCATGGTGTTCATTCCGCATTATTTTGCAACCAAAGTGAGTACCATGCCCGAATTTCTGCTGCGGCGGTACGGCCAGCGTTCATTTACATTCCTCACTTACTATTCGATGATTTCCACGCTGATCGTTTCGGTCAGTTTTGTGCTGCTTACCGGCGGCCTCGTCATCGCGCAGATACTGGAAGTCCCTTTTTGGGTGGCGGCGACCGGCGCGACGCTCCTGGCTACGAGCTTCACAGCCATCGGAGGCCTCGGCGCGATCGCCAAAACCGGCGTGCTTCAATCGGTAGTCGTCGTCGTAGCGGCGGTGGTAGTGGGCGTCATTGCGGTAGACAAGATCGGCGGGGTGCAGGAGGTGATCAGCCGTTCGCCGAAGGAATTCTGGACCATATTCCGCCCGACCAGCGACCCCGTGTATCCCTGGCATGCGGTGGTACTGGGTTACCCGGTAGTCGGGATCTGGTACTGGTGTACCGATCAGACGATCGTTCAGCAGACGCTTGCAGCCAGGAACATGCAGCATGGGCAGTATGGAGTGATGCTGGTGGCATTTCTGAAAGCCCTAGTCCCTTTTATCTTTTTGCTGCCGGGCATCTATTGCCTCATCCTGTTCCCGAATCTGAGCAAACCCGATCACGCTTATCTGGTGATGACCGCCAATCTGCTTCCCGTCGGGTTGGTCGGTATTACCCTGGCGGCGTTGATTGCCGCGCTGATCTACGATGTTGCGGTGGGGATCAATGCATTTAGTACGGTTTTTTCATTGAATATCTATTCGAAGATCATTAACCCCACGGCTTCGCAGGCCCGGATCCGGCTTGTGGGCCGTGCAGTGATCATTGGCTCGTCATTGATTGCACTGATGATGTCGATCCTGCTCTCGACGGTCGATAAAGGTCTCTTTGATCTATCGCAGGCGGTTGGCACGTACCTCGCTCCGCCGCTGACGACCGTGTTCCTGCTGGGCGTCGTGTGGAAAAAGGCGACGAGCAGAGCCGCCAACCTCACTTTGTATGCGGGTTCGGTGCTTTGTCTTTGCGTCGGCATCATGCAGATCATGGATTACCCGCACAAGGCATTCTGGCCGCATTTTATGCTGCTGACGTTCCTGCTGACGGCCATTCTGATGGTTTTTATGGTAGCCGTCTCCTTGTGTTTTCCGGAAAAAACGAGCCGGCCGTCCCTGCCGACACTCACCGAAACCTATGCGTCTCAACCACATTACGATCGGCGGAAAATCTGGCTGGGCTGGGGTGGGATGGGCCTTCTGATGGGTATGTTGTATTATTTGTTTGGTTGATTCAGCCGTTTTTTTCAAGATATAAGCTGATCTTGCCAATGACGATATCGGAGGAGCCGGGTAACTCGGCCTCCGGGACGATACCAATGCGCATTTCGTATGATTCACCCGCTTTTACAGCTGGAACGCCGGTGACAGTCGGCGTAATGTCGAGCAATATGTCCAGACCGGCTCCCTTGTTGTCGCCCTTACCGGCACTCGCCCTCCGGAGTCCGAAAAGGCTGACGCTTCCGGTGAGCAATCGATCATCCCGGAGCGCATCTTCTCGAAAACTGACATAGATTTTCAGGATCGTGGCATCCCTCGTTCCCAGAATGTTTTCCAAAGCCAGATAAATGTGGCCCTTGGCAATCGCATCCGTTGCGGCGCTGTGAGTAGCCGACAGCTTTTTCAACCCGTCGGGTGTAATGGCAAGTTGAACATCGGTTCCCCCGCCCGTTATTGCTACCGGATGGGGTACGGTTCCTATCAATTCGGCGGCAGGAGACAAATTCATGGTTTTGCTCATTTAGGGTTGGGAGCTCATGCGCTGGCTGTGCCCGGCCTGCGGAAACGGCGTAGCTGCAAGCTCCCATACCGCCAAACAGCATCAAAACCGCGCCACTGCCAGCGGGGAGTCCGTGGCGGGGCCAGCCTTTCGCATATGGCCAGTACGCTCACCACCGCCATGGCCATCATATGCCCGGCGGGCAGGAGCATTGCGAACAGCATGGCCGACCAGCAGGAATACAGGCACCAGCCCGCATGGGTGAGGCCCATTGCCGCGGCGTCCCGGTCTGCCCGGGTACCGAAGGCGCTCAGAGGCTTGTGGTGATGGCACCGGTTGAGGCTCCGCTGCTTAGCCGGCGACGATTGCCAGATCAATGCGGCTACCCCCACAAGCAAGGCAGGTAAGAAAGATCCCGGCATTAAAACTTTTGCCCCAAGCATGATCGTCACGAAAGCGGCCCCCGCTGCTATCCAGGCGGCAAAATAGCCCAGGACAAAAAGCAGGGTGAGGCGCATCCGTTGTCGCACAAAACTGTTGGCGCGGATGTGGTGGATAGGCTGAATCAATGTGGGCGTCATCATCGCCAGCAGCATCAATGCCCAGTCCCCGATGAGGGAACCGGGCGGATTTTCTGCAAAAACTGCCTCCACAATCTGCGGAAAGGGGGCATTGACTGCCATGACCATCTGGAGTTGTGTTGGACAATCCCCGCCGCAGCACCAGGACGATGATGAGGCCGGCCTGACCAGGATCAGGATCCAGGCGACAAGACTGATGCCGGTCAGGGACCACCGGAGTTGCATATACTCCTTCTCGTTGTAGATCATGAGCGTTTGTTCAGTCGGTTCAGAATGCCTGTCGGTAAATACTGATCCGGCCAATTTTTACCTCTGTGGCGTCGGGCAGTGGTTTGTCCGGAACAATGCTGACCTGAAGAGAATCGGTGTCCAGGGCTTTCGTCAGGTGGAGCTGGTCGAGAAATGGTGTTATGTCCAGAATAAAAGTGAGTCCCTCCCCGCCATGCTGGCCATCCTTTATCGTTGCCCGGCGCAGGCCGAAAAGGGACACATGGCCGGCCAGGAATTTTTCGCTTTCGCCAGCCGATTTGCTTTCCGGTAAGTTGACATAAACGCCCAGGACCGTCGCGTCGAAGATCCCGCTCACGTTTTCGAGTTTCAGGAACGCTTTGTCCGGTGATGCCTCAGCCGCATCGGAAACTTTGGCAAAACTGACTGCGGCCGTGTGCCGGATTTCATTGTCCAGTTTAACGGAAGTCTTTATCGGCGTTTTCCCGATCGTCAGGGCCAGCGGGCTTGCACCCAGCAATTCGGTCTGCTTGGGAGTGGCCCGGGTGGCGGCTTTGAGTGTCGGCGGAGTGGGTTTTGCGCCCAGCACATTCAGCCGGTCGGATAGGGCCAGGGTTGGCTCGGCGGCTTCTGTCGTCAACTCTTGGTAACTATAATCGAGCTTGTTGAGATCTTGCACCTGCCCTGGCGTGTAGTACCATGGCTTTCCGCCGGGGCCGGGCATCGCGAATTGCTGCGCCGGGCCATCAGACCAGTCCGTATCAGCCGGATTCGCATCCCCGTTTGCATTCCACGATGCCCACATGCGATCGATATTGCAATGGTGGAGATAAAATATGGGGTCCAGTGCGGCAGTGCCTGGGTCGGCCATCAACCCATAAATGGGGCTGGTGGGACTCGGCGCGCCGCCCACGTAGCCATGGACGAGGTCGTGCGGATTGCTTTCGAAGTTGCCATGGGGGGACCCGTTATGCGAGAATGTGGTTTTAGGCCCGCCAAAGCCGGGGAGCGGAGTGGATGCGTCGCTGCCTGTGAACAAATCGTTGTTCATCGCCTTCGCATTCACAGGGCCGTTGGGAAACCGCGGCGGGCATGGAATGAAAATGTTTCCGTCGCCCCGGGGACCATAGCGCATTTCGACGTAAAGTGCATTGGCGCTGCCATCAGGCAATGTTTTGGACGCAAATGCGGGCGGCATCTGGTACTGGCTCCCGTTTGTCCCACCAAAGTAGTTCCAATATGGCAGCGCCCAGGTGTCGGGGCCGCCCTGGCTCACGATATCCTGCCGCAGCTGTATTTCGAGCGACATCAGGTAACCCCGGTGCCAGGGAAGAAAGTACCAGCTGCCATGCTGGCATTGATTCCAGTACAGATCGAGCGCTGCCTGGTCGGGCAGAGGTGTGGTGGGAACTTTGGGTGGAGATGTGATAAAGCCCCAGCCCGGAAACGCCGGTGGATCGGGGTACCAGGCGGTGTTGGGATTGACATATTCACCGTGAATGGCGGCATAGAACCACCAGCTGGCAGGATCGTTGAGGCCGCGGTTCATCATCGCTTCCACTCCTTTTGCATACCACAAAAGGTCGGTGTTGGCGAAGTTTCCGCTGCTGTTCCAGGCATTATTACGCACAAATTCAGCCATAACGTTTGGTCTGTTAGAAAATGGTGAAGGGAACTCGTAAAAGAGGGGAAAAGTATCGCAGTCTGTTCGCCGCTAAGTACTGTAAGGCGGCAGGAGCGTGTAAACTGGCAGGGGGGCTGTCCGGTTGTAAATCAGAACATCGGCGGTTTGCTGTGCGATCGCCGGCCCGTCATACTCTTCCACGATCGACAATGCACCGTCTATTCCCGAGGTAATGCCGCCTGTCGTGGTCGTAGAACCATCGGCCACGTACCGGACATTTTTAACGATCTCAATGTTGGGGTACTGGCTTTCCGCATCGGCGATGGTCAGATAGTGGGTGGTGGCCTTTTTGCCGGATAGCAGTCCTGTTTTGGCAAGAATGAAAAATCCGATGCATACCGACATAATCCTTTTTCCCTGGTAACCCATTTGTTGAATCCAGTTGGTGACGGATGGGTCCACTTCCTGCCCTATGATCCCGGGAATGACGATCAGGTCGGGCTCGGGGCAATTGCTCAGGGAATAGCCAGGCGTGATTGTGACGATACCATCCTCGCTCTTAATGGGGTCAGTTGTGGCAGCAACTGTGTATACCTGGTACCGCTTGTTATTGTAGCGGTTGGCTTTCGCGAAAACGTCGATTGGCCCATTCATGTCAACGACTTCGACGCCGTTGTAAATAAGTACAGCTATATTCATTGAGGATTCCATTGATGATGGTTTGGTGACGACAGAATGATGAGGGCGGCGTGTGCAGGAACGTGTAGAAGTCTTTTCCGGAGGGGTGCACTGGTTCATAAATGTATTCTGATCCCGACAAACAGGCAAACCGATTACTAATTAGTTTGACAAATGTTTGTAGTATTAATTATAAATTAAGGAAAACGCTTACCGATACATCGCATATGAGTTTCATGGAAATGAGGCTGAAAACAGGTACGGAAGCGGATAAGGACGCGCTCCGTTAGGTATCGACTGCCCGGGCTTTGCATTCGAAGCTTTTAATTTTGAAATTTGCCTGGATTAAATGTAACGAGGGAATGGCGGCCGGATCCGAAGATGAGGTAATGCTCTGGAAGGAGCTTCTGCTGGGCAACAGGGATGCCTATACGAAAATTTATGGATTACATGTGAAGGCCATGTACCGGTACGGCATGAGCCTGGTCTCCATTTCGGAAGAGTTTATACTGGACTGTATTCACGATGTTTTTGCGGAGATATGGATCAAACGCGACCGGCTGAGCGTTCCCGATAATATCCGTTCGTATCTGTTTGTAGCATTGAAAAACAGGATATTGCATTTGCTCAAACGGCAGGAACGCCCGCATATGTTTGTGCCGCAGGAGAATTTCGAAGAGCTGTGGTTCGAATCTTCGGCAGAAGATATCCTCACCCAAAAAGAAGAGTCTGCCAGCAGGGAAGAAATGCTCACGCGCATGGTTGCCCGGCTGCCGCCCCGCCAGCAGGAAGCCATACGTCTCCGGTTCGTCGAAAACATGGATTACCATGAAATAGGGCAGGTACTGGAAGTTAATACTCAGTCGGCGCATAACCTGGTGTTCCGGGCCATGGAAAAGTTGCGCGGCTGGCTTTTGGCGGCGCTTTTCATTTTTCAATCCGGCCTATTTCAGAAATAATATTTTGTAACTCCCGGTAGTTTTAAAATTTTTTTAAAAAATTATTAAACCTGCCGAGTATGGAAATCATGTATCTGTCATCTAACTGTAAAACAATCTTGCAGTGGACAGCACATACGAACATTTTGGACCGGTAGATTTCGTCACGGACGATCGGTTTCTGCGACACCACCTGGCTCCCTCAGCGGACTCAGAGGCGTTTTGGGAAGAGTACCTCCGCATTTATCCCCACAAAAACTCCGAGTGGCAACAAGCCGGTGAACTGCTCAATGCCGTGCTGGCCGGATTGACGAGCTATTCCAGAACCTATCTGTCCGAAGAAGAGGAAGCGAAGTTGCTCGACAGGATCCTGCGCACCACGAAGGCGCATGACGCCGGGGCACAAGGCACCCGAACACAGGAAGCGGGCGAGCCGGTTAAGCCGCTGCGCCAGCGTTTTGGCTGGTACCGGATGGCCGTGGCTGCTGCTGTCGCATTGGCGGTCGTCGCCACGGGTTACCTGGCCTGGCGGCCCGAAAATTCCCGCAAGGCCCATTATGCCGAAACCATTAATACACTTGAAAACACTTCCAGGGTAACCCGGCACGCCAACAACTCGGGGCAGCCGGAGCTGTATTACCTGCCCGACAGCTCTTCGGTCATGCTCGACCCGCGGAGCGAGGTCAGTTTCACTTCCGCCTATAACCGGGACAACCGCAGCGTGTACCTGTCGGGCAGAGCAACGCTGGATGTGGTCCCGAATGCCGGTAAGCCTTTCTATGTGTATGCCAACGAAGTCGTTACCAAAGTGCTGGGTACCAAATTCGAGGTGGTTGCATTCGACGACGGCACGGATGTTACCGTGAAGGTTTTGAATGGCAAGGTGACTGTCTATCAGAATAATGTGAAAGATAATGCGGCGGGCGTTGCGCCCAAACAGTCGGCCGTTCTGCTGCTCCCGAACCAACTGGTCGTCTTCGACCGGAAAGCGGAGTTGTTCGACAAGCGGTTGGTAGAGAACCCGGTATCGCTGCCTGATGTAAAGACCTTGCCCAAATTCGAATACGAGGACGACTATGCGGTGCGGTTCTTTGAAGATATTAAGAAAGCATACGGGGTAAATGTCGTGTACAACCCCGAATTGCTGGAAAATTGCCAGTTCTCAGCTGCGTTTTCGGATGAAAGCCTGCCCGAGAAGCTGGACGTCGTCTGCAAAACGATCGGGGCGTCTTATGAGATCATCGACGCCCAGGTAGTGATCACTACCACCGGATGTAAGCCATAACGCTACTTTTTGACTAACCTGATCCTTTAACTTTTCTAACCCAATCCCTGCCTGTATGACAACATAGTTACGAGCCCAAACTTCTTAAGCAACATGGCCAATGATGCTTGCTCCATCATTGGCCCTTGTTAATCCTTAGCATCCCGGAGAGGTTGTAAGGATCGCTATTGTCCGAATTTTCCAAACGAACAACTCATTCAAAAGTATGAAACAAGCAAGACATTTACTATTCCAATGTATGAAAATATCGTTGGTTCAGGCGTTACTGGCGTTTGTATTTATGGGGGTTTCCTGGGCTAACGATCTGTCTGCGCAGGAGCTGTTGAGCCGCCGCATCAGCCTCAGTCTGACGGAAATGAAACTCAGGCCTGCACTGAAGGAACTTGAAAAGATCGCCGACGTCAGGTTCTCCTACACACCGCAGATTGGCCAGTCACAGCAGCTGGTTACGCTCAAAGTGACCAATGCGCCGCTGGGTTACCTGCTCGACAAGCTTTTCCAACCGATGAATATCCGGTACGAGCTCAGCGGGAAACACATCATTCTCTCGCGCACCCCTTCGGCGGCGGCTCCTGTGAAGGTGGAAGTGAACGAGTCGCAGCTGATCAATATGGCCCCGGTAAAGGGAAAGGTGGTGGATGAGATCGGCATGCCGCTCGCGGGCGTCAGCATTCTGCTCAAAGGGACCACCAACGGGACGCTTACCAATGCGGAAGGGGAGTTCTCCTTCGATGCCCCCGGCGGGGAGGGTACGCTGGTGTTCAGTTTTGTAGGGTTTGTGTCCAAGGAAGTGCCCATTGGCGGCAGAACTTACCTGGATATCAAACTGGAACCACTGGCGAGTGCGCTGAATGAGGTGGTGGTGGTAGGGTATGGTGCGCAGAAAAAGATCACCATGACCGGCGCCGTGAGCACGGTCTCCGCCGACGCGATCAGGAACGTGCCTACTGCCAACATCACCAATGCGCTGGCAGGACGGGTAGCAGGCCTGTTCGCCACCCAGAAGAGCGGGGCGCCCGGATCGGGAAGCACGCTGATCATCCGGGGGAAAAGCACCTTCAATTCGGCTGATCCGATTTATGTTATCGATGGGATTGTGCGTACGGCGGGTGATTTCGAGGCCCTCAGCCCGACGGAAGTAGACAATATTTCGGTTTTGAAGGATGCTACTTCTGCGGCGGTTTACGGTGCCCGTGCTGCTAACGGGGTCATACTGGTGACTACCAAGCGGGGTACAACGGACGCGCCCACATTCACGTACAGCGCGTATTTAGGAAAGGAATCTCCCAGCAAAGTTCCCGAGCGGATGAGTGCATACGAGCACGCATTGTACCGGAACAATGTCGCCAGGTTTAACAACAGGCCCGTAACCGACCCTTCCTATTACACGCAGGACGAAATCGATTATTTCAAAAACAACAACATCAACCATGACTGGTTCAAAGGCGCCTGGCAGGATCCTGTTTTCACTCAGCACAACCTGAGCGTTTCAGGTGGAAGCGAAAAGGTGAAGTATTTTTCCAGCCTGGGATACAACTTTCAGGACGGCGGGTTCAAAAACCTTAAATATGACCGTTTTAACCTCCGGTCGAACGTCGATGCCAAAATCGCCAAAGGCCTGAATATGGCCCTGATGATCGACGCCAGTCTGCAAAAAAGGGACCGGCCCTACTGGCCCTACGATGGTGGTGATGATGACCGGATGTATGATCTCTACCGGGGCCTGCTGAACAAGCCGTCCTTCATGCCCTGGAAAATCGGGGATAAATATGTGCGTGCATTCCAGCAATGGAACCCGATCGGGCTCATTGATAATGCGGGTTTGAGAAGCCTCAAAAAGAATACTTTTAATGGAATCCTGAAACTGGATTACGCCATTCCCGGGATCGACGGCCTGAAAGCGAATGTTTCCTTTAATTACAGGAAGTACTACGAATACGATAAAACCGTACGGAAGAAGTACCCTGTTTCCGAATTCAAGACAACCGGCGGCCATAACCACCTGCTGACCGAGGAGGTGACCAATAATCTCCTGCTTGGCGACTGGGACAACAGTGCCTTTGCATCGTTTGACGAAACGAATTCCTACCAGCTCAATGCGGGGCTGCAATACGAAAAGACCTTCAACGAAAAGCATTTCCTGACGATCATGGGAATGTATGAGCAGTCGGAAGGTACGGGGAATTACCTTTATGGCTTCCGGAACAAATTGCTAACGCCATCCATCGATCAGTTGTTTATCGGCAATGCCGCCAGTGAGAACCAAAGCGCGACGGGAAGGGCTTCCGAAACCGGACGTTTGGGCTACATCGGCCGTGTAACCTATTCCTACAATGAAAAGTACCTGTTTGAAGCCAACTTCCGTTCGGACGCTTCGCTGAAATTTGCGCCGGAAGGGCGCTGGGGATTCTTTCCGTCGGTTTCGGCGGGCTGGCGTTTGTCGGAGGAAGCTTTTGTCAAAAATAATTTCAAAAACATCGATAACCTGAAACTGCGAGCGTCGTATGGTTTGCTGGGAAATGATGGAGGGGTACAAGTGGCGGAATATGGTTACCAGAGTGTCTTCTCCGTCGCAGGCGGCGCCGTGTTCGGTTCGGCCACTTCCGGCATTGCGCCGGGCGCATTGCCCAACTACGACATTACCTGGGAAAAAACACGTATCACCGACATCGGGCTCGAAGGATCGCTGTGGAGAGGGTTGCTGAGTTTTGAACTGGACTATTTCAGGAAGTATACCTATGATATCCTCGGTACAAGGATCATCTCGATACCCAATACATTTGGTGCGACGCTCCCCAGGGAAAACTATGGCATCGTGAACAATCAGGGAATCGAAGTGACCGCGCGACATGACCACACCCTTAAAAACGGATTGCAGTATTTTGTGGGCGGAAACCTCAGTTTTGCCCGTAATAAAGTCAAACAGCAGGATTATGCAGCAGGAGCCTTTGATTATCAGATACCTATCGGACGGCCCATCGGCTATCTGAGGGGTTATGAAGCCGCCGGCATTGCCCGCACCCAGGCCGATCTGGAAAACCTGCCTAAATGGGGCACTTACGAATGGTCGCTGGGCGATGTGATCCTGAAAGATCAGAACGGAGATGGTACGGTCGATTCGAAAGATATGGTCGTGTTGTCGAGGCAGGGTGTGACGCCGGAAATCATGTACGGGATCACCACCGGCGGCCGCTGGAAAGGCTTTGACCTCAATGTGCTGTTCCAGGGCGTTGCGAATCGCAAGATCATGTTCCCGAACCGCGGCGACCTCTGGGATGAGCAGGCGGTACTAAAAATATGGACGGATTCCTGGTCGCCGGAGAACCCGGGTGCCAAATACCCTCGCGTGGGCGGCATAGGTGCGAGCAGCTATGGTGCAAGCAGGGAAGCTTCTTCGTTCTGGCTCATGAACGGTAATTACATCCGGTTGAAAAACATCGAGATCGGCTATTCACTGCCGAAGGTTTTGACTAACAAACTGGGGATCGGTGCATTACGTATATATGTATCCGGTGCCAACTTGCTTACGTTCGATAAGATCGACGTCTCCGATCCCGAAGCGATCGAAGGCAATTACGGCGTGTACCAGTATCCCATCATGAAAAGCTATAATGCAGGATTGTCCCTCAGGTTCTGAGCCGGGCGGGTAACCATGTTTCATTTGATCCAAGACTTAGACTAAAATGAGAAAGAGAACATATCAATACCTGTGCGCTTTAATGCTGGCAAGTTCCCTCGGACTGATGTCCTGTGAGGATGTGTTGGACAAAAAGAACCTGTCGGCCGTTACTGAACGGGAC
The DNA here is from genome assembly GCF_946482605.1 of uncultured Dyadobacter sp. The sequence continues at coordinate 211,743 of NZ_CAMLSE010000003.1, read as the reverse complement.
GTTTGGACGGATCCCGCGCTGGCAACGGCTTTTGTAAACAACATTTACCTGTCGGTGCCGTCCTGGGATGTGTCACTGGCTGATGCGACCGACGAAGCTTCCCGCAGCAATAGCTGGATCTCGGGTACAACCACGATCGACAATGTCCTGAACGGTGGCATGCCAGGTTACTGGCCCTATGCCGATATCCGTAAAATGAACCTGTTTTTGCAGGAGATCGATAAACCGGCCAGCACGATCGATCAGGCGACCAAGACCCCGCTGAAAGGACAGGTACGCTTTATCCGGGCACTCGTTTACTTCGAATTGATCAAGCGATACGGCGGTGTGCCGCTCGTCACCACCGCACAGGAGCGCGACGACGACCTGCGCGTGCCGCGTAATTCGACGAAGGAATGCTTCGACTTCGTGATTTCTGAGTTGAATGCCGCGGCAGGTGAACTGCCGGAATCTTATCCGGCCGCAGATCTGGGACGCGTTACCAAAGGCGCGGCGCTGGCGATGAAAGGGCGCGTGTTGCTGTTCCGCGCCAGCCCGCAGTTCAATCCCGCCAACAATGCGGCGCACTGGCAGGCGGCTTACGATGCCAATAAGGAAGCAATGACTTATCTCTCTTCCAAAGGAGCCGGCTTGACAGATACTTACAGCAATGCGGCATTGTTCCTGGCTGAAATGAACAAGGAGGTAATTTTCGCGATCCGTTTCCTGAACCCCGCCGGACGCACCCAGAACCGCGACGCTGCCGTGAGGCCCATCGATTTTACGGCCAATGCGACGGGCGGCTGTCATCCTACGCAGGAGCTGGTGGACGCGTTTCCGCTCAAAAACGGCAAAAAGACTTCCTGGAACGATCCGCAATATGCCGGCGATGTGACCAAAAGCTGGCAGAACCGGGACAACCGGTTTTATACGACGGTTGTCTACAACGGGGTATCTTATCTTGGTAAAACCATGGAACTGAATGCCGACGCCTCCGGCAACGGCTATTCTTACGGCAAACAGAATGGAACGCTCACCGGCTACTATTCGAGAAAGGCGATCGACGAGTCACTGGACATTACCAATTCACAGATTTCGGGAACGGATTACATCGATATGCGCTACGCGGAAGTACTGTTGAACTATGCCGAAGCAGCAATGGAGCTCAATAAACTGGCTGAGGCGTTCGACGTGCTGAAACAGATCCGTAAACGGGCCGGCATCAACGAAACGACGCCGGGGGACGCTTCCCTCGCCGGTAAATTGTACGGACTGAACCCGTCCATGGGGCAAGCGGAAATGCGGCAGGCCATCCAGGATGAGCGCTACGTCGAGTTTGCATTCGAGCAGAAAAGGTTGTGGGATTTGAGAAGATGGCGGCTGATGCACCTGAAAATGACAGGCAAGGACAAACGTCATGCGATGATCCTGAACACCGATGCTTCGAAGCCGGGAGGGTTTACCTACACGCTCTACGACCGCGACAATGCGCCGATGGTGTACAATGAAAATATGTATTTCCTGCCGCTGAACACGGCTACCATTCAGGGAAATGCCAATCTGAAACAAACCAAAGGCTGGGGCGACGGCACTTTCGACCCGCTGGAAGGAATGTAAGGTTCAAACGGGTGTCCCGGGGGCCGAGTGCCTTCGGGATACTTTTCTTTCACCGATTTTTTGCTGAATATATGATAAGAGGAATGCTCGCGGGAATATTCCTGTGCGTCACCACATTGTCTTTCGCATACGGGCCCGCCGACCAGAAAACGGCTGCGGAAGCATTGCTGAAACGTGTGGTGCCTTCCCACGCAGAGAAGTTTAGAGTAGAAATCATAGCCAGAGAGCATGGAAAAGATGTTTTTGAAATTGAAAGCATCGACAATAAGGTAATGCTGCGGGGAAGCAATGCGGTTTCGGTGGCTTCGGCGCTCAACTGGTACCTGAAATATTATGCCCATTGCCAGGTTTCGTGGAATGGCGATAACCTTCGTTTACCTGCCAAACTCCCCGTTTTAAAAGAGAAGTTGAGAAAACAGACGCCCTACGACCACCGGGCGTATCTCAACTACTGCACTTTTAACTATACCATGACCTGGTGGGACTGGGCGAGGTGGGAAAGGGAGATTGACTGGATGGCGATGCACGGCATTAACCTGCCGCTGGCCATTACCGGGCAGGAGGCCGTGTGGCAGAATACGCTCCGCCGATACGGAATGAACGACGACGAGATCAGAAGTTTTCTTGTAGGCCCGGCCTACGCGGCCTGGCAATGGATGACCAACATCGAAAGCATATTCGGGCCGCTGCCGCAAAACTGGATCGACCGGAGCGTGATCCTCGGGCAGAAGATCCTGGAACGCGAGCGCTCGCTCGGGATGACGCCGATCTTGCAGGGCTTCACGGGTTACGTTCCCCTGAAACTGATCGAAAAACAGCCGCAGGCAAGCATCGTCAAGAAATCGGTGTGGTTTTTCGTCGGCCCCGGTACCGCCCAGCTGGACCCGACCGACCCATTGTTTGCGAAAATGACCAGGACATTTCTGGAAGAGCAAACCAAACTTTTCGGGACCGACCACCTGTATGCGGCCGATCCTTTCCACGAAGGCGAGCCGCCGCGGAAAGACAGCGCCTATTTGTCAGCCGTGGGAAAACAGATTTTCGAAGCAACCGCCGCCGTGGACCCCAAAGCGGTTATCGCGATGCAAACTTGGAGTATGCGCAAACCCATTGTAGAGGCTATTCCGGCCGACCGAATTCTGATGCTGGACCTGAATTCGTCCAAATGGAAGAACAGCGGGGCATTCTGGGAGCGTCCGTGGGTGGCGGGCATTATCCATAACTTTGGCGGGAACAGTGCGATGGGCGGCGACCTGGAAGCCGTGTTGACCCGCTTTCCCAACTTGCTCCTTGAAAAACAGCAGACCCGCGCATTGACAGGCATTGGTATGTTCCCCGAGGCCAGCGAGCACAACCCGATTATTTACGAGGCTGCCTCCGAAATGGCCTGGTACGCGCACAAGCCCGATACAAAGCAATGGCTGGGCGACTACCTGAGGGCACGCTACGGCTCCGCAGACGGGCAGGCGCGCGCGTGCTGGGACACCTTGCTGAACACGGTTTACGGCCGACACGGCGTGGAAACTTTCAGGGAATCGGCGATTTGCGCCCGGCCGGCACTGGTGGTAAATGGCGCGTCGCCGAACGGCGCGTTGAATTCGGAGAAAAACTATCCCTTCCGTAGTCTCTGGCCGGCTGTTCGTGCATTGCAGCAGGCCTCCAAGCCTGTTCAAAAAACGGAAACCTACCGTTATGACCTGGTAGACCTCATGCGGCAATGCATGGCCGACCTCGCGATCCCGTTGCAGCGCAGGATGGCCAGGGCCTACACGGATGGCAGCAAGGCCGGTTTTGAGACGGAGAGCCGCCGGTTCCTCGATCTGATGGACGATTTCGATGCGCTTCTGGGCACGCGGCAGGATTTTCTGCTCGGTAAGTGGATCGCCGACGCCCGCGCCATTGGCCTAACGGAGGCGGAAAAGGACCTGTATGAGAAGAATGCCCGCAGCCTGGTCACGATTTGGGGACCTTATCACCCCCAGGCGATCCAGTACGACTATTCGGCAAGGCAATGGAATGGCATGGTGGGTACTTTTTATAAGCCGCGCTGGGAAATGTTTATTGTATTTTTGGAAAAAGAATTAGAGAAGCATGTGGATGAACGATACCAGGAAGGTAACATCAACCATCGTTTCAAGCGGCCTGCCAATGAGGCCAACGATTTTTACCGAATGATAGCGCGCTGGGAGGCGGAATGGGGCGATCGGCACGACGCCACGCTGCCGACGAAGCCACAGGGCGACGAAATCGAAACCGTAAAGAGGCTTTTCAGCAAATGGAACCCTGTTGCGGCAGAAGTGTACGCAAAATAACCTTTTTAGCAGCTCTTAAATCAATCCCAAATACCTTTTATGAAATACCTTTTTTTAGCATTGGGTCTACTCAGTTTTGGCGCTCAGGCGCAAACGCCGGGCGCCGGTTCGCCGGGCGCCGTCGCGTCGGGCGCCGTTGCGCCGGGCGCCGTTGCGTCGGGCGACTGGCTTATCCAACCCGGGCCTGCCAAAGCGCGGATCGAGCAATCGCCCGATGGCAGGGACATTGTAATGACCAATGGCCTGGTGAAACGGGCGTTCCGGCTCAAACCCGACCTTGCCTGCATCGAATACAAGAACCTGACGAATGGCCAGCAATTGCTCCGCGCGGTGAAACCCGAAGCGAGGGTGGTGCTGAATGGCGTCGCCTATAATGTCGGTGGTTTGTATGGTCAAAAAGAGAATGCCTACCTGCTGCCGCAGTGGATCGATCAGCTGAAAGTGTCGGACAGCGCATTGCATTATATCGACCTGAAAATCTCAAAAATAGAGCCTTACCTGAATTGGAAGACTACGATGTGGGCCGGTAGCAAGAAAAACGCAACCGGAAGCGAAGTGACATTCCGTTTTGGCTCGTCGCTACCTGCGCTTGTGGGCGTGGATGTATACGTGCATTACGCGATCTTCGACGGCATTCCGCTGGTGTCCAAATGGGTGACGATCGAAAACAAAAGCAAGAAAGACGTGACGGTGGACCAGGTCGTGAATGAAATACTGGCCGTGACGGAAGAGGAAAGCGCGGTGGTGGGCAAGCCGGAAGAAATGGCCAAACCGAATGGTTTGTACATCGAAAACAATTTCGCATTCAACAATGCCATGCGCTACCCGCTCAGCGACCAGGCTACGCACTGGAAGGTGGATAAAAGTTATACCTCGCAGGTTAACTATGATTACCAGACGCCCTGCCTGCTGGAAGTGCATCCGAAAGTCGACATGGGAGCTCGTCTCAAAGCGGGCGAAAAGCTGGAATCCATTCGCAGCTACGAACTGCTGATGGACAGCTACGACCGGGAGCGCAAGGGAATGGCCGTCCGTAAGATGTACCGGACTATCGCGCCGTGGACGACGATTAACCCGATTTTTATGCATTTGGTCAGTAAAAACGACGACCAGGTGCGGACGGCGATCGATCAATGCGCAGCCACCGGTTATGAAGCATTGATCCTCAGCTTCGGAAGCCATTGTAATATGGAAGATGTATCGGCTGAAAACCTTAAAAAATGGAAAGACCTGACGGATTATGCCCATAGCAAAAAGGTCATGATCGGCAGCTACTCGCTTTTCAGCTCGCGGAAGATCAGCGAGGAGGACGATGTGATCAATCCTAAAACCGGGAAAACAGGCGGTGCATTCTTTGGCAATGCGCCCTGCCTGGGCAGCAAATGGGGGCTGGCTTACCTGGACAAGCTGAAAAAATTCATGAGCGAAACCGGTTTTGATATCTTTGAAAACGACGGACCTTACCCGGGCGACGTTTGCGCATCCACCTCGCACCCGGGGCACGAGGGCCTGGCCGACTCCCAATGGAGGCAAATGGCGCTGCAGAAGAGCCTTTATCACTGGTGCAACGAGAATGGTATCTATGTCAATGCGCCCGACTGGTACTTCCTCGATGGTACCAACAAAGTGGGTCTTGGTTACCGGGAAGTAAACTTTTCGCTCCCGCGCGAGCAGCAGAAAATCCTGAATCGCCAGAATATCTTCGACGCGACCTGGAACGAAACGCCGTCGATGGTGTGGGGCTTCGTACCGCTTACCAAATACCAGGGCGGCGGGCCGGAGGCGGTACTAGAACCGCTTTCGGAGCACCTGGATGCTTATGAGCAGCTGATGATGCAATACTATGGTGCCGGCGTGCAGGCATGCTACCGCGGTCCGCGCCTCTACGATACCGACGAGACGAAGAAGACGGTGAGCAATGTGATCAGCTGGTATAAAAAGTATCGCGACATTCTCAATTCCGACATTATCCACCTTCGCCGTGCCGATGGCCGCGATTGGGACGGCATTATGCACGTGAACCCGGAACTGCCTCAGAAAGGCCTGGTCATGCTTTACAATCCGACCGGTGAAAATGTGGTCAGGAACATTAAACTACCACTTTATTACACCGCCAGCCATGCATCTGTAAAGATCAGGGTGAAGGAAGGGGCAGCGAAGACATTCAAAGTCGACCGAAACTATGAGGTGGATTACAAAGTTGAGATCCCGGCGGAAGGGTACACCTGGCTTGTCGTGGAGTAGTGGTGGGGTCCTGTGCTGCACGGCGTGAGTAAATTTCTGGACTACTACTTTTTGTAAAAACTGCACCATATAACTGGTCCAATGCGGCTATAATTTCGCTTCGCGATATCGCAAAAGACCATTTGAAATCAACATCATGAAAAAGGCAGTTTTTTATCATGCAGGATGTCCAGTTTGTATCAGTGCGGAACAAGACGTGCTGAACCTGATCCCCGGTGAACTGGTGGAAGTAGTGCATTTGGGCGAAGAGCCTGCAAAGGTTGCCGAGGCCGAGAAGCTTGGTGTCAAATCGGTTCCGGCACTGGTGACCCCTCAGGGCAATGTGTTACATATCAATTTCGGCGCTTCGATCGAAGACCTGAAATAGGCAATACGGGAAGTCCGGAACGTGGTGTCCGGACTTCCTGCACCTTATGCGGGCGGGTCGGGCCTTCCGAAAAACAGGACGTAACCATCGGCATCTGCCACTTCGAAACCGCGAAGCCCGTCGTCATTATTCCGGATCGGCTGGCGGAACGATACCCCGGCCGAAGTGTATTCTTCGAACAATGCGTCCGGATCCTTGGTGGAAATGTACGCATCCCAGGCTGCCCATTCGTGGCGGGTGTGATTAGGGACCGGCTTTATCTCTTCGGTAATCGCTTTGAGCATCAGGAAAACATGGTCGCGGCCCACCATGGCATGAAAAGGATCACCTTCCGGCCCCATATAAATCAGTTCAAAGCCAAGTTTGCCGACATAGAATGCAACCGAATCGTGTATGTTCGAAACAATAAAAAAGGGCGAAATGAATGCAAGGTTCGACATGGCAGGGCTTGGATTAAAGGGTGATTCGGACAAACAGGATTTTATTCGACCTTCGGGGGTTCTATCAGCTCCCTGATGCCCGGAACGGATCCGATAGAGATGACTTTTTCTCCCTTGCAATAAGGGATCCTGCACACCGAAGGTACGTTACAGCTTCCATTCCAGGTATAATCCACTTCGCCCGAAACCAAAACACCGATGACGCGGTTGGTGTTCAGGTCGAAAACGGGAGATCCGGAATTTCCCTGGGACGCGAAAAGCGTGGTGTAAAAATACTCCGCGTAACCATTGGACTGCACACTGGCATTCAGAGCCACTTTTTTGGGCAGGCCGTAGGGATGGCCGATCATATAAATGGATGAGTAAATGGGCGGCAGGCCGGACAGCGAATACTGCAAAACAGGCCTTTTCAATGGCCGGGAAACTTCGAATACTGCTACATCGAGCACTTCTGACGCCTGGATAATGCGCGTCGGAAAATAGATGTCCTTCAAGGGAATGAGCGCTTCGTAGGCTCCCGTTTTATTCACCATTTCGAACCCGAATATGATTGCGTAACGACCGGGATCATCCAGAAACACATGGTTGGCGGTGATCATCGTCTGCTCGCCGGAGATGAATGCCGTGCCTACACCGATCACAGGCTGGTTGAGAAATGGTGTGCCGGGACATAACCGGAACTGCTGCCCCAGCGTCAGACCGACGTCCAATTGGTAAATACTGTCGGTGACCGCGTGGAGTTTGTTTTTTTCAACCACCACCGCAACAGCGCGGGCATTGTTCAGAATTTGTTTTTGCCATGCAATTTCCGGTGTCAAGGCACGAAGGTCTACCCGCTTCTCCATAATCGCACGCTCGGGCCTGCTCACAGCTGTTACCGCGAAGAACGGGAAATCCTCGGAGGCTGCCTGTTCGGTCGTGATGGGCAAGATCTGGCTGGCAGGCGCTGCGCCGGCCTGGTCCGGTACGTCGGTCGCGATGTTGGCCGGGACCAGTTGCAGGCTGGATTGCGCGGCGGGCGCGATCACGTCCGCGGCTTGTACGCTCGCCTGTGAGGCCTGGGGCGTACCCGCGGGAGTCGTTGCAACCTGTTGAATGGACTGCACCTGGATTTGCTGATACGACTCCTTCGAATTCTGATCCTGGTTGTACAGCGCGTTATTGGATTGCTGCACCGCCGTTTGCTGGACCTGCGGAGCGGCTGTCGCCGGCGTGTTTGCCGCCGGGGTAGTCGTCGGCGGCGTAGTTGCCGGCTGCGCCGCTGGCTGAGCGGGAGTAGCACCGCCTGTGGCCGGAACCTGTGCTATGGCCGTTCCCACAGAAAGCAAAACCAGCAAGGCCGTGTATGAAAGCTGTTTCATTGCTCTTCAATGCGTGGTTTTGTGTGGAGATTGAGCAGGGGAATATCCAGGACCAGGCCGAGTCCGAAGCGAATGGAATCATAACTGGTGTATTCGTCTTTGGATGTGAATTTTCTCATCTCGGGTCCGAATTGTGCGCCGATGTTGAGCGATAGGGGCGTTTTCGGGAAGCCGACATGAAAATACAAGCCCGGGGAAAGGAAATTCCTGAACGTCATTTTGGGAAGTACCTCGGTATCCTTTTCAGTATCCAACCTAAGCCGGGTAATGGCACCGACGTCAATTACCGGGATGAAAAAGCCCATGGAATAGCCTTCAAAACATTTATTTTTTTTGCCCCAACCCCATGCCAGCGAGAGACCCACGGGTGCAGTCAAACCGATCGAAAAGCGACCCTCAGGATTTGGACCGTTGAAGGCTTCATCCTTTTTCCAGGGAACTTCATATGCCGGCAGGATACCCGGGAAGCTATTGATTGAAAAGTTGAATTTGGAAGTTCGCTTGATGCTGTAACTACCAGCCGGCAATGCAAATGCTTCAATGGCTTTTTCCACATCCTCGGCATCCTTGGCTACGGCCATATCGTTTACAAAGTGGATGAGGGAGGTTAGCTGCTGACTCATTTTTGTGCGGGTGGGGCCACCGAAGCTTGCGAGATATGTATTTACGGCTTTTTCGAGTTCGATTTTGGTTTGAAGCATCTCCTTTGTTTCGCTGCCGTCGATCAGAAATTGGGATAGTTTCGCGACGTGTTTGTTAGCAAGTTTAATTATTGCTGCTATTTCATCTTCATCAAACGTTGCTGCACATTGAGCACATGGAAACCTTTTTCGCATTGAATCAATTTCTGTGGTTTTGATCAGGGAGTCTGAATAAATACCGGTGTAGTATGCCACTGCTATTTTTACTAACTCATTATTTTTTAGTATAATATCAAGTTTGTCTCTGGCGATTTTTCTACTTTTTAGGTCTTGCGGGGTAAGACCCTTGATAACCGCAAGAGCATCGTCAAGTGAGAGCGTATCGGCATGGCCGAGCTCTTTTGCCAACTTTCGCATGAATTTCACATCCCTTGTCAGCGTATCGCGGGTTGCCAAAATAGCTGCTGAGGGAATGCTATCATATTTCAGTTGTGTCATCAGATGGGGCCACGCGATCGTCGTGGGATACCAGTGAATGTAATCCAATTGTTTCGCCCTCGACAGGATGTCGTTGTTTGAAAGCACCGCCTGGTCGGCGAGTTTGTCTTTCAGCTCGATCACCTTCGTCAGCGCATTGGCATATTTGGCTTTCTGGATATCGAATGCGATTTCGTTGAAGGAACGGGCAACGGTAAAATAGGGCGCAGTGATCCGGTCGAGCGAACCGTGTCCCTGTTTGACCCTGGTGATGTGTTCCGCGTTGCCTACTTCCAGGTAATCGACCAATGCACCGCTGGCAAATACAACGTTTTCCGACAGGTTGATCATGCTTTCCACAAAGCGGAAAACAGAGTCCGCACCGATCTTTTTCCCGGCTTTGTTGGCCTTCCGGATTTCAGTGGCGCTCACGAGCACTTTTTCTGCATTATCGCCGATGTCGGTAAGCATGAAGTTGAAAAAGCGGAGTTTCGAGACGAGGTCGTTATCCACTCCCTTGGAAACGATTCTTCCCAGTTCCTTTTTTAGTACCATATTCGGTCGGCCCGCATCCTCGCTGTATCGGAACTGAATGTCATAGTACTTGACATTCTGCTGGTAGAGGAAGCCCAGAAAAAGTACAAAGAAGTTCTTTTCACCCACATAGGCGCCCATAAAGTCCTTCCCCGCAAAACGAACTTCGCCGTTGTCGACGATCAGTACGCTCTGCCCGATCATGCCCGAGAGCTGGATCAGGTTGGCGATATTGAATTTGATCGGCTTATCGCCCGGACGTTTCCACCGGCGGAGGTTGCGGCTATTTTCAATGGTTTTGAAGTAGTCGGCCGGATTTTTAAGCTTTGACAGATTTGGGATCATCTCGATTGCCTCCATGGCGAAATCCAGGTCGGGGTACTTTTCGATGAGCTCCTTGATTCTCGGCGTGTCTTTCAGGTTTGCAGCATTCTCGAGGGCATGGTTAAGATCGTCCTCAATGTATTGTTTGATCTCGTCGGGAAAGTTGGTGATTTTCTCGGCCTGGAAGGTTTTGAGGTACAGGGTGGTGCGGGGCAACATCGTTTTAAACTCAGCCAACGGATCTTCCTTACCACCTTTTTTCAGCCAGTCCTGCACTTTCAGGATCACTTCCGAAGTCAGTTCCTCCTTGATCCGCTTGGCCAGAAAACGACTCAGTCCGTCGATAACCGTTTCAAATGCCAGCTCGCCGCCGATGAACGGGATACTTTTGGTAATGGCAGCCGTGTAGTTGGAAGAGGCGAAGCCGTCTGTTCCGACTTTCAATTGTTTGTATTTTGAAGCAAAGAGGCCCATAATGTGTGCCAAATATTCATTGTCACCCCGTTTGTACCTTCGGGCAATTAATTGAAGTTCAGCAACATCAAGATCACTTTTCTTCTTGAGGTAATCGATTTTCTTTTCCTCAACACTTCGCGCCAGTCCGGACGATTTTTCGGCAATGACAGTTACCGCCTCTTTGCTGACAGGGTTAGATATAATGGTGTTTACAGTAACAGCTTCTTTCCTTGCAATATTTAAATTGTCGAGCGCTTTACGAACGTCTTCTGCATCCTCATTTAGCTTTTGGGTGGAATCATTCAGGACTTTTCGTTGATCATCAGTTAAGTAAGATTTAAAAATCGAGATAACTAGTGCCCGGTCTTTGACAATCTCTTCACCGCGCATTTCGGGATCAATGGCGTTGTAATCTTTTTTTAACAGATCGACGAGCGTGGCGGCATGCCCGGCAACCGGGGCGTCTTTTTGTGCGAGGGCCGTGAACGAATGCAACAGGACGCCGCAAAGCAGCAGTAGAAGTTTCTTCATTGAGAACGGATGATAGAGGTGAGTAAAAAGCGTATAATCGGATACTAAAGATAGGCATCACTCCGCTGCGGGCTGTTCACGGCGAGACAATCTTATTAAACGGAAAAGCGGCCCGGGAATGCCGGGTATTGGGAGGAATCAGGGTGAAAGTTTGGGATCTTAGCGGAACATCTGCCCGTTCACCTTCACATTGGAAAGCGTGAAGCCCTTGACCACAGTTTTGTCGTAAGCCGCATTCCGGGCGGTAATGTCCAGGTTTTCGAATGCAAATCGGGATAATTTGTCGTATTCGCCCGGGCTTACGTCGAAGAAAATATCACATTTCAATCTGATGTTTTTCAGGCTGATGTTGTCGCAATACGATAGGGGCACGTCTTTCCGGCCTTTCAGATCGAAAAACTGTTTCCAGGGCTTTACATAAATCAGGCTGTACGCATTACCGTCCACGTTCTCGACACTAACGAACTCGTATTTCTGGGGTGTATCGGGCCGCATTTTCAGCCACAGCACACGCATGGCGTTCTCGATATGGCAATCGCGCATCACGACGTTGCGGTTATGAATGGCCTCGCTTCCGCATGTGAGTGCCGCATGACAGAATCCGAAGACGCAATCTTCAATGATGATATTCGTATTGCTGCCGTTGCCGGGATCGGTGTCCGCGTACGGACCTTTTCCGCCTTTTAACGCAATGGCGTCGTCATTCACGGCGAGATAGCAGCCTTTGATGAGTACATTGCTGCATACATCCAGGTCTATGGCGTCCGTGCTGGGTGCTTTTATGGGCTCATGAGGAGCCGTGATCCTGACATTCAGTATTTTAATGTTTTTACACTGATAATAGTGGCTCGTCCAGAAACCGGAGTTCTGAAGCGTCACATCCTGGACCTGCACGCCGTCGCTTTTCCAGATGAACACCAGCCGGGGCCGGGAGACTTCCAGGTTGGTGCAATTGGGGTTTTCTTTTCTTCTCTGCCAGAATGCTTTCCAGTAATTCAGTCCGTTGCCGTCAATAATGCCCTGACCGGAGATCGTAAAACCGTTCACGCCATACGCATTCACCAATGCTGGAAAATAGTCGAGACTTTGCCCCTCCATCCGCGAGGGCATGATCGGATAGTCGGCAATGTTGTCGGAACCTTTCAGCACCGCACCTTTGGCTACGTGCAGGTGGGTGTTCGGTTTGAAAAACAAAGCGCCGCTCAGAAAAGTACCTTTGGGGATCACGACGACCCCGCCGCCCTGCGCGTGTGCCTGGTCGATGACTTTCTGAATGGCTGCTGTCTGGACCACATTGCTGTCAGAGGATACACCGTGGGCGGTGATCACGAATTGTTTGCCCAATGCTGAAAGGCTGATCTTGGAACTGTCTGAAAACCAGGTGGATATTTTGGTCCCGTCGGGGAAATTAACGGGTTTTCCCTGCTGGGCAGACGCTAGGAAAGAGATACAGGCTAAGCACAGCAGCAAACAGGATTTGACCATGACAGAAAATTTGTAAATCATACGCATGACAATTTGCAACTAAAACCGCATTTATCCTGCCATCATTGTGGAAATGCTGTACGGAGCGTCACATGGCATTGATCAAAACCCAAACCAGCACATTTACCACATAACCGAATTTGGCCCGCAACACCCTCAGGCATTTACTGATGTGGAATTCGACCGTCTTTTCGGAAAGGTCAAGCATTTCGGCAATTTCGCGGTTGGGAACGCCGCTGCGGCTCATTTCGAACACATATTTGCTCTTTTCGGGAAGATTGGCGAGCTCGCGGGTGTAAATTTCATGAACTTCTTTCACCGACAGCCATTCCTGCACCAGGTTCGCCGACTGGGAGGTGAGCGTTTCAACATCCAGCTCGTTTAGCGAAATGGTGTGCTGCACGAGCTGCTTGCGGTAATGGGATATGATGCGGTTTTTGAGCCCTGTGAAAAGGTAGAGGTTGAATGCTTTTTCGATCCGGATCGAAGCCCGTTGCAGCCATAAATGTACAAACAGGTCCTGCACGAGGTCTTCCGAAACTTCACTGTTCCGGGTTTTTCTCAGGGCTAATGCGTACAGTTTGGGTGCAAAGCGGCGGTGCAACTCCGCAAAGGCCAATGCGTCATCGGAAACCTTTGCAAGTTGCCATAATTCCAGATCTTCACTATTCCGGTAAGCTTTGTCCATGTGGTCCCCGCATCAACTTTGTTCAAAATTAAGAAGGAATCGCATAGTATTAGTCATAAAATTTCTTCAAAATTCACTAGGGATGCTTAGCTGCCGTGCGTCTTGTAGTTAAGGAATTGACTAAAAAGGTTATCACAAACAGGCAATGAGTAATAAAAACATCTCACCGGAGCTGTTGAAGCGTTACGTGGAAGGCAACTGTACACCCGAAGAGATTTTTCTGGTGGACGAATGGTACGCTTCCCTGGATGCGCAGGAGGCGACCGGCCGGACGTTCGATCAGCCCGGGCATTTGAAAAAGGTCAGGGAGCAGATCGGCCTTGCTTCGGACGAGGTGATGGACGGGCGCGTGGTCCGGCCTTCATTCGCCCGCATCTTCCGGCGTTTCGCCGCCGCGGCGATATTCCTGCTCGTGGCCGGGTTAGGTACCTACTATTTTGTATCCAGAAAACAAACGGATTCCATCGCAGGTCCGGGCCGGATTGCCGTCCGGAACCAGACTTTGCAGGTCCGGAAGCATGTTTTTCCGGACGGTAGTATGGCCTGGCTGAACCCGGGAGCCGAAATCGCTTATAGTAAAGGCGATTTCAAAGCCGATTCCAGGGAGGTGACGCTACGCGGCGAGGCGTTTTTCGAAGTTACCCACGACGCATCCCGGCCGTTTTTCGTCCATGGCGAAAGTGTGCTGGTGAAGGTGCTAGGGACGAGTTTCAATGTGAGAGCCAACCGCGGCGCACCCGAGTACGAAGTGTCGGTGGTAACCGGCAAGGTTTCTGTCACCGCCGAGGAAGGCAGGGAAGTGCTGCTGCTGCCGCATCAGCAGGCGATCTACAAAGTGGTGTCGGGAGAGCTCACCAGTGAAGCGGCCCCGGTTCTGGCCGATAAGGCACCGTTGTGGCAGCCCGTTTCGCTGACGTTCCGGGACGCGACGCTCGGTGAAGTCGTGCAGCGCCTGGAAGAAAAGTTTGATGTCAGGATCAGTCTCGAGAACCCGGACCTTGCCAATTGCCGGGTGAAGGCGACATTCGACCAGAACCGGCTTTCAGAAATCCTCGAAATGACGATGCAGATCGTCGAAGCGGATTACAAGATGGAAAACGATGCGATCGTGATCAGCGGGGCCGGGTGTGCGGCAGCGGAATGAGCCGTTGCCTGAAAAGAAAAAGCAATTCCAAGATTAACTACCTAATCCATTCCTTTATGATGACAGGCAGACACCAGATTTAATCCTTTCCTTCAAAAAAAATCAGGAGTGATGGAAGCACCCCTGATACTGAACGAAGTCTTGATGTGAACATCACTTGCCGGTGATGAAAGGCTTCCTATTGTTCATACTTAACTATTTCAAACTTATGTGTTTTTTTCCAAAAAGCAAGACGGCATACCACATTATGCGGTTATCGATTTTACAACTCTTTCTGATCGGAATGGTGGCGGCGGCGACCTATGCCCGCAGTTCCAGCGCCCAGGACTTGCTGGCCAGGAACGTGAGCATTCAGGCGGAAAACATTTCGCTAGGGAGCGCATTGGACAGGCTGGAAGACCTGGCGAGGGTGCGTTTCGCTTACAGTCGCAGCATTATTCCGATCCGTACCAGGGTAAGCCTCACAGCCTCCAACGAGCCGCTTTCCATAGTGCTCGACCGACTCCTGCTCCCATTGCAGATCGACTATCAGGCCGGTGACGGACAGATCATTCTCAAACGCAGCCGGAAGGTTTCTTTCTCGGGCGACCCGCTCACACCGGGGCTGATGCGCACTACCACCGTGGCCAAGCCATTGGAAATAACCCTGTCGGGGACGGTGACGGATGATAAAGGTGAAAAGCTCCCCGGCGTGAGCGTTGTGCTGAAAGGCTCCCAGCGGGGCACCGTTACCAATGAGGAGGGGAGTTTTACATTGGATATACCCGAACAGAATGCGCCTTCCGGCGCAGCTGTGCTGATATTTTCGTTTGTCGGATACCTCTCGCAGGAAGTAGCGGTGGGGAATCAGACGGTCCTGAGTGTTTCGCTGCTCGTGGATTCGAAATCGCTGGACGAGGTCGTGGTGGTAGGATATGGTACCCAATCCAAGAAAAATGTGACGGGTTCGGTCGCCACGGTCCAGGGATCGGAAATCGCGCGGAGCCCGCAACCCAACGTGTCCAACTCGTTTGCCGGCCGTTTGCCGGGTCTGATTGCCAACAACCGGTCAGGAGAACCGGGTTCGGATGGGTCGAATATTCTCATCCGCGGACGGGCCACCACCGGCAACAGCAGCCCGCTGATCGTGATCGACGGCATCGCCAACGCCATCGGCGGCCTCGACCGCCTCAATCCGAACGATATCGAAAGCATATCCGTGCTCAAAGATGCCTCAGCAGCCATTTACGGGGCACAGGCAGCAAATGGGGTTATCCTGGTCACGACCAGAAAGGGGCTTTCGGGAAAGGCAAAGTTCGACTATTCTTTCAACCAGGGATTTGTTCAGCCCACCAGGCTGCCGCAGTTTGTGGACGCGCCTACATACGCGGGCATTCTCAATACGATCGATTATTACCGTAATCCCGGTGGCGGAATGAACCAGCGGTACAGCAACGAGGAAATCGAGAAATTCCGGAACGGTTCAGATCCGGTCAACTATCCCAACACCAACTGGGTGAAGGAGTTGATGAAACCGGTAGCGCCGCAGAACCAGCATAACCTGTCGGTGTCCGGCGGGACGGACAAGATCAATTATTTCGTATCAGCCGGAACGCTTTACCAGGATGGATTATACCGCGACGGGGT
Source organism: uncultured Dyadobacter sp. (assembly GCF_946482605.1). The sequence continues at coordinate 195,517 of NZ_CAMLSE010000003.1, read as the reverse complement.
CAATAAATACCGCCAATACAGCATCCGCTCCAATGTGAATGTGACTGTCAATGACAGACTGAGCTTTGGCGTGCAGCTGGCCACGCGTAGGGAAAACCGCAGTTACATCGCAGGATTCGGTGCCAGCAATGTCTTTGAATTTTTATACAGAACCTATCCGACCCTCCCGGCACGCTATCCCGACGGACGCCTGGGTGCGGGCGTGGAACAGGGCAAAAACCCCATTGCCATGGCGACCCTCGCCGGTACAAACAACAGCCCGACGACCGTGTCCAACGGTATCCTGAGAGCCAGCTATCAGTTGCCGGTCGACGGCCTGTCGGTGGACGGGTTCTTCTCGGCGGACCAGAGTTTTGCATTCACCAAAGAAATGAAAACCAACTGGATCGTTTATCAGTATAATAAAACATCCCAGCAATACAGTTCTGTGCTCGGTGGTCCGGCGGCCGCTCAAATGTATGAAAGCCAGACCAACCGGGCGTTGCTGACGGGTAATGTCAAGCTGAACTACGTGAAGAATTTCGGGGACCACGCATTCTCTTCTTTCATTGCCTATGAACAGAGCCGGGAAACGCAGGAGTTTTTCAGCGCATCGCGAAACAATTTTATCACTACCCAGCTACCCGACCTCAGCCAGGGCGGTGCCCAGCCGGTGGACTATGGTAATAGCGGCAGCAGTTACAGGACCTCACGGCGGAACGTTTTCGGGCGGTTGAACTACAATTACATGGGCAAATACCTGGCCGAGATTCAGTTGCGTTACGACGGGTCGTCGGTATTCCCCCCGGGCAAGCGCTACGGCTTCTTCCCGGGCGTGTCACTCGGATGGCGGGTATCCCAGGAGCCATGGTTCCAGACCGGTAATGTGATCAATGACCTCAAAGTGAGGGCGTCTTATGGCGAGCTGGGTAACGACCGGGTCAATCCCAACCAGTTCCGTGATAACTTCCAAGTCAGGAACGGCGCTTTCTCGACGGGCAACAATGCGAGCAACGTGCCCCTGATCCAGTATTCCCTGCTGGCTAACCCGGGCATTACCTGGGAGGTGGCTAAAAAATACAATGCAGGTATCAACTCGACCTTTTTCAAAAAACTCACTTTCGATCTGGACTTATTTTTTGAAAACAGGACGAATATCCTCGCCAGTCGCAACGTAAGCATTCCCGCCGTAACGGGTATCAGCAGCTCGCAGATTCCGAAGGAGAATATCGCGGAAGTGCATAATCGGGGCGTCGAAACGCAGATCCAGTATGCCGGCAACCACAATGGCTTCACCTATTCCCTCGGCGGTAATTTTGCATTTGCCAAAAGCAAGGTCGTGTTCGTCGATGAGGCACTGAACACGCTGGACTATCAGCGGGCGACCGGAATGCCGCTCGGCTCGGACCTGGGCAATCCCAATGCCGATCTCATGTACCGGGCGATCGGTGTTTTCAAATCACAGCAGGAGGTGGATGGCTACCCGCACGTGTCGGGTGCACAGCCGGGCGATCTCCGGTACGAGGATTATAATGGAGATGGAAAGATCGACGCAGGGGACCGGATCCGGTCGGAGTTCAGCAATGTGCCGCAGGTTACCTATGGGGTGAACCTGGGCGGAGGCTGGAAAAATCTCAGCCTGAATATCCTGTTTCAGGGGCAGGCGCGGGTAGCGCAATATGTGGTGGTGGAAGCCGGGGAATTCAGCAGCGTCATGCAGTCGAGAGCGGAAGATGCGTGGAGCCCGACCAACCTGAACGGCTCTTCGCCCAGGATCGACTCCCGCACCGGTACCGGTGTGAACGGCAGCTACAAAAACACATTCTGGTTTCAAAATACGGCATTCCTGCGCCTGAAAAACGTAGAGCTGGCCTATAATGTGCCGGCGCGCCTGGTTTCAAGGATCGGGTTGGGCGGCCTGCGGATCTATACCAACGGGTTCAACCTGATGACGTTTACCAAAGTGAAGGACTTCGATCCGGAGGGGGACAATGGCAATGCATTCTTCTATCCGCAGCAGAAAATCTACAACCTGGGCCTGAACGTGACATTTTAAACTGAAAACAACATGAGATTTCATAAACTAACTATACTTTTTCTCACAGGACTTTCGGCCGTGCTCGCCAGCTGCGACAATGAGTTCCTGGATACCAAGCCAACAGACATTATTTCCGACCAGGCCATCTGGGCCGACTCCGCGCTAGCCGATGCGTATGTAGTAGGCCGTTATGTAGGTGTGCAGCTCTCGACCGAGAGCGATAAGCCGGGTTTCGGGAGGGGATTTGAAGATGCATGGATGAGTTCGGTAACCGACGAGTCGATCTGTAATTTCGATAATGACACTTATTTTGTTCAACAAGGTAATGCCGCGCCGGACCGCACCGGCTGGATCTCCAACACCTGGACGAGGAGCTACCGCAGCATCCGCGAATGCAATTATGGCCTGGCCAACCTCGACAAGGTGCCGATGAGCGAGTCGGGCAGGCGCAAACTCAAAGCCGAACTCCGGTTTATCCGCGCTTACCGCTACCACGACCTGATCCGCAACTTCGGTGGAATACCCGTGATGGGCGACAAGGTTTATACGCTCGAAGACCGCGACTATACGGAACTGTACCAGCGGAAATCGATAGACGAGAGCCTGGCTTATGCCATTACCGAGCTGGATGCGGCAGCTGCCGGCCTGGCCGGGACGACTGTCGTGCCTGGTCGTGGTTCGGAATATGCCGCATTGGCATTGAAGGCAAGATTGTTGCTTTACGCGGCCAGTCCGTTGTACAGCAACGATCAGAATGATCCCGCCAAATGGCAGAAGGCGGCCGATGCGGCCAAGGTGGTAATGGATAAAAAGGCATTCTCGCTTTACAGCGACTACCGCAAGCTTTTTATCACCAACAATACCCAGGAGGACATTTTTATCCGTCTTTATTCTCCCACCAACGAGCACACCAACCTCGAACTGGTGAACGGGCCGAATGGCTACGGCGGCTGGGCGGGCAATACGCCCATGCAAAACCTCGTGGACGATTATGAAATGATGGATGGTACCAAAATTACCGACCCTGCATCGGGTTATAATCCCCGGGATCCCTACAAAAACCGCGATCCGCGCCTGACAATGAGCGTTTTATACAATGGCTCGCCGTATCGCGAACGGAAAGTGGAAACATTTGTACCGGGTGGCCAGGATAGCAAGGATGGCAACGAAAACTGGAATACGACCAAGACCGGTTATTATGTATACAAATTTATCAATGACCAAAACCCGATCCGCAATGCCAACCAGACTGCTACCCAGCCCTGGAAATACATTCGCTATGGCGAAATCCTGCTGAACTACGCCGAAGCGCGTAACGAAGCCGCCGGTCCCGATGCATCGGTTTACGAGGCCGTGAATGCGCTGCGCAAGCGTGCCGGGATGCCGGATTTACCGAAGGGCCTGACCCAGGCTACCATGCGGGACCGCATTCGGAACGAACGCCGGGTAGAGTTGGCCTTCGAAGAGCACCGTTTCTTCGACGTCCGCCGCTGGAAAATCGCCAATGTCACCGAAAATGTGCCTGCATATGGTGTGAGGCCGGAAAAGAAGCCGGATGGATCCATCGAGTATGTCAGGATCATCGCATTGGACGGCCGCAAATTCCAGGAAAAAAATTACTGGCAGCCCATTCCGCAAAGCGAGATCCAGGCGTCGGGTGGCGCATTGCAGCAAAACAAGGGTTATTAATCCTTGTATTTCAAAATCAAAAATTAACCTGTAATCACTTTCTTATGAACAAGATCGTATCAGGGCGGCAACACGCGTGCCGCATATGGACTTTATTATGCCTTGCCTGGCTCATGGCGGGTCAATGCACGGCCTGGGCGCAGAGTTTCGAGGCGGAAAGCGGCGTGCTTTCCAACGGGGCGGATATACAGGGCTGCGGCGGCTGTTCGGGCGGGAGCCAGGTCGGCAACCTGGGTAATGGCGCTGTGGTGATACCGGTGACGGTAGCGGCCGCGGGGACCTACAATCTCACGATCTCGTACAGCACCGGCGATCCGCGGACGATCAATGTGACGCCGAATGGAGGCAGCTACATCGCTGTCTCCTGCCCGGCCTCCGGCGGCTGGTCTACCGTTGCGACCACTACGGCCAGCATTGTGCTGAATGCGGGCAGCAATAGTATCCGGCTAGACAATCCCAATGGCTATGGGCCCAACATCGATAAGATCGCTTTTTCATCCGCCAACGCCCCGAATGTTCAAACGATCAGTTTTGGCACGAACAGCCGCATTGAGTATGATCTGAACAACGGCCATTACACGGTTTATTTCAACAACAGCAAGGTCATCGGCGAAGCTTCCGCCAGGGCCAATTCCGACCAGGTATACAACAGCAGGCAGGGCTACACGAGCCGCACATATGCGTCGTCGCCGGTTACGGACGGTTTCGGCACGGGCACCAAACATGTCGTAACGATGTCGGGAAGCGGTTTGCTGGGCATGCAGCAGGTATTTTATACTTATCCGGGAAAGGATCATTTCTTTACCGAGCTCGTCCTCACCGGCAATGGCTCCAACTGTTACAGCATGACGCCGCTCGTTTCCAATGATGTAGATATCCATTCCAATACTGATCGGCGCGCTTTGTTTGTGCCGTTCGACAACGACGCCTGGATCCGTTATGATGCCAAGGAAATCCGTTATGCCAATTTCTTCAGCTCCGAAGCAGGTGCTATTTATGATAATGCAACCCGGAAAGGGCTGGTGATCGGTTCAGTGGAGCATTCGGTATGGAAAACCGGGGTGAACCTAGTAGGTGAGGGCCGGGGGACAACTTCCTACCTTTCGGTCGTGGCGGGGTGGACGCAGGAAGGCGTCACCCGCGATAAGCGGGGACATGGCTGGGTATCGGTTGGGCGAACGAGCTGCCGGTCGCCGAAGATCATGGTGAGCTACGGCGCCGACTGGCGGAGCAATTTCGACGAGTACGGTAAAGCAAACGCCATCGCTGAGCCGCGTTATATTTTCAACTGGACGGCCGGAACTCCGTTTGGGTGGAATAGCTGGGGCGCGATCCAGTCGGCGATCGATCTGCCGAAGGCCAAATCGGTCGTCGATTTCTTCTCCACCGGCGTACCCGATTTCCGGAACAGCGACAATACTTTATACATCGATCTGGACTCTTATTGGGATAATATGTCGGGCGGTGGCCTCAATGGGAACTTTGCGGAACTGACGGAGTTTGCCAATTACTGCAAAAGCAAGGGCTTTAAACCGGGCATTTATTGGGCCCCATTTGTAGACTGGGGCAAGTCTGCCAGGCAAATGGAGGGCAGCAGCCATAATTACCAGGATGCCTGGACCAAAGCCAACGGTAACCCGGTGGAGCTCGACGGCGCTTATGCGCTCGATCCCACGCACCCGGGGACAAAGGCGAGACTGCAAATGGTGATCGGGAAATTCATTGCCTGCGGGTTTGAGATGATCAAAATCGATTTTCTTGGCCACGCAGCCCTGGAAGCAGACAGCTACTACGACAACATCATCCACACCGGCATGGAAGCCTACCGCAAGGGAATGGAATTTCTGACCGATCAGCTGGATGGAAAAATGCTTGTGTACGCCGCCATTTCGCCGAGCCTCGCCACCGGGCGCTACGCACACATGCGCAGGATCGCATGCGATGCCTACAAGGATATCAGCGAAACCGCCTATACATTGAACAGCACCAGTTACGGCTGGTGGCAGCAGCATATTTACAATTATCTGGACGGTGATCACCTCGTGTTCGGTGCCGAAACCGCCGGTGAAAACCGTGCGAGACTGGCCTCCGGCATCGTAACGGGGACATTGATTACCGGGGATGACTTTTCGACGACCGGCGCATGGACTGCAGCTTCCCAAACGCTTCTTCAAAACGAGGATTTGCTGACATTGGCCGCCGATGGCAAAGTATTCACGCCCATGGAGGGAAATACAGGTAACCAGGCCAGTGAAGTTTTTGTCAAAAACATTGGTAACAAGTATTATCTGGCCATTTTTAACTACGGAGGATCCGCCAAAAGTTTTGCCATTGACCTGGCGCGCACCGGTATGAGCGGGACGGATGTGTATTCAACCAAAGAATTGTTCAGTGGAAACCAAAACCTTCGGCAGGCCGCTGCGAATGCACAGGGCACATTTTCGATCACCGTTCCCACTTCGGATGCGGTTATTGTGGAATTTGACAACACGACGCTGCCGGTGACTTTGATCAGTTTCACGGCCGAAAAATCGAACACCGGTACTCTGCTGCAATGGAAAACCGCCGATGAGAGCGGTAACAAGGAGTTTGTCATCGAGCGAAGCACCGACGGGCGGGTATTCAAGTCCATTGGGCAAGTGAATGGCGCGGGCGATTCGGCGAAGGAAAAATCGTATTCGTTTCACGATCTCAGCCCGGTGTACGGTGCGTTAAACTACTATCGCCTGAAACAGGTGGATTTTGACGGGAAGTCGGAAAACTCGCGCATCAGGCAGGTGGATTACCGGAAGACCGATGACAGCAGATCAAAAATCAATATTTATCCTAATCCCGGAACCGATGAACTGAACATCGAGCTCGGTGAAAACCTATACGGGAAAGTCATGGTGCGGCTGGTGGATATGAATGGCAAATGCATGCTGTCCAGAAGTTACACCAATCCCTCGGAAGTGATAACCGTGCCGGGTATCCGGCCATTGCGTGCGGGTACGTATGTGGTGGAAGTGGAATCCGCAGGTGGTATTATTTCGGGTGCGAGATTTAGCAAGTATTAAAACAAAGAGGGCTTGACGCGCCAATAGCCGGCATTCAAGCCCTCTTTTGTTGACCATTCATAATATCCTGCTAACTGCTTACAAACCGCCGGTGACTTTCAATACGATCCATTGCGTTTTTTGGCTGTCACGATAATTATTATCGGAAACCACCACAAGCGTATGTTTGCCCGGCCCCCAGGTCATCGCTTCCAGGTTGTCGACAGTGATTCCTCCGATCGAGTTGAAATTGAAGACTTCTTGTTTCGGCAGCGGGCGGAATGCCCCCGACTTTGCCAGATACTTGAAATTCGCATCCTTAATGTCGGTGGTTTCAGGTGTAATGCGGGTTTCATATAGTTTCACAGATCCTTTATCCCCATCATAGCAACGTTCCAGGATCAGGAACCGCCCGTTGTTGATGTACAACATTTCCGAGACCCCATTGCCGATCGATCCGTCGAGCTTTTGGGCCTGAGCAGCGCAGGAATTGATATCGAGTTCATAGGCGTACTCTCCGATGGTGTTGCAGGCTCCATTCGGGCAAGCCAGGAGCGTTAACCTGGCGTATCTCCCGTCCTGGCGGACGGGCCATTCGCTGAGCATGCAAATGGTATCCTTGCCAACCGCTGCGACGGCTTCATATCCACGATTGGTGAATAACGATGCATACCGGACCGCCCCCTGTTCGTCCGGTGACCAGTTCTGTTCCGACAGCCGCGATATGTAGCCTTTTTCAAAGATGCTGTCGAGCTGGACAGACGGTTTTACTTCTTCCTCGGTGCATATCCAGAAATTTTTTCCATCAAACCGGACAGCTTCTGCCTGCGTGACCCCTTCAAGAGTACGTCGTTGCAGATTGTCGTTTGCATTCCATTGGGGAAGGGAATCGGCGCCGGAGCCGGTCATTTCGAACAGATAGGTCTGCCGCTGGGGCTCTTTACCGTCAGTCAGAAAGTACCATTTATTTCTTTGCTGAACATACTCGATCCCGGATACCCCGCCAAAGCTCTTATCGGGAAGCGGAATGTTAAGGTGCTTCTTAAACCGGGCCATATCGTGCTCTAATACGATCGATTGGGCGACGGCGAAGTCGGCGACAGTGAGCAGGAGGATTAAAAGTGACTTTCGCATGGAGGAGTTATGTTTAGAAGCGCGGTCGCAGATTTGACGATAGGTTCAATATAGATTCTTATGGCAGATCTGATGTGTTTACGGACCGACTACTTACTGAACGGTATTGGCTATGTGTAATGCGACGTGGCGGTCGCAGGGCAGGCAACAGGATCACCGTGCTCGGAAAGCGGGCATCTTCAAAGCATAAAAATAGCCGTTCGAGTCGCCGAAATAAAGGGTGTTGCCTTCTGCTACCGGACCGGATAGTATCGATCCGAGTGACAGGATCTGGCTTTCGGCACGCAGGTAGTTGTCCCCGTACATGTCGAAGTCTTTGCGGATATGATCTGTGGAGTCATATACCAGTGCATGGTTTTCCTTGCTCTGCGCAGTTTGGAAAGTGCCCTTGATCTTCCCGCTATCCGGTTCCACGAAATAGACTTTACCATTGAAGCAACCGAAAACAAGGGTGTTGCCCACCATCAATGCGGTCGCATACACGCGCATGTTCAGGGGGAGTACCCAGTTGATTTTTCCGGTTCCGGCATCCATCGAGTAAAACTGATGGGTATCCGACGTGCCCACGTAGAGATTCCCGTTATGGACGGCCGGAGTGGCGATCACCCAGCTTCCCTTTTCTTTCATATTCCATTTGACGGCACCGGTTTGCGCATTCAACGCGTAAATGTAAAAGTCGCGGCTACCGAAAATGACGGTTTCGTCATCCACCCAGGCCGCCCGTTGTACCTCTCCTTTTGGGAATGCCGGGTCGCCGAGCGTCTTGAACTTCCATACCATGCTTCCGTTTTTGGCATCCAGCGTATAGAAGTATCCGTCGTAGCTCCCGATGAAAACCTTGCCGTTTCTCACCACCGGTGATGCATGCACAACGCCGCCTGTTTTGAATCGCCAGATCATTTTGCCGGAATGGGCATCGATGGCGTATACCGAACTGTCCCCGCTTCCCGCGTAGATCGTGTTTTCGTGGACGACGGGAGAAGAGTGGTAGTAGTCCCATAAATCGTAGGTCTGCTCGCCATTCGTTTTGAACGTCCAGAGCAGGTCGCCTTTGCTTTTGCCCACCGCATAAATATTCCCGTCGGCGCTTGAAAAAACGACTTTGTTACCCGCAATCGCCGGAGCGGACCTGATCGCACCGCCGGACCGGAATTTCCAGATGGGTTTGCCGGAGGTTTTGTCCAGCGCATACAAATGCATGTCATTACTGCCGATGTACACCGCATTGCCGCTCAGTGCCGGCTCGCCATGTATACCCCCGCCCGTGGACATTTTCCATAACACCTGGTCCTGGGCACGACTGGCATGGAACACAAAAAGGAGAATTAACAAAAGGGTAATTTGTTTCATGATTAAAGGTTAGGAAGAGTGGAAAAACTAAAAGTAGGAGAATTGATCCGGAAAACCAGCGACACAGGCATGGTGCGCAACCTTTGGAGACTTGAACAAATCGGTATCTTTGCAGGTAGAGCAAATGATTAGTCGGCAGACGCATGGATAACTGGAAAGCGATCTTTTACCTCCTGGCTTTCGGGCAGGGCATGATATTGAGTCTTGCGTTGATCGTGCGGGGAATAAGTGCCCGGCGGGCCAGCTTGTTCCTCGGGCTGATCGTATATGTACTCGCGATGGAATTGCTGAATGCCTGGGGTATGCAGGTGCATTACCACAGCAGGCCGGGCGTATTTCCGTTCTGGAATTTTCAAAGTTATCTGATCATGCCGCTTTCGCTCTGGTTTTTTATGGAATTTACCACCCGGGCCACCTATGTTTTCAGGACGCATTACTGGCTTCTTTTTCTGCCGGTTGCATTGGAAATGGCTGTTAGCTGCACATGGCGGTACTTTTGGTATCAAAGCCATGGCCGGGTTTCACCTTTGCTTCAAAACCCGGTCTGGTTTTTCATGACGGAATTGTTGCCGATCATCGGCATGGTTGTCGTGCTGGCGGTGTACGGTTCCCGTCTGGTCCGGTTACAGAGCGCTTTTCGCCGCTTGGGTGTCCGATGGAGCGGTATTCAGTGTTTTAAATGCTACGGTGTTTTTGGTTTTCTCTCCGTTCTGACTGTACTATGGGCGGCCGGAGTGATACTGGATTGGCCGGTTTTTCAGGAAATCGAGTTCCTTCTGACAGCATGCCTGTTTGTAATGGGATATGCCGGTTACCTCGATCCTGACTTTTTCCACCTTCCCGTATTGCCCGCAGCGAAGACCGTTGAAAAGCCGGATTTTGGAATATATGACGATGAAGCCGAGCTTGGGCGGTTGAAAGCTGCCTTTGAGCAGGGAGGGTTGTATACGCAGTCCAAACTGACGATCGACGATGTGGCGGCGCGGCTCCGCTTGCCGTCGCGCTATATTTCGCACCTGGTGAATACCCATTGCGGCAGCAACTTCAACACGTTCGTCAACAACTACCGAGTGGCGGAGACGATCCGAAAGCTGGGCGATCCCAAAGAACAGCATAAGACGATCCTGGCCCTGGCACTGGAAGCAGGTTTTAGCTCAAAATCCACTTTCAACCAGGTGTTCAAACAGCATACCGGGAAATCGCCTTCGCGGTATCTGCCTTCGGAAAGTCGGCCCGAAACGCAGGCTTCCTAGCTACTATCAGTCTGAAATCATGATTCCGGACGTCTGAAATCGCGTCTGCGGGCGCTTGTTGAGCAGTTTAGTACTTGTTTTGATTTTCATTATTTTAATCAAAACGGCGATTGTATGCTCAAACATCTTTTCCTTTCTGCGGCCTGCATGGTCTTTTCCTGTACGTGGTGCAATGCTTCACATTTGCTCCCACGGAACCCGCCCAAAGACTCCATTCAAATCCGGATCAATGCCAATGTGGAGTTGCTGGGCTTTGTTTATTTTTTGGGTTACGAAGGTCGGGAATCGGAAACCAACCCAGATTATGCAGCTAAAAACCGGGCTCGTTATGCCTACGGACTGGACTTATACCGGCGTTACAAAGCCCACGAGAACAGCAGGCACCTGGCTACCGTCATTGGATTTGCCGAAAACATCTGGCTGGATTATCTGATCAACCTGCTTGTACAACTGAAAGATTTTCCTAATGCTGCGCTGGATAGCCGTATCGGTGTCAGCTATTACGAGCGTTTTTCCGCTACCAAAGACCCCGCCGAGGCGCGCCAGAACGCAACCACGTTTATCGAAGCCATGAACGCCCTCTACCGCGAAGTCGACTTCGGGACCTATTTGCAGAACAGCGGTCCATTGTATCAAAATGCGATCAGTCAGGTCAGGGCCGGGTTACCGGATAGCACATTCATTCCCGCCCTGGAAGCATTCTACCAGGGGCATTTCGAGTCCTACACGCTGGTACCAAGCCTTACGCTTCCCGCACAGATGGGCTTCGGGGCCATGAACAGCCTGAATAACCGGTCGCATGCATTGCATGTGTTCGGGGCCTTTGCTGCACCGCAGTTTGCCGACGCGTCGAAACCGGATATGGGTTTTAGTGATAAAAACCGTTTGCTCGAACTCAGTACGCATGAGTTTGGGCATTCATTTGTAAATCCGGCGATCGATCTGCTGCCGGAGAAACTGATTGGCGATACGCAAAGGCTTTTCGATCCGATTTCGAAGGCGATGGCCGATCAGGGATACACGAGCTGGAAAACCTGTTTGTATGAGCACTTTGTACGGGCCGGAGAGGTGGTTATCGGTCGGAACCTGGGCCGGAAGGCAGAAGCAGCGCATTTGATGGAGCATTATGTGCAGAACAGGAAATTCGCGTACCTGCCGATCATCGTGGAAGAGCTGGAAAAGTATAATGCCCTTCCGCAGACAACCTATACCCGGGCCGTGGAGCAGGCCATGCGGCGACTGGAAAAGGAGAAAGTTTTCAAACCATGATATGAATGATCGAACGTCCGTCCGACTGATGAAGTTCTTCCATTGCACCATTATCCCGGGCAACGACCGCCCTGCCATCCTGACCGATCCGGAACTCGTCGCCCGGGTTCAGCCGGATTTGGACGGTGTTGCAGGCCGGCTTAGCATTTAAATCGTCAGGCATGCTCGTATGTTGTTGATGTGATTTGGTACAATAATAATCAAAATATTGATACTGAAAAAATCAATAAAATCGAAAGATTCGGTAGCCCGCTTGTGAAGGGAAATCATTCAGTAAGGTGACTTTCGTCATAAGCGGCCGCCGGTTTAGTGCGGATCTTTGGCGGTATTCATTCATAAACATATGCTCGTATGCTTCCTGAAACGATGAAAGCAGCGGTGGTCCATGAATTTGGCAAGCCTTTGCAAATAGAAGAAATTGCAGTAAAGCGCCCCGGGCGTCATCAGATATTGGTGAAAGTGGTAGCCAGCGGCGTATGCCACACCGACCTGCACGCTACCGACGGTGACTGGCCTGTGAAACCCAAACTTCCGCTGGTGCCGGGCCATGAAGGCATCGGCTATGTGGCAGCGGTCGGGCCGGAGGTTACTGGTATCCGGGAAGGAGATGTGGTAGGAGTTCCCTGGCTTTACAGTGCCTGCGGCTGCTGTGAATTTTGCATTACCGGTTGGGAAACGCTGTGCGATGCACAACAGAATGGCGGGTACAGCGTAGATGGCAGTTATGCCGAATACGTCCTGGCCGATGCCAGGTATGTGGCTCACCTGCCGGCGGGCACCGATATGGTGGGGATGGCACCTATCCTTTGCGCCGGGGTGACCGTTTACAAGGGCTTGAAAGAGACTGAAACCAGGGCAGGGGAGTGGGTCGCCATTTCCGGTATTGGCGGACTCGGCCACCTGGCGGTGCAATATGCCAAAGCGATGGGTATGCACGTGGCGGCAATCGATGTGAGTCCTGAGAAGCTTGAACTGGCATCGAGGCTGGGTGCCGACCTGACCGTGAATGCATCGGAGGAAGACCCGGGTGCATTTCTGAAAAAGGAAACAGGCGGAATGCATGGCGTGCTGGTGACAGCCGTGTCGCCGACCGCATTCAGGCAAGGGATTGCCACACTGAGGCGGAAGGGTACGATGGCGCTCACCGGTCTGCCTCCGGGTAGCTTCGACCTGCCCATCTTCGAAACCGTACTGAACCGCCATACCATCCGGGGTTCAATCGTGGGCACGCGGAAGGACATGCAGGAGGCGGTCGGTTTTGCATTGGAGGGAAAAGTGAAGGCCACCGTTCACACGGCGCGTCTGGATGATATCAACGTCATTTTTGACGATATGAAAGCAGGCCGGATCGAGGGGCGTGTTGTGATGAAATTGAGCTGACAGAATGGATTTGGAAGATGTTAAACACCGGATCCTGATCCCGTGCGACTTTTCACCACTGTCGTTGCATGCCCTGCGGTTCGCTGCGGGGCTTTGCCGTGACAGGCATTGCGAACTCGTCGTACTGACCGTGTTCGACTCAGGTAAAGCCCCGGCGATTCCGGACGGTGAGATAGCTGTTTCCCGCCGGTTGGAGGATGCAATCCGGGAACTGGCCATCACGACGCCCGTCCGGCACATTATACGGCCGGGCCGTTTCGTCAACACGGTGCTTGAAGTAATCGGAGCGGAAGAGATCGGTATGGTCTTGCTCGGAACCCGGGGATCACGGGGCTGGGATGGGCTTTTTATGGGTTCACATGCCGAAAAGATCGTTCGGACTTCGCCTGTGCCGGTGATGAGCATACGGGAGCAGGCTCACGCGGGCGGGATCCGCAACGTGGTGGTCCCCGTGGATCTCCGGGAAGAACCAGCCGCGATGGCTGCGTGCATGATGCCCCTGTTCGGTGCCATTCAGGCGCGGTGGCACTTGTTGCATGTGATCACAGGGCGCAGTGCCGGTGATGATGAGGTAGCGGCGAGCCTCCGCGAATTTGGCAGGAAACTCGGTTTGGATCATTTTCACGTAGCCGTGGAACGCGCTTCGGATGAAGCGGAGGGGATTCTTCGCTATGCGGGAATGATGGGGGCGGATATGATCGCCATTTGCACACATGGTGAGAGAAACCCCGGACAAATGTTTGGGCATAGTGTCGCGGCTGATGTTGTAAACCACAGTCGTGTTTCCGTTTGGACTTCCACGATCCGTGCGTTACCGGTTGCTCATACGCATTGATTACACCATTTAAAGCACCCCGGCACTATTCCGGCCGCATTAAGCGGGCTGGAATAGTGCCGTTTTCATCGAGCCGGTTTGGGCCAGGTTCTGGTGCAACTGAAATGCTTCCCCAAGCAGGTGCGGCGTATGACCACCTTTTTGGCAGGCTCTCAAAAAATAATCCAGGAGCGTATCACGGTATCCGGGGTGTGAACAATGGTTAATGACGGCCAGGGCCTTCTCCCGCGGCGTCAGGCCTCGCAAATCGGCAAGTCCTTGTTCGGTCACGATAATGTCCACGTCGTGCTCCGAATGGTCTACATGGGTGGCCATCGGGACGATCCGGGAAATGGTGTCTTGCTTCGAAACCGACTCGGTTACGAAAATGCTGAGGTAGCTGTTTTGGGCGAAATCCGCCGAACCGCCGATCCCGTTGACAATGCGGCTGCCGCCAATGTGCGATGAGTTGACATTGCCGTAGATATCACATTCCACCGCCGTGTTGATGGAGATGATCCCCAGGCGCTGTATTACTTCCGCTGCATTGGTGATGTCTTGCGGACGCAGCAGGATTTTAGGTCTGTATTGTTCAAAATCATCAAAAATGCGCTGGTAGCACGCTTCGGAAACGGTCAGGGAACTGGCCGAAGCAAAGTCAAGTTTGCCACTGTCGATGAGGTTGAATGCGCTGTCCTGCAAGACTTCCGAATACATGGTCAGGTGTTCAAAATTTCCTTCGGCGAATCCATTCAGCACGGCGTCTGCGATTTTGCCTATACCGGCCTGGATCGGTCGCAAGGACCTGGTCATGCGGCCAGCCAGGATTTCTCCTTCGAAGAAATCAAGTAAATGCGCGGCGATTGCCTGTGCGTTGGCGTTACTGCCAGCAATGTCGGCCGGACTGTCCTTCCGGTTGGTAAACACAATGCCGACGATCTTGGTCGGGTCGCAGGCGATGGTATCCTGCCCGATCCTGTCCCAGACGCTGGTTACGGGAACAATGGCCCTGCCGGTGGCGTCCTCGGGTAAAAAGATGTCGTGAATGCCGCGGATGGCTTCCGGAACCACCTCGTTGATCTCGATGATGATCTGTTTGGCCATCGCAATAAAGATGGCGGAATTACCCACCGAGGTAGTCGGTACGATGCTGCCGTCCGCTTCGATGGAGGCTGCTTCGATGACGGCCACATCGATGGGAGGCAAAAAGCCGTTGCGGAGGTGCGCCGCAGTTTCACTCAGGTTTTCGTCAATGTATTTCAATGTCCCCTGATTGATCATCGTCCGCATGACCGGATCGGATTGAAAAGGCAGCCGCATTTGGATCGCGCCTGCGGTAGCGAGTGTGCCGTCGGTTCCCTGGCCCAGGGAGGCGCCTGTAATGAGCGTAATGCGGCAGGGGTCGGTTTCATTCCGCTCTGCAAGGGCTGCCAGCACCGCTTTGCTGTCACCCGACCGCGTGAACCCGCTGGATGCCACTACCATACCGTCCTGAATGATGCCGGCCGCCTGCTGTGCGGACATGATCCGGTCATTTAACCCTGCTTTTTTGATCCTTGAACTATTGAGCATATCGCATATCTTTTAGTATTCCGATTCAGGCGAATAGCCGACGACAGCGATTTTGTCTGCTACTGCATTCCTGTGAATCAAAATAAGCGGTCCCCGGCTGCAAAAAGCCTGACCGGCGTTAGGGACGGATATGACAAATGTCAGTGGGCGGCTCTCAATGCAGCATAGGGCCAGGCTCAATGAGCAGCGAGGGATGTGCCCGTCAGTTTGATCTTGTAAGGCCATTGTTCCTCCTTTACCTTCGCATTCTGTCTCCCGAACGGGACCGGCCAATGCGCAGCAGGTGCCCCGCTGACGACCAGCCAGAGGTTTTGCGTATCCTTAGGGACCCTGATCTTCGCCTTCCCATTCGGTTCCCTTGCTGCTTTGCCGTAAACGCGCTTTCCATCCTTCGTATAAGCTACAAAACCGTACCGCCATCCGGCCTTGTCCGTGTTAACGTCGCTGTAACCTTTGGCGCCCGCGATGCCTTTGAAATCGACGATGACTTCTTTTCCGGCTGCGGGTACAGCCAGTGGTATGCCGTTGTAGCCATAGTTTTGCGGACAATTAACGGAGTCTACCCGATACCAGCCGTTTCCGGTCGCATTCAATCTGGTGGAATGCTGATTGGCATAGCGCGCGGCTACCTTTTCGACCCTTTTGAGGTCCCAGGTGATCTGCCTGGCCACGGCATCGAACATTTCGTCGTTGAATGCCTCCTGGCTAAGCCCATTCAGCCTTTTGTACGTCATTACAGGGTCTTCCCCCTCCTGTGTGGCACGGCAGAGGTTACCAAAGAACTCCTTGCCGTGCTTTTCCGACCAGTATTCCAGCACATAAGGTGAATTGTACATGTTTTGGGGATGTAAAAAGGCGTAGTGCGTCTTTTTCAGATAGTTTACCAAATGGTAGTTTTCAAAAGTCATCCACTCCGGGTACACCTGCCAAAGCACATACTGCGCCGACATTTCCATGATCGGGCCACGGGGGCCGGTTTTGCTGTCGGATCGCGACATATACTGGAATGCGTGGCCGAGCTCATGCGCCAGTGCGCCGTACGGAGCCTTGCTCATACGCACGGCAGGTGTCCAGAGAATACCTATTTTATTCTCTACCCCACCGCCAAATGCAGTCTGTTCCGTACCGCCGATCACGTAGAGGATCATTTTGTAGCGGTCGGTCAGCGAATTTCCTTTTTGGACAATTTTTAAATCATTGACATAATAGTCGTAAAACCGCTCGCACTCTTTCAATGCGGCCTGGGCGTCGAAGCGTTTGGTGGTGTCGCTGTTCTGCATGGGATCACTGCCAAATTCCTTGTGCCAGAAAATGGCGATATTCGGCGATTGCACCATACGTTTGAAGCTGAACTCGCTTTCCGCATTGTTATAGTCGTTGCCATCGGGCACGCGCATGGCCTTGGCTGGGATGTATAGTTCCTTTTCTCCTGACGGAGCCTGTGCATTCGCAGCCACAAAGGTCTGGCAGGTGAAGAGCAGCGTCAGCAAAGGAAACACTAAAAAGGCGGGGCATAAGTGGCATTTCATGGCTTATTTATGGATAGGTTAGGATTGATCATGCAAAGTATATCGTTTTGAACATCCTTTGCATTTCCCCGGGCCGACCTGTTAAAATTGGTCATGAAATGGTTAACATCCACCAAATGGCTACAAAGGCCTCGTGGTCCGGCGGTCGCCGAAGACCAGTAAGGTAGCAATTACCCCGATCGCAAAGAAGCTGACTACCAGCGGAACGACACTATGGCTCATAAGTGCGCTGATCACAGAACCCAGCGAAGCTCCGACGAAAAAGAAGGCAGTACCGTAAATCGCCGAGGCCATACCAGCCATCTTTCCCATCGGTTCGAGGGCCAGTGCGCTGCTATTGGGCTCGATGGCCAGGTTGATGGCCATCAGCATTGCTACGCCTATAAAAAACGGAAACATACGAGGTGGATCACCAACGAGCCAGGTGAATAGCAGGAGCACGCCGCCGATAATCGTATAAGCGGCCAGCAGCCATTTAATTGCGGTTCGCGCTCCAAACCGGGAAGAAAGACGTGAATTGAACAATGCGCACAGGGACATCAGCAGACCCATGCCGGCAAATATCCAGGCAAACAATTCAGGTTTACCATAAATTTCACCGACAATATGCTCCGAGCTGGCCACATAGGAGCTCAATCCGGTGAAAAGGAAGGTGGTGACGATGGTGTAGCGGAGGAATGTCTTGTTACTGACCACCTTCCGGATCGACCGCGCCACTGTGGCCAGATCCAATGCGATACGTTGATCGGCAGGCAGGGATTCTTCCAACCGGAGTGACCAAACGAATACGATGACGGCGAACAAGGGCGGTGTGAAGAAAACCATCTGCCAGGACGAAACCGTCAGAATGGCCATTCCCAGAAATGGCGCCAGCACGGGTGTGAAAAGGAAGATTGTAAAGATCAGCGACATGATCCGGGCCATTTCGTCACCCACAAACCGGTCGCGGACGCCTGCAATGGTGGTCATAAACACCGCCGATGCACCCATTCCTGCTACGAACCTCGCCGCGAGCATGAGTTCGAGGGTGGGGGCCAGCGCAGCCACGATGCCGCCTGTAATATAGAGCGGGAAACCCGTCCGAAGAATCGGGATCCGCCCGAAACGATCGGAGAGTGCGCCGAAGCCGATTTGAGCAACCTGTCCCATAAAAAAGAAGGAGATGATCCGGGCAGTGGCAGTTGAGTCGCCGCTAAGTCCGAAATGCCTGCGCAATTCCCCGAAAGCCGGAAGCATGATATCGATCCCCAGCGCAGTGAGCGTCATGGTGCAGGCCGACAAGGCAATAAACTCTCCCGGTTTCATTTTCATGGCTTTTTGATATTCGTTTAGATTTTCAAAATTAACATGCTGACACATAGCCCGCGGCGGGCAAAATAGACTTTGTGACGGGGCAGACCGGACAAAATGGCCTCAGCTGCGTTGGATTCAGGTGTTAAATAATTGTAAAAAAATTATTGTCTAAATAATAGACAATAAAAATATTTCTTCTTTACCTTTGTTTTCGAAGCCGTCAGCGAGACTATACGGATATGAGTCAAGCGCGGATATTGTTCACTTTTATCATCATAACTATGCAAAGGGTTAATTCTATTATTGCGATCTTCCTGATGTTAGGCGTAGCGTTCACTAGCATTGCTCAAACCAGTGCACCGGCGGAATTTTTTGCGGGAAAGTGGGAAATTACCGTAGTGGGCACGCCAAATGGCGATTCCAAATTGTTGGCTGAACTGACCAGGACAGATGGCAAACTAAGCGGTCAGCTGGTTAATGCGGCTGAGCCAGGTGGTGAAAAGATCGCTATTACCAGTATTGAAGAGAACGGCGATAAGATTATGCTCGGTTTTTCGGCCCAGGGTTACGATGTCACGCTAGACCTTTCGAAAGTGGATGACGACAATCTCAAAGGCAACATGATGAATATGTTCGACGCAACCGCCAAGCGTGTGAAGTAGGAGGTTCTGGTTCATGCCAAATGAACAAAAAGGAAGTGAGGCGATGACCAGTCATCGCCTCACTTCCTTTTTGCTGACATATGCTTGATATGGCCTTTGTAATCTTGAAGGGCCGCAATACCAGGGCGTTATTATTGAATGCTCTTCTTTACCCTTTCGAAATTGGCGATGGTAACGAAGCCATCAGAATTAAAAGGCTCTGCTTCTGCCATGTACTTCCCAAGCGACGTTCCGTCGGATGTGACGTAATGCGGGTCGGCACCTTTTTCGATCAGCAGCGCGCAGATATCCCATCTTTGCCGCTCCGCCGCATAAAGCAGGACGGAAACGTTCAGCCGGTCACCATCCCGGGGTTTCAGGGCGTTCGGGTTTGCACCATGCGCGAGCAGTGCCTCTACACATGCCAGCGCGCCTGAGGCGATGCCCATCGATTCAAAGATGACCGGCACTGTATTTCGCCTCCCGGAGCCATAATCGGTCACTTTGCTATTGGCGTCGGCCCCATTTGCCAGCAGGAATGCGAGCACACGCGCATTGCTCATCGACGCGGGAGCGAAAAGCAGGTTCTCCTCCGAAGTGTTGCGGCTGGCGATAGGCACACCAGCGTCCAGCAACGCCTGAATGCACGCCAGCCGGTCCGCTGGGTGATCGGCGAAATTTACGGCGGCTTTTACCGCGAGCACCAAAACCGGATAGGCATACGCCGACTCCTGCATCCTGGATTGCGTTTTTAAGTACTTCCGGAGGCGATCCGGCTTTGACCGGAAAATAGCCCGGGCCATGTCTTCCCTTTCCCGGTCTTCGAAAATAGGTTTCGCGTCGATGATACCGGTGATCGTACGTTTTAGCTTTCCCACCGACGATCCGAACTTTATCCAGGCAAGCGGAACAACGATCAATCCAAATGTGAGGTATTTGCTCCATCTGAATGGCATGAGGTTCAGAGCCAGGAGCAGGATCAGTACGATGATGGCGAGGTAATAAATGCCCTTGCCCATGGCGGAAGCCGCGTCGCCTCCTTTGGCAGGAAAAAGGGTTTCAGCCATCACCAGCACGAACAGCAGGGTGATGGCAATCCAGTTGACGAAACTGATGATTTGCAGGTAATGCATAGCGGAGGGAAAACTCAACCCGGAAGGCGGCATCCGGCTTTCATGGCGGCTTTATGCAAGCACCGGCTCGAAATGGGTCATGAGCTTCAAGCCGGAATGCTGCGGAATAGCCTGGAATTCAGTGCCATTGAAACGATAGGTTTGTTGCAGGTCTGAAAAAACGTTGTTGCCGGCAAAATCAAAGGTGTCGATGTCAGCAACACGGTAACCTCTTCCGTTGACAAACACCCTGCTGCGGTCTTTGTAGACGCAGGTTTTCTGCCACCTGCATACGTACCTGAAATTGCCTGCATCTTCGGAAATTACCTTGTCGTCAAAAAAAACGCGGTGACTGTCTTTGCTCAGCCGGGCATCCAGGCACTTGAAATTTTTCGCATCTCCGGAAAGCAGCCTGCATGCTTTGAACACATTTTGATCATCACGGCCCAGGTCCGGTCCGAGGATCTGGAAATGGACTGGATTTGCCCCCTCAATGCTTTTACCTTCATAATATACATGCTGAAAGTCCCGTGCGTACGGGGAACGATCCAGAGCCCGGCCATACCCGGCGGCAAGCACTTGAAATGTCTTCGCGTGAGCGTCTCCGACGGGATTGGACCGGTCGTCGGCGCCGGAGAAATAAACCTGTTTGTTTTCAATGTGGTAACCACCCGCGGAAGGAAGGGGAGCGGCAGTTTCAGAAGATGGTGGCAGTAAACAGAGATTTGAAAATACGATCACCAGAACTACACTGGCTACCATCAATAATATCAGCATGACTAAATAGGATGAGGTTGTGAATAGTGGCACTGAGAGGGAAATCCGGCGCATCAGCGTACGCTTCGGATTTCCTCTTGGAATTTATTTTTCATGGCGTTGGGTGAAACAAATGTGCAAACCGACCTGAGTAACCGCCATATTTAATGAGGTAACGGTTATTTTAGACTATTTACCGGTAAATTCATTAGTTTGAGGTGTTCAAGACGACCGATCAGGCGTTTGTTACGATTTCTCACCGGATCGCGCCGATAAATAAGTCATGTAGTACGATTATACAGAATTGACGTATTTGGCCTACTTATAGCGCATCTTAGCACGGATCATCAAAGAATATAGCGAGCTGTGATATTGTTCTTACGAAGAATTGTATGGGCCATTTCCTTTGTGCTCCCCTGTTTTTCAGGTGGGGGTGTGAGTGCGCAAACCCTGTTTCAGAATATTCGCTGGCAGGATGGACTGAGTGCCAAACAGGTGAGGTGCCTGTATAAGGATCAGGCGGGATTCCTCTGGATCGGGACTGCCAATGGTTTGGACCGCTACGACGGCGCGGTCGTGCGACGCTTTCTCGATCCCCGGACCGCGCAGAAATACTACGTCAATGCAATTCATCCGATCGGGGAGGGCGACACGCTGTTGCTCGGTTTACGGAAAGGAGTTGTTCTTTTTGATAAGAAATCAGGAGAGTTCAGCAAGGATCAGCGCTTCGCCAGCCTTTCGGGCCAGGATATTGTGACGGTTAAGGCCGACCGGCAAAAGCGGATCTGGATCGGAACTTCCAATGCGATTTACATTTTTGACGGTCAAAAACTGGCCTTATTGACCGATGTATTCCCGGCGGCCCGGGCGTTTCCGTTCGACGGCTTTCACCTTACAGGAATGGTTTTCGACTCGACGCGAAATGGTTTTTGGATTGCAGGCAACAGGCCTATGTTTATCGATTGCCTGACGAACCGGATTTTTTACAATGCCCGCAATCCCCAGCACATCCCCTTGCTCGACTCGGAGAATGTCAGTGCGATTGCGGTGGACAAACAGGGTAATTTATGGTATGGATGCGACACGAAACCCTCGCTGAACTACTGGGATTTCCGGACAGGAAAGCTCGATACATACTACACGCTCGATGGCAAGCAGATCGGCGAAGGCTGTAATTATCTGTTCATCGACCGGCAGGACCGTCTTTGGGTTTCAACCTGGGTGTACGCCGCTTTCCTGAAGGAGCCCGGTCAGCCGTTTCGCAAAATAGAATACAGCCAGGATCAGGCCTATACCATTGCGTACGGTCACTTCCGTGATGCGATTTCGGATACGCAGGGCAATGTATGGCTGGCCACAATCAATGGCGTAAGCAAGACTCCTCCGAAAAACCCGATCGAGGCAATTTACAAGCTGCCCAGCTTTCCATTTTTTCTTGAAACCGGATTTGCGCATACCAACTCCATTACCGTGGACGGCAAAGTGATCGTTGCCTGCAAGGAAGACGGGGTGGTGTTTTACGATACGGACGACCGGACCTTCAGGAGATTCGTTGCGCCGGGGAACATGCTGCGTAACAATCGGTTTGTAATGGCAGCAAAAGCAGGCGATACCTGGTGGTTCGCTGGTTATGACGGTATTTATTCCCTGGGGCCATCCGGGAAAGCCCTGGAACGCTTCGAGCAAATCAGGCAAGGTTCATCGTCACGTCAGGCTGGCTTCGTTTTCGCGGATAAGCGAGGGAACATTTGGTTCCAGATTATGAACGACGCGATTTACCGCTATAATATTGAACACAAGACCTGTACGCGTTTCGATGGGAGCGATCCTGCGTACGGCAGGTTTGATTTTACCGAAGTAGGGGCGTTCCATACACTTTCCAACGGAGACATTCTTTTCGCCATGGAAGGGAGAGGACTTTTGCGGTATGAACACACCCGCGAGCATTTCACATTGGCGCTCGCACCCGAGCTGGCAGGGGAATATATTTATGAAATCAGGCAGAGTAAAACGGGGGATATCTGGGTCGCAGCCGGAACCAGGGGAATTCTTAAGATTGATAGCCGGGGGACGGTCATCCGAAGCGTAAATGCTGCCAACGGAATGCCGTACGATCAGATCGCCTCGATGGACATCGATGACAACGGGGTGCTGTGGGGCGCTAGTCGTGAGGGGCTCGTCGCCTACGACCCTGTGAGCAATGCCGTCAGTAAGGTGGAGATCGATCTTGGAAAAACCATGCAGGACTATTGGAACTATGTTACAGTTGCCGCCGGTAAAATCTATGCGGTGATGCTGGACCATGTGGTGGTGATCAATCCAAGACACTTTGCTTCCGTACCGGTTCAACGGCCTCCCGCGATTACCTCGGTAAAGATTTTCGGACAGGAAAAATTGAGTGAATTGAAGTGCAATGTGTTGGAAGTCAATCCAAACGAATCTTTTGTGACTTTCCAGTACGCCTCCCTGAGCCACCGCGATATTCCCTCCCTTCAATACAGCTACCAGTTGGAGGGCCTGGACGACGACTGGGTAATGGCGGGCCGGTCCATTACCGCTTCCTATACGAATCTGCTGCCCGGGACCTACGTTTTCAAAGTACGCAGCACGGATGAGAATGGTCGCTGGATGCAGCGCGCAGGAGGGCTTACGTTGCGGGTGTTGCCGCATTGGTGGCAATCCTGGTGGTTTTTCGCCCTGTGCGCGACGGTATCGGTGCTGGGGTTGTTCTGGGTTTACAGGCTGTACATTCAGCAGCTTCGAAAAAAGGACCTTGATGAGACTATCGAGTATTTCGCCAACAGTGTTTACGGCGATAATTCCGTGAACGAGATATGCTGGGATATTGCACGGAATTGTATTTCCAAACTTCATTTTGAGGATTGCGTGGTATATCTGCTGGACAAGGAAACGGGGACGCTGATCCAGAAAGCGGCTTACGGGCCGAAAAGTCCTAAGGAATATGAAATCCTGAACCCCATTGAGATTCCCGTTGGACAAGGCATCGTAGGCGCAGCGGCGGCGACGGGCCTGCCACAGTTGATCGGTGATACTAGCAAAGATCCCCGTTACATTGTCGATGATCAGGCAAGGGCTTCGGAGCTCGCCGTCCCGATCCTGCACGAGGGACATGTTATCGGGGTGATCGACTCGGAACATCCGCGCAAACATTTTTATAATAATGATCACATCAGGGCCATTTCGACCATTGCTGCGATTAGTGCCAACAAAATCACCGAGGCCATGGCACGTGCACAGGCTGAGCGCCAGGAGATCATGTTGCTGCGGATCAATACCATGCTGGCCGAGAGCCAACTCATGGCCCTCCGTGCCCAAATGAACCCGCATTTTATCTTTAATTGCCTCAATAGCATCCAGGAATGCATTGTGACACGTAAATACAATGAAGCCAGCAAGTATCTGAACAAGTTTGCGAAGCTTTTCAGGCTGGTGCTGAACAATTCAGGGCGGAACCTGGTCACCATTGCGGAGGAAAAAGATGTGCTCGAACTGTACCTTGAATTGGAATTGATGCGGTTTGGCCAGGGTTTTACTTATTCTATCGAAATCGATCCCGAATTGGAAGAGGATTACGTACGGCTTCCCTCGATGTTGTTGCAACCGTTTGTTGAAAATGGCCTGTGGCATGGTTTGATGCACAAAAAGGGAGACAAACATCTGAGGATCAGTTTTGTGCCGATCGGCACTGAGCAGTTTGCCTGTGAAATCGAGGACAATGGGATCGGAAGGAAAAAATCTGCCGAAATGAGAGAAAACTCCTCACGCACCCGGGAACACGAATCGCGCGGGCTGCGTATTTGTGAGGACAGGATCGAAGTCCTCGCTCGCCAGGGCAACCACGCCCGCCTGGAAATAATTGACCAATACGACACAGACGGCGACCCCGCCGGCACACTGGTAAGAATAGAATTGTCCACCTATCTATATCAACCTTAGACGATGATCAAAGCGCTAATTGTCGACGACGAACCTAAATCCAGGAATGTCCTGGCCTATTACATTGAAACTTATATTGACGAGATTAAAGAGGTGCAGCAAGCCGAGTCGGTGGACGACGCGCTCGAAAAATTGAAAACCTTTCGCCCCAATATTGTTTTCCTCGACGTGGAGATGCCCGGAAAAAACGGCTTCGACTTCCTCCGTGCATTAAAAGACCCGTCTTTCGAGGTGATTTTTACCACAGCTTATAATCAATATGCGGTGCAGGCGATCCGCTTCAGCGCATTGGATTATCTCCTCAAACCGGTGGATCCCGATGAACTACGCTCGGCGGTCGATCGCTTCCTCAAAAAACAGAACGTCCATCAGAATCCCATGCTCTTTGACAACCTGGTCAGGAATGTCGCCCACAAGCGCGCGAGTGAATTCCGGCTGGCTGTGCCTTATCAGGACGGCGTTTCGTTCTTTACGCTCGATCAGATTATCCGTTTGCAGGGAGAAGGGAATTACAGCAATATTTTCATTAAGAACCGAAAGCCTGTATTGGCCAGCAAGACGCTGAAATACTATGAGGAAATGTTGACCGAGTTCGGTTTTATCCGCACACATAAGTCTCATTTGGTCAATCCCAAGTTCATTGCCAAGCTCATGGCAGACCATGATGTAGTGGAGCTGCTGGACGGCAGTAAAATCGAAATATCCCGTAGAAAAAAGGAAGAAGTGCTTTTGCAATTGCCACTCGGAAATCAGCCACTTGATAATTGAAAGTGTCCGTTAAATCACTATTGTCGTAAGTTGGTACATTGCTGGTTTTCTTTGAAGCTAAGTACTTCTATTAGCTATGGAGATATTGGCATTTCAAACCGGACAAACCCTCATCATTATACTGCTCGCTCTTTTGTTGGTTAGCGCGGTACTGCTGCTGGTGAGATTGCGGACGCCCCGGTTGCAAACATTGAATCGTTACCTGAAAAACAGTCATATAGCCGACGCGATCGTATTGTTGTCGGAGGAACAACCGGGTTCGTATCTGCACGGAAATACTTTCTACAAACTTCAGGTCCACGTGAAGCCGATGCGTGGGCGCAATTTTGTCACAGAGATCAATGTACTCCGGGAGGATCTGAAATCTGTTCCTCAGTCAGGAGATAAAGTTTCCGTCCGATATAGCTATACGGGCCGGAAGCGGATGGTCGTGCTGAATCTGGATAATCATTGAAACTAAAAAGTAAACCCGGCCGGCCAATGCTGAATGCGCGTGCCAACCGGGTTTACGATAGCAGACAGCCGGACTAATGCGTTACCCTGAACCAGTCGAAGTCTGCATAGCCGGAGTCGTTGGTTTGGGTATCACGGATGCAGAACAAACCCGCTTTCGCGCCGATCCATCGCCCCGGTTCCGCCTGAAAAGTCGTTCCCGCTGATTGAAAGTCAGTTCCATCGAGGCTGTATGCGAATGTGCAGCGACCGCCCTTAACAACCTGGACTCGCAGAAATACATCGCTGCCTGGCTTGATCTCCATTAACAACTTTTCATTTTCGGGGTTTCTGTCCGACGCTTTGGCACAGAAAGCGTAAAGCAGCTCCGTTTTGTTCTTACCACTTCTGAGAAAAAGGCCTGCATAGCTCTGGCCCATGATCACCAGCCCCGTTTTTTCGCCGGTCAGGCTGGCATTCGGGGTGAATTTCAGTTTGGTAGTCATCGTGAACTCTTCCGCCGGGAATTTTTGCAGCAACAGGTTAGGGACATCCCAGAGGTTCCTGGCGCCTTCGGGAGTACGCTGCGCGTAAAGCCGCAGGCTGCCTGTCGCTGCCATGGCCCATGTTCCCTGCGGATTAGCCTGCCATTGCCATTGCTTTCCGAATGTAATTCCGTTGAACTCGTCACTTTCGGGCGGTGTCGCCACCGGATAATTGCGTCCTACCTGTGGCTTGGAGTAGGTCAGCACGGGATCGCCAATGCCGTCGCCATCGGGGTCGGAGCCGATGACCGGCCAGTTGTCGATCCATTTCATGGGTTGCAGGTGCACGACCCGGCCGTATTCGCCCTTGTCCTGGAAATGGAGAAACCAGTCCTTCGACCCTCCATTTACCGGGGGCGTGTCCACCCAGGCACCCTGATGGGGGCCGTTAATGCCCGATTTGCCTTCGGCCATCACCACCCGCCTTTCGTATGGACCGTACACGTTTTGCGATCGCAAGACAATCTGCCAGCCGGTAGCGACGCCGCCAGCGGGGGCGAAAATGTAGTAGTAGCCGTTCCGTTTGTAAAACTTCGGACCTTCTACCGTCGGGTCGACGCCATGCCCGTCGTAGACGATCACGCCCGGACCTTTGATCTGCGTCCCCTCCGCGTTCATTTCCTTGACCGTGATCACGCTTTTGATACCTGCCCGGCTACCTGCCCAGCCATGAACCAGGTATGCCCGCCCGTCGTTGTCCCAAAGCGGGCAAGGGTCGATCAAACCTTTGCCACCCTCTACCAGTAGCGGATCGGTCCAGGGACCAGCCGGGTTTTTGGCCTTGATGACATAGATCCCGAAGTCCGGGTCGGGGTAATAGATATAGAATTCACCTTTGTGAAACCGGATCGCGGGTGCCCAAACGCCGTTGCCATGCTGTGTTTTTTCGAAATGAGCGACGGGTATCTGCCGGGGCAGTGCGTGCCCGATGAGCGTCCAGTTTACCAGATCTTTGGAATGGAGGATTGGCAGTCCGGGTACCGCGTCGAAACTCGAAGCTGTCATGTAAAAGTCTTCACCTGCCCGGCACACGTCCGGGTCGGAGTAGTCGGCATGCAGCACGGGGTTTTTGTATTGCCCGTTCCGCAGGTCCGGCAGCCATACTTCTGACACTGCGGCAGCCGGAGCTGTGACAGGTTTCTGTTGTGCAATGCAAACGGACATGGCCCCGGTTAGCAATCCTGTAAGCAGATAGTACTTATTTTCCCCCATCGATCACCAGACTTTTTTCCTGCGCCCCTTTTAAAAACTCCTTGACCTTTTGCGCTTTCGTTGCATCTGTATGTTGCACACTGATAGCTGCGCTGCGCTCGCCCTGTACAGAAATGAGCATTTCGCTGTTTGGATTGTATTGCAGTTTGTCGAAAGTAATATGGCTGCTGTTGTCGATTAAAACAACGGGTTTGGTGTGCCTGGTAACCAGCTGCACCTGATTGAAACTGATTTGATCCGCGTCTGTCAGCTCTACACCTGTCTCGGCTGAGAGTACCAGGTTATCCATCCGGATGTTGCGGACCGGCATTTCGGGCAATCCTCTTATAAATACGCCTTTCGTAGCGCCGTTGCAGACAATGTTCTCAAAATGCATATCGCGGAAAACCGGTGTGCCCTCATTGACCACCGGGCTCATGTTCCTTTCTCCATCCGTAGCGAATTTGACAAAATAGTACAGGTCGAAGAAAATCGCTTCCTGCGCAATGTCTTTCATATAGATGTTACGGGCAAAAATCTTCTCCACGACGCCGCCACGGCCGCGCACCGACTTGAAACGCAGCCCCTTGTCCGTACCCATGAAAGTACATTGCTCCACGAAGATGTTGCGTGCTCCGCCGCTCATTTCACTGCCGACTACAAATCCGCCGTGACCATTGTAAACCGTGTTGTTCCGGATCACGCCGTTTTCAGTGGGAATGCCGCGCTTCCGGCCTTCTTCGTCCTTACCTGATTTGATGCAGATCGCATCGTCGCCCACATCCAGCGTGCAGCCCTCGATCAGGAAGTTCTTGCAGGATTCAATGTCCATACCATCGCCATTGTGTGCGTATTCGGGGTTTTTGACCCGCACATTGCGGATCGTCAGATCCTGACACATCAGGGGATGCAGGCACCAGGCCGCCGAGTTCTGGAAGGTGACACCTTCGAGCAACACCTTTTTGCAGTTGTTGAAAACCACCAGATTGGGACGGAGCAAATCCTTGATATCCGCGAAGTCTTTGGGCTGCTTGCCCGGCGTCAGCAGCATGCTTTTGTTGCCGACACTCGCTTTTTTGAACTGTTCGCTGGGATACCAGGTCTTTCCATCATCCTTCAACACGCCGCCGGAAGCGACTTTTTCCTTCCATTGCGGCTCGGTGAGCTGACTTTTATGAACGGCCCGCCAAACGTCTCCATTCCCGTCCACGATTCCTTTTCCGGTAATAGCAATGTTTTCGAGGTCTTTGCCTGAAATGGGTGACTCATTTCGCGCCGCGGCCTTACCTTCGTAAAAGCCCTCGGTAAGAGCGTATTGCGACTTGTCGGGGGTAAACAGCAAGGTCGCTGCTTCGCTGAGATGGAGGTTGACATGGCTTTTCATGACCACAGGGCCCGTCATCCACAAACCCGGCGGTACCAGCACAACGCCTCCGCCTTTTTTGCTGATGGCATCGATCGCCGCATTGATCGCTTTGGTGTTAAGGGTGTAGCCGTCGCCGACAGCGCCCAAAGCGGTGATACGGATCGTGTCTTTCCGGAAAACCGGCTGCTGCACTGGAGGCAGGTTCGACCAGCTGTACGAAGCCGACGGGGTTTGTGCCGCTGCTTCGAGTACTCCCAAAGCGCAGAGGGCAATGGCTGCAATTCGTTTTTTATGCATCTTGAAGTGGGTGTCTTCCTGCTTTCGGGGCAGGAAGACTTTAAAATGGATTATTGGTAACCGGCATTCTGTTTAAAATCGGATTTGTTTACGACGGCATCCAGCTGCGTTTGCGGAATTGGCCTCAGCACGTGATGCTCCTGGATATTGATCGCATTGTCGGGACTGTATTTCTTGACCCGCTCTACCAGCTTGCCCGTCCGTTTCAGGTCGAACCAGCGGAGTTGCTCGCCCGCGAGTTCCCTCGCGCGCTCGTCGAGGATGAAATCGAGGGTGATTTCTGCCGGCTTGACCTGCATGGCTTCCGTTTTGCCGGGCTTGGCGGCCCTGGTTCTGAGTACATTGATATGCGTCGCTGCTTCGGCCAGGTTACCCAGCTGCAACTGTGCCTCCGCGGCGATCAGGTACACTTCGGCCAACCGGATCACAAACACGTCCCTGGCGCTTTGTGCTTCGTTCAAGCTGGCGCGCGTCGGATCCATGAATTTGGAGAGGGTCGGGTAACGCAGGTTATCCTTCACGGTGCCATCCGCGAGATAGATCTTGTTCCGGTCGTAAGTCTGATACTTTTTGGTAGCTTCAACTGCGTCCGGAATGTCTCTGATGGTACAGAAAACCGCCGTGTCACCTTTGCTGATGCCGGCGGGCAGCGACGATGAGTTGGCATACCACGACTCCATGAAACTTCCTTCGTAACGGGCATCGTTTTCAGAGTAGAGATCCAGCAGGAACCTGGTTGGCATGTAGCGGTTGAAGGGCCGCCCGTTGGTAATGTCCCTGGTCATGCCCGGCCGGTCGTCGTATTTCATCAGGAAAAGCAAATGCGCATTGTTGCTTCCGCGGCTGTGACCATAAGGGTTGAAGGTGGAATTCGCGAGGTCGTTCAATGCGAGGTTCGCCGAATAGTCTACCGTGTAAATGACTTCCTTGGATTTTAGATTGCTCATTTTCCACAGATCCGCGAAGTTTGCCTCCAACTTATAGCCATAGTTGCCTTTCAAAACCGCCTCAGCCATTTCCAATGCTTCCTTGTTCATGCCTCGCGTGAGGTACATCCGGGCGAGGAATGCCTGTGCGGCTCCTTTGGTTACACGGCCGTACTGTGGCTGGGTCGCTGGGAGGTTGGTCACGGCAATTTTCAGGTCCTCGAAGATCAGGTTGTAAAAAGTCTCCACAGGCGTTTTGTTGGCGGTCGTGACGATGCCGTTGGTTTCCGTGGTCGTGAAATGGACACCACCCCAGGTTTCCACGATATGCCAGTAATAGAATGCCCGCAGGAAGCGCAGCTCGCCTTCGCGGACAGGCCGCAGCGCCGCCGACAGACCGGCCTGTTCAATCCGGTTAATGCCTCCGTTGCACAGGTTAATGGCGGCATAAAACTCTCTCCATTCGTTGGTGAGAGCGGCATTGCTGCCTTGAAGGTTAAGATATTGCGTAAGGTCGCGGTACACTTCTCCCGCACCGCTCGTCCAGATATCGGTGCCGGTTTCGGCGATGTTATACCCTTCTTCCTTTCCGTACCACCATCGTTGGTAAGAGTAGGCTGCATTGACAAGGGTTTCAAATCCTTCCGGCGTCGTGTACACGGTTTCGGACGTCAGACCGGATGGGTTATATTCTTCCAGAACATTTTCACAGGACAACAGCGCTACCAGTGAAACCGCCATCAACCCCGTTTTAAATAATACTGATTTCATCGTTTGGTTGGTTTTAGGGTTACAGATTCACATTCAATCCGAAAACAAACAATTTGGTCATCGGGAAATTCTCCGATCCGCCGCGTTCCGGGTCATAATCCAGTTTGGTGAATGTCGCCAGGTTCTTGGCCGTCGCATATACGCGCAGCCCACGGATCACTTTCCAGTTGAACTTGTCGACCGGCAGGTTGTAGGCGAGCGTCACATTCCGGATACGTGCGTAGGAGGCATCGCGGTAGCCCAGGGTCGAAAGGTATTTCAGGCCCGCGTTCTTGTTGGGACGGGGATAGTCGTTGGTCGGGTTTTCGGGCGTCCAGTAATCGAGACCGGCGGTACTGTTGCCTACGCCCTGCTGATCGAACCGTGCATAGCGGTCGGAGTTGATCATCGATCCGATGCGGGCATAGATCATGATATTGAAATCAAATCCCTTGTATTTGATCGTGTTATCGAAGCCGCCGCTCCATTTGGGGCGAGGGGTGCCGAGGATGACCCGGTCGTTGACCGCGTCGATCTTGCCATCGCCGTTCTGGTCTTTCACCTTCACCTCACCCGGCAGCTGTGTCGGGGACATTGCCTTGGCCGCTTCTGCCTCGGAGGTTTGCCAGATGCCCAGCTTCTCGTAGTCGTAGAAGACGCTGATCGGGCTTCCGATGAACCAGCCATTGCCGATATCGTTGCCTTGGGTAACCAGTTCGGTGATCTGTTCTTTATTCCGGGTGAAAGTCAGGTTGGAAGTCCATGAAAAGTCCTTTGCGCGGATATTCGTGCTGCCCAGTGCTACCTCGATCCCCCTGTTCCGGGTTTTTCCAATGTTCTGCTTCACGGTCGTTACACCTGTGGTAGGCGGTAATCCGCGGTCGAGCAGGAGGTCGGACGTGCGGGTGTCGTAATAATCCACCGAAGTATTGATGCGTCCGTCGAACAGTCCGAAATCTACGCCCAGATTTTGGGTCGCGGAAAGCTCCCAGCCCAATGCGGCGTTGCCCACATTCCGTGAGAAGGTGTAGGCAGGGTAGGCTACCTCGTCGAAACCGAATGCAATGCGTGTGAGGGTCGTCTGCGTTGCATAGGGGCCTGATGGGTCATTTCCTGCAATGCCGTAGCTGACACGCAGTTTCAGATCGCTGAGCGTTCTGACATTCTTCATGAAACTTTCATCAATGATGCGCCAGGCGAATGCGGCTGACGGGAAGAATGTCCATTTATTACCCACGGCGAGTTTGGATGATCCGTCTTTCCGGGCTGTCAGCGTCAGCAGGTAGCGTTCCTTGAAACCATAGTTGACCCGCGCGGCGAACGACACCAGGTTGTTTTTGGAATAGGCCGAATTGATCTTAATCTCTTCGGTAGCGCTGCCCAGGGAGTAGAACAGCTGGGAGGGAATGAGCTGGTTCACCCCCGATGCCGACGCATTGTCGGACGTAGTCGCCAGCGAGCTTCCGATCCCTGTAAATGTGAAGTTATGCTGGCCGAACCCTTTCTGGTAGGTTACCACGTTTTCCCAGTTAATGGTCCTGCCAT
The DNA here is from genome assembly GCF_946482605.1 of uncultured Dyadobacter sp. Next base: position 162,896 of record NZ_CAMLSE010000003.1, on the reverse strand, counting down.
TGGAAACGGAGTAAGTGGCCAACGATTTGCCGGTCAGCGAGCGGTCGATGGATTTCGGTGACGAGTAGGCTCCGTTGCGCGAATTGGAGAGGTTTACTCCCAGCGTACTGCGGAACGTCAATCCTTTCAGCGGCGTGATCTCCACGTAGCCATTGGTGAGGATGCGGTTCGTAAGGATATTGTTTTTGAATACACCAGCCTGTTCGTCCGAGAGCGGATTGGCGGTCTGGCCATCGAGCATGATGAAGTTGAAATTGCCCTGGTCATCATACAATGAGCCCAGCGGACTGATCTTATTGGCCTGGTTCAGCGGATCGCGTCGCACGCTCTGGTTGTAGTAGGTCAGCTGGCTTTGCAGGCCGATCTTCATCCAGTCGGTGAGGGTGTAGTCTACATTGAGCCTGGCGGTATACCTTTTCATTTCATCGAGTTTCAGGATTCCCTTCTCATTGAAATAATCCACCGAAACATACGATTTCAGCCTGTCGGAGCCCCCGCGGAAGCCCAGCTGGTAATTTTGCTGAAAACCGGGATGGATGAGCGCGTCCTGGTAATCGGTCCAGGTGCCTTTTTGCAGCGCTTCGTATTCAGCTACATTCGTAAAGATCGCCGGATCGTCGGCCGGACTGTTCCATACACCCGCTGCCCGCCATGCTTCCCGTTTGAAATCACGAAACCCGTTGATATCCATTGCTTTGGGATACATGGTCACCTGCGAAACACCCGCGTAAGAATTAAAGGAAATATCAGGCCGCCCGGATTTTCCTTTTTTAGTAGTGATCAAGATAACCCCGTTTGCACCGCGTGAACCGTAAATGGCGATGGAAGAAGCATCTTTCAGTACTTCCATCGATTCGATGTCATTGGAATTGATGTCCGCCAGGTCGCCATACTGCACACCGTCGACGATGATCAGGGGGGAGTTGTTGCCGCCGATGGAGCGGTTACCCCGGATCGTAATGTTAACACCCGCACCGGCCTGCCCGCTGCTGCGCGTAATGTCCGCACCCGCGATCTTTCCCTGCACCGCATCGAGGACGTTGGCGGAAGGAACCTCCTTTAATTGTTCGCTTTTAAGCTGGACAACGGAGCCGGTCAGATCGCGCTTGCGCACGGCACCGTAGCCGATCACCACCACCTCGTCGAGTGCACCGATGTCGGGTTTAAGCGATATTGTAAAGGCTGTCTGCGCTCCCAGTACTACTTCCTGGCTTTTGTAGCCTACGAAAGAAAAAGTGAGGACCGCGCCCGCATCATCTGGAACCAGCAGGCTGAATTTGCCTTGTGCATCCGTGGTCGTTCCGCGGTTGGTGCCTTTAATGATCACACTGACGCCCGGTAGCACGGCATTCTTTTCGTCGGTCAGAACACCCGTTACCGTCCGGTCGACCGGTGTTCTGGCAGGCGCCACGGATTGCTCTCGGGGCAGGTTTTCCAGCACGATCTGGCCGCCTACCATACGATAGGTGAGGTTCAATGGGGAAAGCAGTTCGTCCAACACTGCGTCCAGGCGCTTTTTTGTTACGTCGACGCTGATATTCTGTGCCACATCCACCCGCCCGGAGCTATACACGATCCTGGCCTTGGTCTGTTTTTCAATGCTTCCGAGAACTTTCTCGAAGCGCTGGTTCGTGAATTTGAGGGTGACGAGTCTGGACATGACTTCCTGCTGGTCCTGGTTGCCGGCTAAGGCGGCCTGGCAAGCCATGACGAGAAGCAATGTAAGGCCTCTGAATCCCCTGGATTTGAACAAACTGAAAAGTAAAGGTTCTGTTTTTTTCATACCTTTAAATGTTTTATTAAATGGACATTTGATAAAATCGAGCTCCTGCGATGGCATGATTCGCTGTCTGCCTCACCGGAATTGCTGACGCTGGCCCATGTTCGCTGCATGGCCAGCGTTTTGAGTTTTGGCTATGTTCGCATGTAGGATCGGATTGGTTTACGTGTTTGAAAAGCTTGCCGGGCTCTTGTTTTGCAACCCGGGCCCGAAATCCGGATCGTCGCATTCCGGACCTGATAGCGGGCGCCGAGTGCCGCACAGATGATGTCGAGCTGGGTAAACAGAGGCTGCCCATTGAGGTCAGCGGTTAGCGGACAGTTCATCAGCTGCGGGTTTTCCGCCTCGACGGTAATTCCCCAGGCATTTTGGATATGCTGAGCGACTTCGGAAAGCGGGGTGTTGCTGAATCGGAATGAAATGCTGTTATCGAGCAACCTGGGCCTTCCGGCAAGTCCCGCCGTGAAAGTGCCTGACGCAGGGTCGAAAGTGGCTTTATGATTAGGCCTTATCTGCATGGCCGTACCCTTTCCTTTTTTTTCGGCATTGTACACCGACACCAGCCCCGTTACCACTTCTACATTCGTTTTGGAGTTGCCGGTTTCCGCCCTTACATGAAAGCTCGTTCCGAGAACGCGGGTCACCACGGAACCTGAATGGACCAGAAACGGCTTGGCCGGGTTTCTGCGGACCTGAAAAAATCCATTTCCTTTGAGCAGTACCACACGCTGGTTACCGGCGAAATGTGCCGGATAGCGCAAGGAGCTGCGCGGGCCGAGGTCCACAACGCTCCCGTCTTCCAGGGCTACGGAAATGACCGTCGTGCCGTCGTTGCGTTTTTCAGTCCAGGTAAGGGATGTAACGGGGACATCGGACGGAAACAGTTTGTTGCTCGTGAACCACGCGATCAGCAGCAGCGAAGCGGCAATGCCTGCCCACCGGAGATAAATCGTGCGGAAAGGGGTGCGGCGGCTGGGGCGTAAGTCAGGCAAGCCCGTTGCTTCCTGCATGCCTGCCCACATCCGTTCTTCGATGCCGGTCAGGTCGGGGTCATGCGCATCGTCGGCAGCTTCGTCCCGGGTCAATGCGAACCAGTACTCAACCAGCTCTTTTTCGCGGTCGGTGCATGTACCCTCCTGATATTTCTCTAATAATGCTGCGAATTTGTCCCGGCTCATGGCCTGCTGTGGCTTAGTAGTCTCTTTCGCTGGTAGTCAACGAACGGGACGGGAACCGCAAAACATTTTAAAAGTTATTTGATAAATGCAATGAAATGACTGTTTTGGATAAATTAATCTTTTTTTAATGCAAAACAGAAACGGGATGTCCCTCAGAGGTAGTCTTTCAGGTAAAACCTCAGCGCCTTCACCACCAGGCTGAGATGGTGCTCGACGGTGCGCTGCGGCATATTGATCTGCGTCGCGATCTCCCGGGTCGATCTGTTTTCGAGCCGGTGCAGCCGGAATATTGTCTGGGCTTTTTCAGGAAAATGCCGGAGCCTGGCTTCAATGTTGTTCATCAGCTCATCCGCATTCAGTTGGTCTTCGGTGGAGCAGATCGTATCGGTCGCACCTGCGTAGGCATGGCTGACGTACTTTTCGTGGACCATTTCGGATTTGATATAGTTAATGCACGTATACTTCACCGCTGTCACGAGGTAGGCTTCCAGGTTATCGGCACGCACCACCTGCCGGCGTTCCCACAGGCGCAGGAAAACATCCTGCACAATGCTCTCCACCACTTCGTGATCGCCCATTTTCCGCAGCGCCACGAGATACATCTTTTTCCAGTAACGCTGGTAGATCTCCCGGAAAGCAATTCCGTCATCGTCCCCAAGGGAGTCGACGAGATGTTGGTCCGAAACAGATCTGATGTTCATGAAAACTTTGCTCGCTAAGAATTGGGTTGGCTTTCGGATTAACTTAAAAATATGATTTTTCCGATATCGACCAGATCAGGGAATAACTGACCGGACTTAATTTGAAGCCATTTTTAATGGTGACCAATGCAATGCGCTAATTTTTTTACGCAGACGTTGCCGGGAACGTTGTCATTACGGGATTTTGCCAGAAAAAACATACATTTTCCCGGGAACAGCGCAATTTTTCCGCGACTGCCAGAAATTTCGATTTGAAATATTGCAAGAATAGTTTGTGTTAATCAGACGCATAAGCCTGTCTGGAACCTGGCACTTTTGACGCTATGAAGGGCGGGAGCGAATGGAAAAAAAGAAGGCTGGTAGTTCTGTAACAGGGAATTAAGGATCATCAGCGGGAACTCTTGCCGATCAGCGTCATGTTGCGCATCTGCAAATCGTTTGGTCCGGTAGGCATATTATTCAGGTTTATGAACCATCAGATCGTTGGCATTCCCCGTTTAAAAAGGGTCCTTTGGGCCGATACCTTTCTGGGAGGAGTAACCGGGATCGCAGGCCTCGCCGGGCACGCATTCTGGTCGGACTTTCTCGGGTTGCCGCAGAAGGTCCTGCTGGCTGTTTCGGTGATTACCTTCCTGTACGCGGTGCTGGCATTGGCGTTGGTGTTGCAAAATCCGGTGCGGATACGCCTGCTTCAGGGCCTGATCAGTGCAAACTGGGCCTGGGCCGGCGTCAGCATCTTGCTGATGGTGAGCTACTGGCAACCGGCTACGATATGGGGTGCAGTTTTCCTGGTCTTACAGGTTATCGTCGTGGCCGCGCTCGCCTGGCTGGAAGGATTACATATGATCAGAAAGGATACAGAGGGTTTGTAAAAGTGGAATATTAATAAATATTCGCTTATTTAGGCTATTCCTGATCTCAACCTGTTATGACAATTTCCAGAAGAAAGTTCATAGGTGCAACCTCGGCAGCCGTTGCCGGTGCCGGGCTGTCTCCGCTGGTATCCCCGGTAGCGAACGCTTTTTCGCATACCTCAACACCTGCCGACACGATCCGGGTTGCTGCGATCGGCATCAACAGCATGGGTTGGGGCGACCTGAATGCGATGCTTAAGAATCCGGGCGTCGAATGCGTCGCAGTATGCGATGCCGACCGAAATGTGCTCGATAAGCGGGCCGCCGAACTCGCCGAGCGAAACATCAGGGTGAAAACCTATGGCGACTATCGCAAGTTGCTGGAAAATAAGGATATAGATGCGGTGGTGATCGGGACACCCGACCATTGGCATTGCCTGATGATGGCCGAGGCATGCCAGGCCGGAAAGGACGTTTACGTGGAAAAGCCGATCGGTAACTCCATTGCCGAATGCCGCGCCATGGTCGCGGCCCAGGAGCGATACAAGCGCGTGGTGCAGGTCGGGCAATGGCAGCGAAGCCAGAAGCATTTCCGCGATGCGGTAGAATTCGTGCATTCCGGGAAACTGGGTAAGATCGGGCTCGTGAAGGTATGGGGTTATTTCAATTATGGCGAACCGATTTTGCAACTGCCCGACAGCGCCGCGCCATCAGGGGTGGACTACGCCATGTGGCTGGGTCCTGCGCCCAGGCGGCCTTTTAATAAAAATCGTTTCCATGGAAGTTTCCGGTGGTACTGGGACTATGCAGGAGGAATCGTGTCCGACTGGGGCGTACACCTGCTGGATTATGCGCTACTCGGAATGAAAGTCGCCGCAAACCCGAAGAGGGTGAGCGCGAGCGGCAGCATGGCCCGCAACCCGGGTGCGGAAGCGCCCGACACCCTTACCGCTCTCTTTGAATACGGAGATTTCAATATCCAATGGGAGCATGTGATCGGCTACGGGGCCGGCATTTACAACCGGGAGCACGGCATTGCATTTCTGGGTGAAAACGGCACGCTCATCCTCGACCGGAAAGGCTGGGAGGTTGTGCCTTTCGGACAAAAAATGGAGGCTGTGCCTTTTCAGAAATCCGCCGAAAACGGGCTGGACGCACATGCGCGGAACTTCGTAGAGGTGATCAGGTCGCGTAAAATGGAAGATCTGCACGCACCTATCCGCGCCGGGGCGGAGGTCGCTATCCTCTCCCAGATGGCAAATATCGCCTACCGCACAGGCAGTGATGTGCATTGGGATGCTGGGAAGGGCGAGTTTCAGGAGCCTGCCGCGAACCGTCTGATTTCCAAGTCGTATCAGAACGGCTACCGCCTGCCTGTTTAACCGTTCCAATGCGATCCGGAGCCTATTTTTCCGGTAAGGCCCGGCTGATCAGCCAGCCAAAAATGACGCAACCGAAAATACCGACGCCGGGATAGAGAAAGAAATGCACCCAGCCGTTGTCCTGCACGAAAAAGAGCAGGATCGCGCTGAGGAAAAACCCGATGAGTACGCCCTTGCTGTTGATCGAAGGAAAGAATATTCCGGCCACGAACATGCCTGCCAGGCATCCTCCGAAAATCCCGATCAGTTTCAGATATTGGTCCCAGATGCTGTTGTTTTCGATAAAGACGAGCCAGACGGCAATGCCTATTCCCGCTATACCCAATGCCAAAGTCGTGTAACGCGCGAAACGGAAACGTTCGCTGTCGCTTGACTTTGGCACAAAATGCTGGAAAAAGTCGGTGGTTACCACGGTAGCAATGGAGTTCATGGATGAGCTGATGGTGGACATCGTCGCCGCAAACAATCCGGCGATCACAAGCCCCCGCAGCCCGGCGGGAAGCTGGGTGGATATGAACCAGGGGAAAACATCGTCGGTGCGGGCCATGGGATTGAGCAATTGCGGTTGCTGTTTGAAATAAACCCACAATGCCGTTCCGACCAAAAAGAAGATCAGCGTGGCGGGGACCACCAGAAATGCATTGGTCCAGATCGAGCGACGGGCTTCTGCCTCGGTGGAAGTGGTCAGGTAACGCTGTACCACCACCTGGTCGGAAGTATAGGTGACGATCTGGGTCAGGAAGTTGCCAACCAGCACCACCCACAACACGGGCTCCGTGATGGCCCACCCGCTGTTGATCATATGAAACTTATCGGCCGCATTTGCCTGCGACACCAGCGAACCGAATCCACCCGATGCGTCGGCGATAAAAAAGAGGCTAAGAAATGCGCCGCCCAGCAGCACGCCCACCTGCATAACCTCCGTCCAGACCACCGCTTCGATGCCGCCCGAAATAGTGTAGGCGGTCGTAATGAGGCTCGTGAGCACAATGCAGACCATCAGGTTCATGCCTGTGACGGTGCTCAAAACCAATGCAGGCAGGTAAATGACGATGCCCAGCCGGCCTACCTGAAAAATCACAAAAGTGAGACTGCCGACGAGCTTCACCGTTTTGTTGAAACGGAATGCCAGGTATTCGTAAACGCTGGTAATATTAAGCTTCCGGAAATAGGGCAGGAAGAACCAGATCACGATCGGGGCCACCACCACGATCATCGCATTGGCAAAGATGTAAGTCCAGTCCGTCGCGTAGGTTTTGGCAGGGATGGCTATAAAAGTCAATGCGCTGAGCTTACTGCCAAAAATGCTGAGCCCGGCCGCCCACCAGGGGATATTCTGTCCGCCGAGAAAGAAGTCGTCGGTACTGGCGCTCATTTTCCGGGATACATAAATGCTGATCCCGAGCACGAGTACAAAATAAATCGCCACCACACCCCAGTCGATGCCGTTGAATGTTCCGGTACTGACGACCGGACTGCCCGCCGTCACGCGCGGCGTGCGGATGCCCGGCTGTATCTCACCGGAGGGAATGACAAGCTGCCCGTTCCAGGTTACCAATGGAGCGGTTACCGACGCCTTACCCTCCGAAAATACACCCATGGGCGTCCAGGTGTCGGTAATGCTGTGGTAAGCGAGGATCTCGTTCCGGAAGCCGGGATGTTTTTCTTTTAGTTCGGACACCCGCTTGGCAAGCGTGCCATCGTCCCCGCCGATCACGATCAAATGGGACTGTCCCGCCGCATAAGCAGGCGAAGGCGCGGCTACCACCGGATTGGGAAGATTCTTCACCCTTTTCCAGCTTCTTAAAGCCGGATTGTACGCCCAGCATTCTTTCAGGTAGGTTCTTTGGGGTGACCCGTCGGCTGGATTGCCATGCAATTCGACTCCGCTGCAAAGGAAAAAGCGGCTATCCTGTGCACCCGCGACGGCCAGCATTCTTCCCGCACCGGGAATGGGCGGCAGCGCTGTCCATTGTTTTTTGGTTAAATCAAATTCCCAGCATTGCCGCAGTGCATTGGTGTCGGACGGGGCTTGCGTACCGCCGGCGATATACACTTTGTCCCCGAGTAATGCACCGGATGCGTAGGCAAGCGGATGGGGAAGTGCGGGCAGCGGTACGGTTTCTACTTTACCGTCCCGCCATACGAGATAGAACGCCTCATTGTAATGCCTGCCACCATCTGCTCCTCCCAGACAAAAAACGCCGCCGGGCGTGGTCAGGGAAATGCCATAACCCATCTTCCGCGGCAGGCTGCCTGCCTTTTGCCAGGCTCCCGCCGGACTTTCCAGGATGTAAATGTCACTGTGCCAGGTCTTTGGCGCTGTGCCCCACGGCCCGGTATTACCGGGGAAATTGGCTCCTCCGCCCACGATGAGCGCGCCATTGCTCACCCCCGCATATGCTCCCGCGAAGCCGACGGGGTCGGGGAGTGGGGGCAGGTTTTTCCATTGGAACAGGGCAGGTGTCGATTGGCCGTGGACAGTCATCGTGTGGATCAGGAAAAGTAAAAGGAACAGGGAACGAATCATCAGCTAGTTTTTTGAAGGGACGGTGACGGCATCACCGGTGGACAAAAGCGTAAAAAAGCCGATTTCAGTCAGCTGCCGTTGGAGCGACCCGTACTGGTCGTCGGTGAGGGCGACCAGGGGAAGGCGGCACGGGCCCATATCGAAGCCGAGCATTTTCATCACCGCTTTCTGGGCAGGAATAGGAGGGAATTGTACTACTATCCGCACCATTTCGACGCAGAAAAGCATTTGCTTTCGCGCATGTTCGATCTCACCCGCCTCGAAATATTCGCGGACTTTCAGATAGAACGGTGCCGCGAAGTTGAATGTGCTGCCAATGGCGCCTTTGGCACCCATTGCCAATGCGGGCAGGTGGTTTTCGTCAAAGCCATACAGCACGTCGTAATGCCCCTCGCGGTAGTGGAGGCATGACTGGTATTCCCACAATGTGGCGGCGGTGTATTTGACGCCAGCAAAATTCGGGATCTGTTTTTCGGCAATGGCCATAAAGTCCAGCACGTCGACGGAAAACCCGGTCAGTGAAGGAATGTGATAGTAATAAAAAGGCAATTGGGGTGCTCCGGCAGCAATTTCGGTCATGCAGTCTGCCAGGTTTTTCACCGAATCAGGTTTGAAATAGAATGCGGCTACGGACGAAATGGCATCTGCCCCGATCTCCTGTGCGTGACGCGCCAGCTTACGTGCCTCCGCAATGCTGGCGTGCCCCACATGCACGATCATGCGCATGCGGCCCGCGCCCGCCCGCACCACGGTTTCGGAGACCTTCATGCGCTCTTCCAACGTCAGGTTGGGCCCTTCGCCATTGCTGCCGCAGATGAAAATACCGGTGATACCGCTGCTGATGAGGTGTTCGACCAGGCCGGGGAGCAGTTCATAATGGACCGATCCGTCGGCATGCAGAGGAGTGAAAAGCGCGGCGACAAGGCCGTCGGTGTGTTGAATCGTTGTCATTGTTTTTGGTATACTAAAAATTTAATTGCTGTTTTCAAAGAGCCACTGGGGCGGGATGGTTTGAAGGATAATCTGCTCATAGGCACTGGTTTTCCCCGCTTCATACAAGCATAGGATGTTGCCGTCGGGTAATGTGGCCAGGCTGGAATAGGCCGACGGGCCGGGGAAAATCGTCCGGATTACCGGCCAGGTTTTGCCGTTGTCGAAACTGGCGCGCAAGGTCAGGTTATGCCTTTTGGTAGTACTGGCCGGATTGAGAAAAAGCAGGGCGTTCCGGTTTCTTTTCCCTGCCCGGAGATCGTATCGCAGCAGGGATGCCTGGCAAACCGGTTCGGCCAGGTCGGGAACATCCTCCGGCGCCGACCAGCTGATCCCACCGTCGTAGCTCACCGATTGCGCCCGGCGACCGTGCCCGAAATAGGACCGCATGTTCATGAGCAGCGTGCCATTGCCGTCGGCGAGTTCCGCCACCTGGCATTCGTTCATCTTGGGTGTGATCGTGCCGCCGAGCTGCCAGGTTTTGCCATGATCGTCGCTGTAAATAGCATGCGAGCCGTATTCGAACGGGCCGTTGCGGACTTTGCCGTTCGGGTCGTCGTAGCTGAAATCGCAGGGGATCACCAATCGGCCCTTCCGGGGTCCGTGTTGGATCTGTATCCCCACGCCGGGGCCGGTCGCATACCAGCCCCATTCCGGTTTTTTGGTGGTTTGGGTAATGTCCACAGGTTTCGACCAGCTCACGCCATGATCGGCGCTGCGGGATAGCCATACCGTCCTGGTCGACTCGCTTTTCCGGGTCACAATATCTTTTTCGGGCACGTCGCCCCGGTTGTGGGTCAGCAGGAGCAGGATTTCTCCGGTTTGCTCGTCGAGTACCGGGCAGGGGTTCCCGCAGGTGTTGGTGCCGTCGTCCCACACCACGCTTTGCGCGCTCCATGTCTTGCCGTTGTCGGTGGAGCGTTTCATGAGCAGGTCTATGTCGCCGGCGTCACCGGCTCCATCCCTCCGGCCTTCACAGAATGCCAGCAGTGCTCCGTTTTTGGCGCGGATCAGCGACGGGATGCGGTAGCTTTTGTAGCCGTTTTCGCCCGCCGTAAACAGCGCCTGATGGGGTGGGAGATCCTGCGTAAAAGCATATTGGACATTGAAAAGAAGGGCCAGGCTCAGGAATGTTTTTTTAAGCATATCAAACTTTTTAGAATACATGAATGCAGGATCAGTAGCCCGCGGTCTGCACGAGTTTGTTGTTGTTGGCCAGCACGGTGGTGTTCAATGGCCAGAATAAGGGTGTTTTTTTGCCCGCCAGGTTCGGCACGACCTGGTATACGTCGATGGTGCCGCCTTTGTGGAACCGGACTAGGTCGTACCATCGCTTGTTCTCAAAATAGAGCTCCCGGCCGCGTTCGTCCAGGATTTCTGTTTCAATGGCTGCTTTGGTGTCCGCACCAGAGTACGGCGCATTGCCCGCCCGGACACGTACTTTGTCGAGGTAGCTCATCGCGTCTTTGGCTTTGTTCAAAGCTGCGAAGGCCTCCGCTTTCAGCAGATAAAGATCGGCCAGGCGGAATATGATGATCTCGTTGTCGGAAATGCGGTCGTCGGAGTAGCGGGTTCCGGGGTATTTGGTGATCCAGGCTATTTTCGGGCCGGTGCTTTGCCGTTCGGTGACCCAGGTGTAAGGAATGCGTTTGTCCGAGGGATTTTTGGCAAATAATGCCCTCGAAGGCTGGCTGATCTGGTAAGCGCCCTGGCCGGTGGCCGAGGTTTGGGTGTAAGGCAGGCTGTCGAGGTTCAATGCGCCCTGGACGATGGTCATGAACGGCAATGCATTGACGCCATAGTTGCCGCCTGTTTCATCCCGGCTGTAATAGGCCGACAGCACGATCTCCGGGTTGGTGGTTGCCCGCAAGCCGGTCACATTTTTGAAATCCGCATTGAGAGACACGCCGGAGGCCTCGACTTCCGAGATCGCTGCAACGGCGGCTTCGAAATCTTTGCTGCCTCCATTGAGCACTTTCGCGCTCCAAAGGCTGGATTCGGCTTTGAGCGCCTGGGTCGAGGCATAGGCAAAGCGGTATTTGCTCGGATAGTTGTTGGGAGAAAAATTGCTCATCGAGCGGTACAGCCCGATGGCCTGGTCGAGATCCGACTGGATCTGCTTCATCACATCTGTTGCCGGCGACCGTTCCAGCAGCGGTACATGCTCGTCGGTCACAGCCTGCAGCATGAGGGGCGCGTCACCGACAATGCGTGTCAGGTGGAAGTAGAAGTAGGCGCGAAGGCTGTAAGTTTCGGCCACAATCCGCTTTCGGGTGTCGGGAGTAGCTGCAAACGGGAATTCTTCGATCCTGGCAAGCAGCAGATTGCAGTGACCGATGGCTTTGTACCAGTCGTTGTAGTTGATCGCCCCGGAAGTGGGTGTGATGATCTGCGACCATGCCACGCCGAAACGGGAGTTGGAGCCGGCAATGAGCTCTTCGCCACGCTCGGTCCCGTAAGTCACATTGTTGGCAAAGGTTCGCATGTAGGTGTAGATGCCCGTCAGGTAAGGTTCGAAATCGCCTTCATTCTGAAAGTAAACGGCCTCCGTAATGCTCGATTGCGGTTTGACATCCAGCAGGCTGTCGCAGGCACAAAGCCCCGCACAGAGAAAAGCCGATAAAGTGAGGAATTTAATTCTGGTTTTCATAATGAGTTTCAAAGATTGATCATAAGCTCAAAGTCAAAAAGTTAAAAGTAAAAAGCTGTTGCTAAAAGCCTAAAGCTTAAAGCCTAGTGCTTAAAGCCGATAGCCGATCGCCGACAGCCCTCTCAAAATCTAAGTGTCGTTCCAACTGAAAACTGGCGAGGCCTGGGATAGCCTGCTGCGTCGAAGCCGGTGTAAGTTTCTGGGTTAATGCCCTTGTAACGCGTGACATAGCCGAGATTGTAGACACTTACAAATACATTCATTCCCGTAGATCCGATCTTTTTAAGCAGCGTCTTGGGCAGGTCGTATGCGAGCGATATTTCACGGAGCGCCAGGAAGTTGCCCTTCTCGATCATCACCGAGACGTCCGAGCCATAGCCATTGTTGTTACCCAATGTCGCTGAGCGCAGGTAATTGCGCTGTCCGAAATCGGCGTCAGCAAAGGAGAACCGTGCATACTTTTTGCCCGTATCCCCGGATTTTTGCCAGATATCCGGTCCCACAGCCTGAGAAGGGGCTCCTTCGTTGAATGCCCTGCCGGTACCCAGGGACCGGGCCAATGCACCGTCGCTGATCACGTGGCCCAATGCATAGTCCACTGCCACACGCAGCGAAAGCGATTTATAGGAAAATGTATTCTGCATGCCGCCGATCTTGTCGGGGTTGCGGTAGCCCATAAATACCTGATCTTTAGTGTCGATCACGCCGTCATTATTGATATCGTCGAAAATAAAGTCACCTGCATGCTTGCCTGTGGTAATGCCGGAAGGTGAAGCGAGGTTATCCTTTTTTGTGGCATTCCAGGTTTTGGCCTCCTCTTCGGTCGAAAATACCCCCAGCACTTTGTAGGCATAGAGCCCGAATGGCCGTTCGCCTTCCGCCAGGCCGCCCGCTTCGACATTCTTTCCAGCCGCCGGGTCGTAGACAAGGTCGCCGCCCTGGCGGTTTTTTGCCCGGCCGTTATCCGGCAGCTTTTTGATGATCGTGCGGTTGAGCGCAAAGGAGAAGTTGGAGCGCCAGGTGAATGCGCCCGCCTTGATGACCGTCGCGCCCAGTTCGATCTCGACGCCTTTGTTCTGTAACGTCCCGTTGTTGTAGGTAATGGAGGCAAAAGGTGCTTCGGAAGGTAATGGTTTGGATTCCAGCCTGTTTTTAGTGAGTTTATTATAAAAATCCACAGACATCGTAACCCTGTCGCCAAACAGCGCGGCGTCCAGCGCCAGGTCGGTGGTTTCGGTGAGCTCCCATTTCAGATTCGGATTGGAAAGGTTAGCCCGCAGAATGCCGGAACCCAATGCGTAGGTTTGCCCGGAGTAGCCCCCGTAAGTGTCGGTCAGGCTCAGGTCGCTGGAACCGGCCTGGCCCCAGCTACCCCGGAGTTTGAGCATGCTGACGGGTGTGAAGTTCCAGAATTTTTCGCGATGGATATTCCATCCGACCGACGCGGAAGGGAACAATGCATATTTGTTTTGAGGGGCAAAATTAGAGAAACCGTCGTAACGCAATGCGGCACTCACCAGGTACCTGCTGTCGTAGTCGTAGTTCAATTGCCCGAAATAGCTGGCCGAGCGGTTTTCGGAGAGTGTGGTGCGAAAATCCGTGACATTGGTATTTACTACCCCATTGATCACCGAAGTGGTGGGTTCGTTGATCGTATAAATGTAATCGTTCGTAGCCCGCTGCGATCCGATATTGACGATGCTGTTGGTGGATTTCGTGAAATTGAAACCTGCCAGGAACGTGAAACTGTGCAGTTCGTGGAGATTGAGATCATATTGCAGGATCTGGTCGATCATCAGCTGGCGGAAGTTATTTGTATCCTCGTTTTTCTGCCGCTGCGTCGCCGGCTGGATCTCCGATGCGGGCGTCGCTTTGCGCATGAGCATGTACCGGTAGTCCTGCATGAGGTAGGAGAATGCCGGTTTGTAACTCAGCCCTTTGGCAATCTGAAGATCACCGGCGACCCGTGAAATGATGCGCTCGGTAGCTGCTCTCACGTCATCGTATTTCAGGGTGTGGAAGCGGTTGCGGGTGGCGTAGTTCTCGCCCGGCGTGGGGTTACCGTCGTCCTTGTATATGCGGATGAGCGGGGTGAGGCGCGTGCCGCGGGTCAGCTCGTTCTGAAATGCTTCCACGTAATTGGGAAGTACATTCTGATAGTTCACCATGGCATCGATGCGGAGACGGTCGGAAGCTTTGAAACCGAAGTTTCCAAGTACATCGTACCGCTTGTACCGCGTACCGGCGAATGTACCGGCCTGGTTGGTGTAGCCCGCCGCGACATTGTAGCTGGCCCGCTCGCTGCCCCCGTCTATGGAGAGATTGTGGTTCTGCGTGACACCGGTGTTCCATAGCATGTCCTGGTAATGGTTGTCGGCAAACAGCAGGCGGGTGCCGGGATTGATGGGGTCGTCCATGGTCTGCCAGCCTTTGGCGATCAGGTTGTCGACATATCCCTGGCCTTCTACCGCCACGATGTTGTCGTATAATGCGGTGAGATTGATATTGTTGCCGTACTGGCCCGGTGCGGTGTAGATGCGGGTCCCGGCTGAAAATCCGCCGTTGTTGAGCAGATTGTTCTTATCGATCGGATCGAATGTGCCCTGTACAGTTTTCCGTGCAAGAGCAAGATAATCCCTGGCATTGAGGTACTTGTAATCGCGGGAGTTGGTTTCCCACGTCGTCCGGTGGTTCAGGGTAATGTTGGCTTTGGTATTGAACTTCCCGCCTTTGGTTTTGACGACGATCACGCCGTTGGCACCACGGGCCCCGTAAATGGCTGTTGCGGCAGCGTCTTTCATGACCTGGAACGACTCGATGTTGTCGGGATTAATGTCATTGAGCGATCTGAAAACCCCGTCCACGATCACCAGCGGGCCGGTGGATTCCGAACTGCCGACCGAATTGCCTCCGCTGTTGCCTAACCCTGTGCCATAAACGTTGAGCTTGGTTCCACCGCGTATTACAATGTTGGTTGCCCCCGCGCCGGGCTGACCGGAATTGACAGGGATCGAAACGCCGGCCATTTTGCCCTGCATGGCCTGTACGGGGTTGGGGTTCGAGGTGTTGCGCAGTTCCTCCGTGCCGAGTTTGGAAACCGCCGCCGTGGTTTTGACCTTCGATTGGCTGGTGTAACCAACGACCACTACTTCCGTAAGGGATTTTTCGCTTTCCGTCAATGCAACATCGATGGTAGTCCGGTTGTCGACAGGCATTTCGCGGGGATCGAATCCTACGTAGGAAAAGACCAGACGGGCGTTCACAGGTACATGGAGCGTGTAACGGCCATCGGTGCCGGTGGTGGTGCCGTTGGTACTCCCGCTGACGACAATGCTGACGCCGGGCAGCGCTTCACCTGTCCCTGCCGATGTGACGGTCCCGGAGATGGCAGACTGTGCGATGAGTCGCGCTACCGGAAGTAATGCAAATGATAAACCCAGCAGCAATGCCGTGTAAACCTTTTTCATAGTCATGAATTTTAAAGAGTCAGGAAGATGATATGTATATTAGTAGTTATGTACTACATAATAACAAATGTAAAGACTTTTGATATGAACATCCAAATATTAATTCAGAAAATAATACAAAATGACCCGGCGTATACCGGGTCGTGATTCGGGAATGCCGTTTTTATGCTCTGAGCCGATCGAAATGCGGCTTCAAATGCGCTTTCATGCCCCTCCGGAAATCTTCGGCATCGCCGGTTTTCAGGATTTCCACCAGATCCTTATGGGTTACTTTGCCGGTCTCCGCCTTGCCGTTGATCCTGATCTCGTAGTCGAGCACATATTCGAACACGGGTAACAGCATTTTATGAAAACGCATGTAGGTGTCGTTGCCGGTCATCTGATAGAGCTTGCCGTGAAAAGCGATCTCGTGCTCGACGTGGAAAGGCTTCTGTTGTTTATTGACTTCCTCTTCCACGATCTTCTCGAGTGCGAGAATGTCTTCCGGGGTTTTGCGCAGGTAAATGAAATCGGCCAGGCCCATTTCGAGCACCAGCCTGAGCTCAAAAATGTCCTGCAATGTATTTTTTCCCAGGATCAGCGGGTCGAGCACGCGTTCGAAAGAACCCAGGATATCGGGCTGGGCGAGTATCATACCGCGTTTTTTACGGGTATCGATCATACCCAGCATCCGCAGCCGGCTCAATGCTTCGCGTACGACGTTCCGGCTTACGCCCAGGGCGTCGGCAAGTTCCTGCTCTTTGGGCAATGCATCGCCGGGTACAAAGGACTTTCTTTTCAGATACTCGCGCAGCCTGGATTCGACCATATCGGCCATCGTCGCGTTTGCGAGCGGCTCGATGTCCTTTTTCAAATCATTCATAAAGTTTCGGACGCCTCGGCTGGCCGGGGGTGTTTTGGATGAGAATACAAAACTAATAATTCCTTTTGTACTACATATTATTTTGTATCAAATCTCGACGCGCTACTGCCCGTGCATCGAGCCTCTCACCAGGTCGCGGAATGCCAGATTAGCCTGAATGGTTTTTTCGAAGCCTGCCTGGGTGAAGATCAGTCCGTAGTAATTTTTTTCGCGGTTGATCCAGGCATGCACACCGGCGGCGCTCAGGCAAGCCACTTCCGTTGCCACATCGCCATTACGCTCGTAACGCCACAAGCCCAGGCCATAGGTGGGATCGACTTTGTTACTGTTGTCGGCCTCCATGATTTCGATCGACCTGGCTTCGAGTACTTTCACTCCATTGTAGGTGCCTTTGTTGTACAGCATCGACAGGAAGCGGAGGTATTCTTTCATGGAGCACACGATCCCGTAGCCGGTAGCGGGGTTCAATGGGTGCTCCGGACTGTAAACGACCTGTTCCATGCCGCATTTCGATCCGATGCGTTCCTGAAAAATCTCCGCCCAGGTTTTCTTTTCAACGACCTCCGCTATCCGGGAAGCGACTGCGTAGGCGCAGCTTCCGTAGGTGGCTTGCTTACCGGGCACAAAAAGGAGATTCGTGCGAAGCGCAATGGAGTCGACGGACTGCTGCAACGTCAGGTTGCTGCGGGTGTCGAATGGAGAATCGACCACGATGCCCGAGGTGTGTGACAGCAGCTGACGGATCGTAATGGTCTGTTTATCATTGCCAAACGAGGGGATGTACTGGCTGACACGGTCGTCGAGCTCGAATTTGCCGTCCTCCACCAGGCTCATGATGACCGCCGCGGTAAGTGCTTTCGAGGCCGACATGACCGGGAGCCGGGTGTCGGTGTTATAGGAGCCTTCCCGGTATGCGTAAACCGAGTCTTTACCGCCGACATACACCAGTAGGTTGTGGTCGTACTTTGCGGCATTGGACCTGAGAAAGTTGTCAAAGGGGCCTTTTAGGCGCGATCCGTCGGATGGGCCTGGTTGAGCGCCGCCCTTGCACGACATGAGTAATCCAAGGAAAGCGATAAGCAGGTTTTTCATACACTGGTGACGCGGGCCGGGTTTGCGAAGAGTCTCTTGCGGAGGTTCATAAACGGCAATTCTACGAATTTATACATTAAATGCGAGACCAAATATATCAAAAGATAGGTGCCTGTAAACACAAGTCCCTTGGAAACTGTCGCGGCCTCCGCGTTTTGCTCGTACCAGGCTACCACAAGATCCAGGATCAGCAGGTGCATGAGGTAGAAAGAATAGGATGTGAGGCTGATATGGGTCACCACATTGGCCACGAATCTGCCCGGGCGCGGGCAGGCTTCGGCAGCCGGGAGCATCAGCGCGAAGGAAATGCATAGCAGCGGAAGTAGGAAAACATCGGAAAGAATGTTGGTTTTCCCTCCCGCAGTGGTATGGGTGATGATCTGAAAACAAAGGGAGAGGCCTGCAATTCCGGCCAGCAGCATGCCCAGTCGTACTGATTTGGAAAACCGGTACTTTTCCATCAGGTATGCCACCAGGCAGCCGTAGGCAATGGCGTCAATACGGAAAGGGACCATTTTTCGCATCGAATCCCAGTCGCCGGTCGGGGAAATGAACGTTTTCCAGCTCGGGAAGACCAGCTCCCGGTCAACCAGCCAGCCGAAAACATTTTCATGGTAGGCCCAGTGGTAGAGGCTTTTGGAAAAGAAGCCGAAGACAATAAAGCACACTACGCCCGTGACGTAGGTACGGTACCGGTCGGTGAATCGCCCGGTAAGAGCGGCGATGGTGATCAGGCAAACCGGGAAGAGAAGGTAGAACCATTCTTCCACGGCCAGGCTCCACGAGTGTGAGAAAAAGCCGGGCATGGGGGTAATGATATTTTGCGCAAAAAACAGGTAGAAAAGCCTGTTGTGGGTTGCCGGGGATAACAGACAATAAGCGGCGAATGCAACCAGGTAAGCCGGGAGTGTCCGGAGCCACCGGTTGACCCAGAATACTTTCACGGACTGAAAGCTGATGGCAGGCTCGAAAAGGCTTCTCAGGATAATGCGACCGATCAGGAAACCACTGAGGACAAAGAATGCCTCTACCCCGAAACCCATCCATCCGAAATAGGGAAATGCAGGATTTAGCGGATTAAGTGGCATCGAGTGCGCCAGGAATACGAACAGGATAGAACAGGCGCGCATCACGTCGAGTCCAAAAATGCGCTTGTGAGCGTGTGAAGCCTCTTTTTGCGAAGAGACAGAGGTCTTAGTCATTCAATCGATTCGGCTGATGTGTCGGGATTCATTCCTGCAAAAGTAAATCGAAGTTATCTAAAAATAGTTACCCGTCGGTTAGATCAGGTAATCAAACGGTAGAAATCGGGAAGGAGAACCCGGGTGGAAGCGAGCGATAACCGCGCATTTCATTTGATTTTTAAAGTCATTTTTTACCGTTAAATAAATTGTAAAGTAGTAATAGTTCTATATAATCAGATGTAACCGTACATTAGGATTTCATATCGGTAAGCCCCGTTTCTTAAAGGTTAGTTCGGTCATTATTTTATTTTCAATGCATGGCAGCTGATTTTCAGCTCAGTTGGATGTGGCTGTTTTCTACGAAATTATTCGATATAAATTAAAATAAATACGATTATGGAAGTAGCCTGCAATCTGACCTGCGCAATTGGGTGGGCAGCGGAGCAGGTGTGAAGGACTGGAATCACCGGGTTCATCGGGCAGTACCACGACTTGTCCGGACTGGTCCCGCCGCATTTGAATATTAATACAATGTCCAAACCATAGATTGCCCGGGCCCGCCGGCCCGGGCGCTGTTTTTACCATAAACCAACCGCTTTTATGACAAAACAAACAGACCGTCATTTCGACGTGATCGTGATCGGAGGAGGGGCCATCGGGCTTTCTACGGCCTACCATCTGAGCAAGAGAAATGCCCGGACGCTGGTTCTCGAACAATTCAATTTCAAAAATCAGCTGGGTAGTTCGGCAGGCGTTTCCAGGCAATACCGGATCCCTTACCCGGAGGATTACATGGTGAAAATGGCGCTCGAAGCCCAGCCCTACTGGGACGAACTGCAAACGCTTACGCCCCGGAAGCTGCTCGACAAGGTGGGTACGCTCTGGTTTGGAGACCCGTCCGTGCATTCGACGGAAGGGAATATCGCCGAGGCGGAGCAGGCGCTGAAAGCGCTGCACGTCCCTTATACCAGTCTCAAAGCCTCGGAAATTGAAGAGCAATACCATTTTCGCGGTTTGCCCGACACCTATACAGGCCTTTTCCAGGCCGACGGGGCCAGCATCGATTTCAAGGCGACCATCGAGACTTTGTATGAAGCCTGCGAGCGGAGCCCGCATGTGACGTTAAAGGACCAGTCTCCGGTGACCGGCATCGTTCAGGACGGGAAGTTGTTTGAAGTGACCACGCCCGACGGGGTATTTGTGGGAGAGAAGCTGGTGATCATCCCCGGTCCGTATATCGACAATGTGATCAATTTCCTCGGTTTCACGATCGAGGCTACGTATTGGAACATGTCGTCGGCCTACTTCAAAAAGACGGATCCGTCGATCCAATATCCTACCTGGTTCGTGTTTCAGAACGCCATTGGTTCCAACGGGAACCAGTTTTACGGATTTCCGGGTGTCGTCTGGGATCATCCGGAGTACATCCGCGTAGCACCGGATTTCGTGATCAACCCGCTCGATGACCCCCGGGAGCGCACATTGACGCCCAACGCGCAGGAACTGGCCTATACTTCCGATTGGGTCCGCGACCATATGACCGGCCTCGATCCGACCCCTTACTTCACATCGACCTGCCTTATCGCCCTCAGCAAGATCGCGAACAAAGAGCTGCTCATCGATTTTGCACCTCCCTATGTGCCCAATCATCAGAATATTGTGGTATACGCAACCGGCTGGGCGGCCAAGTTTACGCCGTTCCTGGGAGAGATCATGTGCCAACTGGCGCTCGACGGGCATTCCAGATTCGACATCAGCCCATTCAAGCTCGGTTACAATTATTTCAAAGCACTTTAACCACCATCAACGATATGAACAAAAATACGCCACTTAACAGCGGGATGAACCCTGGTATGAAAATCGAAGTCGCTGTGATCGGTGCAGGGACCTCCGGCCTGTACAGCGCTTTCCGGCTGACAGACACCGGCAAGTACACCGCCGGACAAGTTCAGATCTTTGACATGAGCGACCGCCTGGGCGGCAGGCTGGAATCGGTGATCCTGCCCGGCATGAACTTCTGGGGAGAGCTGGGCGGCATGCGCTACCTCACTTCACAGGAAATTGTCACCACGCTCATCGAAGGCTACCCGCTGACCGAGAAAGACCCGGCCAAACGAAAGCTGGTCCTCAACGACCGGATGACCCCGGTACCTTTCCCGATGGGCAATCCCGCCGAACTCCTGTTTTACCTCCGGAAGCAGCATTTTAAACAGGACGCCTGGAATATTGCGCAGCGGTACGGCGAAAAGCTCGAAACAAGGTATTACCTGAATGACGACGACCTCGGTTTCAGTTCCGACCAGCTTTTCAACAAGATCATTTACGAGGTACTGATGGCCGATCCCTGGTTTGCCAAAAAATATGCGAAGAAAGTATCGAAAGGGCCATCGGAGTATGACTACGCTTTTATGCTGACGAGCCGCGACTGGGACGATATCAAACCGAAGCTGACCTACCATTTTAAAGGTTCGCCCTACGACGGCCGGAAAGTGAACGACCTCGGTTTCTGGAACCTGATCAAGGACCAGGTATCGGAAGAAGGTTATCAGTTTGTGGCCAATGCAGGTGGTTATTATTCCAACACGATCAACTGGAATGCGGCCGAGGCATTTCCCTATATGGTAGGGGATTTTTCGGCGGATGTCGTTTACAAAACGATCGAGGAAGGTTATGACAGCATCGCATATGCGCTGGCGAACCAGTACATGAGTAACGATGATGCGTGCATCTGGTCCGAAAACAAGTTGCTGAACTTCACAAAAGAGCATATCAACCAGAAAACGCACCGGTATGAGCTCAGTTTTCTGAACTTGAAAACCAACAGGCAATGGCAGGTTTATGCAAATTCGATCATCCTGGGGATGCCGCGCAAGTCGCTGGAATTGCTCGACCAGGACAATTTCTTTTTCAATGTCAATGAGAATACCACACTCGACCGGAATGTCCGCTCGGTGATCATGGAACCCGCATTCAAGATCCTGATGGGCTTCCGGCATCCCTGGTGGAAGCAGCTGGGCATCGATTCGGGGCACTCCATTACCGACCTGCCGATGCGGCAATGCTACTATTTCGGCACCGATCCCGAAACCGATAACTCGATGCTGCTCGGCAGTTACGGGGATATGGAAACCGAAACATTCTGGAAGGCACTGTCCGACGACAAGATTTTGTTCAAAGTAAGCGCGGCCGAATCCGCATCGCTCGCGGAACTGAAAGCACTGGAACGGGACCAGGCTACGGAGCTGATGGTGAAAGAGCTGATGTCGCAGCTCAGGGAAGTGCACGGCCGCATGGTCGAGATCCCCGAGCCGTATGTGACCTACTTCCGCGATTGGTCCGACGATCCTTTCGGCGCGGGTTACCATGCCTGGAAAGCGGGCGTTTCGGTGAAGGACGTCATGCCTTATATGCGGAAGCCCGATGCGAAGGAGAATATCCACGTCTGCGGCGAAGCCTATTCCGATCAGCAGGGCTGGGTAGAAGGCGCATTCTGTGAGGCTGAGAAAATGCTGGAAGAGCATTTCGGACTCAAACGGCCGGTCTGGATCAGTAAGGAATACTACATGGGCTGGTAGGAAGAGAAAAGCCCTTGAATTGATTACATTTAGGGTTTTATATCACCTATTCCCTACATGATCAAGGTTTTTTCACTACGTCAGCTCAGCTCGCTGGTTGCGGGCATCTGCTTATGTGTCCCGGCTGCCGCTCAAACCGGCCGGGGCGACCGCATCAGCGGTTCCAATTTTGAATCGCGAAGCCCGGTACTGGCTATGCATGGCATGGTGGCGACGAGCCATCCGCTGGCAACCCAGGCCGGGCTCGATATTTTGAAGAAAGGAGGCACTGCGGTGGACGCGGCGATTGCTGCCAATGCCGTGCTGGGTGCCGTCGAGCCTAACAATGGCGGCATAGGAGGCGACCTGTTCGCGATCGTATGGTCGGCCCGCGACCGGAAGCTGTACGGCCTGAATGCAAGCGGAAGGTCGCCCCAGGGGTTCAGCTACGAGAAAATGAAAGAGTTGACCAAGGGGAAACCGGGCGTGCCGCTGTACGGGCCGCTTTCGATATCGGTACCTGGTGCGGTGGACGGCTGGTTTGAGCTGCACAAACGCTTTGGAAAACTGAAAATGACGGATATCCTCGCCCCGGGCATCCGCTACGCGCGGGAAGGCGCACCCGTACCCGAGGTGATCGGCTATTCCTGGGATGTGGCTTTCAAACGGCTCAAAGTGCAACAGGACATCACCGAGTTCGGCAATTTCACTAAAACGTTTCTGATCAACGGGGCCGCACCTGCGCATGGAGCGGTTTTCAGCAATAAAGACCTGGCGGCTACCTACGAGCAGCTGGCGCGGGACGGGCGCGATGCATTCTATAAAGGGAGCATTGCCGACAGGATCGACGCTTATGCACGCAAAACGGGCATGTTCCTCCGTAAAGAAGACCTGGCTGCCCACCGGAGCATTTGGGTAGAGCCGGTGTCGGTCAACTATCGCGGGTACGATGTGTATGAGCTGCCGCCTAACGGCCAGGGTATCTCGGTGCTGCAAATGCTGAACCTGCTCAAACCCTATGACCTGAAAAAGCTCGGGCATAATAGTGCCGACTACCTGCATCTGCTGATCGAGGCGAAGAAGATCGCTTTCGAAGACCGCGCCCGCTATTATGCCGACCCCGATTTTTCCAAAATCCCATTGAAAACGCTGCTTTCGGATCACTACGCCGACGAGCGCCGGAAGCTGATGAATCCTGATCACGCAATAACCGGCCTGGACCCGGCGCAGTCGGTGCTGAAAGACGGCGACACGGTGTACCTCACCGTCGCCGATGAGGAAGGCAATATGGTATCGCTGATCCAGAGCAATATGCTGGAATTCGGCAGCGGCATGGTGCCCGAAGGGCTGGGTTTTGTTTTTCACAACCGCGGCAGCAGCTTTACCCTTATCCCCGGCCACGCCAACGTGTATGCACCCGGGAAGCGGCCGTTCAACACCATCATTCCGGGTTTTGTAATGAAAGACAAACAGCCCTTTCTGAGCTTCGGCGTGATGGGTGGTGCAATGCAGCCGCAGGGGCATGTCCAGATCCTGTGCAATATCATCGATTTCGGGATGAATGTGCAGGAGGCGGGGGATGCGGCCCGGTTCAGTCATTCAGGGAGCAGCGAACCTACCGGTACTATCATGACCGAAGGCGGTAATGTGGCGCTCGAAAGCGGGATCAGCCAACAAGCCAGGGAAGGCCTGGTGAAAAAAGGTCACCGGATGGCAGAAAGGGATTTTTTCGGAGGCTACCAGGCGATCCTTTTCGATCGCGCGCAGAAGGTTTATCACGGGGCTTCCGAAATGCGCAAGGACGGCCAGGCAGCAGGCTATTAATGTTTCAAGCTCGTTCGAGTCCAGCTTGTTTGACCGTTAAATAAGTAGAATAGTAGTAATAGTTTTAATTTAACTTCTCATTTTAAGTAGTAAAAATTTTACAATTGGCTACATGTGAGTTTTAATTAGTTCTATAAAAATTGCTGTTCACTTATTTCAAACCAACCGGATTCAACAAATGCATCAGAAAAAGCTTACCTCGGAGAACGTGAGTTTGCCCGGGAAACCAAACCTCCTTTTTATTATCACGGACCAGGACCGTGGGATCATGCACTTCCCACCGGGCTGGGAGGTACAGCACCTTACTGCCATGCAGCGTTTGCGGGGTAATGGGATGACCTTCACCAATGCCTTCTGCAGTACCTGCATGTGCTCGCCGAGTCGGGCGACATTGCTCACAGGCATGTACCCGGCCGAGCATAACGTGACGCTCACACTTACCCAGGACATGACCTACTCCGATGTGGAGCCAACCCTGCCTACCGATTTTCAGAACATGGGCCGGATGCTGGCAGCGGGCGGTTATGACGTGAACTACATCGGGAAATGGCATTTGTCGAAAGGGCCCGACGGCAGTTTCGAGAGCCTTACGCCGGAAGATCTGCAAGCCTATGGTTTCAACGGGTGGACGCCGCCGGATGCGGGGGAGGATACCGCACCCAGTCACTTTGGCGCCGGGCACGCCAACAACGACCTCAACTACATCAACGAAGCGCTCAATTTTCTTTACGATGTACAGCGCACCAGCAATGCACAACCTTTTGCATTATTCCTCTCGCTCGTGAACCCGCACGACGTGCTGGCATTCCCGGGCGACTGGCAGAACGACTTCGCACCGGAATTTCTCGTGGGGGACATCGGGCTTCCGGCTACGGTGGACGAGCAGTTGCACAAAACGCTGAAACCAACCGTGCAGCAAATGCTGGCACCGTATTTTGCCATTGGCCTGGGGCCGTTGAATACGGATGAATTGAAACTGCAATACATTAATTTTTACGGCAACCTGATCGCCCACATGGATACGCAGATCAACACCGTGCTGGATGTGCTGTACCAGGTATATGATACGGTTACAGGGCGTTCGCTGGCCGACAATACCATCGTGGTGCGCCTGGCCGACCATGGCGAAATGGGCCTTACGCATGGCGGGCTGCGGCAAAAGGCTTTCAATATGTACGAGGAAACGTTGAGTGTGCCACTGGTGATCTCGAACCCGATCCTGTTCCCGAATCCGGAAGTGAGCAGTCAGCTGTTTTCCCTCGTGGACATGATGCCGACGATCAATGGATTGCTGCGGTTAGGCAATCCGCTGGACTATACATTCCGCGGCAGCGACCTGTCGCCGGTGATCACGCACCCGCGGACAGCGCCCGAGATCCAGGACGCCATCCTGTTTACGTTTGATGACTTCCGTGCGGGCAATGGGAACAGTATCAATCCATTACCAGCCGCCAACCGCATTCGGGCGATCCGTGAGAAACGATGGAAATATGGCTACTATTTTTACATTGCCCCGCCCGAGCAGGATCCGCCCCAAAGCTATCCGAGGGAGTATGAAATGTATGACCTGGAAAATGACCGCATAGAGGTGGATAACCTCGCCAACCCGGCCAACGAGCGCTATAACGACCCGTTCATCGCGGCGGAGCGGGAACGCCTGCACAAAAAGCTGCTGCGGCTCGAAAAGGAGAAGCTAGGCAGCGTGATTACCGAGCGAAGTGAGGCGGTGTGAGTTTTAATGCATTGATAATGAATAATGTGATAGGGCGAATCGGGTGACCGGTCCGCCCTATACTTTTACAGGCCACGGATGCCGACATTAGAACAAGATTAGAAATTGCAGCATTTCGCCGTTTGCGGTGCGCGTCATGAACTCTTCACCTGGTTACTGAGTTGATTTTTTCAAGGATTTGCCAACCCGAAAAATCCGTCTTTTCAAACGGTTGGTTTTGTCCGGGACAATAGCCAAATATTCATCAACAATTGAAGAGGGCCGGTATGCCGGCTTTCTAAGACCCGATTTTATCAGATGATCAGATTTATCCTAGTAAGCACACTCCTCGTGTGCAGCAGCGTCGCGCACGCGCAGTACTCATCCGTGAGCTCTCACAACCAGAAAGGCAAAATTTTCATTTATTGGGGTTGGAACCGTGGGGCCTACACGCAATCCAACATTCATTTCAAAGGTCAGGAGTATGACTTTACATTAAAGAGCGTGGTGGCGAAAGACCGGCCCACCGGTTTTAGCGGGCGGTATTTTAATCCTACCAAAATGACGATCCCGCAGTACAATTTCCGGATCGGTTATTTCATCACGCCGGAATACAGTCTGTCCTTCGGTTTCGATCACATGAAATATGTGATGAAGCAGGACCAGACCGTTAATATTTCCGGCCACATTTCCGGTTCCGGTACCGAGTACGACCGGGCCTACCAGAACGAGCCGATCAAGCTCACCGGCGATTTCCTCAAATTCGAACACACCAACGGACTGAATTACCTGAATATCGAGCTACGGCGCATGCACAACCTGCTGGATGCGAAAAAGCTGCGGGTGAGGAACATCGACGTCAATATCTTCGAAGGCGCAGGCGTGGGCATTCTTTATCCCAAAACCGATGTGACCCTGCTGAATTTCGAGGAGAATGACCAGTGGCACGTGGCGGGCTATGGCATGAACCTCGTTGCCGGGCTGAATGTGACGTTTTTCAAACATTTCTTCATCCAGGCCGAAATGAAAGGCGGCTATATCAACATGCCGGATATCCTGACTACCAATTTCCCCCAGGACCGCGCGAGCCAGCATTTCTTCTTCGTGCAGGGAAATACCAACCTTGGTGTGATTTTCAAACTCTAGCCTGGGCAGCGCGACTGGCATATAGTTCGGGAGATCATTACATTTGCGGTCGGTCCATTCCCTGAACCCCTGCTTTTGAAATGAATAAACCACTTGTAAAACTGCTCCGGGCGATGCTGTGCCTGGTGCTATCCGTCTGGTACACAGCTGCTTTTTCCGCTGATCTCTACGTGTCCCGGGCCGGTAGCGACCGTAACCCCGGTACACGGGAAAAGCCACTGGCCACCGTTGATGCCGCACGAAACAAGGTGCGCGATATGCGGGGGCAGGTGACCGTGTATGTAAGGGGCGGCACCTACTACCTGAACAAACCGGTCGTTTTCGGGCCGGAGGATTCCCGGGCGAAGGGGCAGGAAGTGACCTATAAAGCCTATCCGGGCGAAAAGGTAACCGTTAGCGGCGCGGCGGTGATCCCGGTTAAATGGACTGGATATAAGGGTTCTATTAAAAAGGCTTCCATTGCCGGAAATGTAACGTTCGACCAGCTTTATATCGGTGGCCGCAAGCTGCATATGGCGCGGTACCCCAATTACGATTCGACCAGCAGCCATTTCGGCGGATATGCCGCGGATGTGCTCGCTCCGGCCAAAATCAAGTCCTGGAAACACCCGGAGGGCGCCTTCATCCACGCCATGCACAAGCACGAATGGGGCGATTACCATTACAGGATTACCGGCAAAGCCAACGATTCCACCCTTGTGTGGGATGGCGGTTACCAGAACAACCGCCAAATGGGCATGCACGACAAATACCGGTTTATCGAAAACTTGTTGGAGGAGCTGGACGCGCCCGGTGAATGGTATTACGATCCCCGCACGCACATGCTTTACGTGTACGCGCCGGAGGGATCGGAGGTCATAGCGCCGCAGATCAGGCATCTTTTCGAGTTTCGGGGTACAATGCAATCGCCCGTGCGGAATATCACGCTGGAAGGCTTCGAGCTTGCCCATACCTTGCGCACTTTCATGGAAACCAGGGAGCCATTGCTTCGCAGCGACTGGGCCATTTACCGGGGCGGGGCCGTGTTGCTGCGCGGTACTGAAAACTGCGCGGTGAAAAAGTGCCATTTCAATGCAGTGGGCGGCAATGGTGTCTTTTTCAGCAACTATAATCGTGGTGGCGAGGTATCGGGCTGCCATTTCGAAAACACCGGCGCCAGTGGTGTGTGCTTTGTGGGTGATCCGGCGGCAGTGCGGTCGCCGAGCTTTGAATACCACCAGTCGGTCGCGTACGATGCAATGGACAAAAAAGCCGGACCGAAAAGCGATAACTATCCGGCGCAATGCAGGGTGTACGACAATCTGATGGATGGGCTGGGCCGGGTGGAAAAACAGGTCGCCGGCGTGCAGATTTCGATGAGTATGGATATTACCGTGAGCCACAATACCATTTACAACATTCCCAGGGCCGGCATCAACGTCAGCGAAGGTACCTGGGGCGGGCACATCATCGAGTTCAACGACATTTTCAATACCGTCCTGGAAACCGGGGACCACGGCTCGTTCAATTCATGGGGGCGCGACCGGTTCTGGCACCCGGTACGTGAAAGGATGGACAGCCTTGCGGCAGCGCATCCCGAACTGATCCTGCTCGATGCCGGCAAAACGATCGTGATCCGCAACAATCGTTTCCGGTGCGACCATGGCTGGGACATTGACCTGGACGACGGCAGTTCCAACTACCACATTTATAACAACGTATGCCTGAATGGCGGTTTGAAGCTGCGGGAAGGTTTTCAGCGGGTGGTGGAGAACAATATCATGGTCAACAATTCCTTTCATCCGCATGTTTGGTTTGCCCGAAGCGGTGATGTATTCAGGAAAAATATCGTGACCAAGCCTTATGCGCCGATCCGTGTGACGGAGTGGGGTAAGGAGGTGGATTACAACCTCTTCCCCGACGAGGCGGCGCTCGGAAAGGCCCGCGAGAACGGCACCGACGCGCACAGCCTGGTCGGCGATCCGATGTTTGTGGACCCGGCGACGGGAAATTACCAGGTCAAACCGGGCAGTCCGGCTTTGAAAACCGGGTTTGTCAACTTCCCAATGGACCAGTTCGGCGTCGTTTCCCCGGTACTCAGAAGCATGGCAATGCGCGTGCCACTGCCAGTGATCGCCCAGGGTTCCGGCGCACTTGCATTAACGGAGGCAGCCTGGCTCGGCGGCAAGCTTCGTAACGTGAATGGTCTCGGCGACCGGTCCGTCTATGGCTTACCGGACGAAAAAGGGGTAATACTGGAAGCAGTGCCCGAAAACAGCATTCTGGCGCGGGCGGGATTGAAAAAGGGCGATGTGATCCGTCTGCTCAACCAGCGGGAGCTGGACAATGTAACCGAACTGATGAATGTCTTTCAGGAGGTCAACTGGATGGGGCAGGGTGAAGTGGAATTTTTCAGGAACCAGTCGCTGCAAAAGGTTATCGTTCCATTTAAATAAACTAGTCGTGGCCTGCAAGCCGGGATTGGAGGTGCATTGCCGCATCCCATACGGCATCCACGCAGGCGATGGGGTGCCATAATGCGGTGGGAATGGTGAGGTCGGCCCGTGCAGGCGGTTCGAACCCGGACCCAATGCCGGTGAAGTTGTCGATTTCGTGGTTGCGGGCTTTGCGGTAAAGGCCTTTCACGTCTCGCTCTTCGCACACGGCCACGGGGCATTCCAGGTATATTTCCAGATAACGGTCGCCCAGCATGTTGCGCACCATGTCGCGGTGGGCCTGCATGGGTGTGATGAAGGAGCAAATGACGACGATGTCCTTTTCCAGCAGCAGTTTGCAAAGTTCGGCCACGCGTCTCACGTTTTCGAGCCGGTCTTCCGCCGAAAAACCCAGATCGCGGTTCATGCCCGCGCGCACGACGTCGCCGTCCAGCGGCAGTGTAAGATAGCCGTCCGCTTCCAGCCTTTCGGAAAGCATTCCGGCGAGCGTACTTTTGCCCGCACCGGAATGTCCCAGCAGCCATATCACCATTCCTTTCTGACCGTCTTTTATTGGTAAAGGCATAAAAAGCTTCCGTTCAGCAATGATTCCTTATTGTACAAAAACGATATCGCATTGCCGGCCTCCCGGGCCATTGCTGTCAGCAGGTTGATGTCGATTTCCATAGATTTAATGCAGGGTAGCTGTTTTTTCAAAAGGCATTCTGCCTTTGATCGCTTGCAGAAGTTCTTCCTGCGGACGCCTTTTTTCGAGATCCTCGGGCCTTAGTTTGCTCCTGAATTCTTTTTTTAAGTCCTGATTGATCTGAGAAAATGCTGCGATTTCTTCGGTCGAAAAAGGCTCGCTGTTTTGTTCAAATACCAGTTCATAGTCCAGGCCGATGAGCGTATCTCCTGCAATGCGCTCGAAGATGCGAATGTCGGATTCGGACATTTCCGCCAGAAATTTGCGGTGATTATCCTTCAAAACGGGCTTCACCACGTTCTGCCACATCAGCCCCGAGCCGGCCGTTTCGCGGGATTCGGCGGACTGGTGATAGGCCAGGGCCGTGTCCGAATAGGCGGCACCGATGAATGCGCAGATCCGTTTCAGTTCGTTTTCAGGGTTTTGGAGTAAATCCTCATACCTTACCCGGATCACCCGGCCGGGGCCCAGTTCCTCAAACAATGCGATGGAAGCGTCCTGCTCTTTTTTCCATTGATGCGCCAGGTGGTAGCTGTGTTTTTCACCCACAATGGCTTTTTTGAAAGAAAGTGCGACGTCGCGCCCGTCGCGGAAGAGGTGAATGTAGCGGGGAGGCGTGCTGTATTTTTCCAGTTCAACGGCATAATGGATGTTGGCCATGCTCTTGCAGGTCCAGATATGCGCCCGATCGGCCTCGGCTTTCAGTTCGTACACCACCCGCGCGATCTCCGGCAGGGTCGGGGCTTCGCACCGGGCACGGATCGCTTCCCTGTCGAGGGTAAGGCCGGTCCAGGGAACCGGATTGGTTTCTACCAGCATGCACACGTCGTCGATCAGCTTTTCAAAGTTGGAACCGATAGCCAGGTTGCCGTACGCGGGCAGCAGCGGCATCAGCCTTTCGAGTATGTGCGGTGGGTGCGGTGCCGACACTTCCGGAAGCTGGTTGAGCATGAGCCGTAGCAGGTTGGAGCCGCTGCGCTGGGTGCCGATGATTTGAACAGGTGTGAATGTCATGGGTTAAAGAATAAGCAGTCCAAGAATGCCGGCCGCCGGTACCACCAGCGCCGGGTCGGTTTTGAAATACATCGTCGCACCAAGCGCCGTTGCGAATATGCCGATTGAAAAAAATGATAGGCCATTGCCCCACAAAATGGAGACGCTGGCCGAAACGATCATGCCGATAATGGCCGGCCTCAATGCCCGGAACACCGCCTTCACTAGGCCGGATCGGCTGATCCTGTCGAAGAAGCGGGCGCAGAGGACGGTGAGAATGGCCGTGGGTGCGAAAATCGCGATCGTCGCATTCAATGCGCCCCAGAAACCCGCCAGCTTGTAGCCGATAAAGGTCGCACTGATGAAAATAGGCCCCGGGGTGATCTGTCCCATCGCGATCGCGTCGGCAAATGCCTGGGCGGAAAGCCAGTGATGTCCGTCGACTACGACCTTTTGCATGGCTGGAATGATTACGTACCCTCCGCCAAACTGGGTCAGGCTCATGCCGGAGAATGTCAGCAGAATGGTCCGGTGCAGCTTGATGACCGCATTGTCTCCGGGCCAGACCAGCAGCGCGGCCAGGGGCAGCAGGATCAACAGCGCAACATAGGGGAACCTGAATGTCCCACACGCCGCAGGTTCTGGTACCGCATTCGTTGAAAGCGTTTTTTTGTAATAAACCAAATAACCAGCCATCCCGCTCGCGAGCAGGACCGCCAAAGTGGTGAGATAGGATCTGGAAACAAAAACGACTACCGCTGCGATGACTGCGATCAGCAATTGAGAGATATCCGTGATATTTTTTTGCCCCATCCCGATCGCCACGCTGAGGATGATGGCCGCCACCGCCGGCAGCATTCCGGCGAAAAAATGGCTCATCGCGGGCATGTCGCCATATTGGAAATAGATATGCGAAAGGATAAGCATTAATGCAAAAGAGGGCAGGAGCACCGCTACGACACTCGTGAGCGCCCCTTTCCAGCCACCCAGCTGATAGCCCACAAACGATACCACATTCACGGCCATCGGCCCCGGCAGTACCGAGGCGAGGGAAATGCCTTCGAGCACGGTCGCATTGTCCAGCTTCTGGTCTTTTTCAACTACCTTTTTCTGGATCATGGAAATCAGGACCATGAAACCGCCCCAGGAGGTGCTGCCGATTTTGAGGAAGGTAAGAAAAAGATAGACCGGGACAGATTGCATAGCGCGTCAGTTAACGAGATAAGGGGCCACCAGCTTTTGCGGCACGAACTCGGCACGGTAGGGCATGATCCTGCTTTTGAGTGCCCAGAGGAAACGACCGTCGAGGTTGGTGAGCACAATGCTGTTCGTCTTGGAACTGCAATGCAGCACCGCATCCCGCCCCACCAGGTAAGCGCTGCCCATGCGTGCGGTGTAAAATTCCGCAGGTAATGTAATATGGTGTTTCAATTCCGAGGTTTTATTCTTTTCATCGAGACCGAATGTGAGCGTGCGGGTGGTTTGCTTGCTGGTACCATTGTCAAACAGCATCAGATCGCCTTCCACATTGCGGTGGACGGCATGTCCCTGATCGAATATGCCGTCGGCTGGCATTTTGAAATCCCCGTTCCGGCCAAATTTCCAGATCACCTTCCCGGTTTTGGAGTCGATCTTCCAGATCTGGCCATTGTTGTAGAATGACATCAGGTAATTGCCGTCCCGGTCGAAACTGACGCTGTTGGCATGCATCCAGTCCTTTTTCTCTGCCAGGATTTTGGGGTCTTTCAATGGGTCGAGCGCATCGAAGACCGACCAGCCCCATACTTTTTTGCCCTTGTGGTCGAGCACCAGAATGCCGTCACTTTTCACGGTGTCCTGCTTGTTGCCGCCCACGGCGCTGAGGTCCATGATCCTGGTCTGTACATTCAGCGTCACGACCTGGTTTTTGTCGTTCAGGATGATCTCGTGGTGGATGGTCTCTTTAAAATCCGCCTCACCCTTTTTTAAATGGAGCAATGTGTCGCCGGTGAGCGATACTTCCAGAATCTCGTTCCCGTAGCTGGTCGGGTATTCGTCTGTCCCGAGAATGGACAGGATGGTTTTGTTGCGTGTGAAATGTGTGGTTTTAAACCCGGTCCCATTCACCTGGTGGTACCACCGGATGTCGCCCTTATGATCGAGCAGGAAGATAATGCCGGGCGTTTCGCGGCGGGAGAACAGTACGAAACCGTTTTTGAATGCACCGGGTATGACCGTGGAATCGGGTGCGATGGTCTGGAAAAAGTCCTGGATCCACATGGGGTAGCCCGAGGTCCGGAAATCATAGATTTTGCTGGTGGTTTCCTTGCCGCTGCCGGAGGATATGATATGGTAGAGGTATGCCGATTTCGGGCGGAGGTTGGTCAATACCAATGCGTGGTCGGTACCGACCGGCGTTGCCGGGGTGGAATACTTGTGCAGCGAATCGCCTTTCTGCCAGTATTCAATGCGGACCGCGCAGTCGCCCGTTGTTTTAACATCCATTCTCACTTTCAGCGTGTTCCTGCCGGGAGCGCTGAGGCTGATCGTTTCAATGCCCGTGCCATTACAGCCGAAAAGGACCAGGCCGGTTATCAGAATCGCAATGGAGAGGAGGAAGCGTTGCATAAGGCACTGACTGGTTGTTTTTGTAAATATAATTTAAAACCGGCGTGCGGTCCCGAAATGGCAGCAGGCAACGCACGGGAACGCGCATTGCCTGTCTGCATGATTGCCCGGCGGTTATCGGCCGGTATTCGAAAGGTTAGGATTAATGTCGACTTGTGCCTGCGGGTACGGGAAATATTTGTGCTTGCTGATATCGATTCGCGGGGTTTTGCCGATGGCGCTCAGGTAGGTGTTCACGACAGTCTGGTATTTGTCCATCCGCATCAGATCTTCGCGACGTTTGCATTCAAAGAAGAACTCCCAGCCGCGTTCTTCGAGGATCGCGTTACGCAGGGCATCTTTGGTGAATGTGCCCGCTGCGCCCAGCAAAGTGGCTTTGGAGCGCCCTTTCACCTGGTTGATCAGCTGGATACTCTCCGCATTCGGGCCGTTGAGCTCGTTCAATGCCTCCGCGCGGGACAGCAGGATATCGGCATAGCGGATGATCGGGAACACGTGGCCGTCGAGGTAGGTGGTGGAGCCCTTCGGATCGGCGTATTTCTTGCTCGCTACGTCCGGTAGGTAATAGTAGCCGGCGGGAGGGTTCACAGCCCCGGCTGGCGGCTGCACATAACGCAGGCCGTCGGTGCCGATGTAGTCGTAGAAGAACATTTCACGTCGCTCGTCATTTTTTGCAAAGGTATTCCAGAACCGCCAGGGAATTCCGAAATACTGCCAGCGATCGGTTACCTCGGTGTGGTTGATCGGGCCGAAGTGGTTCATCATTTCCGTCGCGTCGACCAGATTGTTGGACAATGCACTGAAAATGTTCTCGGAGCACCATTTGTTGCTTTCCGCAAAAAGGCCGGAATAGGACGGGTAAAGCTGGTATTGTTTCAGATCGCTGATCTGCTGGCTCACTTCCACCACTTTCTGCCAGTTCTTCTCACGCATGTAGAGCTTGCAAAGCAACGCCAGCGCAGAGCCTTTGGTGGCCCGGCCCACGTCGTTGGTTTTGTAGATCTTGCTGCTGGTGTAGTTGAGCGGCAGGTTTTGGGCAGCATATTCCAGATCGCTGATAATCTTCGCATTGATCTCCGCAACCTCAGTTACGGGCGTTTTGGCTTCGTAATCGGGGCTCTGGATGTTTTTGGCTACCGAATCCTCGGTCATCAGGGGCACTGCGCCGAATGCGTTGGTGAGGTCATAGTAGCCCAGTGAACGGAGGAATTTCAGTTCTCCCAGAAATTGCGTTTCCTCTTCGTCGGTCAATGCGCTGATCTTTGGAATATAATAAAGCGCATTGTTGACATCCGAAACCAGTTTGAACTGATGTTGCCACGCATAGGCAAGGTAGGTATTGGCCGGTCCCCAGTTGCAGTCGGACATCAGTCCCACGTCGCCGCCCGATTTGGCGTGGCCGGCGTCGGTGGTGAGGTCGGTGATCGTTACCTGGAAACCCGCGTAGTACATCCACGAATCGTTGCTTCCGCTGGGTTGTTTGAGCCTGGAATAGGCGGCATTTACGGCTGCGATGGCATCGTCCTTCGACTGGAATGCATTGGCGTCGGTCAGGATGCTGTAAACTTTCGGTTCGATCAGGCTTTCACAGGAAACCGTCATGAATAACACCACCAGTGACAGAATTGATATGTATTTCATTTTGATGCTGTTAGAAATTAATTTTTAAGCCAAGGGTATAGGAACGGTACGACGGGAATGCGGTATAGTCGAGACCCGACGCCAGGTTAATGCTGCTTGCGGAGGTGCCTGTGTTGGCCGCCTTGGTATTCACTTCGGGATCGGTACCGGTGTAGCCGGTGATCGTGAATAGGTTCTGAACGGTTCCGTAAAGTTTCACTCTCACCTTGCTGGCCTGTCCGAGTGGCAGGTCATAACCCAGTGTGATCATTTTGCAGCGCAGGTAGGAAGCATCTTCCACAAAACGGGAGTTGATATAGCCGCCATAGGAAGTGGTCGCGTAGCCATCCTGCGGAATGTCGGTGTT
Organism: uncultured Dyadobacter sp.; assembly: GCF_946482605.1. Next base: position 127,284 of record NZ_CAMLSE010000003.1, on the reverse strand, counting down.
CTGGTTGGCAGTCGTCCAGCGGTTCAGGGCCGATGTGCCGAAACCCGATTCCAGGATCAGCGCATTGGCATTGTACAAGCTGTAATCCAATGCGCCCTGCATGAAAATATTCAGGTCGAAGTTCTTGTATCTGAACTCGTTGCCGATACCAAACGTGTAATGCGGATTGGCGTGGCCGAGGTAGGTGCGGTCATTCGCGTTGATCACATTATCGCCATTGACGTCCGCATATTTCGGACTTCCCGCAGGAGCGCCGGGCTGAGGCGCATAGGTTTCACCGGTTTTGATCACACCGTCATACACATAGCCGTAAAAGCTGCTGAGCTCGCGGCCCGGTTCCAGTTTGGTGAAATCCACCGCGCGCCCACCGTAAGGATTGGCGGTGGTGGTGATGATGTAGGGACGGCCGCCCAGGTCGAGGATCTTCTGTTTGTTGTAAGCGATGTTGAATGCCGTTTTCCAGCGGAAACTCCCTTTGCTGATATTCTGGGTATTGACAGACAGTTCGAGACCGTTGTTCTGGATGGCGCCTGCATTCACGATCTGGCTGCTGAAACCCTGCCAGTCGCCAATCGGGATGTTCATCAGGAGGTCATTGGTTTTCTTGCGATAGTAATCGAATGTGGCTGAAATGCGCCCGCCAAGGAAAGCCATGTCCACACCGATGTCAAGCTGCCCTGTGCTCTCCCATTTCAGGTCGGGGTTGGGCAAACGGGTCGCTGCCACGCCGCCATAAGAATTGTTGCCATCCAGGGTCAGGTTCACAGGCGAGAAGGTCGTCATGTAAGCGTAGTCCCCGATGCGGTCGTTACCGGTAACACCGTAGCTTGCACGTATTTTCAGGTCGGAGAACAGGTCGAGGCTTTTCACAAATTCCTCATCCCCGATGCGCCATGCCACCGATCCGGAGGGGAAGTAACCATAACGGTTATTTTCACCGAAACGGGAGGAACCATCGCGCCGGATCGTGAACGTTGCCAGGTATTTGTCCTTGAAACCATAGTTGATCCGTCCGTAAGCCGAGGCGATCTTGGTGTTCACCTTATTGCTGGTGGAGGTTACGCGTTCGGTTCCTGCACCCAGGTTATTATAAAGAAACACATCCGAGCTGAAATTCTGAACGGCTGAGTAATGCTCCTCGGTCTTGTCATCCTGCGTCGAAACCCCGGCTACCGCGTTCACGGAATGGTCGCCGAATGTTTTGATATAGGTAAAATAACCCTCCACGAGGTTTCGCGAAGCTGCATTGTCGTTCACGGTCGCGCGGCCCTTTACTTTTTCGCCGTCCACCAGGTCGCGGGGAAGGTAAGTTCCTTCTTTGAAACCGTTGTATTCCGTACCGGCATTCACCTTGAAGGTCAGCTCGTCGGTGATCATGTATTCGGCAAATGCATTGATATTGACCTTGTTGCCGAATTTGTCATTGGTAGGGGCGAGCAGCCATGCCAATGGGTTGTCGCGTCCCTGGAAGCGGGCAAACGAGCCGTTGGCATTGTAGGAAGGCACCGCGGGCGAAGCCGACAGGATGCCGTACATCACATTGGAGGGAACAATCGAACCGTCGTAGTTCTTAAACTTCGAGAAAGTATGCGCGCCGTACACATTGGCGCCCATTTTGAAGCGCTTACCAAATTGCTTGTCGGCATTCAGACGCACCGAATAGCGATCATAGTCGGTATTTTTCAATGCACCGTCCTGCGCGAAATAGTTGAGCGACAGCGCCACGCGGGTATCGTCGTTGCCACCGCTGGCGGTCACGCTGTAACTCTGCACGCTCGCATTGCGGGTAGCCAGTTTGAACCAGTCGTTATTGATACCGCTTGCCAGGTCGGCAGGTGTGTACAATGCGGGCAGGCCTTTTTCCGCGTTTTTGGCATTGGTGATCTGCATCGCCTGCAAACCGGTCATTTTTTCATAGCTGCTGCTCACCTTTTGCACGCCATAGTAGCTGTCGAAAACTACCTGTGCTTTCCCCGCTTTCCCTCTTTTGGTGGTGATGATCACAACCCCGTTGGCACCGCGCGCCCCGTAAATGGCCGTTGCCGACGCATCTTTCAGGATCTGGATGTCTTCGATATCGTTGGGGTTAATGTCCTTGCCGGTTTCGGAAGGGAAGCCGTCGACGACGTAAAGAGGTTCGTTGGTGGATGAAATGGAGTTACCGCCGCGGATACGCACCACGGTGGTACCGCCCGGTGCCGAGTTCGACTGGCTTACCTGTACACCTGCCGCACGGCCCTGGAACGCCTGCGCCACGTTGGAAGTGGCTCCGCCGAGGTTGAGGCTTTCACTGGCAATGGAGCTGACAGCTCCCGTCAGGTCCTTTTTCTTTTGCGTTCCGTAACCCACTACCACAAGCTGTTCGAGGGTTTTGGAATCTTCTTCGAGCGTCACGTTGAAGACCGTCTGGTTGCCGACCGTGATTTCAGCTGTTTTATAACCAATAAAAGACACCCGCAGCACGGACTGGCTGCCGGGTACCGCGAGTGAGAACTTGCCTTGCGCGTCGGTGATCACACCGGAGGTTGTGCCCGCCAGCGACACGTTGGCGCCGGGGATTTCGGCACCTTTGGCGTCGGTGACCCGGCCGGAAACGCGTAGCTCGCCGGTCTGCGCGAAGCTGCTTCCGAGTGCCAGGAGCGTGACGAGAATGAAACTCAGTAAAGACTTTAACTTCATAGGGAATTGGTGGTTTGGGGTTAACATACAATACTCTTCCGGACGGGAAAAGACGCCCGTTGGCAGCCCCCGTCAAATGCGCTCATTTTGAATAGAATATAGGTTGAAACAAATGTAAAAAACAAAATGTGTGCGTACACACTATAAAACTAAAATTCCTGCATTTTGCCAGTTTGGAAGAAAATTTTACTGGAAAATAAAATGGTGAAACGCTATTTTACTGATCAGGGCTTTTCCGAAATAATCAGTAGCCATCCGTGACCTTTGGTTACAGGAATCGCCTGTGAAGCGTCGAAAACGGCACCGGGCTGGAAGTTGGCCATCTCGGGTGCTACGATTTGCGCTTTCTGCGGATCGATGCCCAATTTTTTCCAGTCGATGCGGAGCCGGAAGCTTGTATCGCCTGCCGCCCAGCTCGCAATGGAGACCAGGGCGCGCTTGTTTTGCACATAACTGGTAGTCAGTACCTGTGGCTGATCCGTCGTTACCGGATTGTTCTCTGTCCAGTAACCGAGCATCCGGCTGCCCTGCATGTTGAATGCGTCCCACACTTTCCAGATGGCCCGGGCGTCGCTGCCTTCTTTCCAGGGCATGCGGTTGGTCATCCCGTAGATCAGTCCGCGCCACGGGTTGCCGCCGTTTTCCAGCATTTCGCCCATTAGCCCGAAAGGAATGCCGGACACCTCCGTCATGAAAAAGTCGGGGTTATTTTGTTCATAATCAAAGTATTCACCGAACCACAGACGGTTCAGGTAAGGAAAATGCTCCATGTACAGGTTGGCGCTGTTGTTGAAGCCGTCGTTCTTGTTGTACTGGTTGGCCGAATGCAGATCGATATATCCGGGGTGATTGTTTTGGGTCAAAACGCGTTTCACCCTTTTCATGGTCGTACGGTCGAAGGCTACGTCGTCCAGGTAAATGCCGTCGATACCCACTTTTTGCGTCAGCCAGTTCATGCCCTCCACATAGTAGTTATGCCAGCGGCTCATACCCGAGTTCACGACGGCGGCGTCCTTGATTTCGGGCACATACCAGGCGGCAATGTAGTCGTCGCCCAGGTGTTCCTGCAACCAGGCGTAGCCCAGTCCCTTACCGGGCGAGAAGATCTCATGGCCCAGGCTGCGCAGGGGAGCCATTTCGTAGGCGCTGTTGGAAAGTTCACGGACGGTGTTGTAGATTTTGACCTGCAAACCATTCCGGTGCGCCCGGTCGATATATTCCTTCATCGCCTGATGTTCGATGAAAGGGTAGTTGATGTAGGGATTAATGGGCGTCGCGTGGTGGATGTTCACGATCGTAGCGCCTTTTGAGCGGATCGAATCGGGGTCGTTGAAGCGATGGTAAAACCGGGTTTTCCATTGCGCATCGGTGTCCAGGGCATGGAATGGCGTGATGAGCAATGTAAAATTGTAATGCAGGCTTTCCCCTTTTTTCATCGTGCGGTCGCCGCTGTAATTTCTGACCAGGACCTGGCCGTCCTTTTCCGAAAGCCGGATACCGCCTTTATTGCCGTTGCCCCAGGAAGTGGGCAGGAGCAAGGGTTTTTGCAGGTAGAAATTGGTGTTCAGCGGGCGCACATAATGCTCGTCGCGCAGGGAAAAATTGAGTCCCGCATTCACATCGCCAATCCATGCACCGTCCTGGTTTTTGGTTGCCACTTCCCATTTCCAGTCATACGAGGAAGGCCTTTTGCCACCTTTCAGATTGAGCCCCATCATGTAGCGGGCCGCTCCCGGGCTCATGGGGATGTCCATATAGATGTCTTCCAGCGCAACATCGGACAGCGCGGTCATCTTCACATCATAGGCTACGAAACCATCAAATTCGATATGGCCGGTCACGTCCATACGCAGGTGCGCCGACGTGCTTGAAGCCGTCCACGCAATGGTGCCCGGCGCCTGTTCGGTATATTGAAGTCCTTTTGGGGTCCATTTTCCGGTAATTCCGCGTTTCGTTTTCACTCCGAACTGCACCGGTGACTGCAATATATTTTTCGGGCTCGCCGAAAGACCTGTCATTTCGGGTGTAAAGTAGGTTTCAATGCGTTCGGGGAGGCCGTTGCTACCGATCGTAAATTTCCGGCCCAGGAGCGAAATCGCATTGCCTTGCCGTTGCAGCGGGATGTAAGGACTGATCACATCGTTCTGCTGCGCCATTGTCGAATTGAGCCAGGCGAGCCTGGTCTGTTTCCAGGGGGTGCTGATGCCCTTGTCGGCAAGCGCAGGACCGGCGATCTGCAATGTGATATCCAATGCGGTTTCGGGCGCATTAGCGGCTGATATATAGACTTTTCCCTTGTATGTGCCCGCCGGCGTGCCTGCGGGAATGTCGGCCAGGCACCATAATGCGCCCACTTTGCCCTTGCCAATGGAAACCTGTTTCCGCAAAGGCCTGGCGTCCCAGCCGATACCGTCGGTATTGAGGCAGGAGAATGCTTTTGCAGGAATGGAAGACGGGCCGCTGCGCAGGTCCGAGACCCGGATGCGAACGTTATTTAGATCTAACGATGATGAGTATACGCCTACTTGAAATGTGAAGTTTTCGCCGGGACCGGCCTGGTCGCTGAATGCCTTGTTGGCTCCTTTGATGATCCAGCGCTGCGGCAGGTCATCGGTCATCCGGATCGGGTGCAGGCGGTCTTCTGCGAATACCAGGTATTTCCGTGTGGCATTCGCGGCGAGGAGCGTCTTCACTTCCGTCGCTTTGGCGATGACTTCCATGGGGTAGGAGCTGTTCATAGCATCGACGGCTTCGATATGGCGCACCTTCACCGTCGGCTCGTTCCCCTTCAATGCTCCAAGCCAGGCTGCGGAGGCGGTTTCCGTGCGTTTGAGGTAATGGGCAACAGGGTAGTTGGCGCGGCCGCTCACCTTAAATGGCAGGTAATAAATATAGTAGGTACCAGGTCCAGATACCGGTTCGAAACTGATTTCCCCGGATTCGCGGCTTACCGCTCCCGTTTTTACATTCAGTATCCGGTGACCGGTAGCACTGTCCACGACGATCACCTCGCTGTCGGTATGGTGGTCTCGCCGTCTCCAATCGATCACCGTTTTCACGGCGGCGACTTTTTGGCTCACATCGACCACCGCGCGGGAGTTACCGAGAGAGTCGGCATTCCAGGAATTACGGCCGGAAACATAAGGAAGTTCCTGTGCGGGGGCAAGGTGGAACGACAGCGTTGCGATCAGTAGAAAGGAGAGTGTCAGTTTCATTAAACGAAACTACCAAATAAAAGTGTGTGCGTACACACTTTTAATGAAATTTAATTTCGTTGATTTACTAAATGTCAATTATCGGTTACATAATGGCACTTCCGAGCTTTTCACAACGGTAATTACAACAGTTCATCCGCGGTCGTTTTGACATCTTCTTCCAGATAGTAGCGCAGGTTTTCGATCGTAATCACATCCAGTGGGAGAAATTTCAGCCTGGGTACTGTTTTCCGGAACACCAGGGCGTCGGCGAGCTGGCGGATGCCCAGGTATCCCTGCCGCTGCGGGTTCTGATTGATCAGGAATCCGATGCTGCCTTTTTCCAGGTAATGCAGGTTGGCAGGCACGAGGTCATACCCGATGATACGGATGTCGTCGCGTTGTGTCCTTTCGAGCTCGGCTGCCACGAGGTGGGCCTTGGAAGTGGTCACGAAAATATGCCGCAGATCGGTAATCGCGCCGATGGCATCATGAAGCTTCGCATTAAAGACTTCCTGATCGGAACTGTCCAGTTCGGTGGTGGTAATACGGAATGCCGGGCCATGCTGACTGAAATAGTCGCGCAGCCCTTCCTCTTTTTTAAGCAGGTGGGCTGCATTATCGATCTTCTCATCGATGTGGACGATCAGGATCGCACAGGGCTCCGACTGCCCGTAATGCATCAGCTTTCCCACCAGTTTGCCGCTCTGGTAGGAGTCCTGCCCGATATAGCTCAAAGGCCCGTGGTCCGAGAGCTCGGTGTTGAAAAGCACAAAAGGAATGGACGCTTCTTTCCACCGCGCAAAAAGCGGTAGCGTTTCGTGGTAAAAAATAGGGGAAAGAAAGATCCCGTCGGGGCGTGCGTCCGTCAGCGCTTCTGCTTTTGCGATGAAATCGCCGGCATCGTATGGATTGAAAATAAACTGCTGCACCGACACACCGAACTGCTTCAATTCGGCAGCGGCCTTTTCGATACCGGTCTTGGGCGCAAGCCAATACGAATCCACCTGGTGATCGGGGATGAGGGCTGCAAAGTTGTATTGCTTTTTGGACCCCAGTGCCCGGGCCATCAGGTTAGGCTCGTAGTTGCTTTCGTCGATGATCTTCTGAATGCGGATCCTTACTTTTTCGGCAACTCTTCCCCGGTTATGAATGACCCGGTCGACGGTTCCGGGAGAGACTTTGGCTTTGAGCGCGATATCTTTAATGCGTATTGTTTTGCGGTCCATGTTAAGGGTTGTGCTGTCAATATTTGTTCAAAAGTAGATTAATGGTCTCTCATACTGAAAGAAAATCCGGTATGGCAGCGTTACCGGCATTGCCCGTCCGGCGAGCGAGGCCGTCCGGGCTACGGCAGTGCCCCTGCATCGGCGGACGGCCCCGGTTTCTTCCCTTTTTTAAATTATATTTGAAGTTCCGCTTCTGCTGAAAGCGGTTGGAAATGAATGCTCCCTTCCGGATAAATATGAAAAAAAATGTTGACACGCGGCGGATGTACGGCGGAGTTTCAGGGACGTCGCTGATTTGCCTTTTCATGTTGTGTTGTGCATTCGGGACGGGATTGGCCGCTGATAATGCCATGGGGCGTGTATTGAGGTACTCGATCCGCGAGGGGTTATCGTTCGGCGTTGTCAACAGTATTGTTCAGGACAAGGACGGCCTCATGTGGTTCGCTACCGGTGACGGCGTCAGCCGGTTCGACGGTACTGCGTTTAAAAACTTCAGATACGACTACACCGATCCACGCAGTTTGCCGGGTAATTATGTCAAATCCATTATCCGCGATAAAAACGGCACCATCTGGGTGTCCTCGCGCGAAGGGATCGCTGAGTTCGTCCCCGCGGAGCAGAAGTTTAACCGCTACAAGCCCTACCACCAGAAAAGCGGTGCAGGCAATGACGTCAGCGACATCAGTCAGGGAAGTGGCGATCATCTTTGGCTGGCACTCAACGGTTCCGGCTTCGCTTCGTTCAATACCGCGACGCGCCAGTTTGCCTTTTACAACCAGCAGTCGCTCCCGGGCCTGTTCACCAACTCCGTCCTGAGCGTTTTCGAGGATTCCCAGGGCCTGCTCTGGCTCGGCTCGCGCGACAGCGGGATCGAAGTTTGGAAAAGAGGAGAAAAAGGCCGGATGACCCGGGTCCCGCTTGATTTGAGGAATGTCCCTTCTGCGCGCATCAATGCGATCTACGAGGACCATCTGCGCAATGTATGGATCGCATCTTCCAGAGGACTGATCCTTTTCAAACGCGACGAATCGCGGTTCTACGATTTGCATATCAATACCTTTCACAACAGCAACATTTACCTTTCGCTGCTGGAAGATCATCAGCAGCACCTGCTCGTAGGGGTGCAGGACGGGGGCCTTTACCGGCTCGATTTGGCACAGGTTGCCGCCCGTCCGCCCGCCAAACTGGTGTTTGAACAGGTGCGGGATAAGGACAATAAAGGTATTACGCAGCGGTCCGTGCAATCGCTTTTTATCGATAAGGACCGGAATGTCTGGTTGGGGACCTACGGGGAAGGCGCCTATCTGATCAGCAGTATACCGGAGAAATTCCGGAAGTTTGAGCAAAAAATCGTCGATTCCCGAGCCGAAAGCTATCTGCGGTATTACGGGATGTGCGCGGACCGCGACGGAAATCTGTGGCTGGGGACCGACGGCGACGGTATCTACAAAACGTCCCGCACAGGAGAGGTCATCCGCCATTACGCACCATCGGCAATGCCGGGCGGGCTACCCGACGGGGCCGTCATAGCCGCCCACCGCGACCGAGACGGCCAGCTGTGGTTCGGTACTTATTCCAAAGGGCTTTTCCGTTACGATCCCGCCACGGACCGTTTTGTCAAGTATAGTCACGATCCGTCGGACCCTTCTTCACTGGGCAGGAATGACGTGCGGGCCATTTACCAGGACCGCCGGAAGAATCTGTGGGTGGGGACCAATGGCGGAGGCCTTAGCTTGCTGGATCCTAAAACAGGAAAGTTCAGGAACTTCATCCCATCCAACAGCTCGATCGATGCCAACGATGTCCGGGCCATCACTGAAGACCGCTATGGCAACCTGTGGATCGGGACTTATGGTGGAGGGCTTAATTATTTGAATACGAAGACCATGCAGTTCGTTTCCTGGTTCAATGAGGCTGGAAAGGAACCGTATTTGTCCAACCGCATCATTTTTTCCCTGTACATGGACGGTCGGGACAGGCTGTGGATCGGGTCCGAGGGGAATGGGCTGCTGCTGTACGACACGCGCGGCAAAAAGGTGAGTTACTTCAATGAAAAGAGAGGCCTGGCCAGCAATGTGATCAATGCGATCCAGCCGGAAAGTACAGATAAGGTGTGGGTGAGTACCAATAAGGGACTGTCCCGGATCGACGCGGCGGCAGGCTCCATTGAAAATTTTGATACCAGTCATGGTTTGCAGGGCGGGCAGTTCAACCCCGGTTCGGCGCTTTACGATCCCGGGGAGGGATTTCTGTGTTTCGGCGGCACCGAGGGCTGGAATCTGTTCTATCCCAGGCAGGTACAGGCCTCGCGTTACAAGCCGAGGGTAATGATCAGCGGACTGCGTGTTTTTGGGGAGAAAAAAAGAGGCGACAAGGAACCCAACGAAGCCTATTCGCTCTATGATTACCTCCGGAATGCGGAAAGATTTGTGTTGCAACCGGATCAGCCCATTTTTTCAATCGACTACACGGCGCTCAATTACGCCTATCCCGAGCTCACGCGCTACGCGTACATGCTCGAAGGCCTCGATAAGGAATGGAACTACGTCCAGAACGAACGTTCCGCCACCTATCGCTACCTGCCCTCCGGCAATTATACGTTTAAAGTGAAGGTCGCAAATCAGGACGGGATATGGTTTGAGGACCATGCTTCGCTCGCGATCGGCGTATTGCCGCCCTGGTACCGCACCTGGTGGGCTTATCTGCTTTACGTGCTGACGGTCGGGCTGATACTTTATTACTATCAGCAATACAAGCTCGGGCAGGAGAAGATGAAGTATGAGGTGCAGCTGGCACATCTGGAAACGCGGCAGGAAAAGGAGATCAATGAGAAAAAACTCTCGTTTTTTACCCATGTATCCCACGAGTTCCGGACTCCCCTGACGCTGATCATCAATCCGATACGTGAAATGATGCAGGAGAGCGCGGAAGCGCCCGACCGTCCGCCCGCCGCCGGAGCGACGGCGAGTATGCATATTATTTACCGGAATGCGAAAAGGCTGCTCAGTCTGGTGGACCAACTGCTGCTGTTCCGGAAGGCCGATCAACAGACCGACCGGCTCAAACCGGCCGTTCACAACCTGCCACAGCTCGTTACGGAGGTGTACCAATGCTTTTTGCACCAGGCGGAACAGAAGCATATCCGTTACGAACTGACCTCTCCCGATCCCGGCCTGGAAGTGGTGTGCGACTGGGAAAAGATCGAAATCGCAATTTTCAACCTCATTTCCAATGCATTGAAGTTTACCCCTGAACACGGAACCGTCTCCGTGGAAATACGCGACCGGGACGATCAGGTAGAGATCGTCGTGAGCGATACCGGGCCGGGAATCCCGGCGGATGCGGGGGAGGGGATTTTCAAGGTGTTCCATCAGTATGCCGACCGGCGTTTTGCTGCCAAGGGCGGCTTTGGCATTGGCCTTTATCTCGCAAAAACCTTTGTCGAAAACCATTTTGGTCAATTACGGTATGAATCTGAGCTCGACCGGGGGACTACTTTCTATGTGCGGCTGCCGAAAAGCCATCCCGAACTGATCCCGAACGGCCGGAGCGGGGAGGCGCGTGACTCGGTGCTGCTCGAAGAACTGTCGGATGGCGCGATGCCGGCCACGGCACCCGTTCTGGCCGACTGGCAGGCGGAACTACTCGATATGAAAGAGCCCGCCGCAGAAAGTCACACCATGCTCGTGGTGGACGACGACGCGGAGATCCGGGGCTATCTGGGGACTATTTTTTCAGGAAAATACAAAATGTTCGAAGCCGCCAGCGGGGAGGAAGGCCTTGAACTCGTGCGGAAACACCTGCCTGATATCGTCGTCAGCGATGTCATGATGGGAGGGACCTCCGGCATTGAATTATGCAGCCAGATGAAATTGGACATGGCTCTGAGCCACATTCCGGTGATCCTGCTCACGGCAAGCACTTCTCAGGACGTACGGCTCAAAGGGATCGAGGGCGGAGCGGACGATTATATCAGCAAGCCTTTCGACAAGGACCTGCTCGTGGCCCGGGTAGCCTCGATCCTCCGCAACCGGAATGATCTGCAACGGTATTTTTACAACGAGATCACCCTGCAGACCAGCGACTTCAAGATTTCGGCCGAGTACAAGGAGTTCCTGAATGAATGTATCCGCATTGTAGAAAACCATCTCACCGACGAGGCATTCAATATCAAAATGCTGGCTTCGGAGATCGGGATGAGTCATTCCACGCTCTACAACCGGATCAAGTCCATTTCAGGGCAGTCGACCGCCAGCTTTATCCGTTTTATCCGGCTGCGCAAGGCGGCTCAGCTGCTCATCACGACCGACATTACCATCAGCGAAACTGCCTTTCGTGTCGGGATCAACGACATCCGCTATTTCCGCGAACACTTCCAGAAATTGTTCGGGATGAAGCCTTCCGATTATGTGAAGAAATTCAGAAAGCCCTTCCACGAGCGCATTACGATCGACAAGGACATTTTCAGGAAGAAATCGGCCCGCTGACCTCATTAATTGGAGTTTCCACAGTTATTAATGCCTGATTCTAATAAAATCAGGCATTTTTTGTGGATTCACCCCCCTTTTAATGCGAAAATGTCCCCCCATAGTCAGGTTGAAATAGTCCTACTTTTGATTGATCAATTTATAAAAAGCGGCGAGCGGCACCCCGTCCTATGACTATTTCAAGATTCGAGGCTGTCGTGATCAGTTCCCCTGCCCGCTGCTGATATGAACTGATCCGGCAACCAATTATCCCAACTTTACTGCTTGTATGAAAAGAACTTTTTACAAAGGCCCGGTAGGCTGTCGGCTATCCGGTGAGACCGTCAGACCCGTTTTCCAGGTGGCTTTACAGGCCGCTTGCTGGTCGCTGATGCTCGTGCTGTCATCCTTAGGCGCGATGGCACAAAATGCGTTTTCGGTGAAAGGCACGGTCACTTCCGAAAACGGGGAAGGACTGCCGGGCGCCAGCGTGATCCTGAAAGGGACTTCGACCGGTACCACCACCGACGTGGACGGCAAGTATACGCTGAATGTCCCTGACGGCAACGGTACGCTGGTGTATACCTATATCGGCTACCTCAATCAGGAGATCGCGATCGGCAACCGTTCGCAGCTGGATGTGAAGCTGGCCCCGAACGACAAAACACTGGAAGAGATCGTCGTGGTGGGTTACGGCACCCAGAAGAAGGCGACACTGACCGGGTCGGTTTCGGAGGTAAAGGGCGCCGACATCGTCAAGAGCCCGCAGCCTAACCTTTCCAACTCGCTCGCAGGCCGTTTCTCAGGTTTTGTGGCCAATAACCGGGGCGGCGAGCCAGGTTATGACGGATCGACGTACACGATACGCGGCTTCGCCTCGACCGGCAATAGCGACGTGCTCATCGTGGTGGACGGGATTCCCGGCCAGGTCGGCGGGCTCGAACGCCTCGACCCGAACGATATCGAAAGCATATCCATCCTGAAAGACGCTTCGGCGGCGGTGTACGGAAGCCGTGCGGCCAACGGGGTGATCCTGGTAACGACCAAACGGGGTACGACCGGCAAGCCTGTGATCTCTTACAGCTTCAACCAGGGTTTCTCGTCGCCCACCCGCCTACCCAAACTCGCGGACGCGGCTACCTATGCGACGATCGCGAATGAGATCGACTATTACAACAACCCGACCGGCGGCATGAACCAGACCTACTCGGCGGATGAGATCGAGAAGTTCCGCAATGGCTCAGATCCGCTTAATTATCCCAACACGAACTGGCAGAAAGAAACGCTCAAAAACTTTGCATTGCAAAACCAGCATAACCTGGGCATCAACGGTGGTACCGACAATGTGAAATATTACGTGTCTCTGGGGACTATTTACCAGGATGGTTTGTATAAAAACGGCGCTACCAAATACAAACAGTATAATTTCCGGTCCAATATCGATGCCAATGTAACGAAGGACTTTAAGGTTAGCCTCGGCCTTTCGGGACGTCAGGAGAACCGCAACTTCCCGGTTTCCTCGGCAGAAAACACTTTCCGTTCCATTTACCGGGCATACCCGACCGTCAATGCACGCTTTCCGAACGGTTACTATTCGACCGGCGTTGAAAACAGCAACCCGGCAGTGCTGGGTACTGATATGGGCGGGACCAACAGCAATCCGACTTCTATTTTCAACGGTATCCTGCGGGCGAGTTATGAGCTGCCTTTCGTGGATGGCCTGTCTGTGGATGGTTTCTATTCCGTGGATAAATCGTTCAACTTTACGAAGACGTTCAGCATCCCGTACACGCTTTACAACTACAATAAGGCGACCGGCGCTTATTCCAGTGTGGTGACCGGCGGATCGGCGGGTGCAGCCTCGCTCTCCCAGTCACAGGTGAACCTGACGAACCTTACCCAGAACATCCGGTTGAACTACCTCAAAACAATCGGAAAGCACAATATCAATGCATTTGTCGCCTATGAGCAGAACAAACGCAACGAGATGACTTTCGGGGCATCGCGGATCAACTTCCCGACGGCATCCACGCCCGAACTCTCCCAGGGCGGCGCGGCGGCAACCGATAAAAACAACTCGGGTAAAAGCTACAACTTCACGCGCAAGAGCTACATTGGCCGTTTGGCATACAATTTCAATGAAAAATACCTTGCGGAGGTACAGGCACGTGTGGATGGCTCGTCTATTTTCCCGAGCGGCAAACAATACGGGTTTTTCCCCTCGGTGTCGGCAGGTTACCGTATTTCGGAGGAGGACTGGTTCAAAAACAGCGTCCGCTTTATCGACGACCTGAAATTCCGGGCTTCCTATGGTACGCTGGGTAACGATAATGTAGGACAGTTCCAGTTTTACAACAACTACTCGTTCGTGAACCAGTACGTGCTGGGTTCCGGTGTGATATCTCCGGGGATCGACCTTACCAAGCTTGCCAACCCGAACATCACCTGGGAAACATCGAAAAAGCTGGATATCGGTCTGAATGCGGTATTCCTGAAAAACTTCAATGTGGAAGTGATCTATTTCAATCAGAAAAGATCGGATATCCTCGCAGCGAGAGGAGCCTCGGTGCCCAACACGTCGGGTATCGTAAACCCTTACAAAACGAACGACAATACGCCCCTCGTGCCCGACGAAAACCTCGGAAAAGTGAACAACAGCGGGTTTGAAGCTACATTGGGCTACAACCACAACGGCAAGTTCCGCTACAACATTTCGGGAAATGTGACCTACGCCAAAAGCAAGATCATTTTCATCGACGAGGCACCCGGCGCGCTGGATTACCAGCGTCAGACAGGCGGACCTTTGTACACTTACCTGACCTATAATACCCTCGGTATTTTCCGTACGCAGGCGGATCTGGATAAATTCCCGCATGTACAAGGCGCACGGACAGGTGACCTGATCCTGGAAGACTACAACGGGGACGGCAAGATCACTGCCGACGACCAGGTGCGTAGCAAGTACGGTAATGTGCCCTTGCTGACCTACGGTTTGGTGCTGAATGCGGGTTACAGTGCGTTCGACATCTCTATGGTGTTTGCGGGACAGGGCATGGTGAGCCAGTATGTGCTGCCGGAATCGGGGCAGGTAGGTAACTTTTACAGCAGCTGGGCCGACAACCGGTGGAGCCCGTCCAATCCCGACGGCAGCTATCCGCGGGTCGATACACGTGCTTCCTCGTCGATCAACGGTGGCCTGTATATGAACAACTTCTGGCTCAACAATGCATCCTTCGTCCGTCTGAAGAACGTGGAGCTGGGTTATACCCTGCCTAAGGAGGCGCTTTCGAAGATCAGGATCTCATCGCTGCGGGTTTATGCCAGCGCCTTCAACCTGTTCACCATCACCGGCGTGAAAGATTACGATCCCGAAGGAAACAACGGCAGCGGCCAGTTCTACCCGCAGCAGCGCATTCTGAACCTGGGCCTCAACATTAAATTCTAATGCAAATCATGATTGACATGAAAAGAATAAAGCGTTTTACATTACCATCCCTGGCTGCGGCAATGCTCGTGACCGTGTTTGCCTGCCAGCAGGATTTTCTGGACATCGTTCCGACCGACCGCGTTTCGGACGCCTCCATTCTGTCCGACTCCGTGCTCTTTGAAGCATACGTCACCAACCGCTACATGGGCACCAGGCTGACCGAAAAGGAAGCGGAAGGCACATTGCCCGGCTTCGGACGCGGTTTCGAGTACGCACTGTGGTCGTCGGTAACCGATGAGTCCATTTACAATAACGACGACAACACCTGGCTCATCCAGCGCGGGCAGATCGCTCCGGAAAACACCGGGATCGCGGGAACCTTCTGGGGACGCAGCTACCGCAGTATCCGGGAGATCAACTATGCCCTGGCCAACATCGACAAGGTGCCGATGAGCGCCGGAAAAAGGAGCCGTTTGAAAGGAGAATTGCAGTTTATCCGCGCATTCCGCTACCATGACCTGATCCGCAACTACGGGAAGGTAGTGTTGCTGGGTGACAAGGTATATGAAGTGAGCGACGACCTCACCGGCCCCGAATTGTTTGCAAGATCGGATATCAAAGCGGGTATCGATTACGCAGTGGCACAGCTTGACGAAGCTGCCGCATTGCTGCCAGCCTCTAACGACAATGCGGCCTGGAAGCTGGGCCGGGCGACCAAAGGAGCCGCGCTGGCGCTGAAATCCAGACTGCTGCTTTACGGCGCCAGCCCATTGTACAACGCGGCTACCTGGCAGCAGGCGGCGGCCGCAGCCAAAGCGGTGATGGATTTGAACAAATACAGCCTGTACACCGGTGGTTATGCCAACCTATTCATCACGCCAGACCATTCCGAGATCATTTTTGGAAGACTGTACGCTGTCGGCGCGCGCCACGTTTGTCTCGAAATATCCAATGGCCCGAACAGTTACAATGCCTGGGGCGGTAATGTGCCGGTTCAGAACCTGGTGGACGATTACGAAATGATGGACGGAACGAAAATTACCGATGCCAACACCAGCTATAATCCAAAAGAGCCCTACAAAAACCGCGATCCCCGTTTCTACGCGACGATCCTCTACAATGGGGCATCGTACCGGTCGAGCACGATCGAGACTTTCACCCCGGGCGGCAAGGACAGCAAGGACGGTCCGTCGAATTGGAATACTTCGAAAACAGGCTATTACCTGAGGAAATTCATGAACGATAACCTGCCGATCGACAATCCGTGGGACGTGGCCGGTACGCAAACGTGGATTTACTTCCGTTACGCGGAGATCCTGC
This sequence comes from uncultured Dyadobacter sp., assembly GCF_946482605.1. Next base: position 110,969 of record NZ_CAMLSE010000003.1, on the reverse strand, counting down.
TGAACTATGCCGAAGCGCAGAACGAAGCTTCGGGCCCGGATGCGACCGTCTATGCGGCGGTGAACGCCATCCGCCAGCGCACAGGGGTAGCGATGCCCGCATTGCCCGCCGGCCTCACACAAGCGCAGATGCGCGAACGTATCCGTAACGAACGCCGCATCGAGCTGGCGTTCGAGGAACACCGTTTCTATGATGTGCGCCGCTGGAAAATCGCGAAAACGACCGAAAATGTACCGGCTTACGGTATCGAGATCGGTAAAAGCGGTTCCGCGTTTACCTACACCAGAAAGGAGGCTCTCACAGGCCGCACCTTTGCGGATAAGCAATACTGGCTGCCGATCCCGCGGGCGGAGATCCAGGCGTCTAACAACCAGCTCGAACAGAACCCGGGCTATTAATCCAAACCTACGCTCCCGGCGCACCATCGCCGGGAGTTATTTTTTTATATCCAATCCCTGACTTCTGATTCATGGAATTTTTTCAAAAACCATTTCCGGGGATACTTTCCCTGGGACTGCTGCTGCATGGCATCATGAGCTGCCACGGCGCAGAACCCGCCGGACAGTCGGTGGGCCCGGCCGACGCCGTCACGATCACAGTCGATCCCTCGAAAACCTACCAGACCATCCGGCATTTCGGAGGGTCGGACGCCTGGGCGTGCCAGTTTGTGGGGAATTGGCCGGCCGCGAAGAAAAGTGCCATTGCTGATCTGCTGTTCAGCCGCGACACGCTGGCCGACGGGCGAGCGAAAGGCATCGGACTGTCGCTCTGGCGGTTCAATGCGGGCGGGGGCACCGCCGAGCAGGGCGATGCCAGCGGAATCCGCGACGAATGGCGGCGCGCGGAGTCGTTTTTTGCGAACGATGGCGGCTACGACTGGAACAAGCAAGCTGGTCAGCTGTGGTTTCTCAATGCGGCAAAAGATCGGGGTGTGACTGAATTTTTGCTGTTTCCCAATACGCCGCCGGTGCAGTTTACAGCGAATGGAAAAGGCTTCGCGACCAATGCGCAGCCGAATCTCGTGTCGGCGCAGATCGGAAAATTCACTGATTACCTGGCGGATGTCATCGAAGGCGTGCGGAAGAAAACCGGCATTACCTTTCAATATGTAAGCCCCGTGAACGAGCCGCAATGGGACTGGAGTGACGGAGGGCAGGAGGGGACCCCGTTTTTCAACAACCAGGTCGCAGCCATCACCCGCTCGCTCAGTGCTTCGCTTTTGAAAAAGAACCTTCCTACAAAGATCAACATTGCGGAGGCCGGCCAGATCGAATATCTGTATTCCGAACATAACCGCCCGGGAAGAAGCAGCCAGATCAACGGGTTCTTTGATAAAAACGGCGCCGATTATGTGGGTAACCTTGCCAATGTGCTGCCGGCGATCTCGGGACACAGCTATTTCACCACTTCTCCCTACAAGGACGCCGTGCAGAAACGGAAACAACTGGCAGCGGGCCTGGCCACGGTGCCGGGGCTCGAATACTGGATGTCGGAGTACTGCATTCTCGGCGATAACGACGGTGAAATCAAAGGCGAGGGCCGTGATCTGGGGATTAATTCGGGCCTTTACATTGCCAAAGTGATCCATAGCGACCTGGTGCATGCCAATGCATCGGCCTGGCATTGGTGGATATCGGTTTCGCCCTACGACTACAAGGATGGGCTGGTGTACATTGATAAAAACAAAACGGACGGCAATTTCCAGTCTTCGAAAATGCTGTGGGCGATGGGCAATTTCAGCCGTTTCGTGCGCCCGGGTGCGGTGCGCGTGGACGCAGCGAGCAGTCTTGGTACCGACGACCTGCTGGTTTCGTCCTACCGGAACACCGGCAACGAACTCGTCACGGTAATCGTAAATAACGGCAATGACGCGCACGATATCGATCTGTCGCTTCAATCCGGTAAGGCGCTCACCGTAAGCGGGGTGTATGAAACCTCGGCGGAACGTGACCTGGCGCCTGTGCGCGTATTGGGTGCGCACGGCCGCATTCCTGTGAAGGGGCGGAGTGTTGTGACAATCGTGAGCCGATTGTAAACGCCCGAAGTGGTGGCGAAGAAGCCTTGTCGTGTTATATTGAGGAAAAATAACCGGCAGGGCTTTTTTGCACCACAAACCCATGGATACCAGCTTGCTGTTCGAAAGCATCGGACGTCATATTCAGCTCGATGAATGGGAAACAGAACTAACCCGTTCGCTTTTCAAAGTCAGGCATTTGAAAAAGAAGGACTTCCTGCTACGGCCGGGGGAAGTGTGCCGGACTGAAAACTTCATCCTCAAAGGCTGTGTGAAGGAATACTCGCTTCATCCCAACGGATCCGAGCACATCCTGATGTTCGGAGTCGAAGGGTGGTGGACGGGGAATCTGCTCAGTTTCCTTACCGGCCAGGAAAGTCATTACTACATCGAAGCCCTGGAAGATACCACACTGGTGCAGATCCAGAAACCGGATCTGGATATATTGTATGAGCGCGTGCCCAAATTCGAACGGTTTTTCAGGCTCATTTTGCAGAATGCATTCATTGCCCATCTTGAACGCATTGAGCAGAACCTCTCCATGAGCGCCGAGGAACGCTATCTGGCCTTTAACCGTAAATATCCTGCCTTTGAAAAACGCATTCCGCTCAAACAGGTAGCGGCTTACCTGGGGATCACGCCGGTGTTCCTGAGCATGCTCCGGAGTAAAATGCGGAAAAGCTGATTTCTTCAACTAGTTGAATTTTTTCGCCTGCCGTATCCCGGTCATTTGCAACGCAATTTCAATACAGTAAAAGCAAATGAAAAACAGGATTTTTAGTACCAATCATGCTTGGATGGGCGTCGTTACCAGGCTTACAGTAGCGTTCGCCATTAAGAAGGGATTTTTTACCCAAATCCTCCCATTACCGTCGATCCGCCGCCCAATAACCCGGGTATGTTTTGCCGCATTGGCGGGCGCGTTACTGACATTACCGGCGCCGGTCTGCGTCGGGCAGGGCCATGCGGAAGCGCGCAACAAAAGAATTGTGGAAACCTATTTCAACGAGGTTTGGAACAAGGGCAGCGTGGATGCGCTCGATACGCTGCTGGCCCGGGACTACATCAACCACACCCCTTCCACACCCGATCCGCCCCGCGGCCCTGCCGGGTTGAAACCGATCGTGCAGGCTTTACGCACGGGTTTTCCGGACCTGCATTACCAGCTCATGGACCTGGTCGTGACCCGCGACCGGGTAGTGGCCAGGGTCATTGTGACCGGCACGCATACCGGCACGCTGTTTGGGATACCTCCCACGGGCAGGCGTGTGCGTGTGAACCAGATCAATATCGAGCAGATTGAAAACGGGAAGATAGCCGAGCACTGGCGGGTTACCGACGAACTGACGATGATGAAACAGCTCGGGGTCGTTCATTAGCCGGGAAAAAGGCGAAAGGATCCGGCCGGCAGTAATGCGGGCCGGATCCTTTTTTGCTATCTGACCTGGATCATGACCTTCTCCCTTTCGAGGAGCGTGAGTTTGATGTTGTACTCCATGAAGTCCTGATCCTTGCCGTAGATGATGCGCAGACGGTCGGGCTGGTGGCCGAGCTCGGAGATCCAGCGGGCCTGCAAATGGCCGAAGGCGTTCTTGCTGTTGATCAGCAACTCGGAAAGCTTTTCCTTAGCGCCGAGGTATGCACTGAAATCGTCGAGCGTTTCGGGATCTTTGGCATTGGGATTGGTGGTCAGGTCCATCACCAGCGTCGCTTTCCAGGGCGAGCTCTGCCTGATGGCCAGGTAAAGTCTTTTGAAATGTAATTTTGTGAGGGTTTTTTGTGGAAAGATTTTAGCATGTCCAAGAGGGTTTTTACCTAAAATCGGTATGGTTTTCAGCGGATCCATTTGATTAAAACAGGTTATCTGAGGGGTGCAAATAACCTTTTCCGTTCCGTTAGCTGTTTGCCAGATCATTCAATTTTCTTGACACTTTGTTCATTTCTGCCAAAAAGACCCTTCCAGGCGAGCAGACGCGGTACTTGGCAGACCTGTACAAAACCCACCGGTAGTTGTATTTTATCAGTAAATTTGAAGTCCGAAGTAAACCCTTTTGCGGGATAACCCGCCCTGTTCAGAACGTTCCCGGCTATGAGAAGGAAATGTTTGTATATAATCCGGACCAATCTTTTGTTCCGCTGCCTGTTGTTGCTGGCCACCGGCAGTGTTTCAGCGCAGCCATTTCCATTTAAATTCAACTACCTGACAGTCGACGACGGTTTGTCGCACACCGACGCCAACGATGTGGTCCAGGATGCGAAGGGCTATATCTGGGTTGCTACCAACTTTGGGCTCGACCGGTACGACGGCTATACCGTCCGGAAGTTCTACAACAGCAACGTTCCGCTTCACAATGCATTCAAGAACCGCGTGATCCGACTCTGTCCCGACGGTGACGGCAGGATCTGGCTCAGCACCGAGGACGGCCTTCAGTTGTTTGATCCCCAAACCGAGCGCTATACCGATCTCAGTGTAGCGGATACCGGGGAAAGTCCGGTGTTGTGGAAAATGGTCCGGGCGGAGGCTGATCTGCTTTATGGTTATGCCAATGATAAAGTGCGGCTATTTCGGGTTAAAGGCCGCTTTTTGACTGAAATAGCCTGGACCCCGCCGCCCGGCCTGCGCTTCTTCGATATCCAGCCCGATCAACACGGTGTAATGCACTTCGCAACCAGTAACGGCCTCTGGAAGCTCGACACGCAGCGCAGGTTCATACGAGTACCCGTCGCGGGCCTACCCGAAGGTGCATTGCAACGGGTGTTTTTTGACAAGCAAAATAACCTGCTGGTCGCCACCGACCGGGAGCTGTTCCGGGCTGATCATGCAGCAACCTGGCGTGTAACCAGGCGCTTTACGTGTGCCGAATGCAGAAAGATCGAAGACATCACCGTCAGCAGCGGCGCCGACTATTGGCTGAATACCGGCTCTGCATTGATCCGCCTGAACCGCGACCTTGCTTTTGTACAGCGGATCGATCACCAAAGCTCGCGCAGCAGTCTCAATACCAGCGTCGTGAGCCGCATTTACATCGACCGGTCCGACTGCCTCTGGGCAGGTACTTCGGGCGGCGGCATTAATTATTGCGACCTGAACCAAAAGCTGTTTTACACCATGCGGAACGAACCAGGCAATCCGGCTTCCCTTACCGGCAGCAACGTACGGTCGGTGCTCGAAGATGGAAATGACCTCTGGATCGGTACCAATGCCAACGGGTTGAACCATTATGACCTGCGGTCCGGGACTTACCGGTCTTACACGACCCGCACTGCCGCAAGTCTCCAAAGTGACGTCGTCATGGCGCTGGCATTGGATAATGACCGGCAATTGTGGATCGGAACTGCTTCGGGTATCGAGATCTTGTCTCCCGACCGGAAAACCCTGCTTAGACCGCCGGGTTCGGAGCACTTCCCGACCTACTCGGTTGGGACGCTGGTGAAGGATTACTATGGCAATATCTGGTTTGGCAACCTGGAAACTTTCGGGGTCATCTGGAAAGACGCGATGGGGCGGTATCAGGTGCGGGAGTATCCCGAGGGGCATTTCATCTTCGCGGAGCCAGGCGAGCCGGAGCTGCTGGTAGCAAGCCGGCATGGTCTGAAGCGTATCGCCGTGGATGCGCAGGGCCTCATCCGTAAAACGACACGGTACAGGGCCTCCTCAGCACCCAATGCATTGAGCTCGGACTATACTTCCGCTATCGCGAAACAGAACGACAGTACATACTGGGTCGGGACGATCGGCGGTGCATTAAACCGCATTACGTTTCACCGAAAGAATCATACGCATACGATCCGGCAGTTCGGGGAAAAAGAGGGCGTATTCAATGATGTCGAGACCATTGAACTGGACCGGGCGGGTAAAGTCTGGCTGGGTGGGAACGGATTGCTGTGCCTCGACCCTGTGACCGGCAGAATAACCCGGTACGACAAGCACGATGGCTTGCAAGGTAATAGTTTCAAGATCCGGGTGTCGTTCAAAGGCGCAGGAGGCAGGTTGTATTTCGGGGGGATCAACGGACTCAATCATTTTTATCCCGAACAAATCCGTTCCAACACGATCGCGGCCCGCCCCGGACTGACCGACATCCTGATCAATAACCGCCGGCCTGCTTACGGGCGCGGGGAGGCAAGCATTGCGCACGCGCCGGGATATGGCAGCCCATTGCAGCTCAACCACCTGCAAAACAATTTTGTGATCAGCTTTTCCGCCATGCATTTCGCAAATCCGACCAAATGCCGGTATCGCTATAAGCTCACCGGCTTCGACGAGGAATGGAAGTACACCGACGGCAACAATCCGACCGCCGCATACAGCAACCTCGATTACGGCGACTACCGGTTTGTGGTGGAGGCGACCAACAGCGACGGGATCTGGGGAAGGGAAGCGGCTCAGACGGACATTGTCATCACGCCGCCCTGGTGGAACTCGCTACTGGCCCGGGGGATCTATTTGTTGTTGTTTGTATCCGCGCTCGCCGGTATTTATATTTATCAGGCGCGGTGGTTCCGGTTGAAAAGGGAGATCGATGTACGGGCTGTGGCGGAGCAGAAACGGGAAGAAATGCACCGGCAGCGGGAGGAGCTTTACCAGCAGCAGCTCATGTTTTTTACCAATGTCTCCCACGAATTCCGGACGCCGCTGTCATTGATACTCGGCCCGCTGGAAAATCTGATCAGCCACAACAGCAATCCGGTGCTCGATCATTCGTATCAGCTCATGCTTCGCAATGCCAGGCGGCTGATCAACCTGATCAGCGAGCTCATGAACTTTAAAAAGGTGTCCGACAGCCTGATCCGCTTGCAGGTGCAGCCATTGGTGATCAGCCGGTTTTGCGAAGATTTGGCGACGGAATTTCAAAGCGTAGCCCAGAGCAAGCACATTACACTGACGGTGACAGATCATACCCAAACCGATGCCCGCTGGCCGCTGACAGGCCTGTTCGATACCCAGATACTTGAAAAGATCCTGCTCAACCTGCTCGATAATTCCTTTAAATACACGCAGGATGGCGGCGAGATCACCCTGGAAGTATTTACGGATATGGGGCAGTTCAAACCCTCATTTGAAACGGGTTTCAGGCTGCTGAACGAAACGCATCGCGCGCACCGCTACCTGTATTTCCGCGTTGCCGACACGGGTATCGGCATTTCCGGGGATACCATTACCCGGATTTTCGACCGCTACTATCGTATCAGCCGCGACCACCTGGGTTCGGGCGTCGGGTTGGCGCTCGTCAAAAGCCTCACCCGATTGCATAAGGGCGACATTTACGTGTACAGTGAGCATTATAAAGGTACCGAGATCATCATCGGGATCCCGTTGGGCGAGGAGAACTGGGCGGAAAGCGAACGTGCGCCGTCGCGGCAGGAGCCAGGGGTCCGTCTGGAAGCGACCGACCATTCGATCCTGATCCCGCTCACCGATCCCGCGACCGGCATCCAGGAGACGACACCGGCCACCCGCAAGCGCATCCTGCTCGTGGAGGACAATGAAGAGCTGCGCGCGTTTTTAAGACAGACTTTTGACAAGCAATACCTGATCTACGAGGCGGCCAATGGCGAAACCGCACTCGAAATCGCGGCCGAAAAAACGCCTGACCTGATTATCAGCGACGTGATGATGCCGGGAATGAGCGGTATAGCGCTTTGCAGGCAGATCAAGGAGCAATTTGAAACCAGTCACATCCCGTTTGTCATTCTGTCTGCGAAGGATGCACTGGCGAGCAAGATCGAGGGAATGGAGTCGGGGGCCGATTTCTATTTCGCAAAGCCGCTGAGCATTGATCTGCTTCTGCTGACGGTGCACAACATTTTCGAGCAGAGCGAAAAACTGCGCCAGCGGTTCACCCAAAACTACCTGTCGGAAGCTACTGAACTGGTGCATTCCGGAAAGGATAAGGAATTTTTTCAGGCCCTGCTGGAATTGATTGAAAGCAATATGGAAGACCCGGAGCTGGACGTCGATTTCCTGTGCAAACACCTGTACACCAGCCGGACGAAGTTGTATCAAAAGATCAAAAGCATTACCGGGCAGTCGGTCGCAGATTTTATCCGGACAATCCGGCTGAAAAAAGCGATACAGATCATGACCCACGAGGACATCCCGCTCAACAAAGTCGTGGACCGTGTCGGGTTGCAGAGCAGTTCGAATTTTTCGCGGGTCTTCAAAAAGGAATATGGCAAATCGCCCTTACAGTTTATGCAAGCCCTGAAAAGAAATCAGCCGTGAACCGGTAGGTAAGTCGGGAAACTTTGACCGGCATGCAATGCTTTTATGATCGAAATTTGCCGAAACAGGGGGATATTGTTGTAGAAATGGCGCAATTTGCGGTGAATGATTGTGTTAGAATGATATGCCGCAAAGCCGAATTTTAATCCTGGTACTTACATTGCTGGTCATAGCGGCCATGCGGCTCAGTTTTGTGGAAACCTTCGCCGTCCGCCTGCCTTACTGGGACCAGTGGGATGCGGAGGGTGACTACCTGCTAAGGCCGTGGATCGAAGGGCGTCTGCATCTCCATGATCTCTGGCAGCCGCACAACGAGCACCGCATTTTCCCCACGCGGCTGTTGTCGCTGCTGATTTTCAGTTGCACGGGTAGCTGGGACAATCTCATCGAGGCGCGGGTGAATATCCTGGTGGCGACCTGCATACCGCTCATTATCCTGCTTTTTTTAATGCGTCAAAAGGCGCTGCACGGCCCTCGATGGCTGGTCCTCATCGTGATCATCGCTCAGTTTTCACTTCCATTTGCATTCGAAAACCTGCTGGTAGGATTTCAGAGCCAGTTCTATTTCCTGATTATTTTCACACTTTTTGCCATCATACTGGCCGCCCGTTATCCCGACAGCCTCCTGGCGATGACCGGCGTACTTGTGCTGTCATGGCTGAGTGTGCTTACGATGGCTTCGGGCATCCTTACACCCCTCGCGACGGCGGGTGTGTATGCCTTGCAGGGTTTTCAAAAGCGAGAGGTCAATGCGAAATACGTGGGTCTGCTGGTTGCGCTCCTGGCGCTTTCGGCGGCCGGATATGCCATGATGCCACAGATCGAAGCCAACCAGATTTACCGCTCCCGCACCGTTTCAGAGCTTTTCAGAGCGTTGCGGTACATCCTTGCCTGGCCTGTTTCAAACACCTGGCCCGCTGCGATCATTTTGTGGCTACCGGCACTGGGCACAGTACCGTGGCTTCTGCGTAACCGGACGTTATCCCGCGCAGACCTCGTCATGGCCGGGTGCGTGATATGGTCGCTGGCGCAGGCATTCGCGATCGCCTATGGGCGCGGGCAGTCGATGGGGAGCGTGTCTTCGCGTTACACCGAGCTATTCACTCCCGGCCTGATCGGCAATGCATGGTTCGCAGCGCGTTTTATTGAGCTTACGATGAGGCAGCGCAGATACGTCAGCTGGCTGGGATTCGTTTTTTTTGTCGTATTTATTACCGGACATTACACACGTCGGGAGGCCGATATGCAAAATGTTTATGAGGCGCACAGCCTCTCGCTGAAACAGGTTTCTAATGTCCGCAGGTACCTGGAAACCAACGATCCGTCTGCACTTGCTAAGCCACAGTTTGAAATACCCTATCCCGATTCGGTCCGCTTACGGAGCCTGCTCGACAATCCGACGCTGAGGCGTATACTACCTGCCGCCATTCGCTGATATTTGCCGGTAAATAACTGATAATCACTAAATATATCCAGTTTTTCGCCTTTGGATAATCAAAATTGCTAAACCAGGCAAAAAGGAATAGCATTGCGGCCATATTCCGGACCATGGTCCTGGCAATCATTAATAAAGCCAGCGACCATTTGTTGCGGAACAGGTGTTCACAAAACAAAAGCGATGAAAATCAGCACACTTTTTACATTGGTTTGGCTCGGCGTTGCTATGCAATGCTTTGGCCAGGAAAAGCTCTGGACCGCGACTGACAAACAGGCTACCATCGAGCAGTTGATCCGCACACGGGATGCGGTAGTGAAGGAAACAGAAAACCTCACGCCCGAACAATGGGCATTTCGAGAGTCGCCCGACCGCTGGTCCATCGCGGAAGTGGTGGAGCACCTGGCGCTCTGGGAGATTGTCTGGTTCAGAGAGCTTAGCATCGGGACAAGGAACAAACCGCAGCCGGAGCTGATCAAAACCACGCGGCCAGACAGTTATTATCAGGAATTCATCATGGAGCCGAACCCTCACAAAGCCGCGGAAATAGCGAAGCCAACCGGGTTTATCAAAGGAAAGGACAACCTGACCTTCTTCCTGCGCGGCCGGGAGCAAAGCCTCTCGTTTGTGCGCACCAGCGAAGCCGACATGCGGGCCATCTTCGAACTAACCGGCACCCCCGACCCGCGCAACATGCACCAGGTACTCATCTACCAATGGGGCCACACAGACCGCCATTTGCGACAAATCCTAAAAGTAAAAAGCCATCCGTCGTATCCGAAATAACAGCGGCGTAGCGGGCGTACATACCTTTGACTAAGAGCCTGGTCGCTGTCTGAGACTGACGCCAACCGATATTGACTCGCGGTCAGAAGCATAATAAATCCCGTTGTTCTCGTCAGTAGAGCAACGGGATTTTCTATTTGTAAAGCTTAATTCCGGGCTCGATAGCGGCCACCAGTAGTCAGTAAGGCATTCTGAGTAGGAGCGTCCGGAGGTACCCGGCCTTTCAACTACTCGTTTGCTTTCCGAAATGTTTGCTTTTCTGTTTTAAAAGGTCCCCAGCCTGTCCAGAGCTCATCCACAATGAGCTTGTGCCCGTCAAATGCCTTGATCGTGTAGAACCAGATAAGTGGAGCTCTGGTTGGCTTTCCAGAAGAAGGCCTTTTCTCCTTGGCCATAAAGGATTTGGAATCGGTCCAGTAAAGCAGGAAGGTGTCGGGATACATACATGCGGATTCATTTCGCCAAACTAACTCTTTGCCTGTGAATTCAAAACCTGCGCATTCAGCGCCGTCAAGGATGAAGATTCCTTTGAGTTGCCTTGCGTAATCGTGCATTGATTTCCGGGCATTTGTTTGAGCAATGGAAAAATGTGCATTAAACGCCAGCAAGGTAGCGATTAATAGCCGGGCAAAGGGAGGCGTTTTCATCTGAAACGAGTGGGGCATGGGTGTGTGGTATTGATTTAAACGGCTTATGAAAGGAAATCGTGCAGGGATCGTATTCTCTTTCTGTACATGCGTGCTACCGCCACAGACCGCTTTGTTCCTAAAATAAAATTGTTTAATTATATAAAAAGGCGTAGGATTGCAGTCCCGATTGACCTGACGTACCTCTCCTGAATGCAATCTCATCCCGAAACCAATGCTGATGACGCCGACTTGTGGAAGTCGTTTCGCGCCGGGGATGACGAAGCTTTTGGGAAGATAGCCAGGCACTACTACAAAAGCCTTTTCAGCTACGGATCGAAGTTTTCGCGCGATCGCGAGTTTGTGAAAGACTGCATCCAGGACCTTTTTATGGAGCTTTGGGCCAAGCGTGAGACGATCGGCGATACGGCATTCGTTAAATTCTACCTCCTCAAATCGCTCCGGCGGAAGATCTACCGGGAAAGCCAGCGCCAGCAGTGGATCAATGAAGGCGAAGAACTCGATTTTTCCGCCGAAGCCAGCAGCGACGCTTCGATCGAAGAACATATCATTGAGATAGAAACCAATGAGGCCATGCTGCAAAGCCTCAACCAGCAGATCAACCTGCTCACCCGTCGCCAGCAGGAGATCATCTACCTCCGTTTCTTCGAAAGTATGGATAATGAGGCGATTGCGCAGGTAATGGGGATCTCGCGGCCAGCCGTTGCAAATCTCCTTTACAGAACTATCCAGGAGTTAAAAGACAGATTGTAGGTCATTGCCAGCGATCAGGTATGGTGTTCATGATCATTGGGGAAATCAGGAAGGTTCATCTTTGCCATTTTACATAATGGCCGCAGAGCGGCCCACTGTTTATAGCACAGATTTATGCACCCCATTCGCCGGCAGGCAGCCAGTGTAAAATCACGAAGATTCACTTTTGCCTTTTCACATAATGGCCGCAGAGCGGCCCCCTGTTTATAGCACAAAGTCGGATATATGAATTCCCTGGCTCCATAGGAGCCTCCTGCTAGCAATGAGGATGCTCCTACGGAGCAGCGATATGATGTTCCGCACTGATTTTCCATAAACAGGATGCCCCTCCGGGGCAAAATTAATTTGGTGGCGGCTGTTGCTAGAAACAGGATGCTCCTACGGAGCAGCGATCGGATGTTCCGTACTGATTTTCTAGAAACAGGATGCTCCTACGAAGCGGCGATCGGATGTTCCGTACTGATTTTCTATAAACAGGATGCTCCTACGGGGCAAAACACACGGGGCGGGGGCAATTGCTATAAACAGGCCGCGCCTTCGTAGCCAACTGCCTGTGAGGCGGTCGTGAGGCCAACCTACGCGCTTTTTTGGTATTCCGCTCCATTCTTCCATTGCCTCCATCGTCCTTTCCTCCCTCCACCCATTCCTCCTATTTTAAAAATTTTTGAAATTTTTTGATTATTCCAATGCACTCCCTGCCTATGTATAGTTAGAAAACAATTATAACATGGATCAGTACCAAGAATACAGCCTGGAAGATTTTGTCCTCGACGCCCGTTTTCAGGGCTGGGTGCGACATCAGGGAGCTCAGGAAACAGTGTTCTGGCAAAAATATCTGGACGAAAACCCGGGGCAGTCGGAGGATATCGGTCAGGCCCGGAAGCTGCTCCAAAGCGTATACCGCCATTACCGTGCGGATATCGACGAGGCGGAGATTGATCTGGAAATACAGGGACTGCTGGAACGCGTAAGGTCTGAAAAGAGACATTTTGTTGATCTCGCCAGCGGGACAGGGCGCGTCAGGGAGCTGGCATGGGTTGCGGAAGAGGATGCAGACGGGGAGCCAGGACGTGTGGTGCCATTTGCGAGACCCTGGTATTCGGGTATCTGGATGAAAATAGCGGCTTGTGCAGTGCTGGCGATTGGTTTAGGCTGGATTGGCTGGCAGTACTATTGCTTCAATTGCGGTTATAATGGACTGGTTTCGGGCAAGGAGCTGGTCGAACGCGTCAATACTTCCGGGAAACAGCAGGTTATCAAACTGACGGACGGTACGCAGGTGGTGCTTTATCCCCAATCCCGGTTGAGTTTCGCTGAAACATTTCCGACGGATCAGCGTACGGTATATCTGTCGGGCGATGCCTATTTTCAGGTGGCCAAGGATCCCAAGAGGCCGTTTTTGGTGCATACGACGGATCTGGTGACCAAAGTGCTGGGCACGAGTTTCTTTGTGCGGGCCCGGGATGCTTCCGACAAAACACTGGTAGAAGTGAGGGAAGGAAAGGTTTCGGTTTTTAAGCAAAAGGAATTTGCGGCCCGCAAGGGTACCCAGACTAAAACACCTAATGGCATGGTGCTCACGCCCAATCAGAAGCTGATTTTTGAGCATGGAAGCAGCGAAATGCGCAGGACATTGAGCGATAACCCGGAAATCGTTCCGTCCGACCATCCGAAGACATTTGAATTCGTAAATACACCGGCTTCCGCCGTGCTCTCCGACATCGAAGAGGCTTACCAGATCGACATCATTTTCGACCGTGATGTCATGAAGGGCTGCCCGGTGACAGCGTCACTCGCGGGACAGACGATGTTCAATAAGCTGGGCATTCTCTGTGAGGTGATCGAAGCGCGCTACGAGGTGCTCGACGGCAAGATCGTCATTTATAGTAAAGGCTGTAAAAGCTAGGAAACCCCGATTTATCCACCCAAACCCAATGCCGATGCGTATATAGAAGGAAGTGACCACAAAAAAAGAGTCGGACAATGCTACCAACATATCCGACCCTCATGAATCCCCATATTTGTTTTCGACCGCAAATACTATCCGTCCAAAGAAGGATAACGGGGATTGTTTTACCAAAATCTTACCTCAATAAAACAGTCAAATGTATGAAAGAAGCTTTTAAGTTTCAATTTATTTTAAGTGTCATGCGGATATCGCTGTGCCAGTTTTTACTTGTCGGTTTGTGGGCGCTGGGCACTGCCAGGGCGACGGACGGCCATGCGCAGGCGCTTTTGTCCAAAAAAGTAACCGTAGATATTCAGGAACAGGAAATTGAAAACGTGCTGGGATACCTCGAAAAGCAGGTGAACGGTAAGTTTGTATACAGCGCTAAAATGATCGGCAGCGAGCGCAAAGTGAGTGTCAGGGCGAGCCAGAAGCCATTGTACAAGGTTCTGGATGAAACCCTGAAACCGCTGGGGCTGCATTACCGGGTGACGGACAACCTGATCGTTATCAGCCGGTCGGATCAATCGCCGGGGGCACCGGCGACGGGCATCCGCAGCCGCGCGGCAGGTTACAAGGTTTCGGGGAAGATCACCGACGTGTCGGGGGAAACGCTCAGCGGGGTAACCGTCATCCTGAGCTACAACAATCTCGGCGCGGTGACGGACATTAACGGCGCTTACAGCTTTGCCGATGTCCCGGATGGCATTTATACACTGAGCCTCACCAGCATTGGATTTACAGCCGTAAAGAAGGAAATCCAGGTAGCCGGCCAGGATGTGCAGCTGAACATCGAAATGAAAGACGACATTCTGCAATTGCAGGAGATCGTCGTGACCGGCGGTAATCCCAAGAAAAAGATTGAAAGCAGCGTGGCTATCACGACTATCAATAATAAAGACATTCAAACCCGCGCACCATTGAACAGCACCGACCTCCTGAAAGCGATCCCGGGCCTTACCGTCGAAAGTACAGGTGGCGATGGACCAGGTAACGTGTGGGTGCGCGGCTTTCCACAGCAGGGCGGCTATATCTTTCTGGGGATCATGGAAGATGGTCTTCCGGTATTGCCCACCGGCTTTAACTCTTCTCCTTCGGTAGATCAGTATTATAAAACGGACTTGACGATCAAGAATATAGAGGCAGTGCGGGGCGGGAATGCATCGATTGTCATGGCCAATACGCCCGGGGCGGTGATCAACAACCTGAGCTACACCGGTGCCGAGAAGACATATGGTAAATTCAAAGCCACCACCGGCCTTTCACAGGGGTTGTACCGCCTCGACGGCAATGTGGGAGGGAAAGTGAGCGATCAGATCCGGTACAATATCGGCGGCTTCTTCCGCACCGACAAGGGCATTGTGCCTCCGGGCTATACAGCCAATCAGGGTGGTCAGCTGAAAGGGAATATGACTTTCAATTTCAAAAATCAGAAGGGCTTCGTGCGTGTGTACGGAAAGTATCTCAATGACAAGGTGCAATGGATGCTCACGAGTTTTTACCCCTATGACGGAACGGGCAAGCCGACGAAAACCGACAATTTTGACATGGTAACCCAGTCGTTGGCGACGGTCGATACCCGGTTCAGTTATACGGACGCCGGTGGGGTGACCAGAAACTATAATTTTGCGGACGGCATTCACACGAAACAGGGTTCCGGCGGTTTTCAGTTCAATTACCTGCTCGACAACGGCTGGGAAGTGAACAACAATTTCCGCTACCAGCACACCAACCGCAGCGTGACCGCGGGTATTCCGGCCAGCATTACAACCTATAACGGATCGACACCTTATTATTACCTGGATGGCAGCGACGCCGGTTTGAAAGCGGGGGACAGGATTGTGAATGTGACCGGCATCGCCCAGCAGGGTAAGGACGTACAGATCGTAGACTACCTTGACTTCAAAAAGACGTTCAATCAGCATAATGCAGGGTTTGGCGTTGGTATCCACCAGTACAACCGCAACGACAGCCCGAACTATAACTTCGCCTACCAGCAGGAGTTTAAAGAAAACCCCAAAAGGCTCCTTACGTCGCCCAATGCCGCGAAAATCACTGCTACCAATCTCGGGACGGTGGTCGGCGATACGCGGACGCTATCGGCCTACGCATCGGACGAGATTACTTTGAACCCCAAATGGCGCCTCGACCTCGGTGCACGGCTCGATAACCAGAACGTGTCAGGTCAGCGTCCGTTTTATGCATTCAAAGCTGATGGTACACCCGACTACACCAAGGGAGCGGGGCTGACGATCGCAGGCCACACCGATTACTCCGAAACCATTACCAACTGGGCGGCGACGGCCGGTTTGAATTTTAAGGTCAACAACGAAGCGGCCTTGTTTGCACGCGCTACACGTGCCTACAATGCGCCCACGATCGCGGATTACAATGCCACCGCGTACGATCCTGCGAAGATCCGGAAACGGCCTGTGTACCTGGGTGAGGTGGGGGTGAAGTATGCCAAAAACGATTTCTCACTGTTTGCCTCCGCCAGCTATTCGGCGATCAAGAATGTGTCGCTTTCCATTACCGTGCCTACCATTTCGTCGGGTAATCAGGTACTGGTGGCCTTCGGGTCGACGCGCACTTATAGCGCCGAGTTCGAGGCGTCGTACAAGCTCACCAAGTCGATTGGACTTCGCTGGACCGGCACCTTGCAGGATTCGAAATACACCGATTATACGGCCAATACCAATACCAACTCGGCGATCGTGGCGATCCTGGGCGATACCACTTATAGTTTTACGGGAAAGAGGACCGAGCGTGTGCCGGTTTTCAATACCGAGCTGTCGGCGACTTACGATTACAAGAAATTCAACCTGTACCTGGCCGGGAACTACATCGGAGCACGTTTTACAGCGCCGAGCGACAGCTACAAACTACCCGCATACGTGTTGATGAAAGGTGGTGCGGGTTACAATTTTACCAAAGCGATCAATGCCCGCTTCTGGGTGGATAACCTGCTGAATGCAAGAGTGCTGACAGAAGGGGATGTCCGCGGCGACCAGTTCAGGAACTTCGCTGCCGTCGAAAAGGGAACAATGATGCCGGGGCGCACGATACTCCCGAGGAGTTTCTGGCTTTCGCTGTCTTACGAGTTTTAACACTGATGGATGAAAAGGAGGGTGGGGGCTCCGGCCCCTGCTTTCCGACTTTTAGCGCGTATTCAATGAATGTAATATAAATGGTTCACTTTGATATACATATCTATGCTCAAACCTTTCCCGATTCCGCGCAAAAGCCTCGTCTCTTCGGTCCGCTGGTCTGCTAAACTGATCACCGTCGCCGCCCTGGCTGCATTTACGATGCAGGACACCGTCACCAAACCCGACGAAAGCCGTTTCACACCGGTTGTCCTTGCCGACAACCTGGACGAACCGATGGCGTTCGAAGTGCTGCCCGACGGCTCCTCTTACATCATCGAGCGCAAGGGTGCTTTGAAAAAATATAACCCCTCGAGCAAAACGACGGAGCTGATCACCACCATCCCCGTCAACACCAAGTACGTGAGCAAGGAAGGCGTGTCCCGTGAGGCGGAGGAAGGTTTAATGGGCATTACCCTCGATCCGAATTTTGCCAAAAACCACTGGATATACCTCTACTATGCCCACCCGACAGAGAAAAAGCACATTCTCGCCCGCTGGGATATGGTGAATGACCAGCTCGTGGAAAGCTCCAAAAAGGTGGTGCTCGAAGTGACCACGCAGCGGGAAGTTTGCTGCCATACCGGCGGCGGAATGACCTGGGACCCAAAAGGTAACCTCCTGCTGACAGTCGGTAACAATACCGGTAACGACAAAGCCGCACAAACCGACGAGCGTCCGGGCCGCGAAAGCTGGGACGACCAGGGCCATGCCGGTAATACCAATGATTTGAGGGGTAAAATCCTCCGCATTCACCCCGAAGCGGACGGTACGTACACCATTCCGGAAGGTAATTTGTATCCCAAGGGCACTGCCAAAACCCGCCCGGAAATCTATTCGATGGGGCACCGCAACCCGTGGCGCATTTCGGTAGATAGCAAAACGGGCTATATCTACTGGGGTGAAGTAGGGCCGGATGCCAACGAGGACTCGGAAATCGGGCCGAGAGGTTATGACGAGCTGAACCAGGCGCGCAAGCCGGGCAACTTCGGCTGGCCGTGGTTTGTGGGCAACGATCAGGCCTTTCCGGTTTTTGATTATGGCAATAACAAACCCGGCGAGAAGAAAGATCCGAAAAACCTGGTCAACACTTCACCCAACAACACGGGGTTGAAAGAGCTGTTCCCGACCGCGCCGAGCTTCATTTACTATCCTTATGGTGTTTCCGAAAAATTTCCTCAGGTAGGATCGGGATCACGCAGCGCAACCGGCGGCCCCATTTACCACCGTACCGATTTCAAGGCACCGAAACGTCCGTGGCCCGCTTACTATGAAAACAAATGGATTGCCGCCGACTTCTCACGCGGATGGATCATGGCCATTGCGATGAATGCACAAGGCGATTACGAGTCGATGGAGCGCGTGTTGCCGAGCTATCACCCCGTGCAGCCGATCGATATCAAATTCGGGCCGGATGGCGATTTGTATATCCTCGAATATGGCAGTAACTGGTTCCGCAAAAGCGACAACTCTCGGTTGGTTCGGATTGAATACAATGGCGGTAACCGGAAACCGGTAGTAGCTGTCGCTGCGGAGAAAAAAGGCGGAACAGTGCCATTTGAGACGGTTTTATCTTCCAAAGGCACAAAGGACTTTGATAATGATGCATTGAAATACAGCTGGAAAGTGACCAGCCCGGGCGTTGCGCCCAAGGTTTTTAGTACTGAAAACCCAACGGTAAAATTCGATAAAGCCGGCGTTTACACGGCTACGCTGACCGTCACCGACGCCAAAGGTGCAAGCAACAGCCAATCCGTGCGCATTATCGCCGGGAACGAGCCGCCGAAAGTGGCGATCAAACTCGACGGTAACAGCACCTTTTTCTTCCCTAAAAAGCCGATCGGTTACGCGGTGGGCATTACGGATAAAGAAGACGGTAGCACGGCCGATGGCAAAATCAAGGCTAATCAGGTGGCTGTGAGCATTGATTATACCGCCGAAGGTTTCGATTATGCGGAGGTAGCGCAGAGTCAGCGCAGCGTGGACGCGACCACGCAATTTGCAGTAGCCCAGACATTAATGGGTAAAAGTGATTGCAAAGTATGCCATCAGCCGAACACCAAGTCGGTAGGGCCTTCATTTGCCGATGTTTCAAATAAATACAAAGCTGACCCGGGCGCACTGGACAAGCTGGTGAAGAAAGTGCGCGAAGGAGGATCGGGCGTTTGGGGCGAAGTGGCCATGGCTGCCCACCCGGCATTGCCCGTGGCTGATGTGGAAGTAATCGTGAAGTACATCCTAAACAGCACTGAAAAGACGCTTTCGACACTGCCTTTGGAAGGGAAATACACCCCGCAAATTCCGAAAACGGATAATGGCAAGGGTTCGGTGATCATCCGTGCGGCCTACACCGACAGACCGGTAGGAGCCGGCAAGGCGGTTCCCGCCCAAACGGCCGAAGAGATGATCGTGCTTCGCAGCCCGGAGCTCAATGCGGCAGAAGCGCCCATTACCAAGGGTGTCGAGACGAAAGCGTTGGGCGTGGCCGGGCAGGGATTTGCCGTGGTCGCATTTGAAAACAGCTACATCGCATTCCCGGCCATCGACCTCACCGGCATCGATACCCTCGAACTGAATGCAGCCGCCCAGCAACGCGAGGGCAGCGTGGGTGGCACGATCGAAATCCGGTTGGGTTCGCCTGCGGGCACATTGCTTGGACAGCAGAAGCTTTCGGTGGCAAAGCCTGTGGATATGACCAAAATGATGGCTGAATTGGAGAATGGCGCTAAAAAGGAAGGCGGCGCAAATGCGGGTTCAGGTGCAGCATCAGGCAGCTCAACGCCCGCCGCCCCTGCGAAAGCCCCGGCTCCCGCCCCGCGTACCCGCTTCTCCCAGCCGCCCGTTCGCATTGGCATTCAACCGACTACCGGAAAGCAGGACATTTATTTAGTTTTCAGGAATGCAGACGCGAAGCCAATCGAGCCGCTGATGTCGTTCTCGAAGATCAAGTTTAAAAACAAACCTTAATTCATTGAAATAATGAGCATTAACATAAACAGAAGAGATTTCCTGACCCGTGCCGGAGCGCTTGCCGCAGGTTCGCTAATGCTGCCTTCTTTGGCGGAAGCCGCGCGCCAGGCAGGTATTACCCTTGCCGCCAGGCCTGCCGGGATCCAGCTTTTTACAGTGTTCGAAAAAATGAACACCGATCCGAAAGGCACTCTGGAACAGATCGCGAAGATCGGGTACAAGGAAATAGAGTCGGCATTCAGCACCAGGGGCAAGTACTATGGTTATGAGCCAAAAGAGTTCAAATCGCTCGTGGAAGGCCTGGGTATGACCTGGCGAGCGCACCATGCGCTGGGCGCTCCGTTCAAGATGCCGCCCGGGCGCAAAATGCCGGTAGGTTCCGACGGTAAGCCCATTACCATCCCGCCGATGATGAACCTGCGCGACAACTACCAGCAACTGGTCGACGATGCGGCTTCCGCGGGACTGAGCTACCTCGTATGTGCGAGTACGCCTGTGAGCACGACGGATGAGATTAAAAGTTCTATTGAAGTTTTTCAGAAAACAGGTGAAGCCGCTAAAAAGGCTGGGATAAGTTTTGCCTACCACAACCACGCCACCGAATTCGATCCCGTGGACGGCGGCAAAACACCTTATGAACTGGTTTTGTCCCAAACGGATAAGGACCTCGTGAAAATGGAGCTGGACCTGGCCTGGGCAACCAAGGCGAAGAAAGACCCGGTTGCATTGTTCAGGGAGCATCCGGGCCGTTTCCCGCTATGGCATGTGAAGGACATTAAAAGTGATCTTTCTACCATCACGGCGGTTGGAACCGGCGTGGTGGAGTTCAAGCGGATTTTTGAGGCCGCCGAAATCGCCGGTTTGAAATATTTCTTCGTGGAATACGACCTGGCCCCCAGCATTGAAACGGTGGAAACTTGTTACAAAAACCTGCAAAAAATACTGGCCTGACACCTTACAGGCCGTTGTGAAGGTGTGCGCCTATACACCACATCCCCCGGTCAGCGGCTCTTTGTCGCGAGCCGGGGGGTATTTTGTGGTACAATGCGGGTTTTATTTCCATGTATGTCAAAAAAGCGGATCTCCTGCACACTGGCGCCTGCTTCCACCGCTTGTTCCTGCTGCGAAAGGTAACCTGCCCCGAAGTAAAATTCCTTTTTAGTCACCTTCCCGTTTTTGGAAACGATCTCGGCCCTGGTTTCGCCGGCACGGGCGCGGATCACGCGTACTTCCGGTGCTTCGGTGAGTGAAAGCAGCCGGAGACTGTCCGCGTTGGCAGGGGCGATGATGACCGCCCGACCGTCCCGGTTATACAGAGCCCCAAGGCCGCGCGTCGCGCCGGAAAGGAAAAGACCGCTCTTACTGGCCGGCAATGCATTGAAGTTCAGTTTGCCGTCGCCTTTCAGCAGCAGCCCCAGCGATGCGTCCATGGAACCGAATACCACTTCGTTTGAAAGTGAATTGCCGGTGAGGAGAATGTCGCTGTTCCCGTCCCCGTCCGCGTCGGTCACGAGAATGCCATACACGCAGGAAAACTGGGCTTCGACGGGCAGGGCTTTCACTGCAAATTGTCCGTTGCCTTTGTTTTCCAGGATACAGCTCCGGAACGTCTCGGTCGTGAAATGTCGGGCATTGGAAATGAGCCCGCTTTCGAAAACATCGCCTAGCCGGGCGCGGCTGTACGGTTCGTAGGTATTGAAACGCTTTTTCAGAATGGGCATGGAGCGAAAGAGGTCGTCGCGGTAAGCCATGGGGAACGCCTTTTGATCACCCGATTGATCCAGCACATACTGGGTCGTAAGGGGTTTTTGCTTTCCATTGCCTGCAAAATCACCGTGGTATAGTTCCAATGGCTTGTCTCTCAATGGTCGGTAATCGACATTGTCACCCATGTTGCCGAGGATATAGTCAACGTCTCCGTCGTGATCGAGGTCTGCCGGGTAAATGCTGCTCCACCAGCCATTCATGTTGCTGATGCCGGCTGCGTTGGTTACGTTGACGAGTTTTCCTTTTTTATTCCGGAAAAAAAGTGGCGACATCCATTCCCCGACGACAATAAGATCGATCCAGCCATCACTGTCGAAATCGGACCAAACGGCGGCGTTGATCATACCGGGGGATACCAGTTCCGGTGCCAGTCCGGCGGTTACGTCTTTGAAATTCCCACCATCGTTTCGCAGCAGGTAGCTCCGCGGCGCGGCCGGATAATTGCCCGGTACAACGGCCCCCGCCCGGAAAAGGTCCAGGTCGCCATCCCGGTCAAAGTCGGCCGCGACCACACCGCTGCCGCTGGAAGTCGTTACGGGCAACGCATTCATTTGCCGGGTGAAGTTACCTTTTCCATCGTTGGTGTAGAGCCTGTCGGCATAGCCGGAAAGGTCGCTTTTGAAATCGCTGCCCCCGCTGACTACATACAGGTCCTGGTCGCCGTCGGCGTCGGTATCCAGAAACAGTGCACCGGTGTCCTCGAACTTTGCATCCGAGGTATTGATCGCCCCGGGCAGGAATGTGCCCTTGTCCGTTTGGGTAAATAGCATTCCCGGAATGCCCGCCGCGCCACCGAGGAAAAAGTCGGCGCCGTTGCGGCTGTCGGCATCGCCAATGGCAATGCCCGGCCCTTTTCTGGAATACATGGAAAGCAGTAGCGGCTCGTCGATGAAGTCGTTGAAATCGTTTTCGGTATGCCGCCAGTGGATGTCATAAGCCTCATTAACCTGCGTGAACAGAGGTGCCGAAGCCTGCGGGGCCATCTCCGTTGCTGTCGCACGGGTGTATTCCAGGGTGAGGCGTTGATTGGTTTTAACAGATTTCAACACCTGGGACTTCCCGTCCGGCCACACGACTTTTAACGAATCGATCACATCGCTTTCACCCAGTCCGATGTGCAGCGGCCCGTTCATGCTCGACAAGTAGCCTTTGACCGGCGAAAAATAGCTGTACACCTGCTGTTTTCCGAAGTAGGCCGTCACCGCCGTACCTACTCCCGCCGGATTTTTTTCACTTCCCTTAAAAGTGCATTGGAGGTAATGCGTCGGGCGCTCCGCTGCATGGGAAGTGTTTTCAAAAACAAATGCATTTTCATTGATATTGTTGACCACCAGATCCAGATCGCCGTCATTGTCCAGATCCGCATAAGCCGCAGCATTGGAATAGGAATCATATTCCAGGCCCCAGGATTTGGTGGCATTCCCGAAAGCCAGGTTGCCTTCATTGTGATACATGTAGTTGGATAGTTTCACACCTTTCAGCTTACCAAGCAGGTCTTTCGTCCGGTCGGCGCGAACGGCGTCGGTCCCGAACATATTGGCGTCGGTATTGTAGGCCAGGAAATCGAGATCGGTGATGTTTTTGGCAAAACCATTGGTAATGTAAGCGTCCCGGAGGCCGTCGTTGTCGTAGTCGGCGAGGAGTACGCCCCAGCTCCAGTCGGTGGCGTGCATGCCTGTGAGCTGGGCGATGTCGGAAAAGAATGTGGTGCCGTTCGCATTGGTGCCCTGGTTCAGTTGCAGGGTGTTACGCATGAATTCGTCCACATAACCCGCGCGCTGGCGCATGAAATGCTTTTCGTAGTCGGCTTTCGCGATCATGGTTTTGCGGCGCTCGTTGGTTTCAGGCAGCATATCCATCACCATAATGTCGGGGCGGGCGTCGTTGTTAATATCTTCAATGTCCACACCCATGCCGTTGTAGGTCTGATGCGGCATGCTTTCGCGGGCGGCTTCGCGGAAAGTCTTGTTTTGCCCGTTAATGAGCAGCTGGTCATTGGGCATAAAGTCGTTCGCCGCGTAGATGTCGGGCCATCCGTCTCCATTCAGGTCACCCACGGCGACTCCGAGGCCGTAGCCTTCCTGCACGATGCCCGCACGCATGGACACGTCGCGGTAGTGCGGGTGCCCCAGTGTGTCGCCGGTATTTTCGTACAGTTTATCGGCTGTCCGGCCGCGGGTAATGGGGTAGGAGGCCGGCTGGATGAATGTTTTCTCGACATTATCGACGTCGTTGGTGAGCAGGTACATGTCCAGATCGCCGTCGCGGTCGTAGTCCAGGAAGGCCGATTGTACGCAATAGGAGCTGTCGTTGAGCCCGTACCCAGCAGCTTCTTCCCGGAATGAGAGGTCTTTTTGATTGATAAAGAGTAGATTGTGGTGCCTGGCGCCAAGTCCTGGCCCGGCTACGTTCAGGTAGATGTCCGTATAGCCGTCGTGGTTAATGTCCACAACAGATACACCCATGATCCAGTCCTTGGTCGCTACGCCCGCCTTTTCGGTAATGTCCTCAAACTCCATATTACCCTTATTGAGATAGAGTTTGGAGGAAACCATATTTCCGGTAAAAAACACATCGTGCAAGCCGTCATTGTTGAAATCGGCAATCCCCACACCACCGCCATTGTAACAGTAGTAGTAGCTGAGGATATTCACCGAGTCGCTTTCGGTAATGGTATTGTTGAAGAGAATGCCTGTGCGATTGGAAGGGAGCTTTTGGAATAACGAGGGCTGTCCCCGGTCGCACGAGGAGAGCGACGACCATAGCAACAATGCGGCAGGGATGAAGAGGAGACGGATTTTTTGCATTGATTCTTTCGGTGCGCTGCACCTATTTATATTTGAATTTCCCTGATTCTACAAGTCTTATGGTGCTCTGCACCTACTTTGCCGAGGTGCAGAGCACCACAAGACTTGTAGAAAATGATGACCAGATCATCGCAAGGTGCAGCGCACCGAAACATTTGCAGATCGGTCAATATCCTTCGTTTTGTTTCAATTTCGGGTTTGCGCCGATGTCGTTGATAGGGATCGGCAGGTATTCGTGCTTGCCTTTGACAAACACCGCCCCGCTGTTGGAGCGGTATTCCGGGTGTGCCTTGAAATGCTCTGCCATATTGCCCCAGCGCAGGAGGTCGAAGACGCGGTCGCCTTCGAGGGATAGTTCCAGCACCCGCTCGTCATGCACGGCGTCGCGGAAAGCGGTCTGGCTCAGGCCTGTGGGAATGTCGGGCATGCCGGCACGCGCCCGCACACGGTTGATTGCTGCGTAGGCGGCGGCATCGGGGCCCGATGCTTCGTTGATCGCTTCCGCGTACATCAGCAGCACATCGGCCAGGCGGATCATCCGGCGGTTATTGTTGGGATACCCCCATGAACCGGGTACACTGGCACTCTCCCGGTCGAAATTCAGGTATTTGCGCACCCAGAAATTGTTGAGGTTGGCACCCGTCATGACTTTGGAAAAATCATCCTTGTAAACCTTAGCACCCGGATAGTTCCAGATGATCGTGGCATAGGCACGGGGATCGATCTTGCCGTCTTTGGTTTTTTGCTTCATAAACAGGTCATACACCCATTTATTGACAGAAACACTGCCCTGGCTGGTGTAGCCCGCGGGTGCTACATCCGACTCCCAGCCCTGGCCGCGCAGTGGGTTCGCCGTCCCGCTGGTGCCCCAGTTGCCGTTCGGGGTACTCTGGTATTGTAGTTCCCATACCGACTCCGTGTTGTTGTTGCCCGAAGCCATGAAGTTGTCCTGGTAGTTGGTGACGAGGCTGTAAAGATTAGGTTTGTCGACAATCTTTTTGAACTCCGCCGCCGCCCCGGTCCAGTCTTTGTTGAAAAGCAATGCCTTGCCGAGCAATGCGGTAGCAGCTCCCCAGGTAGCCCGTCCGATGTCCTTCGGATCGACGGTTTCGGGCAATGCAGCCTGTGCGGTCTTCGCATCATTGACGATCGACGCCCATACATCAGCCTGCGGTGCCTGGTCTATGAACAGGTCGTCGAGTGTTTCAATGGGTTTAGTGATCAAGGGGATATGTCCCCACATATTAAGCAGATAGAAATGAGCTAATGCACGCAGGAACGACGCTTCGCCGAGGATCTGCTTTTTGCGGGCTTCGTCCATGCTGATGTCGGGCACATAGAAAAGTACCGCATTGGCCCTGGCTACGATGGCGTTCAGCTCGGTCCAGCCTTCATTCACGCGTCCGTCGCTGCTGACGGTCGAAAATGTGCCGGGATCGTTTACTGCCGGGAACGGGAACGGGTTCACGTCGTCGCCACGGTGGATCGTGAGCAATGCGCCCAGCATCCGGCCCCAGCCCTGGATGGTCGTGAGGGGGCCGTAGCACGCTACCAGGCCCTTTTCGGCATCATCGGCCGTTTTCCAGAAGCTCTGTACGCTCAGGTTGTTAGGATTGGTAAGGTCGAGGTCCTTCTTGTTGCAATTGACCATCACCAGCACCAGGATCATAAACAGGGAGGCCGGGTTGAATGCCCTGGCCCATTTCGTGTTTTGGAATATCGGTTTCATAGTGAGTATTTTAGAAAGTTAGATCCACACCAACACTGACCAGTTTGGCATTGGGATAAGCCTGAATATCGACGCCGTTGCTGAAAAGCCCGCTCTGGTAAGCCGTGCTGCTGTTCCGCCCGATCTCCGGATCGTAGCCGTTGTACTTCGTGAAAGTCAGGATGTTCTGTGCGCTGATGTAGAAGCGGGCGGCGCTGATCTTGGCGGTATTAAGAATCGACTGTGGCAGCGAGTAGCCAATCGTGATGTTTTTGAGGCGCAGGTAAGAACCGTCTTCGACGTAGAACGATGACGACCGTTTGTTGTTGGCCGGGTCGGTCTGCGTTACGCGTGGAATGTCGGTGTTCGTGTTCTGCGGCGTCCAGGCGCGGAGCACGTCGGGAAACTTGTTGCTGCCATAATCCAGGATATGCTGGAACCGCTTCGCATTCCAGATCTTGTTGCCGCTCACGCCCTGGAAGAACAGGCTGACGTCGAAGCTTTTCCAGGAACCGTTCCCTGAAACGCCGTAGTTGAATTTCGGGAACGGACTGCCGAGCCATCCCTGTGTTTTGCTGAATTTGAAATCGCCTGCCCGCGCCTCAGGACGGCCGTCGTCGATCGCTTCCTGGGTGCTTTGATAAATACCCAGCACCTGATATCCCCAGAAACTGCCCACAGGCTGGCCCACATCCGTGCGTGTGGCCGTGAGGGATTGCTGAGTGAAACCGCCGCCTGTAATGGGTGTCACTCCGTCGCCCAGGCTTACGACCCGGTTACGGATACTGGTAAATGAGCCCGTGAGGCTGTATTTGAACCCGTCTTTGGAGCTTGCAGCCCGGTTGTAGGTTACAGCTATTTCAAACCCCCTGTTGTTGATCGTCGCGGCATTCTTGGTTAGGGTGCTGCCTGCACCGCCATAGATCGGGATCGGGATGTTGGCGAGGATATCGAAGGATTTTTTATTGAAATAATCCGCCGTGATATTGATCGCATTGTTCAGAAGGCTTACATCGGCACCGAAATCGGTCGTTTTGGTAGACTCCCATTTGATATCCGGATTAGAGAAGTTGGTCAGACCGATCCCGGGCTGCACTCCTCCCGCGAAATAATAGTCGGTATTTACGTTCAGTACGGAGGAGGTCAGGTAGTTCGAGATATTCTGTGAACCGAGCGTTCCGTAGCTTCCGCGGAGTTTCACATCGCTCACCACGGCTCCTTTCGGGAAAAACGCTTCTTCGCTCACCCGCCAGCCCAGGGAGAAGGAAGGGAATGTGGCAAATGTATTTTTAGGATACAAAAATTTGGAAGAGCCGTCCCGACGGATCGTCGCGCTCAGCAGGTATTTCGATTTGTAATTGTAGTTCAGCCTGCCCAGGACCGATTGCAATGCAAATTCCTGCAAGTCGCCCGTCGTATTCACATTCCGGTTCAATGCGGCATTGACCACGCTCAGGCCGTCGGAAGGGAAGTCGGTCGCACCTGCACCGAGGCTCCGGGCGGTACCGGTTTGGGATGTGTAACCGGCCAGCAGCTCGAAGTGATGGTCGCCGAATGACTTGTTGTAGGTCAAAGTATGCTCGATGAGCGTCGTCAGGCTGCGGGTGATGTTCTCGCTGAGGTCGGCCGCGTCGTTGAATGCTTCAATGGACCCGCTGAAAAAGAAGGCCGGTGTGAAGGAATAGGAGTGGTTGACACCATAATCAAGTCCTACATTCAGTTTGTATTTCAAACCTTTCAGTATCTCATATTCCAATCCGATGTTGCCCAGGACCTGATCGTTGGTCAGCTGGTTGTCGTTCAGTTTGGCGGCGCCGTACCAGTTTACTACCCGCGACACTCCCGCAAATGCAGGTTCCAGACCGCCGAATCCACCTTTTTTGCTGGCATCATACACCGGCATTGTCGGCAGCTCGCCGGTTTCCCTGCCGAAATAGGTATTCGGATTATTCACGCTCCGGGAGGCGGAAAGGGATTCGGTGAACTTGAATCTGCCCTTCGTAAAAGTCGAGTTCGCCCGCAGGTTATAGCGTTTGAAACGGGAGTCCACCACAATACCTTTTTGGTCGAAATACTGTCCTGAAATAAAGAATTTCGCATTCTTGCCGCCGCCGGAAAGACTCAGGTTATAGTCGGTAAGCGGTGCCGAACCGATGGAAAGGTCCTGCCAGTCGGTGTTAATGGCCGGGTTGAACTGGGCGTCGTTGCCCGGTGCGCGGGGTAACCCGTCGTTGTCGTGCGCGAGGTTATTCCAGTCGGCATATTGCCTTGCGTCCAGAAATTTCAGCCTTTTCGTCGGGGTTTGAATTCCTGCTTTCACATTGAGGCTGATCTTGATGTCGCCCGAAGTTCCGGATTTGGTCGTGATCAGCACCACGCCATTGGCTGCCCGGCTTCCGTAAATCGCCGCTGCCGATGCGTCTTTCAATACTTCGATGGATTCGATGTCGTTCGGGTTTACAAAGCCCATGGAGTTGGTGATCATCCCATCGACGACATACAGCGGCTGGTCGTTCCCGAAGGTACCCGTGCCGCGGATTACGACGGCAGGCGCTTGTCCAGGCGCGCTGCCGCCATTCTGTACCACCACGCCCGCCATCCGGCCCTGCAAAAGACTGGACGCGTCGCCTGCGCTGACCGCCTTCAGTTCACTGCCCTTCACACTGCCGACGGCCCCCGTAATGTCCGCTTTTTTCTGACTTCCGTAGCCCACTACCACGATCTCGTTCAGCGACTTATCTTCCACGGCCAGTTCCACACTGATCTCGGAACGCCCGCCAATGGATTCTTCGCGCGTCTGGTACCCCACAAAGCTGAAAACGAGCACCGAGTCCTGTGGCTGAACGTCGATCGTGAACTCGCCTTTTTCGTTGGTGACCGTACCGCGCTGGGTACCTTTGATCACAATGCTCACGCCCGGCAGCACGCCGCCATCGCGCTCTCTGACCTGCCCGCGTACGTCACGGGCAGCTTCCGCCCTGGACAAGCCGCCGAGCGCCGCGACCAGGGTCAGGAAAAAAGTAAAAAGGTTTCTCATAGGTTTGGGAAATAGTCTCAAATGATTTATGTGTATTTTCATAATTTTTAATTGATTTATTCAATTCAAAAAAATAGACGTGAAAATTCCACCCGCCATCCGTCGAGGATGGACCTTGTTGTTGTCCCATACCGGGCGCGTAGCCCGCCGGTTCGTTTAATTTATGGGTTGAAAAGCTGTTTGTGTATCATCATAGGCATTGGAACGAGGTTTAGATTTAGTATGGCTGGCCCTGAGTTATCCACTTCGAAGAAACCTGCAGGGTGAGCCTCATGAGGAGTTGATTCACCATCGTATTTTAATGTAATGCAATGCGCCTGGCCGTTATTTCGCGGGCGGGAACAACTGAAACTCGTTTACGCCGAAGTATCCATGATAGTCCTGGATCGCCA
Organism: uncultured Dyadobacter sp.; assembly: GCF_946482605.1. The sequence continues at coordinate 81,333 of NZ_CAMLSE010000003.1, read as the reverse complement.
GTCTGAATTTCTGGGCTTTCACAGGCTCGACCGTTTTGTCCCAATCTCCCATCTGCGTGCCCTGGGTAAGCGGGACCCATTGCGTGCCCTTCTGGTAAAGCACTTCGAATTTTTTGATCTCCGACTGCCCGTATTTCGATTCGCCTAGTTTCACACGTCCCACCAGTTGCGGCTGGCCGAGATCCACTTCCAGCCATCCCGACGGTTCATACAAAGCCATAATTTCCGGCGACTGGTAATGCAGGTTTTTACCATAAAACTTGGAGAAATCGACGTCTTTCCGACGGCCTATCTTCCAGGCGGTTTTGGGATTGTCGTCAAATGCAGCTGCCGGGTCGTGGTAAAATTGTCCGACGGAGCTCGACGCGGCAGACTTTTGCGCATAAGCGATCGAGCCACTGGTGGGGAAGGGGATCACAGGAGCCAGGGCGGAGGCGTTCCTGTCCAGCGTCAGGACGGCGATGGTAGCAATGGAGTCTATCTTTGCTGTTGGGTAACTGAGGTTTACCGCCTTGCCCGACTGTTTGAACGGGATAGTTGTCCCGTCCAGCAATGTAGCTTTGGTGACTTTCGCGGGGATGGGCGGCAATGCGAGTTCGGTTTTACCGGCGTTCAGCAGATGCACGTATACCTTGTCGCCTTTGAAAGAGCTCACATAGTCTGCGGCCGGTGTGTAGACCCCGCCTTTGGTATTGTAAATAGCTTCCTGGTTTTTGGTGATCCAGCTGCCCATCTCGCGTGCCCTGGCCGCGAAATCCGCGGGGAATACCCCGGTACTGTCGGGGCCGATGTTGAAGAGCAGGTTTCCGTTTCCGCCCACGCACCGCAGCAGGGTATGCACCGATTCTTTCAGGCTGCGCGGGTGGTCGCCGAAACGCCATGCCCATTGATGGCCCATGTTGGTACAGGTTTCCCACGGCACTTTGCCGTAGCCCGCTACAAAGCCTTCGGGTGTGGCATAATCCGCATATTGACCGATGTAGGCATGCGACTCGTCCGGTGTGAACGGTTCGAGGCGGTTATTGATGATGATAGCGGGTTGCAGTTTCCTGGCCAGGTCATAAACCTTTTTGGGCTCCGCCGGTGTGGGCCAGCCTTCGTAGTCTATCCACAGCAGGCTGATTTTGCCATAGTTGCTCAGCAGTTCGCGCACCTGTTCGAGTACGCGGTCGGCGAAAATGCCGTTGGTTTCGGGGTTACGGCAATCGGGATCTTTCCAGTCGGCGACGGAAAAATACCAGCCGATGGGCATCCCGGCTTCATGCGCGGCCTGGGCCAGCTCTTTGCACACATCCCGGCCAAATGGCGTGTGCATGATGTTGTAATCGTTGGTTTTAGTGTCAAAAAGCGAGAAACCGTCGTGGTGTTTCGCCGTGAGGACCATGTATTTCATGCCCGATGCCTTCGCGAGCGCTACCCATTCCTTTGCATTGAAACGGGTGGGGTTGAAGTGGCGGTACAGCGAGTCGTATTTCGCTTTGCCATATCCTTCCCGCGACCAGCTGATTTCCTTCCCAATGCGGGAAACTGGTCCCCAGTGAATAAAAAGACCCATTTTGGAGTCTTGCCACCATTTGAGACGCTGCGCCTTGGGCATTTCGTTTTGTGAAATGCCGGGTAGCCCGGTGCTGAGCAGCAACAATGCCAGTACTATTTTCTTCATAGGTTATTAATTTTCAGATCAATGCTTTCTTTTATGCCCGTCACCTCCACGGGAGCCTGTATGTGTCCTGCCCGCGCATAATACACGAGGTAGATATAGCACAGCACCGGCACGATAAATGCCTGTTTGATCCCGAACGCATCGGACAGCAGCCCCATTACCGGCGGGATTACAGCTCCGCCCACAATGCTCATGATGATCAGTGAGGAGCCTGTTTTGGTATAAATTCCTAAATTTCTGATACTGAGCGTAAAAAGGATCGGGTACATCACTGATGTAAATAATCCGACGAGCGATAGTGCGTACACCGATACATAGCCGGTGCTGGTCATGGAAATGCCCACGAGTATCAGTGCCGCCGCCGAACAGAACGCCAGCATTCCCGACGGGTTCACACTCCGCAGCCAATAGGCCCCGGCCAGGCGCCCCGCGAGTACCAGTGCCATGTACAAGGTGATGAACAACGCCGCGCTCTGCTCGGTCAGTCCCGGTATTCCCGATGATTTGGTATACCGAATGAGGAAGCTTACAATGCCGACTTCGGCACCCAGATAGCAGAACACCCCCAACGCTCCGAGTACGGTATGGCGGAATCTCAGCACGTCCCGGATGCTGCCGGAATGGCCCTCTTCGCCTGCTATCCTGGGTAAGCGAACCAGGTATAGTAAAAGCCCGATCACGACAAACAATGCGCCAAGGCTCAGATAAGGCGTTTTAACCAGTTGTGCTTCTGCATTCAGATAGTCTGCCAGTTGAGCAGGACTGAGTTGCGCCACTTCTGCCGGGGATGTTTCCTTTGCGTGCAGCAGAAAGCGGCTGCCGATAAAAGGCCCGAGGGTGGCACCTACGGAACCGACGGCCGAAGCGAGGCTGAGCCGGCTGGAAGCGCGATCGGGGTCACCCAGGACCGAAATGTAGGGCGTCGCGGTGACTTCCAGGAATGTAAAGCCTGCCGCCATGATGAACAAGGCCGTCAGAAACAGCGGGTAATAACGGGTGTCGGCTGCGGGGAAAAAGAGAAATGCACCCGCCGCAGCGGTGAACAGCCCGGTGACCATGCCGGCTTTGTAGCCATACCTGCCGATAAACTGCCCCACAGGCAATGCCAGCAGGAAGTACCCGCCGAAGAAGGCCGATTGCACGAGCGACGACTGGAAGTCCGTTAGCTGGCATGCCCTTTTCAAATGCGGGATGAGCACGTCGTTGATGTTCCGGCTGAGGTTCCAGATCAGCATCAGGCTCATGACCACCAGCAGTGGCACCACTACACTTTTGCTGTTTTTCATTCTATATGGGCATGAAGTAAAAAAACAGGTTTCATCGTCGCCCAATGGTCTTCCGGGCCTGCCTCGGGGAGCTTTTGCTGGAAGCTGTCCATCCAGGCCGCCCATTCGCCCTGGCGGGGCATGGCCGCCATTTTTCCGAATGCGTTTTTCAGGTCGGTACTGTCATCGTGGTCGACGATCATAAACAGGTGTGCGCCAATGCGGTAGATCTGCATATCGGTAATGCCGGCGTCGCGAATGCCTGCCGGGATCTCCGGCCAGATGTTGCCGGGCTGATGATGGTGTTCGTACGACGCGATCAGATCGGCGTTGTCGATCAGGTCCAGGGCCATGCAGATTCTTTTCGTTGCCATTGTTTTATCTTTTATAACCCAGTTCGGCGCCGCCGCTGACGGGCATGATACATCCCGTGACAAACCTTGCCGCATCCGAAACGAGGAACACGGCGACGTCGGCGATCACGTCACCCTCAGGACAGTAACCCAGCGGGTGGATTTGATCCAGGTAGTTTTCGATTGCGTGGGTGTCAGGTTGTTCTCCTGCCCATTTGCGCAGCATGGGCGTCCATACACCGGCGGGGCATACCGCATTCACCCGGATCCCGAAGGGCGCATAGTCCAGTGCCATGGCCTTTGTGAGTGCGCTCATTCCTCCTTTGGTGGCAACGTAGGCTGCATGATTCGCCTGCCCGATTTCGCCTACCATACTGCTCGTGTTGAGGATGCAGCCACGGGTCGCTTTCAGGTGTTCCAGTCCGTAACGGGTGGTGAGGTACACGCTTTTCAGGTTGATGGCGAACAGGTCGTCCCATTCCTCCTCCGACGTCTGGTCGAGCGGCTTGGACGGACTGGCGATACCTGCATTGTTATGGACCACGTGCAGGTTGCCGAAGGTTTTTACGGTTTTTTCAATCGCATTCCGGACATCATCCCTTGTCCTGACATTCCCTTCACAGCCTAGCAGAAATTCGGCGCTGTAATCGCTGGTGAGTGCGGCTAATGCGTCTGCATCGGCGTCCAGAACGCTCACACGGGCGCCTGCCCGCAGGTATGCAAGGGTGCATTCCCGCCCGATCCCCGACGCGCCTCCCGTTATCAATATTGTTTTGCTGGTCAATGCGTTCATAGTTTCTGTCTGTTTTGGACCGCCTCAATCTTTCAGGTCGCTGCTGCTGCCGGGCACCTGGGGTACCTGGTAAAAGCCGCCTGTGATCTCCGCGGGATGCACAAAATACGGCTGCAAATGCGGAATATGTTCCAAAAACAGATGTTCATGTCCCATGCCAATGTGGTTGAACAGTACCAGATGCTGGTGTATCTGGCCCATATCGCCCACGTGAGGGACTACCGGTACGCCCATCTGGCGCGCCAACAGGCTGATCGTCAGGAATTCGGACACGCCGCCGACGCGTACCGCATCGACCTGGCAGAAATCCATGGCACCCGCCTGCAAAAAGTTTTTGAAAATCACTTTGTTGGGAATATGCTCGCCGGTAGCCACCTTAAACGGTGCGATGGCCCGCGCAATGGCCTGGTGGCCCGTTACATCGTCCGGGTGCGTGGGTTCCTCGATCCAGAACGGATTGATATCGCCGAGTTTTTTACAAATGTCCAATGCCTGCGGCAGGTTCCATTTCTGGTTGGCATCGACCATGATCGTAGCTTCTGGCCCAGCGGTGCCGCGGATCAGCCGGGCGCGGCGCAGGTCACGTTCGGGGTCATCGGAGCCTACTTTCAATTTCAATGCATTGAACCCTCCGGCCATCGCTTTGTGCGTATTTTCAACGATCGTCTGATCCGAAAAGTTGAACCAGCCTACCGAGGTGTCATAGCCTTTGTATCCGGTGTCGAGCACCGTCCGGCGCTGCGACCGGGTGGAATACTGGGCGGCAAGTAATGCGATGGCCTGGTCACGGGTAAGGACTTCTTCGAGATAGCTGAGGTCGAGGGTATTCACGAGCTGTTCCGGCGTGAGGTCGAGCAGCAGCTGCCAGAGCGGAACTCCTCGCGTCTTGGCCCAGAGGTCGTAGCAAGCATTCACGACGGCGGCCAATGCAAGATGGATCACGCCCTTGTGCGGTCCGAGCCATCGGAGGGAAGGGGCATCGGCCATGCTGCGGTATACATTTCCGAAGCCGGCCATCAGTTCTTCGATCTCCCTGCCTTTCAACGAGGCGGCTATGTATTCGATGGCCTTGCAAACGAGGTCGTTACCGGCTCCCAGCGTGAATGCAAGACCCACGCCGGTGATGGCTGAGTCGGTGCGAAGACAGCATACGGCGTAGGCATATTGAGGTGTGGTGTGTGTAGCATCCGACCCGACCCCGTCATGGAGGTCGAATCGTTTATCTTTTATTTCGATTGCGGTAATGTGCATTGTTTCAGAGTAATGTCAATATGATACCATTAAAGGTTGTGTCGCGCTGGCCAGGCTTATGCATGTAACCTTTTATTTTTATTGGTTAATAAATGTCTTTTTATCAGTGTTTTATTCCTTTTCTGTGTAGGAAAAGGTTTAAAGCATTTGGAATTCATCTTTTGAAGTGATTGGTTTGTTGAAGAATATGTACAAATTTATGGGTGATAAGTCCTGTAAATTGATGGCGGATTGATCATTTGCAGTACTATGTTTGCGTAATTCTCCAAACTTTGAAAGCATGAAAGCCACGTATACCCTTTTGCCGGAATTTGCGCCTTCGCGAAAGCCTTTTGTGGTTAAAAAGATCGTCAGATCGTATTTCTCGACAGATTTTCACTTCCACAAGGAGTGCCAGCTCGTGTATGTGCTCTCGGGTTCCGGAACCCGTATAATCGGCCATTCGATCGAACGGTTTGAAGAAGGGGATCTCACCTTTGTGGGGCCTAATGTACCGCACGTTTGGTACAGTGAATCCAAACCCAACGAACCGGCATCCGAAGCCATTTCATTGGCGCTGTATATCAATCCGGAGACCATTTGTGAGCATCTGAATGCGCTGACCGACACGATGGAGCTGCGGCAGTTTTTCAGGGAATCGGAACGGGGCATACGGATCTGCGGTCAGAAAAAAGCCCTGATCACGGATTTGCTGAAACAAATGCTGGCTCAGAATAACCGTCAGGTTGGCCTGCTGGCTTCTTTCCTGCAGATCATTGACCAGCTGCTGGATCCGGAGGAGCTCGTGTGGCTGAATGTACCCGACCTGATCTCAACTTATTCGACGCAAACGTCGGGCCGGGTGCCGAAATTGATGCATTACATTCAGCAGAATTTCAAAGAGGATATCACCCTGCAGCAGGCAGCCTCGGTCGCCGGTTTGCAGATCCATTCTTTCTGCCGGTTTTTCAAAACACTCACCAACCGTACTTTTTCGGATTTTCTGAACGAGGTTCGGATCGGTTTTGCCTGCAAGCTGCTGCAACAGTCCGACCTGCCGGTGACGCAGATTGCCCTGGAAAGCGGTTATACCAATATCTCCTATTTCAACCGCTGTTTCAAAAAAATCAATAAAATATCCCCGAAAGAATACCGGAACCAAAGCGCCGCAAAAAACTAAGCTACCCGCCGGTGTGACGGATAGCTATACACGTTAAGTAAAGCAATTTTGGTTTACATGCGCAGGTTCATATCGATCACGCTCAGTTCCGTAATGGACGGCAGGCCGGTTGCCTTCGTGACCCGGAGACGCAGCTTCGAAGTACGGTAACTGGCCGGAAACCGGATCACCTTGCAGTCGCCCATGGGTTCGCGATCCATGAAAATGGTCTGCCAGCGCCCTTCCAGCATGATATCGATGCTATACTCCCGGATGCGCGGCACCCGTATCTGTGAAAAGTGGTCGGGTAGTTCCTTCACATCCTGGTGCTCGAAAATGGATACTTTGTTGAAAGGCTCCTGCGGGTCCAATGCAATTTCCAGCGTCGCCAGCGTATCCGACGCACTCCACCGGCTTTCAAAACTGCCATCGTTGGCCGCCGCTGCCGGGAAAGTCTTGCCTTTTTCGCTCAGAACGCTGGTGGCCGTCGCCGGCCGGGAAAGGGAAATGAACCTGCCGTTTTTAGGCAATGGCTTTTTTAAGTCAAGTCCGAGCCGTTTGCCCAGGCTGATCGCCGTTACGGCCTCATATTCACGGATGCGCCCGGTTTGGTCGGGTGGGACGTTCATGACGAGGCAATTATCATTGTAGGTGCACCAGTAGAACAATTCTTCGAGCTCATCCAGCTCTCGCGTCGGTAGTTGCGCCGATTTCTGGAACCAGTTCCAGTTGCGGCTGATGCAGATGGTGTGTTCAAACGGGAGGTAGTAGGACTTGCCATCGTGCAGGTATTGCTTCTTATCGGACCGGGAAATGAGGCGCGGGTCCCAAAGACGGAAATCCGAGGGGAAATACTGGAAATAGTATCGATTGTCAACCGTCATGTCGGCCGGGATCGTGTAGTTTCGTTTGCCTTCCTCGTTCACAATGGTGTGGTTGACGCTGACGGCACACAGCGGACTGTATTTTTTGACGAGCTGATAGATCTGGTCAATGCCCCATTCGTCGGGCTTTTTGTCCCAGCCGCCATCGAGCCACAGTTCGCAGATCGGGCCGTAATTGGTAAAAAGCTCAGTGAGCTGTTTGAGCATATAATCGACATACACCTGCGGATTTTTATCCTTGTAGGAAGGTTCATGCCGGTCCCAGAGCGAATAATACACGGCAAACTGCATCCCGTATTTCTTACAGGCGTCCGACACGGCCTTTACCACATCGGTTTTAATGGGGGAGCCGGCCACGTCATAGTCGGTGTATTTACTGTCCCAAAGGCAAAAACCCTCATGGTGCTTGGTTGTGAGGAGCACATACCGGAACCCGGCGTCCCTGGCGACCCGCACCCATTGATCGGGGTCGAGGGCGGTAGGATTGTACCGTTCGAGGGGTAGGGTGCCGTCGGACCATTCCGTGTCCGCAAACGTGTTGATCCCGAAGTGGATGAACATACCATAACCTCTTTTGATCATCGCGGCCTGCGCGGGGCTGGGTTTGGTCGCGGGCAGTTGCAGCTGGGCAACGGCAGTTTGCAATGTCAGCAGCAGCAGCAGCAGCGCGGCGGTTAGTGTTTGCAGTTTCATGTGAATGCGGGTTCAGGAATAATCTCCGTTGCAAAAGAAGTGCGTTCGGACTTGCCAATTGCCCACCTCGTTAACCAGTTTCAGCACTATATTGGCAAAAAAAGAAGCGTGGGGCGGAACGGGCCGCCTCACGCTTCTGATGATCTGAAACCGGAAGGATCAGAGTGCGGAGCTTACCAGGCTCACAATGCTGCCCAATTGCTTGGATGACGCCGCCGCCGCAAGTTTGGCTGCGGGGCCTTTCTTATCCAGCCCGGAAACGGTCTTGGTCGCTTCGCCCAGTAACCCGCCCAGCTGCGATTGTTTGTCCGAACCCAGGATGGACGAACCGGCTTTGATGAGTCCGAGGCTGCTGGTGAGGCCGGCAGCATTGCCCAGTAACCCGGAATCGCCTTTGCCGAGTAATCCGCTGATGCGGTTGGCGCCGATCAGCATTTTAACGGCGTTAACGACCTTGCTCAGCGCGCCTCCGGAGAGCTTACCGGAGGAGGCCAGGGGGATCAGCGCTTTCAGGTCACCCGCCTTGCCGAGTAATTTGTCTTTCAGGCTCCCGTCGGAGCTTTTTGCTTCATTTTCCAATGCCGAAACACCGTCTGTGAGCGCGTCGGCGGTACCCGATTTGTCCCCTTTTTGGGATAATGACATGGCTTTGTCGAGCAGGCTTTCAACGGAAAGGCTCTGTGCAGTAGTGCGGTAGGATGTGAGGGCCAGCACAACGATGGTTGTGAGCGCGTAAAGGAAACGTTTCATAGTTTATTCCAAATAGTGGTTAATAGCGGCAAATTAGGTAAAAAAGGAATGCTATCGAAAAATGGAGACCAGCGGTTGCAAATAGCGTAAAAACCCTCTAAAAGAATTCCTCCCGTTGCCTTACATTTCAGCACGCATACAACTCACGTTCCACCTGCGCTCCAACTACCAATGCCCTATCAACCTGACCCCCCTGCCACGCGACGCCTCAGGATACTGACGTTCGATCCCAGCCTGGCGTCCGTGCTGGAAACGTCGCACATCAATCAGATTACCCTTTCGATACCCTGGGAAAAGGATCTGCTTCCGGGGCCGATAGGTGAGTACATCGAAGTAGTCGACTATGATCCGGCCAGCGGGACGGGTTACGGGCCGGTGAACCTGAACGATCCCAACCTGCTGGCGCAAGACGGGTTGCTGCCTTCCGAATCCAACCCGCAGTTCCATCAGCAAATGGTGTATGCCGTCGCGATGACCACGATCCGCCATTTCGAAAGGGCACTGGGGCGGGTTGCATTCTGGGGTGACCGGCAAGTTTTCAAAGCGGGCGAATACACCGAGCAGTTCGTGCGCCGCCTGCGTATATACCCGCACGCCCTGCGCGACCGCAACGCCTATTATAGTCCGGCGAAGAAAGCGATCCTTTTCGGCTATTTTCCGGCCACAGTCCGCGATCGTCATACCATGCCCGGCACGCTGGTATTCACCTGCCTTTCCCATGATATTATTGCACATGAGGTCACGCATGCGCTGCTCGATGGCGTGCACCCGCGGTTCAACGAGCCCAGTAACCCGGATGTGCACGCCTTCCACGAGGCCTTTGCGGACATTGTCGCGTTGTTTCAGCATTTTTCCTATCCCGTGGTACTGGAAAGTCAGATCAGTAAGACACGGGGTAACCTGCAATCCGAGAACCTGCTGAGCCAGCTGGCGCAGCAATTCGGAAAGGCGACGGGCAGGGGCGCTGCTTTGCGCGACGCGCTGGGTAAGGTCAATGAGGCCGGCAAATGGGAACCGCGCCAGCCCGACCCGCTGATCCTGCAAAAAACCATGAGCCCGCACGAACGCGGGAGCATTCTGGTGGCGGCGGTTTTTCGGGCTTTTCTGCTGATTTACCGTTCCCGGACCGCCGACCTGTTCCGCATCGCCACCGGTGGGTCGGGTACATTGCCGGAAGGGGAGATTCATCCCGATCTCACCCGCAGGCTTGCGCGTGAGGCAGCCACCTGTGCCGACCGGGTGTTACAGATGTGCATACGCGCGATCGACTACTGCCCACCGGTAGACATTACGTTCGGGGATTTTCTCCGGGCCGTCATTACCGCCGACCTGGATTATATGCCGGATGAGGAAGGCAGTTTCCGGATCGTGTTCATCGAGAGCTTCCGCGAATGGGGGATCTATCCACGGGGCGTAACGAACCTCGGTATTGAAACCCTGGCATGGCCGGCCGGCGATCTGCTGATGGAAAATCTGGCAGCTGCACGAGGTGGGTTCGCTCCGGGAAGTGTGGATATGAAAAATGATACAAGCAAGCGAAAAGAGCATATTAAAGCCTTCTTCAAAAACGAAGGTGTAATAGACTGGAACCTGGAAAGCGACCGGTTTGAAGTCTGGAAACGACTGGAACCGTTGAAGGCTAGATGGTGGATATGGCTGGAACAGGGCGATACCTACAAGAACGATTACGCTACCCTGTTTGGCCTGGTGCTCGATGGCGTTAAAGCACCGTCGACCGTTTACCGGGATAAATCCGGCAATCCAACCGTCGAGGTCCACGCCGTCCGGCCGATTATCCGGCGTGCCAACCGCGGCAGCATTCATACTGCCTATATCATCGAGATCACACAACGCCGCCGGGGGTATTTTAGCCAGGACGAACAGCAGCGGAAAGACAAATTAACGTGGGATAAGCTTGCCCGCGAAAGTGGAGATTTTACTTTCCGTTCGGGATGTACGATCCTGATCGATCCGGCCACGCAGGAAGTGCTACGGGTCATACGGACCGCGGGCGACATCGCCAGCAATACCGAACTCGAACGCGTCCGCAGGTTCAAGACCGGCGAGACGACCGTCAATGGCAACGCATTCGACAGCGGTTTGCCGCTGAGCAGGCGCCTGGGTATCGACTCACTTTTAAATGAACCATTTGCATTACTTCATTCCGATCCATTATGAGCGACCTTCTGATACCGCCACCGGATGGCGTTACGGTGCGTATGTACCGGCAGGGCCATGGCGACTGTTTCCTGCTGGCGTTCCCAACCGATGTGCCGGATAAGCCACGTTATGTCCTGATCGACTGCGGACTGAAACCGGGCTCACAGGACTTCATCCACCCGGCTACCAGCGGGGCAGGTTTCCGGGAGGGGCCCAAAATCAATGATATTGTGCAGCATATCGGTAAATCCACTGGCAACCACCTTCATCTGATGGTGGTAACGCACGAGCATCAGGACCATGTCAATGGCATTTGGAAAAAAAACAAGCCTTACTTCAAGGACATCCGCATCGATAAGGCGTGGTTCGCATGGACGGAAGATCCGGACGATAAACTGGCTAACACGCTTCGTGAGCGCCATAAGGACCAGCTGCTCGGGCTCGTGCAGGCACGAAACCAGATGGTCGGACTGGCTGTCGACGACAGATCCCGGCGGGTGCTCAGCAGGGTCGACCGGTTGCTTGAACTGGAAACCGGGAGTGAACACGGGTCGGCTGCTCCGATCGCATTTGCATTGGCCGACATTAACAAATCGGTCAATAAACAAGGCCTTAGGCTGATTAAGCAGAAAGCTGCCGCAAATGACGGGGTCGAATACCTGAGGCCGGGCGATGAGAGGGAAATTGCATCCGGCGGAGCCAGGGTTTATGTTTTAGGGCCCCCGAGGAACGAGGATCTGCTTACCGACGAGGACCCAAAAGGCAATGAGGCGTTCCCCGACGATGAATCGCCTGCACACGGCTTTTCCATGCTGGCGGCCGCCAGCGTTAGTCCCGATAAACGAACTTCGCCCTTCGATGAACGTTTCCATTTGTCGTTCAAGGACATCGATCCGGATGCCTTTGTCACGACCCATTACGGGCATAGCCCCATCGACGAGCTCAAAGACAAGACCGAGGTGGCGGCGAATGCACCCTGGCGGCGGATCGACAATGAGTGGCTTTGCTCAGCCGAAAGCCTGGCTTTGCAGCTGAACACCGGCATTAACAACACCAGTCTGGTGCTGGCCTTCGAGCTGCCTGTTTCGAAGAAAACGCTTCTTTTTGCCGGCGACGCACAACGGGGGAACTGGATTTCCTGGCCCGAAAATTCCTGGGGCGTCGGCGACGCCAAAGTGACGGTCCGGGAGCTGCTGGGCCGGACGGTACTTTACAAAGTCGCGCACCATTGCAGCCATAATGCAACCCTGGCTGGCCTTCCCGGCGACGAGCACCCCAATTTGTCCTGGATGGGTACGGGTAAATATGCGTCGGAGTTTACGGCCATGATCACTGCCGTCAACAAATGGGCACTTACCAAAAATAATCCGCCCTGGCGGCACCCGCTGCCTTCGATCCGGAAAGCGCTGGACGACAAAACGAGCGGCAGGGTTTTTCAGACCGACCAGGCGTCTTTTGTAAAGAAACCGGGCCTGCCTCTGCAGACCTGGAAAGAGTTCCTCGCCCGCACGACGGTAGACGAGCTCTATTTCGATTACATCATCAAGGATACCGCATTGTAACCCTTTAACCTAACCACAAATCCTCCTGAACTTATGGCTGAGACCGGCGAAGCGACTTTCGAACGTATTGCATTGACAATTTCCGGCGGCGGATTTCGCGCTGCCGCTTACGGGTTGGGGACGCTCAACCTGCTGCATTTACTGGGTGTCCTGGAAAACGTGCACATGCTTTCCACCATCTCAGGCGGCACGATCACCGGTGCATTCTATGCCGCCAGACGAAAACAAGGCCAGTCGATGGACGTCATTTACGACGATTTCTACAAAATACTGGGTCGGGACGAAATTCTGGAACGGTCTGCTGCGAACTGGGGCGAAGCGGCGGACACGCCTGGTGCCAACTATAAGCTGATCCGCGCGTTCGCAGATACTTACCATCAACAGTTATACGGAAGGGACCTCTTCAACCTTTTCTGGAAGCCGGATGTGCCCGACGCGCCCTTCCATTTGCAGTCGGTGATTTTCAGTGCGACGGAACTGAATACCGGTACCGCATTCCGGTTCCAGTATGCCAGCCATCTTCCCGACCAGGTGAATGAGAACGGCCGGTTTTTTGACAGCTACTACATAGGCAACGGCAATGTGACGATCCCGCGCGATCGTGCACGCCAGATCCGGCTGGCGGATATCGTCGCATCGTCGTCCTGCTTTCCGGTCGGTTTTGAACCGCTCGTTCTGCCCGACGATTTTTTTCCAAAGGACGATCCGGCCCTCATCTTTAAAAATTCCAACGGCACCATCGTGCCCATCGAGCGGCTGGGCCTGATCGATGGCGGTGTGTATGATAACCAGGGCATAGAGGCGATCGTGACCGCTAACAATCGCAATGCAGCTTATCTAAAGGGTATTGGCAACGCAGTTCACGATCCTTCGCTCGACCCGTCGACGTTGCTGATGATCGCCGACGTTGCCAGTGCGCAAACGGAGATCTATACCCCACCGGGAGCAGGCCCGGCAGCGGGCAGGGGAAAGCCCATCGGGCGTATCGGCAGCACCATCGGCCTGATTTCCATAGCCTGCCTGGTGGTCGCTGTGATCCTCGCGTTCGTACAGCTGGGTGCGAGGAGCGGGGGGAATTTCTTCTTCGGCCTGCTCGCCGGCGTTGCGCTGACGGTTTCCGCGCTGCTTTTCGGCTTGCGGAAAGTGTGGGACAGCGTAACGGAGCGTATCGAAGATTTTGAACCCCGCATTTACAGCCTGGGGATGCCCGTTTTTCTCAAATTTACATTCCCGCAATGGGGTTACCTGTTAAAGGTAAGAATCATGACCGCTGTGAAGCTGTTGCTGTCCGTGTTTTTACGCCGCGTGCGGTCGCTCAACTACGGATTGGTGTTTGATGATGACAACTTCCGGCCCAAAGCTGTGATTACCGGCATTCTGAGCGGGATACTCCGCAATGCGGACCGACGGGCGGAGCGCAATTCGCTGCTCGCCCAAAGCAAGGTGTTTATTCCGGTTATCCAAACGGCCAGTGAAATGGGCACGACTTTATGGTGGCTCAAAGATCGTTTCCGAATGGGCCCCATCGTCGCCAGTGCCGAAATCACATTGACCTACCGCATTCTTGTATACTTTGAAAACAATACAAAGGACGAGGCAGGAGCACGGTCGCCCAAGGATCAGCAGGTGCTGGAAAGGGCACGGCTGATCTGGCAGGCCTTCCTGCTGTCACAGGACGCAACCCGCCCGGATACTTACTTCCCGGGCTTCAAGCTCCATCCATCCATGGCGGCTGCGATCGCCTCGCCACGCACGACTCCCCCCGAGAAGCTGATCTCCCTCGCGAGGGTTCAGGAAGCGAAGGAGTAAGCTGTTGCCGGATAATAAGTAAGGTTTCAGGAGGGGTGGTTATTGGGTATATTGAATTAATAATCAATTTAATATACTCAATATTCATCTAGCTACGCATCCTATGAAAACGTCACACTACTGTTCCGGATTTAGCCTGTTTGTTTTTTTACTCTTCACAATGGTTTTGTCGTGCACCGATCACGAGGTGCCGGGTAACCTGCCCCAATCCGAATGTACGGCCGTTGACGGTTCGCCCCGGCTTTATCCCTGTGAATTCGTGATCGAGAGCATTACGTTCCTGGCCAAGGACGGATCCGACCTGGGCGCGGTAACGGGCTCAATGCAAAACGTTACGTTATCGCGGTTCCAGGCGAAGCTGAATACTAATGCGGGAAGCGTCGCGGGCACCAGCGGCGCGGCGACTTTCGACCTGCGGATGCGGATCAAGCGAGTGGCTAATCCTTCTTTTCCGGTTGCGACGGGATACCTGCTCGGCTATACGCACAACAGCGCCGGAAAGATGATCCTCCATACGCCCGCCGTCGCCGGCGACACCTATGGCGAACGGACCAAGATCGGTTCCCCGCTGACACTCGATATGGCGATCGGGGAGAGCCGGGAGGTGACTTTCGAGAAAATTTTCCGTTATGACCTGAACGATACGGGCCCCGGTGGAGTCAAGCCATTCGCTGTTTTTACAGCCACTTCTTTTTTCCTGGATAATGACGTCACCACGCTCCAGTTCAATCGCACGGTGCCTCCCTATTTTTATGTCGGAAGTGTTGTAGAAGCATTTTACGAAAAGCTCAGCGTCAGGATTTCGGATTAATGCGTTCAGCTTTTCACCAGCCGCCAGTCCTTCGGAGACGTCCCGAAACGGGTTTTGAAAACAGTTGAAAAATAGCTCTGTGATGTGAACCCGGTCTGATCGGCAATTTCAGCGACGCTCAGGTCGGGGTTACGGAGCAATGTGCATGCTTTTTCCAACCGCAGATTCAGGATAAGATCATTGGTACCGCCGCCCAGCAATGCCTTCGTTTTGCGGAATAGTTGTACGCGCGAAAGCCCGAGTTCCTTGCCCAGCGATTCGACGGTAAGGGCAGGGTCGTCGAGGCGTGATACAATAAGGGCACGGAGGTCGTTGAGGAATTTCCTGTCCAGCTTCGAAAGCCCGGTTTCCGTGTCGGCGATACCCTGGCCTATTTGTGCGCTTCTGAGGAGCAGCCGGTTAGCAAGCAGGCTGCGGATACTTTCAAGCAAAAAAGCCGGGCTGAATGGTTTGGTCAGATACATATCTGCCCTGGCCTGCATTCCTTCCAGCTGCTGTTCCGGGCTGTTTTTCGCGGTAAGCAGGATCACCGGGATATGAGAGGTACGCATATCGGATTTCAATGTGCCGGTGATCTGCAGACCATCCATGCCCGGGAGCATAACGTCGCACAAGACCAGGTCGGGCACAATGTCGAGGCATTGATCAAGGCCTGATTTGCCGTTCCTGGCCGTGATGACCTGGTATTCAGCATGCAAAAGCCCTTCGATAAACGTCAGCAGGTCTTCATTATCTTCCACCACCACGATGCTGGGCAGATCCGCGTGGTGGGCGGTGACGGGAGGGCTTAGCTGTTCGGGATCTGTCGTGAGCCAGGTTATCGACTTGCTGACGATGTCCATGGCTGGATCCATGATGTCTTCCGGCTGAAAATGTCCCTTGCCGAGCGGTAATGTCACCGTGAATGTCGCCCCTTCGCCTTTTTTGCCGTCGGCGGTAATGGTGCCCTGGTGCAGTTCTACAAACTCCCGTGAAAGCGGCAGCCCGAGGCCGGTGCCTTTGATCGAATTTTTACCCTGATAAAACATTTCAAACGCCCCGGAGATATCCGTTTCGGTGAGTCCCGACCCATTGTCCTCCACCCTGATCACCACGTTGTGGCCGGCCTGGGAGATATGGATGTAGATGTGGCCCCAGTCCGGGGTGAATTTAAATGCGTTCGACAGCAGGTTGAACAGCACTTTGTCCATCATATCGGTATCAAACCAGACACGCAATTCGGGGAGCGCGGTGGTAAGGCGAAAGTCGATCCTGCGTTTTTTCGCGATATGGTCAAACGGCAGCATCAGCTCGCGGATGAACGCGATCATATCATTTTCAGAAACCTGCAACCGGATTTTGCCGCTTTCAATTTTACGGAAATCCATAAGCTGGCTGACCAGCCACAGTAGCCGTTGGGCATTGCGCTGCACCAGCGAAAGATTCTTTTTTACCGCCTGGTTTTCATTTTTTTGTCTTAAAAGTTCTTCAACCGGCCCGAGAATGAGGGTAAGCGGCGTCCGGAATTCGTGGGAAATATTGGTGAAAAACCGGAATTTGGATTCGGTGGCTTCCTGCGCTTTTTCAGCTATATCCTGTATCCGGTTGCGCTGGACGAGGATCTCGCTGTTTTTGGAATTGAGCTCCCGGTTGATCTTCTTGTTTTCGATCAGCGAATACAATGCGACGGAGCCGAGGATAATGGAAACGATGAACAGGCCTGTCATCACATAGAGCAGGCCGCGCTGGGTCTGGTAAATTTCCAGCTGCTCGTCGATGCGGGCCTGCTGGCGTTCGATGTCGTTCTGCTGGGAAATCATCTTGTCGGTCTGCATCTTGATCATCCTGACATTAGATGAATCGATAATGGCCGTTTGCAGCAGATTTTCCTTCTGATAGGGGTGTTTTTCGAGGATGTTCATCGCGACCCGCGCGGCTTCCTCCCCACCGGTCGGGTAAAGTGCCGTCGCGGTAATGTGCCCGTCGTACACCATTTGAATGTCCCCGAACTGTCCCGGCAGCCCGTCCACGCCGATCACCCGGATTTTGCGTTCCGGGAAAATCTCGTTACAAACTTCGCGGGCACCCATGGCCATTACCTCGTTCTGGGCGAAGATGAGGTCGAGGTCGGGGAAACTGGAAAGCACCTTGCGCAATTCTTTTTTGGCGATATCCTTTTCCCACTGACCATTCAATGTCGCCACGCGCTGGATACCCGGCCGGGTCGAGAGCGCATCGACGAGGCCACGGTGGCGGTCGGAGGCAGGCGAGGAGCGGGGCAGGCCTGTGATCTCGATCATCTTGCCCTTACCGCCCAGCAGGTTGGTGGCATATTCGCCCACCGTTTTGCCCACCTGATAATTATCCCCGCCCACATAAGCCGTGTAGTAGGGCGAGGAAGTACGCCTGTCGACGACTACGACCGGAATGCCTTTTTTAAATGCCTTTTCGATCACGGGCGTGAGCGGGTCCGACTCATTGGGCGAAACGATCAGGAGCTGTATGCCGCTTTGGAGCAATTCTTCGATCTGCTTCACCTGCACGACGCTATTGGCATGTGCATCTCTGAAAATCAGCTTCGTATTGTTGTGAAACGCCAGTTCACGCTGCATGCCGTCGAGCATGGCCCGCCGCCATTCGTCATCGCCGGTACATTGGGAGAAACCGATCACATAGTCGTCCTGCCGTTTTTCGGCACAGCCTCCAAACAACACCAGCAACAGGAAAGCGATCAGTGCGACTCTCATTAGAATAATTTGTAATTCAAATATAATACAAAATAGAGCTGCCGTAGCGGTGGCCACGGCAGCTCTCATACCACCTGTGCGGCTACTCGATCGACGGTTTCAATGCATTATACTGCAAATCCTCCACCAGAATGCCCTTGGCCGACTTGATGCTCAGCCCGGAAAGCGGCGTATCGGCAAAGAAAACGTCTGTCATGACGGTCAATCCGCCATCAGCAAAAAGCTCCACGGATGCCGCGTCGGCAATGAGCGTCAATGCGATCTTGCTGTCTTTGGACAACCTGGGGGCCACATGCTTCTTCCCGAAACCCGCTTCGAAATCGATCTTGCCCGATTTGGTACGGTCAATGTAATATTGGTTGCTGGCTTTGTCGAAACCGATCAGCAGCTCGTTACCCTCTTTGTTGGACAATACCAATTCGAAATCGCTCACTGTTGCGGTTTTGAGATCGAGCCGGAAGAGGCCGGAAGCATTGCCGCCTTTGGGGGCGAGGTCTACCGGTGCTTTGACGGTCAGGTTCTTTTTGGTATAACCTTCCGCTTTAATGCCGTCGAGCTCCCTGGCGGGCACCGAGGTCAGGTATAGCTCCTTCCCGACGGCTTTCAGGCCCAGTTCGCGGGAAATGGTGTTGGCGCTGCGCCAGGGGTCGGTGGGTACCTGGTTGGCATATTGCCAGTTGCTCATCCAGCCCATCAGCAGACTTCGGTTACCAGTGTTAGAGAATGTAACGGCGGCATAGTTGTCGGCACCCCAGTCTAGCCATTTGGTTTCTTTGGAATAAGCATTGAATGTCTTGCCATCGAAATCGCCAAGGAAATACTGTCCTGCCGAGCCCTTGTTGGGGCCCCCGGGGTTGATATTGACGATCAGGACCCACACCTGCTTGCCCTCGTGCGTGAGCGGGAGCAGGTCCGGGCACTCCCACACGCCCCCGTGCTCGCCCGCATCCGCGCCAAACTCGCTTTCCTTCGACCAGCTTTTAAGATCGGGGGAGGAGTAGAAAGTAATGCGGTCTTTGGTGGCAAGCGTCATAATCCACTTTTTCTGCGGTTCATACCACCGGACTTTCGGATCGCGGAAATCGGTGATACCGGGATTAGGTAGCACGGGGTTACCGCTGTACTTAGTCCAGGTTACACCCTCGTCGAGGCTGTATGCGAGGCTCTGGTACTCGTGCTTGCCGGTTTTCTGTTTTTCCAAAACAGGGTTATGGTGCGTGAAAATGGCTACCAACGGCGCTTTTCCGTCTTTTCCGAAGCCGGAGGTGTTATTCACATCGACCACCGCGCTCCCCGAGAAAATGTAGCCGAGGCTATCCGGATAGAGTGCAATCGGCTGTTCTTTCCAATGCACCATGTCCTTGCTCGTGGCGTGCCCCCAATGCATCGGGCCCCATATTTTCGCCCCGGGATAGTATTGGTAAAACAAATGGTAGGTGCCATTATAGAACACCATCCCGTTCGGGTCGTTCATCCAATGCGCTTTCGGCGAAAAATGGAATTGCGGACGGTACTTTTCAGGGGTTTCCTGAGCTTGCGCGAATGATGCGCAAAGGAGCGCTGCGAGTATGCTGAGTTTTTTCATTTGTTGTTTTATTTGATAGTGATAGATTGTCAGTCTGAGCGGAGTCGAAGACAGGCAGTATGGCGACATTGCACATGCCCTTCGACTCCGCTCAGGGTGACAATCAGGTGTTTTGGTGACTTCTCATAGCCTATCAATACCCCGGATTCTGCACGTAAAGCCCTTTCGTAAAGCTGATCTCCCGCTGCGGAATGGGCAGGTACTCGTCTCTTCCCGCAGTGAATTTAGCAGTTGCCAGGAAGGGCCTTCTTACTTTTTCCTTTTCAAGATACGCATTCAAAGTCTGCTCAGCGATACCCCAGCGCACAAGGTCGAAAAAACGAGGGCTTTCCGTCGCGAATTCGAGCCTTCTTTCCCAGCGTAATGCCTTTCTCGCATAATCCTGCGTCCAGCCGGAAGCCGAGTATTCTTTGACATTGTATTTCGAAGGCAATGTGCCATCCGTTTTTTTCAACCGGCCGGTACTTCCGGCGGCCCGTTTGCGGATCTGGTTAATGAGCGGCAATGCGAGCGTGTGCTGCCCAAGTTCAATGTAAGCCTCCGCCTGCATGAGCAGTACATCGTCATAGCGGATGACGTCGATGTTCTTGGAACTTCCGATAAACGGCCCTTCCTTATGATACGAAGCGCTGGTCGCCAGTTGCTGCTCCTTCATGGTGTGGAAAAAGCCGTACACACCCGGATCGCGCACCCAGCTGTTGCTGAATGGTTTGGTCGCGTCGTATTTGTAGGGATGGCCGTCAATGCCGATGGTATGATCTACACGCGGGTCGACGGTTTCGGTGGTGAAATCCACGTTTTTGTCATTGAATGTCTCGAAAAGTGGTAGTCCGTTCGCATCGGTGCGGTAGGCGTTGGCGAGGTTCTGGCT
This sequence comes from uncultured Dyadobacter sp., assembly GCF_946482605.1. Next base: position 61,019 of record NZ_CAMLSE010000003.1, on the reverse strand, counting down.
GGGCTGGTGGAAGCCGCAGCAGCCGTATTGCGGTGCGCCGTGCGGGTAATTGAGGCCCGTCACGTAGCTCAGGCGGCCCACCGCAGTACCGTCGTTGATCGAGTATTGGATCGCGAAGATAGATTCGGGGCCGTTCTCGGTTTCGGCGATGAAGTTCTCTGCGAAATCGGGTTGGAGGCTGTACTGGCCGGAGGCGATCACCTGCTGGGTGAGCGTTACCACTTCCTGTAAACGGTTTTTGTTAATCGCCGTTACCTTATGGTTCGCATCCTGCTCGTACGCCTGAAAAAGCCGCAATTTGGCCAGGTAAGCTGCCGCGGAAATCTTGCTCGCCCGACCGATCTGCGCCTGCTTCTGCGGCAGGTTATCGACGGCAAACTGAAAATCTTCCCCGATTTTATTCCAAAGTTCATCGTTGTTGTAACGCACGTTCGACTCTTTCAGAATGTCGTCGCTCGATAGTTTTTCATCGATATAAGGCACATTTTTGAACAGCATTTTGAGCATAAAATGGGAGTGGCCGCGCAGGAAACGCATTTCGGCAATGCGGGTACTGCGAAGTGGAAACTCCGCTTCGGTCAATGTATTGAGGCTGGTAAGTGCCGCGTTCGCGCGGGAAATGGCTTTGTAAAAGTTTTCCCAGGTGTAAGGGTGCATCAGGCCGAGATCAGGACGAGTGAGGTTGTAATGCTCGTAAAAATCCACTTCCGCCACGTCGGAAACGCCGCCGCCGCCCTTGTAGGCGTCATCCGAGCGCACGCTGCCATATACCCACATGCTCGTCATGGGGCCTATCATCTCGTCGTTGCCGATGCCGGCATAGGCGGCCGTCACGAGCGATTCCGCCGCCGAGGCCGATTTGATGTTTTCCGACGATAGCAGTCCCTGCGGCTGGTAGTCGAGGAAATCGTTACAGGAAGTGGTGATCAGCAACGTGCCGCTGGCGATCAGACCGAATATGTATTTGCTTTTCATAACAATGCGATTTCAGGATTAGAAAGAAATGTTCAAACCAAATGTGAATGTGCGGGGGATCGGTATGGCGTTAATGTCCGTCCGCTCCGGATCGGGGCCGCTGAATTGCTTCGATTTGATCAGGAACAGGTTTTCGGCCATCAGGTACATCCGCACACGTTGCAGTTTGATCTTTTGCGTGAGCTCCGAATTCAAAGCATAGCCGATCTGGATGTTGCGCAGTTTGAAATAGGAAGTATTCACATTGAAATAATCCGAAGAGCGCGTCTCGTTGTTGGCGTCGGAAAGTGACAATGCGGGGATTTTGGAACCGGTATTCGTCGGCGACCATGCGTCGAACACGCCGGGACCTACGTTCTCACGACCACGGATGAAGTTGTTATAAAAAGTGTAAGTATCGAAGCCCTTCCTGCCCGCAATGCCCGAGCCGAAGACCGAGAAGTCGAACGACTTGTAGAATGCCTCCACTTTCAAATTGTACTCGAATGCGGGCAATGTGGTACCGAAAAACACGCGGTCGAGGTCGTCGATGCGGTTATCGCCGTTGGTATCTACGTAGCGGATGCGGCCCGGGCCTGCGCCCACTTGTGCGGGAGCGGCGTCTACTTCGGCCTGGTTCTGGAAGAGGCCATTGGTTTTATACCCAAACAAATCGAACTGCGAATGGCCGAGGATCGTCTGGATCGCATTACCCGGGTAAGCGGCGCGTACTTCTTCGGGCAGCTCGGTGATCTTGTCGCGGAAGCGGCTCACGCCTGCCATCACATTGTAGGTGAAATCGCCTTTCGGACGTGCATAATACCCGGCCGAAAGCTCGAAACCCCGGTTGGATTTCGCCGCGCCATTCAATACGCGGAGCTGTCCTTCGCCCACGGCGGAGGCCACAGGCGGAGTAATGAGAATGTCGCTGGTTTTGCGGGAGAAATAATCGAAAGATCCCTGGATCATCCCGTCGAAAAGCCCGAAATCGAGCCCGAAGTTGGCTTCATCGGTCGTTTCCCATTTCAAATTAGGGTTAGCGCCCTGGATCGAAACAAAGCCGGAAGGCAAATTGCCTGTGTTGGCGCCGTTGAGGTCATAGGCGGTACCAATATTGTAGAACTGGTCAAAAAAGCTGTTATGGCCGTTTGGAAACTGCGATTGCCGCGCGCCGTAACGCGTATCGTACAATCCAAAGCGGGCGAGGTCACCGATCTCCTGGTTACCAACCCTGCCGACCCCGGCCCGCAGTTTCAGATTGCTTATTTTGGTTACCCCTTTGAAAAACTGCTCCTTATCGATGCGCCAGCCGACAGACGCCGCCGGGAAGATACCGTACGCATTCGCAGAACCGAAGCGCGACGAGCCGTCGCGACGAATGGTGATTGCGGCCAGGTAGCGGTCCGAGAAGCCATAGTCGATGCGGGCAAATTGGGAAAGCAGCCTGCTGCCCGAGCCGGAGCCGGTCACGTTGGTGTTGCCAGTACCTGCATTCAGTACAAAATACTCCTTGGTTTGCACGGCAAAGCCTTCTTTTCGTGCTATTTCAAAATCGGAGTCGTTTTTAATCGCTTCGATACCCGCGAGGAACTTGAAATGGTTGTTGCCGAGGTCGAGATTATAGCGGGCCGTGTTGGACCAGGTAATGCTCAGGTAGCGGTTCTGGTCGATCGTCAGGCTGTTGTTGGCGCGGCCGAAAGAGCCTTCTTCAAAGGATTGTTCGATGTTTTTGAAACGGAAAGCCGCATTATCCGCGCCGAGGCTGGTTTTGAGGTAGAAGTTTTTGAATGGGTTAATTTCCACAAACACATTACCGAACAGCGTGAGCCGGTGCGCATTGTCCCATTTGTTGATTTCTTGCATGTGGAGCGGGTTGTTGCGGTCGGAGTAACCCGAGCCAATGGCACCTCCCCAGGAGCCGTCTTTGGCATACACCGGGATGGTAGGCGCGAGGGTAACGGCAAGGCCGGGCGTTCCCGCACCACCGATGTCCGTCGAAGCGAGGGTTTCGTTCGAGGAAGCGAGCTGCATATTCGCCCCGATTTTCAGTTTGCCGTCGAATGCGCTGGTAAGGCCGTTGATGCGCCCGCTGATCTTGTCGTAATCGGTGTAGCGGAGCATGCCGGTATTTTTGTAATAACCCAAATTGATTTGCAATGAAGAAGTACCATTGCCGCCCGAGATCGTGAGCTCGTTGTTGGTTACAATGCCGCTTTTGTACATTACTTTCTGCCAATCGGTATCGCCGGCAGGCATGTTGGCATTGCCGCCCACGAGTGGCTGTACTTTTACACCATTTAATATGGGATTGGTGAAATCCTTGTTCCAGTCGAACTGGTACAAAGCGCCGTAACCGTCTTCGGGATTGACCTTATCATTCACCGAAGCCTGCCACAATGCCCGTCCGCGATCGACGGCATTCAGCATTTTGTACCGCGCATACTTTTCCGATTGGGTCGAAATGCTGGTATTGAAGTCGATATTGATCTTTCCGTTGGTATTCGCGCCGTTTTTGGTGGTAATGATAATCACCCCGTTGGAAGCCCTCGAACCGTAAATAGACGACGCCGAGGCATCTTTCAGTACCTGTATCGACTCGATGGAATTCGGGTTCAACCCCTGGAACACCTCCGGGCGCTTCGTAGGCACGCCGTCGATGATGTAGAGCGGGTCGGTATTGCCGAGGGTGTTGGCACCGCGGATCAGGATGCGGGAGTTGGTACCGTTCGGCGAGCCGGTTTTTTCAATATATAAACCCGGCACCCGTCCCTGCAAGGCCTGCATGGGGTTACCGGAGCTGATGTTTTTCAAAGGGGCCATGTCTACCACGGCAATGGCGCCGGTGAGGTCTTCTTTTTTGGAAGAAGTATAACCCACCACTACCACTTCGTTGAGGCTTTTCTGATCGTAATCGAGGGTAACATTAATGTTGGTCTGGTTGCCCACGACCACTTCTTTCGTTTGCATGCCAATGTAGGAGAATACCAATGTGGCATTTGCAGCAGGCGATACCGTGTAAGCTCCCGAAACGTCGGTAACGGCACCATTTGAAGTCCCTTTTTCGAGGACATTCACACCGGGAAGCGGCTCACCGTCGGTACTTTTGACGACGCCCTTGATCTGTGCCCTGTTTTGCGCGTAGGCCGGCAGTTGCACTACGCAGGCGACCGCGAGAGCCACCAGCAGTAAAATTTTTCTCATCATGTTTTCGATTAAAAAGGGTGAAATGGAAATCAGTGGATTATCGGTTGCAGCCGCTGTGCGTGAATAAACTCCTGAATGTCGGTTTCGCCGAATGCTGGCAATGCACCTGCTTTTCCCGCGACGAATGCACCGGCGGCGCAGGCAAATTCCAGGGAGTCGGACAATGAATACCCGGCGGCGGTTTGGTACAGGAATGCGCCGAGGAATGCGTCGCCGCTGCCGATGGTATCGGCCACTTCCACGGTAAATCCGGCGTGCTGACTGAAGTCGCCGCCGCTGGTGAGCACCATCGCGCCGTCGGCCCCGCAGGTAAGCACGAGCATATCCAGTTTGAAACGATCAATGAGGTATGTCATGGCGTGCTTTTCGCTTTCAAAAGTGGTAAGCCAGCCGGTTACTTCGCGGATTTCATGCTCGTTCATTTTGACAATGCTCGCGAAACCGAGGAGATCGAGTACCTGCTCGCGGGTGTAATGCGGCGGGCGCAGGTTCACGTCGAACACGGGTATGCATGGGTGAGGCGTACGGGCACCGGGCTCGCCTGCATGCCCGGTGCCCGTACGCGCAAGATAGCGGAGGAGCGTGTCGCGCGAGGTGCGGTCGCGGGCGGCAAGGGTGCCGTACACGAAGAAATCGCTGTCGCTCACTTGCCGGGCGGCGGCCTCGTCGAACTGAATGTAATCCCAGGCCACGGGGTGCAGGATTTTGTAGGTAACCTCGTGGCTGTCCGACACGTTGGCTTTGGCAATGCCGGTCAAATGCGTTTCGCCGGTTTGCACCCATTGCGTATTGAGCCCGTGCTGTACGATGAATGCGAGCAGCTCGTCGCCCAGTTCGTCGTGGCCGACGCGGCTGATGAAGGCAACGTCCATGCCGTAGCGCTGCAAATGTGCGGCGACGTTCATGGTAGCACCGCCAGCCAGGCGGGCGTCGGGCAGCACGTCCCAGAGCACTTCTCCAAAAACAGTCAGTTTCGGTGTCATATATAATCGGTTAAAGTGGAGATTTTAGTGGAGGACCAGTGTTTTTTCGATCTGTTCGAGGGAAGTGCCTTTTGTTTCGGGCATCATCTTCCATACAAAAAGCAGTTGGAGCACCATCATGCCGCAGAAGATCATGAATGTGTTGCCGCCACCCAGGGTTTCGGCGATGTACGGGAAAGTGAATGCGATCACCGCGGCCAGCAGCCAGTGCATAAAGCTGCCCATCGACTGCCCTGCGGCACGTACCTGGTTAGGGAAAATTTCAGAGATAAATACCCATATCACCGCGCCCTGCGATAATGCGAAGAAAGCAATGTAAATAAACAGGTACACCGGTACCGCATAACCGCCCAGGTTGCCGCTGTAAAATGCCTGGGCTACGAGGCCCAGCGTGGCGATCAGCCCGAACGAGCCTATGAACATCAGCGTGCGGCGGCCAAAACGGTCGATCAGGTTGATGGCGATGAACGTGAAGCAAAAATTCACCAAACCCACACCGGCAGATGAAAGCAGCGCAGAACTTTTGCCCAGGCCAGCCATTTCAAAAATGCGAGGTGCGTAGTAAATGATCGCATTAATGCCCGAAACCTGGTTGAAGAAGGCAAAAAGCAACGCCAGTGCCAGGGGAAGTTTGTATTGGGATGAAAAAATAGAAATGCTGTTTCCGCTTTGGGTGCCTGCATTGGCCGAGTTTTGAATGTCGGCAACGATGCCGCTCACATCCATACCGCCGTTGGCGACGGACAATATCTGCCGCGCTTCTTCTACCCGGCCGCGCTTTACGATGAGCCAGCGGGGGCTTTCGGGTACAAAAAGGATTGCTACGAGGAAAATGAGCGAAGGAAATGCCTGCACGCCCAGCATCCAGCGCCAGTCGTTGTCGCCCATGCCTACGAGCAGGAAGTTGGACAGGTAAGCGATGAGAATGCCCAGCACCACATTGAACTGAAACATGGCCACGAGCCGGCCGCGCGAATTGGCAGGAGATATTTCGGAAATATATAATGGAGCGGTAACCGACGAAATACCGACGCCGATGCCGCCGAGGAAACGGAAGATGAGAAAGGAAATCCAGTCGGAGGCGAGCGCCGAGCCGATCGATGACAGCAGGTAAAGGACAGCAATGGCGAAGAGCGTGTACTTGCGCCCGTAACGCTCGGAGGGGATGGCACCTGTGAGCGACCCGAGGACGGTGCCGATCAATGCGATGGAAACTGTGAACCCGTGCTGCACCGTAGTGAGGCCCCACAATTGCTGGATCGATTTCTCCGCGCCCGAAATGACCGCCGTATCAAAACCGAATAAAAAACCGCCCAGCGCCACTGTGAATGCCCAGAAGATTACCTTTTTGCTTGTCATGATTGTTGAATTAATTTCTGACGAAGCTACCGGCTCTCCGGGCAATCTGTTTTCAAATCCGTACCAAATGTTTTTAAATTTTACATTAGCCGGAGTCAAGCATAAATGCCTGACTTGTAGGTGTTTGTATTGAGATAAAAAAGCACCATTTTCAAATTTGCTGCAAATTTTTCAGGAAATGTTTCATGGTTCCTCAGTCGCACAAAACCGGAAGGCCCGGATCGGCGGCGAATGGTAGCAGCTGGCTGATCTGTGAATAAGCAACCCGGTTCACCGACAAGTCCAGGGACGGCAATGCGTCGAACTTAATCCATGCTACGCCGGAAGTTTCGTTGGTTTGGTCAAGCATCTCGCCACCCGTGACGCGGCATAGGATGAAGAATTTATAGACGTACCAGAGCTCCTCGGGGTGGTCGTGTTTGCGTTTATCAAAAACAGCGAGTAAACGCACGGCTTCCGCGTGCAGGCCGGTTTCCTCGAAGGTTTCTTTTACAGCCACTTCAAAGGGCGTGTAGCCTACATCCGCCCAGCCGCCGGGCAATGTCCAGCGGTCGTGGTCAATTTTTTCCTGCACCATCAGGATTTCGTCGGTACCCCGGAAAATCACAGCGCGGATATCGACTTTTGGTGTCACATAACCTATTTCGTGAGGCAAAAGGTTGATAATCTGCTCGATGGGTGCATTGCTGATATCAGCGAGCAGGTCCAGGCTGATTTGCCGGATCTCCTCGTAACGCTCGCGGTCGTATTCGCCGGGCTGAAAAGCGAGGCCGGTTTGGGAAAGGGCGAGAATGCGTTTGATAGCGGCTAGCCAGGGGTTTGGGGACATTGTGATTTTTCAGTTTAAGGCTTAGACGCCGGCTTTCGGGATAAAACATCAATATTTTAATACCCTGAAACTACTCGCTCGTTTATCGGCTCCGATTTTAAGAATGTAATTACCTGCCGGCAGCAACCGGATATCGATTGTACCGCTTTCCCCATGGATCGTTTTTTTCAATATTAATATTCCAGCTGTGTTAAACACTTCGACCGATTTCTCACGCCCGTCGGTATTGCTGATCGTGATGGCGTCGCTCGCAGGGTTCGGGAACACAGTAACGGCCACCGGGGCGTTTTCAACTGCCGAAATGACCTCGATCCGCACCGTCGATGGCGACTGGATGGTGCCGTCGCCGCACACGTTGCTGACGCGCTCCAAGATATACTCGTCGCCCGCATTAGCGCCTTCGAGCGTGATCGTGTCCTGCGGCAGTGCGCCCGACAAATATTCGCGTTTTCCGCCTTTCGCATAAATATAATTCCAGGGTCCGTCGCCACCAAGCAGTACAACCACTCTTGGTGCGGTACCGTCTTGGTAATGAACAATATCCGTGTTGAACTTCGCCGTAGCACGGAAACGGATGCCTAGTGGGTCTGGCGAATACCCGCTCGCAGCGCCTGGGTCCGATGCGATAACTCGGATACGCCGATCATTGCTCCTGGCGAGGTCGGTTGGTAGAAAGGCTGTGATGGGAGAGCGCGTCCCTGTGCCGATGTTCGTAAAGGTGGTGCCAGCCGGATCGGAAATCTGAACGGTAAATCTGTTCTGCGCTGAAAAAGTCCCGGTTGTCGTAAAATTGACCCGTATCGAATCGCCTACGCAGCCTGTCAGAAAATAGGGCTGATTGTTGACACCCGTGACATTTACCGTTCTGTCGGCTGGTGCATTCACGGTCACTGTGGCCTGGCCCGAAGCTTTGCCGTTACCACAGGCATTGCTAACGGATACGATTGAATAAGTGGTGGTTTGTTTGGGCGACACTTTCACCAGATTCTCTTTCGAACTACTATAGAACTGGCCGGAGCTTCCGTCGGAGAGCTGGTATTTGACCCACTGCTGGTCGGCAAAGGCGGCTGTGCAACTGAGATTGACCGTACTTCCCGCATTGATCGTCGTGCTTCCGGACAAGACCACTTCCGGAACATCCTTTAACAGAATGTCGGATTCGGCGACCAAACCATATTTGGGCGCCGTTACCTGAAATTTATGCCAACCTCCCTTAACGGCTGGAAGCATCGGAATTTGTATAGTACCCGAAGCGGTTCTGGTGGAATCGAGAATATAGCGAACGCCCGTTTCCCGGTTTTGGAGTTCAAAATAAATGTAAGTGTCTGTAAGGTCGGCTTCTCCTTTCAACGCGTACTGAACAGGCATCGTCGGCCCTTTGCAGAAGCTGCCTCCTACAACGCTGCCTGTGAGTTGGGGCGGTACCAGTACGCGCACCGAATTGGAAACCTTGCCGTCACCGCAGCCGTTACTAAGTGATTTGATCGTGTAATCGGTGTTCCGGGTCGGATAATAGGTAGGGGCAAGCTCTGGATAATCATACTCGGTGTAATCGAGACCGTCTGCAATCACGCGCACAGGTGTGGAGCCTTTAATGAAGATACGTAGGTCGAGCCGTTCGCCCGCTGTGACCGTTATGGGTTGATTTTCCGGGTAACCTGGCGCCGTAATGATTGCGCTGGGAGGGGATTTTACTTTGAAAGCACGCCCCAGCGAATAGGCACCGTCGCTTGATGCGACCCTGATGAAGTAATCGCCTGCCGTTACAGTATCGGGGATCGCGGCAACGATACCATTGGAAGCGGTCCGCGAGGGAAGACTCAGCACGCTGTATTTGCCGAAAATGTCCCCTTTTAGCAGCTGTACTTCGAATGTGGCATTGGTACGCGCGCTTTCGGTTACCAGGAACGGCACGTAGAAATCGCTGCCCGTGCACACATAAGGCCTGTCGTATGAAACTGGATAGTCGATGCGGTAGGGCATAATGTGAACGTTTTGAGAAACATTCACCGGCTTCGTGCCGCATACCGAAGTGATCGACTTAATGGTATAAACATTGTCGCCCACCTTTGGAGAAATGTAAACGTCATAATAGAAAGCACGTTCCGGGAATATAACGGTCGAGTCTTTCTTCCCATCCGAAATCACAAGTGATTGCAACGATTGGTCATTCACCTCGACTATGCCCCTTACCGGGCGCGCCAGGGTGATCAGCGGCTCGGTGTCAATCTGCCCGGGGAAGCGGAGCTTCACTTCGTTGATAGGGTAAGCGAGGTCCAGCACAAAAACACGGCTATGAACCACCGGGCTGGTAGATGAAACACGGAGCGTGATTTCTTCTTCCGGGCTACGCAAGGAAAGACCGGGGATCACAAACCGCAATTTCCCGTTGGATGGTGCCGCCGACAGGGTTTTAAAATCGCAGCAACCGTACACCGAACCTTCTACTAAGAATGCATTGGAAGCGTCGAAGTTCCCACCGGAGCGGATGTCGAGTTCGAGCGTATCCGTCGCGCAATGGTAGGGCTTTTTCACATTGACGGAAATATAAGGCGTTGCAGGTGACTCGTTGGCTACATTCAGCCGGACTTTCGTCGGCGAAGGGTTCATGAAGCAGGCGTTACTAATCGATTTGATACCGTAATCTCCCGTTTTGGGGACAAAAAGCGTGGTATACCCGGTAGTGACGTAAAGATAATGCTGCACGCTTCCATCGGTCGATTCAATCGAATACGGAGGTCCACCCAGTATGGAGAACCGAACGGTAGGATTAGCGGGTGTAGGAAAAGAAGTGGTTTCCGTCGACGTCCAAGAAACATCCGGTTTTGTTTGAATAGTGACCGAAGTGACAGGAATGGATGTCAATGCGGGTACATTGCAACGCATCTGAAACGAAAACGCATCGCCGCGATAGCTATTTCCCAGGTTAAATGTGGGTATTTTAAATGCCAATTCGTCGCCTGTTCTTTGCACGGTCACCACGGTCTCTTTCTTCGATGGGTCGGTAAAGAGTACGGTAAAAACCGCATTTTCAGGCACGGCAACATTCGAAGTATATTTCAGGCGTACCGTTTCTCCTTCGCAGTAAATGTCGGGCGACCTCATTCCACTCAGGACTAACCCATCTTTCACCGTCACACGGGCGGCTTTCTGGTTTTGCATTGGATGCACGCCGCAACCCGATTCGACCGAAACAGCCGTATAGTCGGTCGTTTTGGAGGGCATTCTCTCAATCGTTGAACTGATCGAATCGTCGAACACCGTTGTTTCGTAGATCTGGGAGCCGTCATTGAGTGTAATGCTAGCCGGAAAGGGACCGGTATAAGTGTATTTGATGAAAACTGATTTCCCCGGTTCAATGGTCGTTGGATTGAGGACTGTCAGCTTGACCTGCGGTTTAGGCGTTATGGCAAACACCACGCTGCCGGGAGAGCCGACATTGAACGGATTTTCGGTGACCACTTTGGCTGTAAAAAACGTGCGTCTGCTTACTTTGAAATCGTCCGGAATGCGGGCAGTGAGCTGGTTATTTTCAATAGTGGCTGGGAGGTCGTAATACCGGGCGCCGGGGATAACCTGGCCCTCGGTGCCGGATTCGGTGATCCGGATCTTGTAACGCATCGTCGCGGGCAGCACACCGCCATCGAATGAGGCATTCACCTTAATATCGGTACCGGGGCAAGTGTATATCGGCCCTATGAATGTCGTTCTCAATGCATGCGTGTTTATCCCGATGCTTACCTTGCCATCTGTCGCCATAGGGCCGCACCCGTTTTTAGCGGAGTTAATCGTCAGGACTTCCGGCGTTGCGGGCAAGAGAATGGGGGTCAAATCCAGGACGGGATGAGAAAGTTCGGTGGAGGACGAATACATTTGCCCGTTACTCAATATAATTTCGCAATAGGAGTTGCTGCGACCCAGAAGACGGATCGGGAGGTTGTCGTAGCGGTTTACCGTGTCTTCTCCCATGGCGGTGAGCGTCACATTGCCTTTGTCGAGGAGCCGTGTGCTGCTGTTCCATTGCGAGGTCACCACCGGGGATGTCGATACGATCCGCAGTTTCGCGGCGGTGGGCTTCTCAATGGCTGTGCCCGGAACGGTGAACCTGAGCTTGCCGTCCTGGAAAACCGCCGGTAGGGTTACGGCAACATTGTTCTCGCCGGGTTGTATCTCGACCTTAAAGGCATTGTTTGCATTAAATTGCCCGGTAATGTTGACGGGTAAGTCGTAGACGGCATTCAGGCAAATAGTCGGAAACACTTCCGTGATTTCAATTTGCTGGGCGTAAGAAACAGAATGGAAAATAATGAAGAGGAGGCAGGCGTAGAATCTATTCATACAAGTGAGTCAGAGGCCGATTTTGTTAAGTAACCGGTGAATATCTGAAACATTTGGCTGAAATCAATCCTGCCTGCCCCCGTTATGGAACGTTGAGTATAAGCGTTTGTAAAAACTAGTGTATCACTGAGAGTTTTAGATTCTGGCTGCTGCCGTCGGTCATCTGTATCTCGATGGCGTAAATGCCGGAAGGTAGCTTGCCGATTTCCATGCTTCCCTGATGCAATGCGGGACGCAAGAGCAGCTTCCCGCTCGTGTCGAGCAGCCTTATGGCGTCGATGTTTTTAGGTTTTACCCCTTTCAAATTTACCTTCGACACCCCCACCGCCGGGTTAGGATAAACCGCCACCTTTTCCGCATCGAATTCCAGTGCTGCGATGCGCGAATAGGCGAACGAGCCGTCCATACCGCCCGCGGCGCGATCAATCATTTTGAGTCGGTACATGTTGCTTCCGGCTAGCGGAAGGGCGTCAGTATAGGAATAGTCGGTATGGGTAGTCTCGCCGCCTTTCGCCGCTACCTGGCCCAGGTAATGCCAGTTTTTGCCGTCGCCGCTGCGCTCGATTTCGAATGTACTGGCGTTGATTTCCGAGCTGGTCTGCCATTGCAGATCGGCTTGATGCTCGCGTTTTTTGGCCTTAAAAGACACGAGCGTAACGGGCAATGCGGCCTCGGATTGGCCTGAAATAAAGAACCCGCTGAATCCACTTACCTGGAACGAAACGAGGTACATCGTGTGGTCTTCGCTTTCGGTGACCGTGACGTCCGTGATCAGCTGCGTTGGTCCTGAGTAAGTACCGGGAAAGCCGTACGGACTGGTTCCGTGGTATTGTACCACTTTCAGATTCGCGGGGAGTGTGGCGTTGTTGGCGTTCCCGTAGGCCTGGTTGTAGGCTTCAAAATCTGTTTTGGCAAAGAATAAAGTCACTTTCGCAGGGCCGTCGGTTCCGGAAGGAGTGATGTCATAATGTCTTTTTACAAAAACCTTCTGCCCTTCGGAAACGGTATTGCCTGGCGCCAGGAAGGCTTTGATCGTTACATTGCCCAGCGATCCCGGCGTGCCGGTCGGTTCGATGAGGCCGAATGTCTTGCAATCGCTGGTAATTGCGGTCGCGCCTGCATATACGGGCAGGGTCGCCTGGTCGCCGCTCGCGGGTAATGTGCCCGGGGCGGGTAGCGCCTGCAATTCGTAGGCACCCATGTCGGTCTGGGTATTGTAGATACGTGCATTGTTAACGAGGTCGGTTGCGCTGGAGGGGATTTCGGGCAATGCTTCGTTGGTACCGCGGTTGACAGCCGGGGAGCATGGGAGCAGCGTCCAGTCTTCTGCCCCGGCGAACTGTGGGTTGGTGGTGCCGGCCAGGTTATGATCGGTCTCGCTGGCGGCGATTCCCTCCACAATGCTGTATGCAACGGAGATAGTACTTTCCCGGCTGCCGATTCCACTGCCATTACCATAGATAATGCTGTTGCGAACGATTACAGGGCCTTCGAACCCAGTGATCACGCCGCCTGAGCCCTGCTGGTTACCTGCGATGGTGCAGTTGACGAGTATGATACTGCCATCGTTTTCGATAGCTCCGCCGTCGTTGCTTGCCGAATTTCCGGCGATGAGGCAGTTGATGAATAGGGTATTGCATGATATCTTGTTCGTAACCGCGCCGCCGTCACCGAACATGGCTGAATTACCCCTGAATATGGTATTAATAAACTGCGGCGAAGCACCACCTTCATTGTACACTGCCCCGCCGGAATTCGCATAGTTGCCAAGAAAAGCGCAGTTGGCGATGGTAGGTGACGAGCCCGCATTACGCATTGCCCCGCCATTGCTGCCGAAAACGCCCGTAACCGTAAAACCGTCGAAAACATCATCGCGGGTCAAATCATTGCCAGTGTTATTGATGGCCGGGCCGATGTTGGAGGTAATGACACTCGACGTGGCCGCGTCGCCGTGCGCGATCGGCATGGGCCGCTGGTCGAGGGCGGTTTCCGTGCCGACGAAGCTGCCGTAGATTTTTACGCCATGGACGAATGCGAGCTGGATCGTCCCAATCGCATATTCGCCGCGTGCAACCCAAACCTGGTCGCCATCGGAAGCAACTGTGAGGGCATCGCGCAAGCCGGCGAATGCATTGGCCCAGCTATCGCCGGAAGGGTCAGGAATGGAACTCGTTGCATTTACATACCAGATCGACGCAGGTGTCACTTCATAAGGCCCGAGATCGATGGCCTGGCTGGTAACCCGCCGGTTATCATCGAGCCCAATGGGGGTGTCTTCCGCATTTTTGGGGAATACCGAAAGGTCGGTCGCCGGGTTACCTGCATTGGTCACCGGGCTGCCTTTGCGCTGCATGAAATTGTTTTGTGAAGGGTCGCTGAACTGCGGATCGGTATCGAGAATGTTGGTTCCGCCTGCGAAGCCGCCCTGAATGAGCGAATAGGATACCACAGGCGTTCCTCCTCCGCTGATGCTGCTGGTACCGCCGGGTGAAGCGGGGTCGGTGTTGTTCCAGATAATGCTGTTTTCGATAACGGGCGACGAGCCGCTGACGGCGTACAATGCAGCCCCGTTGTCTGCCGAGCCGCCGCCGCCGACTTCATTGGCCGAAAATGTGCAGTTGCGGATGGTAGGGGAGGAATTGTCGATGAAAATCGCGCCGCCCCTGCCGCCAGACGAACCTTTCGCCGAATTGACCGAAAAAAGGCATTGCAGGATCAGAGGGTTTGAATTGAGCAGGTAAATCGCGCCGCCTTTGCCTTCGGTTGCAGAGGGGTCGGTGGCATTCCCGGTAAACACGCAGTTGACAATCACCAGCGACGAATTGGTTGCATGCAATGCGCCCCCGCGCCGCTCATTGCCGACTGAGAAGCCCGTGCCGGCGGTAATAGTGAACCCGTCGAGGCGTGTGGTGGCGCCGGCACCCGAGGTGGCAATGACGGTGCCGCCCTGTCCGGCGAGTACTGTCTGAGCGGTGAGCAACCGATCGCGTAAATCACTTTCATATCCCTCGAAACCGCCGTAATAAGCCACACCGTCGGTTAATGAAAAGGGCGTGTTGGTGGCTTCGGTCTGATACTCGCCGCTTACCACCCACACCTGCTTGATGGCCGCGTTCAATGCTGCTCCACGGGTGGCGTGGTACATGCGTTTGAGCGGCTGGTCCCAGCTGCTGCCGTCGCCAGGCGAGGCGGTGCCGCCGTCGACATACAGAATGCCATTGGCGTCGGGCTGCGCTTCGGCGGCGGCGTCGTAGCCGCTTACCGTTCCATTAAGGACGAAATTGTCGATCCCCGAATAGTTTTGATTGGGCGTACTACTGTTCGTCACCGCGATGCGAATTACCATCCGGTTCCGGAGCTTGGAAACCGTTTTGGTACGGGTAACGCCGGCCATATCGAGGCTCGACGAAAATGAGCTTCCGTAATTCACCCCATCGACCTGGATCTGAAAGGTCGCATTGTCGGAAGAGAACTTGTTGAATGTAATGCTGGTCAGCTCTACCTGGAAACCCTCCTTAATGTTCACCGTAAGCACATAAACGTGGTTGTGCGCTGAGAGCGCCATACAGTTGTTGCCGGCGTAGCCGTACGCATACGGTGTGTCGCCGATCCCCGTCCATGCGCTCGTCAGGTTCGAATTGATGGAAGTAGGGGTGTTGAAATTGCTGTTCGGAAACGTGTTGTTGTAGATCACCGCCGAATGGGCGGCCATCGCAATCAGCAGTGCGCAAAACAGTGTGAACAGGGGTCGTAGTAGTTGTGTATTCATAGTGCAGTCCGGAATGATGAGTGATCATTTTTAGGGCTGCAATATGGGCTTGCTGATTGCCGGGGGATTGTCAAATTTTATTCAGAAACTGTTCATTTTTCGTCATACGAGCCTGTTTTATCGTAAATTAGCCCAAAGCACCGCCTTTTGAAGAAATTCTACATGCACCGTTCCGTTATCGTCTTTTTGCTGTATTGGCTGGCGGCCGTCTCGTATTTGCCGGTCGTAGTTCGGGCGCAGTCGCCCGGCTTTCCGGTTCCCGAGGTTATCACAGCAAAACAAGGGCTTCCGCAAGGCTTTGTGCCGGGCATTGTGCAGGACAGCCGCGGGTTTATCTGGCTTGCCACGCGCGACGGCCTGGCCCGGTTCGACGGCCGTAGTTTCAGGGTATTCCAACCGTCGGGCACGCAGGAGGTATCGCTCTCGTCATTGGGCCTGGAAAATGTGCAGAGTACTGCCGACGGGAAAATCTGGATCACCACCGACCAGGGGCAGATTGATCTTTTCGATCCGCTGCGGGAGACATTCGTTAATTTTTCGCGCCAGGCATTTTATCAGAAACAATTCGGGAAACGCTTCCTCAGAGACATGTACGCCGACCGCCAGCAGCGCCTCTGGCTGATGTCGGATGGCGGCGGACTGGATTACATTCATTTAAATAGCCAAAAAATACGCAGCTATCACTCCAAAAATGGGGACACCAGCGGCATTGCACAGGCACACGTGCGGTTTGTGCGGGAGGACAAGGTCGGCAATATCTGGGCTGTTACGAACCATGGCCTTTTTGTACAAAAACGTGACTCGGATAGTTTTGTAAAATACCACTCGACCGCGTTAACAGGTCCCATCGCTGAGAAACTGAATGCATTGCAAGAGCTGCCTGACGGCCGCCTGCTCCTGCTTTATGACGTCGGAATGATGCTGCTCGACCCTGCCACGGGCCTGGGCCGGATGCGCGCGCTTGTTTTGGATACCCAGGGACAATACAGACATCCGATCGTGACCGATAGCAAGGGTAATGTCTATTTTTTCCGGATGAACCGACTTTATCGATTGGGTAAGGACGATGAAATCGCCGAATTTCCTGTCCAGGGCGATGTACATGAGTTTAAAAGCCTTTACGTGGACCGTTCCGACGTGCTATGGGCGGGTACCAATGGGCAGGGGATAAGAAAATACAATCTCAGGGCAAGCTATTTTAGCACAAAACCCTATTCCTCCGATTTCATTTCGGACCTCCTTCGCGATTTCCTGAAAGTGCCCCAGGGCGAAATGGCTAAGCTTCCTGCCGGACTTTTTTCCTACAATTTCCGCTATGCATTAAACAGTCCGCAAAAAATGTGGTTCAGTGCCGGACGGACACCGCTTTACGAGCTGGATCTCGGCACGCGGACGATCAAAAGCATTCCGTTTCCGGTGGAGATCAAGGATATCAGGCGATCGGAATTGGCGATTAGCCTGGCGAGCGATCCGGATGGTCGTATGTGGGCAATACACGACAGTCTTTTGTTTTCCTATCGAAATGGCACCTGGACGCGCTTACCGTATGCGATCCGACCGCGCCAGGCTGACCGAAGCCCGTCCGACATTGGAGTTGAATCGGGGATAATCCAGATCGTGGCCGACGGGAAATATCTCTGGGTCGCGACGACGGTGCGGGGACTGTACCGGTTGGATAAGGCTTCGGGCGCGATTACCCGCTACGGACAGGGCGCCGCATCCCTCAGTACCGATAATTTGTACTGCCTCTTTGCTGATCCGCTCGACGAGAACTTGCTTTGGATAGGCACATTCGGCGGCGGCCTTTGCCGTTTCGACAAACGCACGGGGCATTGCGAGCGACTTTCGAAACAAAACGGCCTGCCCAACAACGTGGTATACGCCGCCATCCCCGACCGCCAGGGCAATGTATGGGTGGCCACCAACCAGGGGTTATGCCAGGTGAACCGGAAGACCCTGCATGTGCGCACTTATACACGCGAAGATGGGCTGATGGCCGACGAGTTCAACCGCTTCCATGCGCTGGCGCTGCCCGACGGCCGCATTTTCCTGGGCGGCATGGAGGGAATTACGGCATTTGATTCGAAGCAACCGAACGAAGATCGCTACCAGCCGCCGGTACATATTACCGGCATTTCCATTAACAACACACCGCTGGTGCCGGCGGGTGAGCAGCCAGTCACGGCGATGCAGCACCTCGATCTGACCTATTGGCAGAATTTTCTCATGATAGAATTCGCTGCAATGCAATACAATCGGAGCGACAAGATCCGCTACCGCTACCTGCTGGAAGGTGTGGACAAGCAATGGATCGAAACAGAAACTCCCGTCACCAAGTATACCGACCTCAGGCCGGGCCATTACGTGCTCCGGCTGAATGCGTCCAATACCCTGGGCATCTGGAGTCCCGCAATCCGGGTGCTAAATATCCGGATCAGTCCGCCCTGGTGGCAAACCTGGTGGGCTTATGCCGTTTATTTTCTGGTGTTTCTGGGAGTGGTTTACGGTTTATTGCGGGTTTATGTAAACCGTGTCAGGATGCAGCAATCCATTATTTTCAAACAAAAGGAGGTGGATCTGAAAGCCCGGGAAGCAGCGCAGTTGCGGGAACTGGACGAAATGAAGACCCGTTTTTTTTCCAACATTACCCATGAATTCAGAACGCCGCTGACGTTGATTCTGGGGCCTGCCGGGCAAATGCTGGAAGAACCCCGGCAGGAAAAGGACAACAAGCGCCTTTCGTTGATGGAACGGAATGCGCGGCAGCTGTTGCGGCTCATTAACCAATTGCTCGATCTGTCCAAACTTGAAGCCGGTACTACGAAGATTGATGCCGCCTGGGGTGATTTGGTCGATTTTACGGAATCGCTCACGGACACATTCCAGCTGGCGGCGGAGGATAAGAATGTGACGTTGGAGTTCGGCAACCGCCTCGGCAACCGGTATTACTGGTTTGATCATGAAAAACTGGAACGGATTCTCACCAACCTGCTTTCCAATGCCGTGAAGTTTGCGAATGAAGGCGGTCGGATAGGTGTCACATTAAGCGCACCCGACGCGGAAGCTGTCGGAATCACCGTCGGGAATACCGGTGCCGGCATTCCCGATGCACAGCTGAACCGGGTTTTCGACCGGTTTTATCAGGCCGACGGTCAACCCGGCTACCGCGAAGGTACCGGCATCGGGCTGGCGATTGTAAAGGAGCTGGTAGACTTGCAGGGCGGAAGTGTTTCTGTCAAAAGCAGTACGGACGGTTTCGACACCGTTTTTACATTGACGATGCCTTACCGCCGGGACGAGTCGCGGCATTTGTCGGAGGGCGTAATTTCAAAGGTCAATGAACATGGTGCCGCTGATCATGAAGCGCATTCGGCCAAAATCCTGCTCGTGGAAGATAATGCGGGCCTGGCGGAGTTCGTGTCCGACAGTCTGGCCGAAAGCTACCGGTTCTACCACGCGCCCAATGGTGAGGAGGGACTCGCGATGGCGGCCGAAATCATGCCCGACCTCATCATCAGCGACGTGATGATGCCGGTCATGGATGGTTATGATTTTTGTAAACACATTAAGTCCAATCTCGAAACGAGTCACATTCCCGTGGTGCTGCTGACTGCCAAATCGGCCCTGGAAAGCAGGGTGGAGGGGCTGGAACTCGGTGCGGACGATTACATTACCAAGCCGTTCCACCTGCCAGAGCTGCGCCTGCGCATACGTAACCTGCTCGACAGGCAGGCCCGCCTGTACGAGCGCCTGCACGCCGGGTTCGCGACGGCGGCTGCACTTCCGGCAGACCAGGAAGCGATCACCGACCCGTTTTTGGATAAACTACATCATATCCTCGATACCCGCCTCGACGATCCGGATTTTGGGGTGACCGAGCTGATCCGGGAGATCGGGATGAGCAACAGCAGCCTGAACCGGAAGCTTAAAACGCTGACAGACCTTTCGGCGGTGGAGCTGATACGCAACTACCGTTTGAAAAAAGCGGCTGCATTGCTTTCCGAGGGTATTTCCGTGTCGGAAGCGGCCTACGCGGTAGGATTTGACAACCTTTCCTACTTCGCCAAATGCTTCCGCGATCTGTACAATATGACGCCCCGCGAATTTGCCGCGAACGGCATTCTCTAAGTTGTCAGGCTGCAATAACGAACCCCTTCCGGAAGGCAGTGGGGCTGGTGCCGTGGTGCTTGCGGAACTGGCGGCTGAGGTGGCTTTCGTCGGTGTAACCCAATTCGGCAGCTATTTCGCTGATTGTGAGGTTGCTTTGGGTGAGCCGCTGTGCTACGAGTTTAACGCGCGACGCTGCGATGTAACCTTGCAGGCTTTCTCCCGTGTATTTGCGGAAATATTCGCCCACATAATTAGGTGACAGGCTGAACTGCCGGGCCAGGTAATCGACGCGCAGCTTTTCGGGGTCGGCGATATGCCGTTGGATATGCAGCAGCACCTGGTTGATCATGGCCTCTTTTGTGCCCGGGCTGTCGGCTGCACGGCCGTCGTGTACGTTGCGTGTGATCACATTGAGGATCAGCGTGACCAGATGCCGGAGATTTTCTTCGTGGCCTGCCTGCCGCTGCTCGTACTCGCCGACCAGGTGCGAGATCAGCGAGGCGATCATCCGGCAATCGCCTTCGTTGCGGATCAGGAGCTGCTCGAAGCGGTTGTGGTGTGCAAAAATCGTTTCCAGTTGTTTCAGCCACGCAGTTACCCGCTCTTTGTCCTGCTCGGTTTTGTATTCGGATAAAAACACCTCCGAGAACCGGATGGAGCAGAACCGGGTGGGTGTCTCTACATCGAAGCCGCGGCAATCGAGCGGTGTAAACAGGAAGATGCTGCCCGGGCGGTACGGAAACCGGTTCCGGTTCGTCTCCCGCGTGCCGGTACCGTCCATGATCCGGACGATCTCGAAGAAATGGTAGATCAATGGCCGCTCGTTCCAGCAGTCCATGTCGGCCATGTAAATTTCAAAGGGCTGATGCAGTGTCTTTTGTTTCATAACCTGTAAAAATACCGAAAAAACCACGCAATGTCACTGTTCGCCCGTTTGGGACGCAGGTAGTTTTGTATTAAAAAAAGTAATGACGAATACGGACAAAAAAATATTGACACCACTTGTAACGGACTCGCTCGAATTGCGAAACCGCGTCGTAATGGCACCTATGAACCGTCGTAGGGCATTCGCTGGCATTCCGTCCGACTCCGCGGCGGCGTATTTCGGGCAGCGGGCAGGGGCTGGGCTCATCATCACAGACAACACCGCCGTGGCGCCGAACGGCATCGGTTATCTGGGTACCCCCGGAATTTACAACCAGGACCAGATCGACGGATGGAAACGCGTGACCCATGAAGTGCACGCACGGGGCGGACGGATTTTCATGCAGCTTGTGCATGCGGGCCGCATCGGGCATTACCTGAATAATGAAGGGCAGATGCCGCTGATAGCGCCGTCGGTCGTTACTGCGGCAGGGTTGATGCGCACGCGGGGGGAAATCCATTTGCCGATCAGCGAGCCGGTGGAAGCAACCGCCGCAGATGTGCGCAGGCTTATCGATGAGCATATTCAGGGAGCGGTTAATGCCATGGAGGCCGGTTTCGATGGGGTAGAAATCCATGGCGCACACGGATTTTTGCCTGAACAGTTCCTGCATCCGCACACCAACCGCCGCACGGACGCATATGGCGGGAGCATTTTTGCCCGCAGTCGTTTCCTGCTTGAAATTGTGGAGGGTACCGTGGCGGCGATCGGGAAGGAGCGCACGGGCGTACGCCTTTCGCCATTTGTGAAGCTCAACGACCTGCCCGAATATGCCGAGGAGGCCGAAACGCATCGCTACATGGTGGATGCCTTGCAGGAAATGGGTGTTGTGTACATTCATTTGTCCGATCAGGGGCCTGTGGGGCATGGCAAAATTCCGGAAGCATTCATCCGTGACCTGCGAAGGCGCTATCACGGGCTGGTCGTACTTGCGGGAGGTTATACCGCCGAAACAGCCGAAGCGGCATTGCAAGCCGGCCTGGCGGACCTCATCGCTTTCGGTAAACCCTATATCGCCAATCCCGACCTGACGGAGCGATTTAGACACAATATTCCATTGACTGCCGGCGATCCCGACACCTACTATCAGGGTGGAGACGGGGGTTACACCGACTATCCTTTTGCCGGTGTGCCCAATGGTGGCACATTTGGCGCAAATGCCACCACAATCTGTCATTAACTCCCATCCCATTTGACGGGGAATCATGATAGGTTTGTGTAAAAAATGATTGGGAAAATTTTATGCGTATAAAGGATTTTCATCAAACGCTTGATGTCTGGATCAAAGGGCTTGAACCGTACGATTTTGTAGAACTTACAGCACAACCGGCTCCCCGCAGCTGGTCCCTCGGGCAGGTGTACATGCACATCCTGGACGAGACTGATTTTTATTTTAACCAGATCAAAATCTGTCTTGCTTCCAATGACCATGCGATGGAAGAATCGACGTCGGAGGCGAAGCAGATGTTCCGTAACAATGCCTTTCCCGATCTGCTGATCGTCGGTCCGCCATCCAATGCGCTGGTCCGCCAGCCGCAAAGCAAGCAGTTGCTGGCGGACCGCCTGGCCCGTCTCAAAAGCCGCATTGACGAAACGGACAAACTGATCACGGGCAGCCTCCTGCACGGTAAAGCCTTGCACCCCGGGCTGCGTTACCTGAATGCGGCGGAATGGTTTCAGTTCGCAGAAATGCATTGCCGGCACCATTTGCGGCAGAAGGCTAGGATCGAAGCGTTTCTGGAACGTACATTTGGCAGGTAACAACTGAAAACCTCCGATATGAAAACACTGAAACTGCTCGCATTGTGCTGTATCCTCGCATTGGAATCGGCGCTCGGTCAGGTGCGGCCGGATCCCGCCTTGTTGGGAGGGAATGTGAAAGCCGGCCATTTTGCGCCGGTTCGTGGTATCAGGCTCTACTATGAGACGTATGGGACAGGGGAGCCGGTACTTTTTATTCATGGCAATGGCGGTTCCATGCGCGACTTTCGCCATCAGCTCATCGCATTCTCCAAATCGCACCGGGTGATCCTGGTCGACAGCCGGGCGCAGGGCAAGTCTGCGGACGCAGGCGATTCGCTGTCGTACGAAATGATGGCCGATGACATGGATGCATTGCTCGGCCACCTGCATATCGATTCCTGCCATGTGGTCGGTTGGAGCGACGGGGGGATCAATGCCATTCTGTTGGCCCTGCGTCATCCGAAAAGGGTACGGAAGCTGGCTGCAACCGGTACCAACCTGTGGCCGGATTCCACCGCGCTTGATCCGTGGATGTACCGCACGATCATCGATTGGGATCATGAACTGGCGAAGAATACTGCCAAACGGAACGAGAAAAAGCTCGTCCATCTCATGGCCGTCCAGCCCAACATCACCCTCCGGCAACTGCGCGATGTGCATTGCCCGTCGCTGATCATCGGCGGCGACAACGACGTGATCCTGCCCGAGCACACGATGCAGATAGCCCGCGCTATTCCGCGGTCTTACCTGTGGATTTTGCCCAATTCGGGGCATTCGACGCTGGTTCATTACAGCATGGAGTTCAACAGGGTTGTGATGGATTTTTTCAAAAAGCCATACAGGCCGATCCGCGACGCTGCCAAACTGGAATAGCGGGGTTTACATTTATTTATATACCTGAGATGGTGTAGGTAATGGTCGTCGTGTACGTCTTGACCGGCAACGTGACGGACAATCCTTCGATCTTGTACTGGATCGGGATGTTGTCGCGATTGCCGCCGAGGTTCAATGCGCCGGAGAAGAATTGCTGGGGCGAGGAGGTCAGCTGCATATAAGTGGTGCCCCCGCTCAGAATGGCCAGCCCGGTGCCGTTTCCGGTGCGTTGCACGGATAGTTTCAGCGAAGAATCCCAATTGGAGGTGCTCATATGCGCGCTTACCGTCCATATGAGCAGCGAGGTGACCCGGATCAGGGTCTGTGATGCACTGCTGGTTTCAATATGTTCATAGTTTTTGCCGGCCTTGGTAATGGTAGACGATAATGTCGGTATCGACCACACGTTCGTGCCATTGATCACCGTAACGCTCTGGGCAGAAGCGCCGGTAACGAACAGGCAGGTAATATAGAACAGAACAATTTTTTTCATCAGTTATCGACCATGGTGTAGCGTACCGTCACATTGGAAGTACCGCTTCTGATATTGGCGTAATCCTGTATTTCCAGGGAGTAAGTGAGTTTGAAACCGCTGGAACCGTACGTGATGCCGGTGAATGCGCCGCGGATGTTGTCAATAAAGCTGACCGGCGTATTGGTCAGATAAGTGTTGGCTGTGATGTAACTGTTGCCGGCCGTAAATCCCTGACCGCTGCCAACATACGGTGAGATGTCCAGCCGGAGCCGGATGCCCGCCGGGAGGGTGCCGATGACGTCTCCCCGGATGCTTCTGGAAGCGCCGGACGTTACGGCAGAAGTGAATATCAGCCAGTTGGCATTGTTTGAAGTGCCGGTGCCGATCGTGGTGCCGGCCTCGGAGGCGGCGGTCATCTGCAAGGTTACGCTGGTGGATCCCGTGGGCAGAATGTCTACGAGCGCTACCGACGGCAGCGTCAGGCTTACGTCCACGGTGGGGCCGGATTGCGCGCTGGAACGCAAACCAAGCAAAAGACATCCTATGAACAGCGCATATCTCATTTTTTTATAGATACTTCAAAACTCCTTTCGGAAAAATGGATTCTTCTCTCATTCGGCCTGATCCTGAACACCAGATCGATCGTCTTATCGGCTTCCAGTGTCAATGGACGAACGCCGTCTTCGATCACAAAACGGTCCTGGCCGCCGGGAATAAAAACGGATAGTTCCCAGTTTCCGGGCCGGATTTCTTTGAATGAAAACATGCCCTTTTCGTTCAATTCGGTCAGATAGCTGCCCGTTTCGCCCGTGAGCTTCGCAAGCACGACGGGCTTTCCGGCCAGCGCCGAAGCAACGCCGTTCTGACTGGCTTTTACGAACTCGATTTGACCGGTGACACCGCCCGTACGGGTGAGCGGGATCTCGATGACCTGGATACTATCAGCACGTATATCCACAAGCATTGGCATTCTGACTACCGGTACGACCCCTTCGCTGCCTGTTTCATTCTGGGTAATGCTCAGGTAGTAGCGGTCGGGCGCTACGCCCTCGAAAGAGAACCTGCCGGTGCTGTCCGTCATGAATTTGTGGCTTCCCAACTGTATGAGATTGCCCTGCTTGGCGTAGCCGAGGCCGGTGAGTTTGCCTTTGAGGCTGCCGATATTTCTTTTTCTTGCCAAAGGAATATTCAGTCGCAATGCATAGCTGGCGTTGAAAAACAGCGTGTTCTGATCTCTGTTACTCATGTTCGGAATGTAGGAGCGACCGCCGGAGAGTGAGAAAACATGCCTTTTCAGGTCCAGGAGGACCGATACATCCAGGAAACTGCGGCGCACGAACAACTCGTCCGGCGCGTAATTGTTGCGATAGAGGAAGCTGGCGTACAGATACTTTTTAATGCTGACCCGCGCATTACCACCATAAAAGAACAGGTTTTCGGTCACATCGGCTGCCGAGAATTTGCTGGTATGCTGGTGTTCAAGATAACCGCCTACCCATATCCAGGGAAAAAGCCGGACAGCCGGTTGGGCGAGGTTTGAAAATGATTGCCTTTTACCATTGTTGTCGGCCGCCAGATGGTTCCGGGAGTGACCGTACCGGCCCTGGTAAAACAATGAGAATTTTTCAGAGTTATGATGATAGGCGAGATTTCCGAAATCTTCCGAATAGTCGAATTCCGCAGGCTCCTGCCGGTCTTTTCTTTCAGCGGTGGAATAGAACACAAAAAACCGGTTGCGTTTGTCTGCCTGGTAGGATAGGAACGTCGTATAGCTCCTGTCTTTGGGCGAAACACTGTACAGGTTGGCGTCAAGACTTGGGTTCACGTCCGAAAAGTTGGTACTGATACCGAGCGTCAGCCTTTTGGTGATGTTGACACCCAGGTTATTGTTGAGCAGACGGCTGTTGTTGTAGTAGCCATAGAAATGTTTGCCTGTATAGATGAGGTTGCTCGTCAGGCTGATCCATTTTTTTGACACCCGCAATCGTACAAATGCGCCGTAATCAGTTTTGTGATCGGCCAGGCCGGTTGCCAGTTCTGCTTCCAGATGCCATTCACGGGTACGGATATTGCCCCCGAGGCCGGCGAGATGCGACCAGAACCGGCGGTTATGAAAAACCACGTTTTTGGAAACATAATGCATTCCCAGCTGCGAAGACTCATTGATATTGAAAATAAATTTCCCGCCAAATGATTCTTTCTGGCCCGGAAAGAACCTTGCCTTTTGGTAAGCGGCAGTATAAGCCACCCTGCCGAACTGCTGCTCCACACGCACCCCCCGTCCAAAACGCCCGAATTCCATGAGGTTGTTGAGCTGCAAAACATAATCACCCACTGAAACGGAGAACCGTTTCCCGTAGGTGTAACCCAGGGAATACTGGTCGTAAGTCCCTGCTGCGGGGAATGTAAACTGGTTGGGTCCCCGGATCGTGAAATCGAGGTAATGCTGATCTTTCTGATCCAGAAAGCCCCTTCCCGTGGCGTTGTACTGATAAGCGGCAACCTGCCGCCCGCCATACCGGTACATCATATAACCGCCGCCGATATCCACCGGAAAACGGAAATGGCGGTCTATTTTCCGGATCCTGGACGAGAACACGGGAATACTTGCCGTAGCATAAACCGCTTGTTCCTGGCCCTGCATGAACAGCGAGAGATTGGACGAAGCCTGCCATGCATTGTGATCGGTAAGCGGAATGATCTGTGAAACGACTACGTTCGTCGTCGCGCCGGGTTCCAGCGTCAGGCTATCCGTGCCGGTATTGATTGTGCCGTGATCGGTCTTCAACGCAAAATGTTCGGAATGGTTACCCGAATTCCGGATCAGGTAGGTCAGCCGGAGCGTATCTCCTTCCCTGGTGAATTCGGGCTGGGCAACCACCAGCACTTCTATCTTCCGGATCGGTTGTACACTTACCAGCGCCTGGGCCGACACCTGTTTGCCCTCGTAGGTGATCTGAAAAGTGACCTGGTAATTGCCGGAAGCACATACCGCCGGGGTGCCGACAACAAAAAAATAGCGAAGGTGCTGCTGGCCTGCTGCGCGTTCGGGACGCCGCCGGGAAAGCAGCCGCCATTTTTCGGGCAGCAGTACCGAATCCCGAATTGAATCCGGGAGGGGAGAACCGGTTACATCAAAAAACAGCGTGGTATGCCCGCCGGGAAGAACCGCGCCCGGGGCATTCGCCAAGCGTACCGCCACCTCCGACTGACCTAATCCGGCCAGCGGGATCATCCAAAGCAATATGACAAGAAGACGGGCCAATAGTGGAGGGAGGTTATTCTACCTGTAAAGAGATGTTCGAACCGAACAGGTCTTTCTGAGTGTCAGCAACAATGACGCAGTCGTATTTGCCTTTCGGTAAATCGGTAACCGGGATTTCGAAGGTGCTGCAATAGCCCGGGTAGAGCATCCGGGTATTGGGCGCCGTCGTTTTTAATTTGTTACCGTTGCTGTCGTATATTTCGAGGATCACATTCGCGCGTGAGCCATAGGAGCTGTTGTTCTTCAAAACGACTTTGAGTATCGATTGCCCGGATGACACCTTTTCAAAGGATACCTTTTCGTACGACAGCTGGGGGCCTTCCACAGCGCCTACATCGACGATGACCTGTACCGCGTACCGCACTTTGGAACTGACCTGAATGCCACTCCGGACTTCTTCCCGGATCGGATCCGCCACTTCCACCATCACCACTTCCCAGTAGGTGCCCGGAGGTCGCGACCCGTCGAGCTCAATCGTGTACCTGACGTCGTACTCTTCGTTGGTCGCGATCAACCGCTCGTCGATGCTGGTTTTCAGAGAGGTGCCGAGCGAACGGCTATGGCTGCCCGCCTCGGGGTAAATGGCGGACTGTTCGCAGGATGAAATGAGGTCCTGACGGTATACCAATATACGGGACTCTTTGTTGCCCTCGTTTTTGACCCTGATAGCCCCCTGAACCTTTGTTTCGGCCGTAGGAATACTATGGGTATGTGTCAATCCGTTCAAGACCACTACCGATGCGCGGAGGTAACCCGGCAAGAGCAGGATCAGGCTGAGTAAGACGATCCGATTCATGGTGATGTCGTTGTCGGAGGTAACCTGCCGGAGCGAATATCCGGCAGGGCCTTCGTGTACCTGATTTTGTATTGTCTCTGAGCAGTAGGCTGTTAATTGTCGGCCAGCGTGTACGTGACGGTCACGGGCGTGATGCCCGATCGCAGGTCCGCATACTTCGTGTCATCGGCAATGAACGTGTAAGTGAGCTGGTGGCCGTTGTTTGGTCCGGAAGCCGTGTAAGCGCTGCCGATGTTGGAAATCAGCACCTGGTCGTCCGTCGAGAGATTAAAACCGGCTGTGGGCGTGCCTTTTGTTCCCGCTCCTGTCGTTGCAGCGGCTGCGACGAGGTGGATATCGAGGCCATCAATCACTGCGCTGGCTTTCACGTTCACCTTTTTGGTGGTATTTGCAGTCTGGATCGACGTGTAATTAAGCCAAAGGGAAGTGTTTGCGGTTGGTGCGACGATCTTGTTACCGGCCTCGTCGTTGGCCGGCTTGGTAAATTCGGCCGCAAAGTTTTTCGAAACCGGTGCTTCGAGGTCAAGAAGCGCTACGACCGGGATGGTCACGGTAATCGTATGATTGTCTGTTTGGGTATCCTGCTGCGCGTAGGCGGAGAAGCAGGCGCCGGATAAGGTCATGACAATCAGGGAAGAAACGAGAGTAGATCTTTTTTTCATACAATTGAACAATTAGTGATAGAGATAAAGAGGGGTTCTGGTATGCTTGCAAATGTAGAATTATTTTTACTTCTCGCAAGGAAAACGGCGTTTATTTTGTCGTCAATTGATTGTAACTGAGTGGTTTCATTTAGATGTGCCCAAAATCGGCAAAATGGACGATTAAGCATGTATTTGCCGGGTGACGCCGATTTGTCGGCATTGCATTTTGACAGCTACTTTCGGTGACGTATTATTACATTAAAAAACCATTGAGATGAAAATTACCTACTACGGCCATTCCTGTTTTTCCGTTTTTGCGGGGGGCAAGAGCATTCTTTTTGATCCTTTTATTTCAGGGAATGAGCTTGCCAAAAGCATTGATCCGGACGGGATCAGGGTCGACTATATCTTTGTATCGCATGGCCATCCCGACCATGCGCACGATGTGGTGAAGATTGCAAACCATAACGACGCCATGGTGGTCGGAAGTTGGGAGCTGTACACGCATTTCGGTGCGCAAGGTGTGAAAAACGTGCATCCGCTCAACCCGGGCGGACAATGGGCCTTCGATTTCGGATCGGTAAAAGGAACCGGCGCAGTCCATTCCAGCAGTTTTCAGGATGGAAGCTATGCAGGTGTGGCAGAAGGTTTTGTATTCAAAACAGCGGAAGGAAACTTCTATTATAGCGGTGACACCGCATTAACCCTCGATATGACGCTCATCCCGAGATGGGCGAAGCTGGATTTCGCCGCGCTGCCGATCGGCGACGTGCTCACCATGGGCATTGCGGATGCGATCGAAGCGGCAAAAATGGTGGGTGTCACGCGGGTGCTGGGTGTACATTACGACACTTTCGGTTTTATCAGGATAGATAAGGCCGCTGCGATCGAGGAGTTCGGAAAGGCGGGCATTACGCTTTATCTGCCTGAAATAGGAGAGAGCATCGATATCTAAACGATCCGACGGGCGGAGCTGCATTCCGCCCGTTTAGCTTAGCGCGCTGCCCGTTTCCCGAAGCCATTGGGAAACAGGATGGCGAGCAGCACGGCTATCAGCAGAAAGTTGAATTCCACGCCATTGCGGCCGCCGCCTACCAGATACCAGCCTTCCGGGCCATGTACCATCACAATCCCGGCCACCAGGACGATGATCGTGATCACGCACGCCCATTTCACATATTTCCCTGTCGCCAGGCATACCACCGCCGCGACATGCGATAGTTTGATCGCCCAGGCAAGCGGTACACCGAAAGGCGCAAACCCCTTTTGATTCAGATAAAAATTACCAAAATCGTTGACACCATTGTCAAACATGCCCGGAATGCTGTGCATAAGCAGGATAACGATGACCGCCAGCCGAAGGAGAAATGTGTTGTCAGATGGAACCATGGCGAAGTTGACCGAGCGCGTTAATTTTAATTCTGTTTTAATTTGACAGGCTTTCCCGCTTTCTATATTTAGGCTACAATAACCCGGTACATCTGTGCGATGTTATTGCTATTGAGTTATGTAGTTCAAAATCCATTGTTCATGGTTATGTTCAATGGATTTTTATTATATAATCACCGGTTTTCAAGCCATGCGAGGAAGTGGCTCACTTTTTCCTTCCCGATCAGCAATTTTTCAGGTGTTGGGATGGTGAGCTTGATAAAAAGCTTCCGCGAGAAGTAATGCTCCACTTCTTTAATTGCTTC
Organism: uncultured Dyadobacter sp.; assembly: GCF_946482605.1. The sequence continues at coordinate 31,058 of NZ_CAMLSE010000003.1, read as the reverse complement.
GAAATTAACCAGATACTGTCTGTTTAGTCTGTAAAACTGTGACCCGGGTACAATGGCCTGCACTTCTTCCAGCGGCTGCGAAATACTGTATTCCTGCTGATCGAATGTCCGGATACTGGTGATTTCATTGTGAATATAAAAAAAAGCAATGCTGTCGGTTTTGACGGTTACATATTTGTTTTGCCTGAAAACCAGAAAGCTCTTTTTCCCTTCGGGTTCCCCCAGTCTCCGCAGCAGCGTTTCCAATTCCGGCGCCAGCTGTTTTTCATTTGAAAAGTAAGATTTCAGCTGGTCGAGCTTGGCTAATGCAGCCTCGATATGCTCTTTTTTGAAGGGTTTGAGCAGGTAGTCGATGCCGTTGGTTTTGAATGCCTCGATGGCGTAATGGTCGTAGGCCGTACAGAAAATGACGGGCGGAACTACTTTTACCGACTCGAAGATCTGGAAACACAGCCCGTCGGAGAGCTGGATGTCCATAAATATGAGGTCGGGCTGAGGTTGCCCGCCAAGGTAAGAAACGGCTTTTTCTACGCTTTGTATCGTCGCCACGATCTCCGCTCCGGGCCGCAGGGTGGTGATGATCTGCGCCAGCGAACGGGCCGTTTTGATTTCGTCTTCAATGATTACGATTTTCATGGATCAGTGGAAGTTTTACCTTGAATGACTCCTGGTCTGTTTCGATCTCTATTTTTTGTTCGAGCAGGTGGAAATACCGCCTGTTGATGTTATCGAGCCCCATTTCGGTGGAATGCTCGGGATTCTTTTTCAGCTGCAACGGGTTCTCGACGATCAGCTGGCCGGCCTCGGTATATACCTGGATGTGAAGTGGGTAATCCAGGGAAACAATGTTGTGCTTGATACAGTTTTCGACCAGGAGCTGCAATGTAAACGGCGGTACCCAGGTTCGGTCCAGGCCTTCTCCGATCCGGTATTCGAGCTCGATGCCTTCTTCGAACCGCGCTTTGAGCAAGTACATATAGGCGTCCAGGATCTCTATTTCCTCCGACAGCATGATCAGGTCGAGTTTTCTGTTTTCTAATGTAAACCGGTAAAAATCAGAAAGTTTCAGGATGAAGTCGACGCTGTTTTTGTCTTCCAGTTCGACCATCGATTTCAACGTGCTCAGGCTATTGAACAGGAAATGCGGGTTAACCTGCTGTTTCAACAGTTCATATTGTGCACCCAGGTTATCCGCCTTGGTCCGTTCGAGTTCCAGTACCACCTGCTGATTGCGGTGGGTTTGGTATAATAAATGCAGCAGCATGTAAAAGATCAGGGTGATCATAATGCCCCTTACTTCGAACATCAGCATCACCGGCCCGAAATCCAGCGTCGGGACGACCAGCTTTTGTGCGCTGACCATCAGGAACATCAGCACCACCCCGATGGCCAGGCTCCGGAACAGGAGCGGGTACGAGAAGCCGGCCGGCGCGTTGTCCTTTGAAAATTTAGGCAGCGAATAAATATTGAAATACCAGACAAACAATGTGAACGACGAGGTGATCAATGCGCTCGTAAGGGCCTCAAAACCATTGAAATGCTTTTCGGCGATCTTTGGAACGGTCGTCAATACGCCCAATGCTATCGAGCTCAGCCAGATGATCACCGCGGAAACCCTGAATGTTTTTGTTACCATGATTCTTCCTGACCTTGTTTTAGGGAAATACGGATGCTCGCTGGGCAAAGATAAAACTTATCCTTTCCGCACGATCTGTCTTGCTGTTTTCGACGGTTTTTCCGTCCTGTCGCTGAACCGCATGCGTCACCTGGGTGCGTTCGCTCCCTGCGGAGGTTACCTGCACGGTTTCAATGGATTGCAGGGGTCCATTGATATTTCCGCCAAACCAGAGCGGATTACCCTTTAATCCCCAGGTCACGAGCTTGAACACTTCACCCGGCATGTGCTCCGCCTCTGGCTTCCCGGCGTGCACCACGGCTTCGTCGTTGCCATAAAGCAGCGATATCGTGCTGGTGCGTTCATTGTAAAAGGAGGTGATCACATGCAGGCCCTGTTCGTCGAAGATGGTTTCCGGTGCGGGTGTAAGCCGCCGTGATTCGGTGCAGCTGAGGAGTCCCCCGGCAATAATGATCAGTGAAAGAATGGTGTTTTTCATGGGTTTGGATGCTTAGCTGTTTTGTTTGAATTCCGGGCGGGTGGCGGCGACTATCGCGCCGGTCTGCGTGTTTTGCAGGAATGTGATCACGTCCCATTCCTGTACATTGAATGCGGCTGGCAGTGTAACCGTAACCGCGCCGCTGGCTGCGGCGGGATAGGCCCGGATCTGCCGGACGATCTGCACGTGCGGCAACATGCGGCCTGCATTCTCGCCGCGTTTCACGGTCGTATGTGCTACTTTTTGTACCAATGCGACCTGCACAACGGTCTGACTATCCGCATTGGCCGTCTGGTAAGTCAGTTTCACTTTCCCCGAACCGATCAATGCTTCCGCATGAAGCCTCGCCGGAGCAGCAGCCCGGAGCTCGACGGACAATGCCCGTTTCAAGGTCTCTTCCTGCGACCCAATCAGTTCGTGTTTGCCATTAATGACCACTTGCGGCGTGTAAACCGTTTCGAGATTCAGCCAGTTGGCATACTGGTACTGGCGTTTGGTAAATTCGCGCTCGCTGAACACATCCCGCCAACCCTGGTGGTTCCAGTAATCGACGTGGAAGGCCAGGATGTACACAGGCTTCCCCGCATTTTCTTCCTGAATTTTGGCCAGAAGCTTATCGGCAGGCGGACAGCTCGAACAGCCCTCCGAAGTAAAGAGCTCTACCACGGCAAAGCCTTTGTCAGCACCGGACCCGGTGTCGCCGGGGCCCGTTGTTTTTATTTGAAATGCCATAGCTGAAACAGTGAAGCAAATGGTGAAAAGAAGCGAGGTGATGATGTTTGTTTTCATGAGTTCAAGAGTTAATGAGTGAATGAGTGAATGAGTGAATGAGTGAATGAGTGGATGAGTGAATGAGTGAATGAGTGGATGAGTGAATGAGAGAATGAGTTAGTGAGTGAATGAGAGAATGAGTGAATGAGTTAGTGAGCCGCGGTGGAATTGTGAATGAGTGAAAGGCGGCCGTGGAATAAGGACCGATTGTACGACCGATGTACATTACTGCTAATCATTGCATCTAAAAGCGCCGTTTCACAGGGGCCAATTGCCCGGCGACCCTGTCGCCTATCACTTCCACTACGCCCGGTTCCCTTGCGCCAGTTCCACTGCGGCCAGTTCCACGGCAGCTCATTCACTAATTCAGTCATTCAAAATTCAGTCATTCACTCATTCAAAATTCCCTTAGTCGGCAGATCGAACACAAATCCCGTCTCGGAGGCCAGTTGGTGGCAGTTGATGCAGGAGGTGGCGAATGATAGGGTTTTGCCGGCCGGTTGCAGGTCGAGACCGTTGAAGCGGGCAAAGCCCCAACCTTCGGTGTCGCTGAATTTTTTGCTGTCGCGGATCATCATTTGAATGTTGTTGAAGTTTCCCGGTTTTACATTGCCGGACGCATCTGCATGCTGGCTGTTCCAGACCACCTTTACAATGATCGAGCCGTCGGGCCAGGGCAGGATCTGATCTTTTTCAATGGCTTTCACAGCGATGTCGTTGCCGTAAATGATGCGCATCGTGCCATTATCCTGACGGCCGGTAGAGCTGATGACCTTCCAATTTTTGTAATCATCGAAATAGCGGATGCCATTCACCGACGTGGGGGACTGCGCGACTTTTGGTTTTTCGGCAATGCGCGCGGTATCGCCGGTAGCATAATGCGTGCGGGAAAGCGTTGTGACGTAGTTTTTGAGAATATCGAGTTCGGCGGGCGTTACCTTGGCCGAGGGGTGGGCGGCTGTATACGCGGGCAGTGGCATGCGGCCGGCGTCGATCATGTTCACCATATACCAAAGCTTCCCTTCCTGTTCGGCCTTGGGAATGCTATCCCATTCCGAAAAGTTGAACCGTTTACGGGCTTCTTCGACGTCGGCGGCCACCTGATAGGAGAATGGCGCGATTTTGTCGTACCACCGCAGGTTGGTTTCATTGGAATGGCAATCGTAGCAGGAGCGTTTCAGAATGGCAGCTACCGCTTCCGGTGCCTGGAATTCGGAGGTTACCGGTGGGTTGGTGACTTGCGGACTGCTGACCTGCATCCCTGCGAAACCGGCGAAAAGGATGCCTGCTGCTATTACCAGGCTGTTGCGATAACTTTTGCTTTTCAGGAAGTTCATAGCGGTTTGTTTTTTCTCAAAAGTAGTGCTGCCTGCAAGCATGCAGAATCGGAACCGGGCCGAACTGGACACATTGCGTCCCGAACTGGACAGACCCCGGGGCGGCGTGTACGATGTGGTTTTTTAAGGTTACCGGGAGGTTTTTTGGGGTTTGTGAGCCGCTTTCCGCATCGGATCGGCGTGTGTCCAGTTCGGGTTCTTATTTGCCTATTCCGCCGGTTTTGTGCTGTCGGTTCCGGCGCTGATGTATTCAATTTGTATCAGAAATCGCAGACAAAACGGGGTTTCTAAACAACATTGAATACTAACAGAAACTACAAAATCAATGCAAATCATGGAAACGATCCACATCACCACAGTCGCAGGTACAACCTCAATAGATAAAGTATTGTACACAGGGAAAACCCATACAACCGGGGGACGGGAAGGCGAGTCGAGGAGCTCGGACGGCCATCTGGATATTAAGCTTTCGTCACCAGGTTCAGTGGGTACGGGTACAAACCCGGAACAACTGTTCGCAGCGGGCTGGTCGGCCTGTTTCATCGGGGCGATAGGCATTGCCGCAGCGAAGAAAAAGATCACACTTCCGGAGGGAACCGCGGTCGACGCGGAGGTCGATCTGGGCGTGGCGAAGGCTGACTATTTTCTGCAAGCCCGTTTGAATGTAAGCCTGCCTGGCCTGGACGAGGAAACTGCACGCGCCCTGATCGAATCGGCGCATCAGACCTGTCCGTATTCCAAAGCCACACGCGGCAATATCGGAGTAACGACCCACGTGGCGATTTAAGCGCCGCCTAGCCATTGAAAAGCCCGTTCTGCACTTGCAGGGCGGGCTTTTATGGTTTACTGCCTGTAAAGCCCAACACAGTGTATTTTTATTTTGACGAAGAAAAATGGCGCCAGATTCCATGAATGCCCTCTTATTTCGAAGATGTGCAAGTTGTAAGTAAGTGGCATGATCCATCTTCTTTTAAGTTTCGAAGGGCTACGGAATTTTTTGATTTGCAAAAGCTATTACCTACCTGATATGCAAATGATAAGGACAAGTTTCTTGCCGGCGATTATGTTTCTGGCGGCAATGTTTCATAGTAGTTGTGATTCGCGAAGACGTATTCTTGAAAATCAGCATCCACAAGAGCCCTCCAAACCATACCCATATTACAGCGAGGACATTGCATTTACAAATTCAAAAACTGGCGACCTGCTCGCGGGAACATTAACGCTACCCGGAAAAGTAGGTATGTATCCCGCAGTCGTGTTAATCACGGGAAGCGGCCCGCAGAATAGAGATGAAGAAGTAAGTGGCGGACACAAGCCTTTTCTTGTGTTGGCCGATCATCTCACGAAGCAAGGAATAGCGGTTTTGAGGTTTGACGACAGAGGTGTCGGAAAGTCCACTGGTGATTTTGCAACGGCATCGTCCATGGATTTTGCCGATGACGTGGAAAGTGCGGTTGAATATTTGAAAACAAGAAAAGAAATTCAAAGAAGTAAAATAGGGCTCATAGGGCACAGCGAAGGTGGGACAATTGCACCGATAGTAGCGAGTCGTTCGAAGGACATTGATTTTATTACACTACTTGCAGCTCCGGGAATCAGGGGCGATTCAATAATGCTCATTCAAATAGGGTTGATTGCAAAGACTTTGGGGCTTTCCGAGTCGGAGATAGCACTAGCGAAAACGATAAGCCGCGAAGCTTATGAAATCGTCCGAAATACGGAGAATGACAATGAACGAAATGCGAAGCTGGCTACGTTGGCGGAAAATGCATTTCAAAGCTTCCCGAAAAAGCTTATGCCGCCGAATATTACGAAAGAGCAGTTTGTCAGCCAGCAAGTGGCGGCCGTTACCACTCCCTGGTGGATATTCTTTTTGCGGCATAACCCCGCCTCGTCACTCGCGAAAGTAACATGCCCAGTTCTCGCATTAAATGGAGAAAGAGACATGCAAGTCACTCCCAAAGAAAACTTGACAGCAATCGGCAATTCTTTGAAGAATGTCAATAAGCGCGTAACCACTAAGGAGTTGCCCGGTTTAAATCATTTTTTTCAGGAATGCGAGGAATGTTCTCCGCAGGAGTATGCGAAGCTGAAACAAACGTTTTCTCCAACGGCTCTAATGGAAATATCAACCTGGATATTGGAGATAACTCGATCAGGTTCTCAGTAACGCTACATCAAATCAATTAGCATACAGCATTCTAAACGGCCATTGCCTCGGGTTCCCTCCATTTGCTGGTAAATATTTCCTGCAACTGCTCGATCTCCTTTTGGTAGATGGTCTTTTTCCGCGTGCCGAAGTACAGGGTGTTTTCCAGCGGTGCGGTGCCTTCCCAAACCAGCTGTATCTGTCCCGATTCGACGGCTTCGCAGCATAGGAAATGCGGGACGATCGAGAATCCCTCGCCGTCGCTCAGGCAGCGTACAATGGAACAGATGTTTGGTACAATGTAATTGGGGCGGAAATCGGGGTGCTGATCGAAGTTTTTGAGCCAGAAATTCTTCAAATGCTCCATGTCGGCCGCCGTGCTGTACCAGATCTGCTGTTTCAGCCAGTTGGCCGCGTCGCTTTTAGACGGCTGCGCAAGCAGGCTGGTAATCGGTTCCGTATCCGTGTTGCCGCCGGCGATCAGGACGATCCTTTCGCGCGAGAATGGTTTGTAAACGAGATTTTGCTGATAACCCAGCTGCGGTGTCACGATCAGGTCGAGGAGGCCATTGTCGAGGTCCTGCTGCATCTGCGGGTATTCCCCGAACTTGATGATCAGGTTGAATGGGAGCGAGGCAATGTGCTCTTCCAGCGTGTACTGGAAGGTTTCGAAACACATGCCGAGGCTGATTGTGGGCCGTTCTGCTTTGGAGCTTTTGTGAAAATGCTGCTCCACGGCTTCCAGTTTGCGTATCGGATCGAGGACGAAGTTGTACAGTACCTTGCCCTTTTCGGTAGGCACCATTTTCCGGGGCGAACGGTCGAAGAGCTTGTGGCCCGTGTAGGCTTCCAGGGAGTTCAGGTGAAGACTGACGCCCGGCTGCGATATGAAAAGCTCCTGTGCTGCGGCCGAGAGCGTCCCGGTTTCATAGATAGCCTTGAAGGTGCGCAGCCATTCGAGATTGAGTTGCATGATTATCTATTATTTTTATAATACAAATATACAATTTAAGTTATTTTGATAATACAAATGGTCGCCGGAAATTTGTAACATCAAATTCAAAAACAACACAATGAAAAAGATATTTGTAATCAACGGCGGCCAGCATTTTGCGCATTCGGGCGGGAAATTCAACCATACCCTCACAGGGCTGGACGGCTTGTTTTTCAGTGAAGAAAACGGTTTCCTGTTACAGCAGACAGACATTAATGAACCCTACGACGCGGACGAGGAGGTGCAAAAATTTGTGTGGGCCGACGTGATCGTTTACCACACACCAGTCTGGTGGTTTTCAATGCCTTACAAACTGAAAGAGTACATCGACACGGTTTTCACCGCGGGCCATCGCAAGGGCATTTACCGGAGCGACGGCCGCAAAATTGAAAGTCCGGAGATCAATTACGGTACCGGCGGCATGCTGCACGGCCGGCAGTACATGCTCACCACCACCTGGAATGCACCAGAGACCGCTTTTACGCTGCCCGGTGAGTTTTTCAGGGAGCATTCGGTGGATCAGGGTGTGATGTTCGGTTTTCACCGGATGAATGCATTTACCGGTATGGAGCCGCTGGAAAGCATTCACTTTCATGATCTGGAAAAGAATGTGACACCTGAGAAGATCGATGCCTACAAGCAACGGTACCTCGCGCATCTGGAAGCGGTTTTCAGCAACGAAGCAGTCGAATCCCAACTTTAAAATTCCACGCCATGCCCATTTACTTAACAGCGATTATCAAAAGCCGGCAGGAACACATCGAGGAAGTTCGGGAAACCCTGCTCGGTATGGTGACCGAGTCACGCAAAGAGGAGGCCTGTCTGCAGTACGACCTTTATCAGGACGGCTCCGATCCCGGGGTATTTGTGTTCCAGGAGATCTGGGCCAGCCCGGAAGGCCTGGCGCTGCACAACGAGCGTCCCTACATCCGCGCATTCGCTGAGTCGCTGGACAAATTGCAGCAAAAGCCCGAAATATACCTTATACAACCCATCAGCAACCGCTGAATTGAAATGGAAAACTTGCATACCGCCCTGGTAGTCGGGGCAAACGGGGTCATCGGGAAGAACCTGGTGGCGCATCTGCGGACGCTGGACAACTGGCGCGTGATCGGTACGTCGCGCAAGACCTCGTCCGGCCCCTCGGGCGTAGAGATGATCGGTGTGGATTTGCTGAATGCAAACGACGTGGCGGCCAAATTTGCCCCGCTGAGCACAGTGACGCATGTTTTTTACACCGCCTATCAGGACCGTCCTACCTGGGCTGAACTGGTAGCGCCGAATATGACGATGTTTCGCCACGTGGTTGAAACGATGGAAAAGGTGTCTCCGGATTTGCAGCATATCAGTTTCATGCAGGGGTACAAAGTATACGGCGCGCACCTGGGCCCGTTCCGGACGCCGGCGCGCGAGGACGACCCGCCGATCATGTTGCCCGAGTTTATGACGGAGCAGCAGCGGTACGTAACCGGGCTGCAGCAGGGGAAATCATGGAGCTGGTCGGCGATCAGGCCCTCGGTCGTCGGTGGTTTCGCTCCCGGTAACCCGCTCAACCTCGCGTCGCTCATCGCCGTTTACGCATCGATTTCCAAAGAATTGAATGTGCCTTTCCGGTTTCCGGGAAAGCCGGGTGCGTATCATCCGCTGATCGAAATGACCGACGCCGACTTGCTGGCCAAAGCGACCGTATGGGCCGCTACCACACCGCAGGCGGCTAATCAGGCCTTCAATATCAACAATGGCGACCTGTTCCGCTGGGAGGATCTGTGGCCTAAGCTCGGCCGTTACTTCGGACTCGACACCGCGCCGCCTGTGCAGCTTCCGCTCGCGGAGGTGATGCGCGACAAAGCGCCCGTGTGGGAAAGGCTGATGGAGCGCCACGGCCTGCAATATGGCTACGATGCATTGTCGGCCTGGCCGTTCGGCGATTTCGTTTTCTCCTGGGATTACGACTTCCTCGCCGACGGTTCCAAAGCCAGACAGCTCGGCTTCCATGCCTATGCCGACACGGAGCAGATGTTCTACCGTATTTTCGACCAACTCCGGTCAGAGCGCGTGATACCCTAGGCTTCGCTGGCGACGTAACCTGCCAGACTTTCGCCGATAATGTAATTCCAGCCCGCACTGAAACTTTCCGGCTTGAAATCGGGATGATCCTGAGGGAAGGTATGCAGCCCCCTGTGGGTCAGGCGCAGACGGGTTTTATCACCTTCCGGCAGTAGTTCGAAGGTGACCTCCGAGTCGCCGGGGTAATCGGGGTACCGCCAGGAGTAACTCAGTTTCCGGTTCAGCTCAACGGTGTTGACCTTGCACAAGTGCCGGTAGACAATGCCGGCGTTTTCGGCTGTAAACTCGAACTCAAAGCCGGTTTCAGCCTTAAAGTCGGCGATGTCGAAATACCATTTGCGCATTTGGTCTGCTTCGGTGAGCGCCTTCCATACTTTCGCCGGTGGCGCATTCAACACTTTTTCGAGAATAAACGGTTCAAAGGCCATAGTTGGGGTTGGTTAGAGTTTGGAGATTTCAGATTGATAGACTGTGCTGATTCCTGCGGATACTTCGTCCCAGGCTTCCAGGGGGAAAGAGGGGGCGGGCTTTCCATCCAGTACAAAGGCGAGAAAATCGAGGTAGCCATGCCAGCCGGGCGTAGCTCCTGCGAGGTGGGATCTGTCTACGGCCGTTTCGATAAAAATGAGTCTGCATTGCTGCCCGTCCCCGGGAAGTATTTCCCAGCGAAGGTGGTTGCCGCTTTCTCCGAAAGTGTACTCGATCAGCTTTTCGGGGATGAGTTGCGTAATCCGACCTTCCACTGTGGTCATCAAAAGACCGATTTTTACACGTCCGCCTTCCCGGAGATCCATCTCACACGGGCCGCCGAGCCATTGCTGCATGACCTTGGGATCGGTAATAGCCCGCCAGACGGCGGACGCAGGATGGGCTAGTATTCGTTCAAACCGGATATCGAAGTGATCGCCGGATGCGCGGAACGTCCCGTAATGTTCGGAAAGTTCAAAATCGCGGAAACGGGCATTCCACATCGCCGCGTAGTGCTTTTGAAGCGCTTTCCCTTCCGCCGTAGCCTCGCCGTCGTGAACCTGCACCGATGGTTCCGTTTTTTGATCCAGCGTATCGACCAGCAGGTCGAGCATCTGATGCCATCCCGCCGAAACACTCACAGCGTATCCTTCCGCCAATCTGCTGTATGTAAAGCGAAGCCTGCATTGGGAAGTACCTTCGGGAAACAGCTCCCATACAGCGAGCTCATCGGGCCCGTCCTCATTTTCCCACACGTATTCGAGGTACTTTTCAGGCTCGAACCGGACAATGCGCCCGTACGAAACGGTATCAGCAGCATCGCCGAAATGCATGGTCATTCTGCCTCCGGGGACCAGGTCAAGCTCGGTTTTCATAAACCACAATGCCAGCTTTTCGGGGTTGATCAATGCATCCCAGACTTTCGAAGCCGGGTGTTGCAGTAATCTGTCGAACGTGATGCGGTAGCCGTCCGCATCTTTCCCCATGTCTGCGGGTTGAGTCGTTTTTGTCATTTTTTACAATTTTTTACGGCCGGAAGCCAGTTTGTTCATGAATTGTCTGTGTCGTCGTCCAGAAACCGTTCCAATGCGTCCAGCTTGTCGGTCCAGAATTTCTGATAAGTGTTCGCCCATTCCGAAACCTGTTTGAGGCCTTTGAGATCGGCCTGGCAGAACGTCTCCCGCCCCTGGGTTCTTACCGTCACCAATCCGCATTCGGTAAGGATGCGGATGTGTTTCGCAACGGCGGGCCGGCTGATCGTGAAATGGTCGGCCACATGGTTCAGGTTGAGCGTACGGTGCGAAAGCAAATGGATGATCTCGCGCCTCGTAGGGTCGGATATAGCCTGGAAAACGTCGCGTCGGGTCTGGTTCATGGTATTTTGATGAAACGGCAAAAAAAAATGGAAACCGTATGGTTTCCAAATGTAAATGAAACCATACGGTTTCCAAAAAATAGCTGGATTTTTTTGGAAAAATTTTTATAAAACAACTCAGTTGTTGCCCTCGCCCGCCTTCTTGTCGTCGTTGCTGATCCGTTTTTTCTGACGCTGACTACCCGCAACCTGCCCGAATTCGTATTTCAGATTGAGGCGCCATCCGCGGCGGTACATGGCCACGTGCTGTGTCTGCACGAAGTTGGATCCCACGAAATCGTTCTGCCATTTGATCGTCCGGTTGAACGGGTTATCATAGCCAAAGCCGATCGTTCCTTTCTTTTTGAGGACTTCTTTCTGCACCACGATGTTATAGAACCCAAAGCCGCCGTAAGTGCCCTGGATGTTTACGCGGGGCGAATTATAGAAGCCGAAAAGCTGAGCTTTGATTCCCTTGCCGAAGTCGATCGTCGAGTTGAGGTTAATGCGGTACATCCAGTCGGCATTACGGGTTTTGAGCTCGGCGCTTTCGAGTACATTATAAAATACGTTCAGCGAGCCGTTGACGGTCCATTTTTTGGTCAGTTTCGTGTTGGCGCTGAGGTTCACACCATAAGCCGAATTCTCAGCCACATTCTGGAATATCTGTTTCAGGACCCCGCTGCTGTCGACGGAATTGATACCTTCAATCGCATTGTTGGTCTGACGCAGGAAGAAGGAGGCATTAATGCTCGTCTGCTTAATGGAAACGCTGTAATTGGCCTCTACCGAATGCGTCAGTTCCGGTTTGAGGTAAGGGTTGCCGCCATACTGGTTTTTGGAGTCGGCCTGATTTACATAAGGGTTCAGGTAGAAAAACTGCGGACGCTGGATGCGCTGGGTATAGCTCAGCCGGATCTGCTGGTCCTTTTTGAGGCTCCGCGACAAGCTGACGCTCGGAATGATGTTTCCGTAATTGTTCGAAAACGGTGCGGTGCCATTGAGGAAATTGGCCTGGATGAAGGTGTGCTCGTAGCGTGCCCCCAGATTAATGCCCCATTTCTTTTTGGGACTACGGTTGTAGACCAGGTAGGCCGACGTCACTTGCTGCGCATAGTCGAAAACATTGGCCAGCTCGGGCATATCGTGAAAGTTATCTGAACCGTCGACGGCGCTCGATATGCGGTAGTCACTCAATATTTTGCGGAAAATCGTTTTGGCCCCCATTTCCAGGGTGCTGATGCTGTCGAGGGGATTGGTGAAATCGAGCTGGACCGTACCTTCCTTGTTGTTACTGATGTTGTAGCTTTTTTCACGGTAATAAATGGAATTGGCATTGTTCAGCAGGTCGGACAGGTAGTCGCTGTCTTCCCCTTCGAAAGAATACATCATCAGGAAGTTGATCTCCTTTTTTGGTTTTTTGAATAAACGGGTATAATCCAGGTTAACGGTCGCGCCCGACCAGTCGTAGGTCCTGCTCATGTCGCGCCGGAAGTATTGCCCGGGAACGCCCGCGCTGCTTTCCTGGAAGCGGATATCGAACCAGTTGGTATTGATCCCGTCATAGAAATTGACACCCGCGCCGATCCGGTTCAGGGAATCCACATCCCAATCGACGTTGACCGTGCCATAGAAGTTTTCGCCTCTGCCCCGTATGCCCTGCGTCTGGTCCTGGTTGGTGAGGGTGTCGCCATTGGTGAATGAGCGGAGCAGCAGCATATTGCGCTTATTTTTCCAGTTACTGAAACCGCCATTGGCCGAGATCGTAAGGGCCTTCATGCGGTGGCTGATGCTCGCATTAGGCCAGTTATTCCATTGTCCGAAATTAGGGCTGATCGAGCCGTTGGTCCCTTTCAGCGAATTCTTTTTTGTGATAATATTGATAATTCCGGCAGTACCTTCCGCATCGTATTTGGCGGAGGGCGACGTGATTACCTCTACCTGTTTGATGATGTCGGCCGGAATCTGTTTCAGCGCCTCCGAAACACTCCGGGCTACAATGCTCGATGGTTTGTTGTTGATCAGCACCTTGATGTTGGAGCTGCCCCGGAGCTGAACGTTCCCTTCGATATCGACTGCCACCGAAGGGATTTTTTTCAGAACGTCGGTAGCGTCGCCGCCTTTGATGCTGATGTCTTTCTCCGCATTGTAAACCATCCGGTCGGAACGTTCTTCGAACAATGCCTTTTGTTCGCTGACGGTAACTTCGTTCAGGGTTTTCGTGGCGGAAGCCAGCTTGATCACACCGATTTCGACGTCCTCTCCTTTGCTTGCATCCACCGGGCCGAAGGTTTTCGTCGTGAAACCCATCAACGAAGCCTGAAACATATATACGCCAGGAAGGATCCTGGTAAAAACAAACCGGCCTTTGGCGTCGGCGGTTACGCCTTCCGTGATCTTTCCGTCTTTCAGTAATGCCACGGTAGCAAACTCAACCGGCTTACCGGCTGTCGAATCCATCAGCAGCCCGGAAATCCGAATGTGCTGAGCCGACAGGAAATGGATGCTGAGAGCCCAGAGGGCCAGGGTAAGTAGGGGTGTTTTCATACATGGCTAATTAACGACTGTCCGATCTTCGTCCACCGGGTGGGCGATTTAATGCAATGACGATCGAGTTTCCGGAACGTTGCACGAAAAACTTAAAAAGGTCACGTGCGAAAGGGTACCGGTCTGTTAATCAGCTGTGAAAAATCAGGAGTAGCCGACAGCCTGTCAGGCTTTTTGCGGGTCGAACGAAGGAGGGGAGGAGCGGACCTGCTCGGCGAGGCTTGCGATGTAGCCGAGTCCGTCGTGCTGGTAACGGCCTGCTTGTTCGGGGGTCAGGCGGATGGTCACTTCATAAATGCCGACGCCCCCGCAGACCACGGTGAGCAGGTACTGGCCGTGCGTTTCTTCCGAGAAAACATAATTCCAGGGTTCTTTGGCGATTTCTTTCATGCTCGTGCGCTGTATTCGGGGCTAAATATACGTCAAAAAGCGCGGGCAGTGCTCCGGTTGGTTCACTACCCGCTTTTTCATGGCTTATAGTGGCGTTTCTGTGTATTTTCCTTTCGGGATCTTATTGACAACGGCCTCCGAATAGCCCGTCGGAAGCTGCCCGCCGGGGAGCCATAAGCTGTTGGCTCCCATCTCGTTTCCCGATGGCACGCGTACATTCAGCTCCTTGGGGTTAGGGATCGAAATCCTGACCATCTCTTTTCCTTTCCAGCTATCGGCCGGAATGCCCAGTTCTTGCTCAATTTTGCTGATATCCTTATTGGTTTTGACCAGCATGGCATCCATTTCTGCCTTCGTCATGACGAATTGCGTATTGTCGGGATAGCCCAGCGTGTCGCGGCCATAATCGTCGAGCGCTTTTTTGGTGACCAGGTAGGTAGCGCCTGCGGCAAATTTGCCCAGATGATAAGTAATATACTTTTCGTCCAGATATACCGAAGGATCGGGGCGCTGTCCTTTGGCGATGGCAAGCACCTTCTGGGAAGTCCATCCGTCCTTCCAGGAATCTTCAAGTTTAAAGGAATCGGGGACCTGGTGGTCATCGTCGCTGCACGACCAGGACACGGCTGTCATGAACACGAGCAGCCACAAACGAAGGAAATTTCTCTTCATGGACATGGAATAAGGAAGTTGTAAGAATTAATTGTGTCCGAAAGTATACGAAAAAGTTAATAAATTCTAGGTTTGTAGAAATATTTAATATTATATATCGAATAAATTTGCAAAATCCACAAATTTCATGTCAATCGTGCAAATTTTTTCCCGGTTTATTGCAGAGCGGGCCCGCAATGCGGCGCTTTGCTACTACTTTGCCTTTCGGATCGGCGTTTTTAGCATTATCACCCTGCTTGTGGAATTTGGAACAGGTTTTGCATGAGCCTCCAAAAGGACGAACCGGTTAATAATGAAGCTGACGTATAGTGTGATGAGGAGGTTCGATCCTGCCATGTTAAATAGTATTCGAATAGGCATATGAAGGAACCCGGAAATATATCCATTCTGTTGGTGGACGATGATGTAGACGACCAGGAAATTTTTCTGCTGACAATGCGGGAAACCGGTTCCGATGTCGATTGTGAATTCGCCAACGACGGGATTCATGCACTGGAAAAGCTGGCTGAACCTGCTTTTCGCCCGAACCTGATCTTCATAGATATTAATATGCCCAAGATGAACGGTATCGAGTTGCTCGCGGAGTTGAAGCAAAATCCGAGACTACTTCAGACCCCGATCTTCATGTATTCCACCTCCGATCAGAAGGAAATTGTCACCCGGTGCATGGAATTGGGTGCCTCGGGCTTTATGAGGAAAAATCCGGACATTGACGAGTTGAGGAGAGAGTTCATTAAAGTCATCGGTAACCAAGATCCTGAATGATGGACCTGGAAAGAAACGCTACCCTGGAATTTCTTGCGGGGGGCGGAGAAATGGGCAGACGCATACGCGAGTTTGATTGGGAGTCGAATGCGTTGGGTAGTCCCACGCTCTGGCCGGAGAGCCTCAAAACCTGTGTGCGTATCATGCTCAGCTCCCAGCAGCCTATCTGGATCGGATGGGGAGACCAACTCATCAAACTTTATAATGACGCTTACATCGATATCGTGCGCGGAAAGCACCCCACCGCATTAGGCGAACCCGCATCGGTAGTATGGAAGGACATCTGGAAGGATATCGAACCCCTCCTGTCCCGTGCCATGCTTCGCGACGAGGGTACCTATGTGGAGTCGCGCTTGCTCATTATGGAGCGAAGCGGTTTTCCCGAAGAAACCTATTACACTTTTTCATACACGCCTGTGCTGGGAGACAATGGCCGCCCTGCGGGCATTATTTGCTATAACACAGCTGATACCGAGCGCATTATCAATGAGCGTGCACTCAAAACAATGCAACAGCTCGATTCACTGGGAGAGAAAAAGAGCGAGCAGGAAGTTTTTGCGCAAGTAGGGCGGGCTCTTTCTGCCAATCCGCACGATTTTCCCTTTGCACTTTTGTACCGGGTCGGGGACGATGGGACGCACGCACACCTGGTAGCGGCGTCGGGAGTCGAACCGACGGACCCCAGGCTCGACCAACAGATCGCATTATCGGCTGAGAACAGCAGGTACGAACATCTGGTGTCGTCGTTGCAGCAAAACCGGGTCATCGAGGCGGTTAACCGGGGACATTGGAATGGGTTGGCCCAAGGTTCGTGGGATGTGGCGCCGAGGTACCTGGTATACATTCCCGTTCAATCCGCGAGCCGAAAATCTCCGCTTGCCTTGCTGGCCATAGGACTGAGTCCTTACCGGAAGTTCGACGACACGTACCGTAATTTTCTTCAGCAGATCGCCGACCGCATTGCGCTGGGCCTCGGTAATGTGATGGCTTATGAAGAAGAGCAGCGACGATTGAGGGCACTGGAAGAGCTGGATAAGGCTAAAACGCTATTTTTTACAAACATCAGTCATGAGTTCCGGACACCATTGATGCTCATGCTCGGCCCGCTCGAAGAATTGCTGGCAGGTGCATCGGGCTGGCAGGATGCTGAAAGGGACAAAGTAGAGGTAACGCATCGCAATGCGCTGCGGCTGCTCAAATTGGTCAATACTTTGCTGGATTTCAGTAGAATAGAAAGCGGTCGTGGCCATGCGGACTTCACGAGGACCGATGTGGCCGCCTATACCCGAGATCTGGCCTCGAACTTTCGCTCGGTGATCGAGAAGGCGGGGATGGTTCTCGAAGTCCGGACGGGCGACAGCGAAATACCCGCCTACCTGGACCGGCAAATGTGGGAGAAAATCGTTTTTAACCTGCTTTCGAACGCATTTAAATATACGCTGGAAGGAAAGATCACACTCGATGTGGCTGTACGGAACGGAGAGGTTTTGATGTCGGTCACGGATACCGGAGTGGGGATACCCGCAGATGAGCTGCCTCATTTGTTTGAGCGGTTTCATCGTGTCCGGAATTCTGCTGGTAGAACCTATGAGGGAACGGGTATCGGCTTGTCGCTGGCCAAAGAACTGGTCGCATTACACGGCGGAACGATCGGAGTAGAGAGCACAATGGGCGAAGGGAGCCGGTTTACGGTAACGATTCCGGTCGGGAAAACACATTTAGAGCCGGATCAGGTTCATGAGGCAGGCAGTGACTTAGAGGAATCCATCTCTGATTTTTATGTAAGAGAGGCCGAAACGCTACTTCCGGCCGACACGGGCACAGAGCCGGCCTGCTATCCGCATCCGACTTCTTTCACCGGCAAAGATTGCATTCTGATAGCCGATGACAATGCAGATATGCGGGAGCACATCCGGTCGCTGATCGGAAATGACTATCGCCCGCTGACAGCCGGGAATGGCAGGGAGGCGCTGGACATGATACGCAAGTACCGGCCCGCGCTGGTGCTGAGCGATATCATGATGCCCGAGATGGATGGGATCGCGCTGCTGAAAGCCATTAAGGCCGATCCGGAAATTGCGGACACACCGGTGATCCTCATTACGGCCCGGGCTGGCGAGGAATCGCGGATCGAGGGCTTCGAGATCGGGGCAGACGACTATATGGTGAAACCATTTTCAAGTCATGAGCTGCTTGCGCGCACGCATGCGCAGATCCGCATGTCAAAGGCCAGAAAACGGGTCGAAAACCGGCTGGGCGGTTTCCTGATGCAAATGCCTGCGGCGGTGGCCGTGCTCGAAGGCCCTGATTTTCGCTGTACACTCGCCAATGCGATGTTCCAGCAGTTTTCAGGCATGGCCGGGGCGGATATCAAAGGAAAGCCATTTGCAGAAGCATTTCCCGGCTTAACCGGGCAGGGATGGACGGAGCTACTGGCAAGCGCCCGACGCACGGGCCAGCCGGTGTACGAAACCGAACTGGAAATATACCGGAAAAAGGAAGATGACGCCCGCAGCGGTTTCTACGACCTGACAGTGTACCCTGTGCGAAACGACGAGGGTGAGGCCGCCGAACTCATGCTGCACATCATTGACGTCTCGCGTCAGGTGGAGGCGCGGAGCAGGATCATGGCGAGTGAAGAGCAGTTCAGGACGCTTACCGAAACCCTGCCACAATTGGTATGGATGACCGACCACGATGGCAGACAGCTTTTTGCCTCGGGCCGCTGGGCCGAGTATGCGGGTGTTGTACCGCAGGGACCAGACTCATGGCAACAAATCGTCCATCCTGCCGACTATCGTGCCGTGACGGAAAGCTGGCTGCACAGCCTTGAAACCGGGTCGCCCCACCGCATGGAGGTCCGGCTCAAAAACACGGCAGGGGAATACCGGTGGCACGCGGGCCAGGGAGAGCCGATCCGCAACGAGGCCGGCAGGATCATCAACTGGATCGGGACGTTTTCGGACATTCACGACCAGCGGATGTTTACCGAAGAATTGGAAAGAAAGGTCCAGCAGCGGACCGAGGACCTGATGAATGCCAATAAGGAACTCGAATCGTTCAATTACGTAGCGAGTCACGATTTGCAGGAGCCACTCCGGAAGATCCAGACATTTATACATCTGATCGAGAAAAACAGCTTCGACAGCGACCGTTCGAAAGTGTATTTTGAAAAAATCACTTCATCCGCTCAGCGAATGGGTGATTTGATCCAGTCCGTGCTCTCGTATAGCAGGTTATCCAAGAATGGAGAAGCCCTGCACCCGGTCGATCTGAACAAGGTCATCGACGATATCAGGAACGATTTTGAGCTGGCCATAGACGAAAAGCAGGCCGTGCTGCATGCCGAAGGTTTGCCGGTTATCCGGGCCAATGTGTTGCAGATGAATCAGTTGTTTTCGAATCTTATCAGTAATGCGCTCAAATTTTCGGCCGTTCAGCCCTTGATCACCATCCGCTGTCAACCCGCAGGTGGTGCTGCGGTTCCGGCAGGTCTGGATGGGAGTAGCGGCAAAATGTACCATCACATTACCGTTGCCGACAATGGCATCGGCTTTGAACCGGAGTTCCGTGAGAAGATCTTTAAGCTCTTCCAGCGCTTGCATGGCAGGCACGAATATGCGGGCACCGGCATCGGGTTAAGCATCGTCAAGAAGATCGTCGAGCAGCACGACGGGTATATTTCCGCCGAATCCCAACCGGGCCAGGGAGCGGTGTTTCACATCTGGTTACCGGCGTAAATGCTAAGTAGCCAGTATTTTACGTTTTTTAAATAGGTTAATATACTACAACAAAATGATAATATTCGAAGTGTGAAAGCGTCGAAATTGTTCTATTTGAATATTTTTTAGTATTTTTGACCAATCCCAAAAAACCTGACTATTTGAGTTCTTCCTTTACCGATACCGACGATAAGGTCCTGTGGCAGCGCTTTAAGAATGGCGATGAAGAGGCGTTCACCTTGCTGTATCAGCAGTACGTGAGGGTGCTTTACAGCTACGGTAAAAAGTTGGTAGCCGATGAGGAGGTAGTACGGGACCTGGTACAAGACCTGTTTATCGATCTCTGGCAGCGCCGCGACCGGCTGGCCGATGCCGAATCCCCCCGTTTTTATCTGTTCCGGTCCTTGCGCCGCCGTATTCACCGCTCGGCCACCGGCAATTTGAAAGAAAGTTGGGATCTTCTCGACGAGGGCCTGCACCCTGTTGCCTCTTGCAAAGAGAGTGAAATCATCGAATCGGAGCAGTTTCAGAAGCAGAAGAGCGAGCTGGACCTTTGGCTCAAAAGCCTGCCCGTACGCCAGTACGAGGTCATGATGCTTCGGTTTTACCAGGATTTCAGCTATTCCCAGATCTCCGAAATGCTGACTATTAATGAGCAATCCGTCCGGAATCTGGTGCAACGGGCTGTCTCCAAGCTCCGTCAATTGACCATATCCCTTTTCGTAACAGGGTTTTTGCTATTTTTTCTAAAATAATTCCTGCCAGGTGAGTTAAACACAGTTCCAAGCTGCTCTTTCCCTATGAGCACCGTGTTTAATTTTTTCATTAAATAATTATACTGATGAGTTACTATCATTATGAAGTAACTGATTTTCTGGAAGATCACTATTTCAAAACCTGGGTTTACACACCAACCCGGGAATCCGAAGATTTTTGGAAAGATTTCCTGATACGTTATCCGTCAAAATCGGAGACCGTTACCCATGCGAGATTGATATTGCTGCGCGTGCAAACCGAAATGGAGCAGGATTTCCCGGACGACATGAAAGTCGCCGGCATGCTGGATGAAATCAATTCCCGGAAAGACCGGCAGGAGGGAAGACAAGTGAAAAGGCTCTTGCTGAGGCTGGGTGCGTCGCTGTCGGCAGCCGCTGCGGTGATCATCATGATCGGCTGGCTTCGTCAGCCCGACCGGCACGACAAGCATGTTAGCTATGACGAGCTTGTTTCGGCCGCGGAATCGCCATTGCAGGAGCAAACGAATACGACTTCGGCGCCGATCCTGCTGACATTGCCGGACCAGAGCACGATCCGGCTGCAACCCAACAGCAGTGTGAGTTACCGGAAAGACTTCGCTCAACACATGCTGCGGGAGGTTTATTTATCGGGGGAGGCGTTTTTCGAAGTCACAAGGAATCCGACGCGGCCATTTGTGGTGTATTCCAATGAGCTCGTGACCAAAGTGTTGGGGACCAGTTTCCTGATCAGGGCGTTTGAAGACGCCAGGCAGGTGGAAGTGGTGGTGAAAACGGGCAAGGTTTCTGTTTTTCCGCGTACCGACACGGAGGTTTGCGACGATATCAAAAAGCCCGAGCTGGCCGGGACGATTATCACGCCTAACCAAAAGGTACTTTTCTCGCGCGAGCAGAGCCAGATCCGGAAGTTGCTGGTGGAAACGCCCGAGGTACTTGTTTCGGCGGTGATGCCGGTGCCGATGCTGAAATTCCAGGATGTGCCGGTGACAGCGCTATTCAGCAACATCGAACAAACCTATGGAATCGACATCGTATATGACGACCGTTTGCTCGGCGAGTGCCTGCTGACGGCTTCTTTTACCAATGAGAATCTGTATGAAAAAATGGACCTGATCTGTAAGGGAATCGAAGCAACTTTCGAAGTGCTGGATGGGCGGATGGTTGTGTCGGGCCGGGGATGTAACTGAGAATCAATATTTACCAATGCATAAATCAAACCTAACTAGCAACCCTAAACCCTGACCGCTTCTATGAAACAATAAAATCCCCCCAAAAAGAAAGGTTGATGATGTTTGCACCATCACCAACCTGAAAATCATCCCCAGTACGATTACATCCGCTACCAACGGATGGAGGACTCGTTTTGCCCATTTCCCATGTAACAAAACTCAGTAAAGTTATGAAAAAATTGTATCCTAACTATGCTTATTGGCAGATCCTTATGAGATTCAGTTGTACGCAACTCATCATTGCAGCACTCCTGACGACAGTGGCCGTGGCAGGTGTTACCGAAGCGCAGGAGGTCCTGAATAACCGCGTCACCATCCAGATGCAGAACCAGGACATCCGTAAAGTGTTGTCAACGATTGAAGACCAGGTTAAAATAAAATTCCTGTACAGTTCCAGCCTGATCAGGTCGGAGCGGAAAGTGAGCGTCAATTTGCAGCAGGAGCAGCTTGGCTCCGCATTGAAGACGATCCTGACCCCGCTGAACCTCGATTTCGAAGTTTCAGGGAAGCAGATCATCCTCAAAAGGGTGAAAATGCCGGCCGAGAAGCTCAATCCCCAGAGCTACAAATCGTCCGTCGTGGACCGTAGCATTTCGGGGAAAGTTTCCGACGCCAGCGGCTCGTCTTTGCCGGGCGTTTCGGTGGTGGTAAAAGGTACTTCACGCGGGACCGGCACGGATGCGGAAGGCGTGTACAAGATTGAAGCGCCGGATGGTAATGTGACGCTCACATTCAGTTTTGTAGGTTTCACACCCAAAGATGTGGATGTAGCGGCAGGCCAGAATACCGTCGATGTAACACTTACTCAGGACGAAAAACTTCTTAATGAAGTTGTGGTGGTCGGTTATGGCACAGCCAACCGCAAGGACCTGACCGGCGCGGTGTCGATCGTGAAAGTGGCCGAACTGACCGAACAGCCCAATTCCAACCTCAGCAACCAGTTGCAGGGCCGCGCCTCGGGTGTGACGGTACTTACCTCGGGCCAGCCCGGGCAAGCGCCGCAGATCCGTATACGCGGTATCAACTCGTTTGGCAATAACACGCCATTGTTCGTGGTGGACGGTGTCCCTACCCAGGACATCAATAATCTGAACCCGAACGACGTCGCTACGATGCAGGTGTTGAAAGACGCAGGTTCTGCCTCCATTTACGGTTCCCGTGCTTCCAATGGCGTTGTCATTATCACCACCAAGCGTGGAAACGGCAAGGTGAAAGTGAGTTATGATATGTTTTACGGAACGCAGAGCGTCCCCAAAGGAAACGTGTACGACATCCTTTCACCCCAGGGCATGGCGGATCTGAAATTCCTTGCCCTGAAAAACTCGGGATCTGCGATCAACGATCCGCAGTATGGTAATGGAGAGTCGCCGCTGCTGCCCGATTACATTGTGCCAACCGGCGCAAAGGAAGGGGATGTGGATTTCTCGAAATACTATGTCAATCCGAACTACACCGATAAAGCCGATATGGATTCTTTCTATCGGATCGTGAAGGCCAACAAGCAGGGCACCGACTGGTTCCACGAGGTATTCAAGAGTGCACCTACCCAGAGCCACAACCTTTCGGTAAGCGGAGGCGGGCAGCAGGGAAGTTACCTGTTCTCGTTCAACCACTTCAACCAGCAGGGTAACCTGATGAACACCTACCTGAAACGGTATACGGTCCGGGCCAATAGCCAGTATAATGTGACCAAAAACATCCGTGTGGGTGAGAATATCGCTCTTACACTGGTCAACAACCCACGCAGCGGTATTTTGGAAGAAGGCAGCGCGATCGGTATGGCTTACCGCATGCAACCGATCATTCCCGTGTACGACGTGCAGGGCAACTACGCAGGTTCGTTCGGCAGTGGTTTGGGTAATGCCAAAAACCCTGTTGCGATCCGCGACCGGGCACGCCATAACAAAGGCCTGACCAACACCATATTCGGGAACATGTTCGCAGAGGTAGATTTTCTCAAAGATTTCACCTTCCGCACCAGCTTCGGAGGAAACTGGTTCACCTATACCGAGAATACTTTTGGTTATCCTGAATGGGAGAATGCCGAAAACGTAACGACCAACTCCTATTCGGAAAGGGTAAATTCCGGCTACAACTGGACCTGGACTAACACCGTTACCTACGAGCATTCATTTAATAATATCCATAATATCAAAGTGTTGCTGGGTACCGAAGCCTACAACAACGTGTACCGCGAAGTAGGAGGTTCTACACAGGGCTACTTCTCTTTTGACCCGAATTATACGAGCCTCACATCGGGCTCCGGAACGCCTACCAACTTCTCGAACCGTTCGTCCGACGCGTTGTTCTCCTACATCGGACGTATCGACTACAACCTGAAAGACAAATACCTGCTGAGCGGAACGCTGCGTCGCGATGGTTCTTCGCGTTTTACCTCCCAATATGGCTGGTTCCCGGCGGTGAGCGCGGGATGGCGCATCAAGGAAGAGGAATTTATGAAAACCTTCACCTGGCTCAACGACCTGAAAATCCGCGGAGGATGGGGTATCATGGGTAACCAGTTCAACGTGAATCCGACCAATGCATTTACAACTTATGGCCAGAACAGAAGTCATTCATTCTATGACATCAAGGGAAGCGGCAACAGCACCACACAAGGCTTCCAGCGTCTTACGGTAGGTAACCCGAATGCGAAATGGGAGGGTAATATCAACTCCAACATCGGTATCGACGCGTCCCTGTTCAATGGTTCGGTTGAATTCACAATCGACTATTATCAGAAAAATATAAAAGACCTCCTTTTCGCTCCTGAACTCGCCGGTACAGTGGGCCAGGGTACTGCGCCCGCGGTAAACATCGGGAAGATGAACAACAAGGGTATCGATATGTCGATTTATGGTGAAAAGACCTTCGGCAAGGACCTGAAACTGAATGCAACCGCTACGTTGACGACCTATAACAACAAAATCATCAAGATCACCGACGGGGCGAGCTATTTCGATCAGGAAGGCCGCCGCTTCAACGGTAGCTCGATCGTGCGGAATGCGGTAAACCATTCGATCGGTCAGTTCTACGGGTATGATATCGCAGGTTTCTGGAATACCCAGCAGGAGATCGACCAGGCCAACGCACAAGCGGCAGAGCGTTCCGGCAACCCGTCGGCCGTGTATCAGAGTGAAGTGAAAGTGGGGCGTTTCCGGTATAGGGATATCAATGGTGATGGTATGGTGACAGCTGATGACCGTACATTCCTTGGAAATCCTAGCCCTAAATTCAGCTACGGTCTCAATATCGGTGCTACCTACAAAAATTTCGATTTTGGTATTTTCCTTTACGGTGTGCAGGGCAACGATATCTGGAACAACCTGAAATGGTGGCACGACTTCTACACCAACTTCCAGGGTGCAAAAAGCAACACCGCTCTGTACGATTCATGGACGCCCACGCACATGAACGCAACCGCGCCTATCCAGGAAAACACGGGTTCATTCAGTACCACCAACGTTCCGAACTCCTACTATGTGGAAAATGGATCTTACCTGCGCGCCAAGAATGCGCAAATCGGCTATACTTTGCCTAAACACGTGACCCAGGCATTGAAGATCGACCGCCTGCGTGTGTATGTGCAAACCGCTAACCTGTTTACGATCACCAAATATTCGGGCCCCGATCCGGAAGTGGGGCAGAGCCAGGTGGCCGGTTCAACGGCCTTCGGATTGGACGAAGGCGTTTATCCGAACACCCGCCAGTTTCTGGTTGGTTTAAATCTGACATTCTAATTCACTGTATATAAACAGAAAAAGATGAAGACATTGAGATTTTCAAAGATAGCACTGGTCGCAATTTTCGGACTGATATCCTATTCATGTCAGGACAGCTTCCTGGACAAGCCCGCACTCGGCGCATTGAGCGATGCCCAGCTGAATACCAAAGCAGGGGTTCAAAACCTGCTGATTGGGGCTTATGCCGCGTTGGATGGTAACGGCGTCGGTGCCGCGAGCGCCTGGGATGCCGCTGCGGATAACTGGATTTACGGCAGCATCGCCGGTGGAGACGCCAAAAAAGGAAGTGACGGTGCCGACCAGCCGGGGATCAACTCCATTATGATTTACAGCGCCGGTCCAAGTAACGGTTTTTTCAATAGCAAATGGAAGGCGGTTTACGAAGGTATCAACCGGGCAAATACCGTTTTGAAATTTATACCGCTTGTTACCAGCGGAATAACCGACGCCGAAAAGAACGACTACACTGCCCAGGCACGCTTCCTTCGCGGACATTACTACTCCGAACTGAAGAAAATGTTCAATATGGTGCCCTGGGTCGACGAGACTACGCCTAATCCGGCGGCTGTGAAAAACGATGCGGATGTCTGGCCGAATATCGAGGCCGATTTCCGGTTCGCGATGGATAACCTTCCGGCGACGCAGTCGGATGTGGGCCGCGTGAACAAATGGGCGGCGGCGACCTACCTGGGCAAAACCTTTCTTTATGAGAAGAAATATACCGAGGCCAAGACGATCTTCGACCAGGTTATCGCTTCGGGCGTGACCAGCAATGGTTTGAAATACGACCTGATGCCGAAGTTTCAGGATAACTTCGACGCGGCGCAGAAAAACCTTGCCGAGTCGGTTTTCGCAGTACAGATGGCAGCCAATGACGGTACTAATACCATCGACAACGCCAATACCGGCGGGATGCTGAACTTTCCCTACAATTCGCCTTTCCGCTGCTGCGGTTTCTATCAGCCCAGCATCGACCTGGCCAATTCCTATCAAACCGACGCTAATGGTTTGCCGAAAGTGGATGCTTACAATACAACCACATTGAAAAATGATATGGGTATCAAATCGGAAGCCGCTTTCGCACCGGATGCGACAACCGCGCTCGATCCGCGTATCGACTGGACGGTAGGGCGCCGCGGTGTGCCGTTCCTCGACTGGGGCAATCACCCGGGCCAGTCATGGATCCGCGATCAGAGCTACGCCGGGCCTTATTCGCCCAAGAAGAACATGTACTGGCAAGCGACGCAGGACAAATATTCCGATCAGCATTCCTGGGCTCCCGGGACGGCCATCAACGTCCAGATCATCCGTTTTGCCGACGTGCTGCTGATGGCTGCCGAGACCGAAGCACAGCTGAACAACCTTGCGAAGGCACAGGAATACGTGAACCGCGTGCGGGCACGCGCCGCGAAGCCCGAGAGCTGGGTTTATACCTATGCCGATCCTGCGAAGCCCATGGGCGGTTTTACCAAAACACCGGCTGCGAATTACAAAATCGCACAATACCCGGCAGGCGCATTCGCTGCGAAAGGCAAGGATGGGGCATTGGCGGCTATCTACTTCGAGCGCAAGCTGGAACTCGCCATGGAAGGCCACCGCTTCTTCGACCTGTCGCGCTGGGGCATTGCCGAGCAGACGCTCAATGCCTATATCGCATTCGAGGGTAAGGTTACGCCTGACGTGAGAGGTGGAAAGTTCCTGAAAAATGTGAATGAATACTTCCCGATCCCGCAGTCCCAGATCGATATCAGTACCAGAGACGGCGTCTCTCCATTGAAGCAGAATCCAGGTTATCAATAAACAAGCTAATGCCAATGGGTGGCGACCTTCGCCAAGGGGGCAGTTCATGACTGCCTCTTTTTGTTTATAATAGCAGGATTATTGATTTGATTATGAAATTGTCGAACTGGCTTCCGGGCTTATCATTTGTGGTGTTTCTGACGGCAGTGTGGTTGCAGGCATGCGGCCCGGCCGGGCAGTCGGGTGATAAAGAACTGACGGGCGAGCTGGCGGAAGGCAGGGACGCTGCCCAAAAGCATTGCGGTAGCTGCCATTTGCCCGTCGAACCGGGATTGCTTGACAAGGATACCTGGAAAAACCGCGTGTTGCCGGTGATGGCGCAATATTTCGGGATAGAAGTGTGGCAAAAGAACCAGTATTTCGCCAACGAAAACTCGGCCATGCCCATCACGGACTGGATGAAGATCGTAGCCTATTACGATTCGCTCGCGCCGGTACACTTAGTGGCTACGCCCGTCCCGCCCCCGCCCGTACGCAAGGATTGGGCAGGTTTCAGCCTTCAAACACCTCCGGCCGACACCTCCCGCCTCGCCACTACTACATTGGTCGCGATCGAGAGCGCGGCTCAAAGGATCTACACGAGTAGTTCGGAAGTGCCTGCGCTCATGGGTTGGGACGGGTCTTTTGGAAAAAAACAAACAATGCCGTTGTCGTCGCCGGCGATGCACATGCTGTTTGCTGGCGGCCGGGCGCGCCAAGAGTCCGTGGTTACCGCAGTCGGTGAAATGCGTGCTTACGATGTCTCAAAGGGTGAGCTCTACCGGTTCGATGCTTCCGGGCAGGGCGAATCCGTACCTTTTGTGACTGGCTTGCGCAGGCCGCTTCATACCTCGACAGCCGATTTCAACCGGGATGGAAAGGCTGATTATGCAGTTTCGGCATTCGGTCATAACCAGGGTGGGCTCTATGTGTTCCGGCAAATGCAGGATGGGAAATTTCAAGAAATGCCGGTCCGCGCGGCGGCGGGCGCCACACAGTCGGTTACGGGCGATTTCAATGGTGATGGCTGGCCGGACATTGTCGCACTCTTTGCCCACGCGCAGGAAGGTATCTGGCTCTTTACCAATGATCGGAAAGGTAGTTTCACGGAAAAGCCGCTGCTGCGTTTCCCGCCGGTTTACGGATCGTCCAGTTTCCAGCTGACAGACTTCAATGCCGACGGCCTCCCGGATATCCTCTACACAGCGGGCGACAATAGCGACTATTCCCGTATTCTGAAACCTTATCACGGCATTTACCTATTTCTCAATCAGGGAAATATGCAGTTCGGGCAAAGCTGGTTTTTTCCCGTCAATGGCGCCACCAAGGCAATGGCAGCCGATTTTGATGGTGACGGAGACCCCGATATCGCGTCCATCGCATTCTTCGCAGATCTGCTCCAAAACCCCGGCGAGAAATTCCTGTATTTCCGGAATGAGTCTTCAAAAACTACATTAAAATTTCAGCCTTTTTCGCCTCCCATCGCCCAATATGGTCGCTGGATTTGCATGGATGTCAATGATTGGGACGGCGACGGCGACCCGGATATCATTTTAGGGAATTATTCCAGAGGTTTTTTGAACCAGGAGGAAGTGAAGGCGGATTGGGACGTGTATTTGCCGTTTGTGGTACTGCGGAACGACTTTGCGCTAAAAGCGGTGCCGTAAGTTTCGAATAGAAATAAAGGAAGCCCCCCAAGTTCAGGAGACTTCCTTTACTTTGTTTTTACTGGTTAATCAGGATTTTACGGGTTGTGTGTAATCCATTTTGGTTCGTGATTACCAGGAAATACACACCCGTGGGAAGCTTGCTGATATCAATGGATTTCCCTAATCCCGGCTGTTGGTAAACCATTGCACCATTTGATGTGAGGATTTTAGTGCTTTGAATTTCGCCGGAACTTGCGACATCGATGTTCAGCCGGTCGCTGGCCGGGTTCGGGAACACACTAATACTTGCTTTCCACTTTTCGGTGTCCGCCGTTGTAGCCTTCCTTTTAATGGTTTCCGACATACCGTTCGCCACTTCTTCCGGCACGGGCGCAGTGCTATTGCCCATGAGATAAGCCGGCAAGTAACGCCAAGGCCCATACGCTTGTCCCGTCAGTGCCAGTACAGGATCATATTTTACCCTTACCCTAACCTTGGTCGAAGGCCCTTGCTTGTCGATGAGGTTTTTCAGTTCGACGCCGTTTGCGCCGAGGCTGGTGTACGCATTCTGCGCACCGGTAAACTGGGTGCTGTTGGTAATGGCATTGTTGGTGCCTTTGGAAAAACCTTGCGCAAGCGGTTTGGTCTCCCATACCAACTTGCCTTTGTTTCGGCCGAGGAATGATTTGGCATAGAGGCCCGCCCCGAAGTTGTTTTGGGGGAATTGGGTGTGGTCGATGATGGTGGTTAGGTCGGTATTGTAGAGGCGGAGGTTGTTGCGGGTGCCTAGTGAGCTGTTGCCGTAATAGACGGATGCTCTTCCCTCATTAGTATGACCGTTGTCGTATTGATGTGCGCTTGCGATAATGTCGCTGTAACCATCCGCATTAATGTCACCGGCGCCTGCGACAGAATTTCCTAAGAATGCACTGGGTTGATTACCCTCAATCAGTTTTGCATAGGTAGTCACTATGCCATTGGGTGAGCCAACAAACAAATAAAATGCACCTTCATTTGCTTCGCCGTTGGTATAGCCATGACTGCCAACAACTAAGTCGCCATACCCGTCCCCATTTAAGTCCCCAGCTGAGGAAACACCCCCAAAGTAGCCATTAACAACGTTAGATTCAATGATCGTTGGCACTCCGAATCCGTTTGCGGAGCCATAGTACACGTAAACAGCCCCTTCTGAGTATTGGGCGTTGTTATAGGCCAGTGCTCCAACAGCGATATCGCCGAATCCATCGCCGTTGATGTCACCGGCGCTTGTCACTGCCCCCATTTGTGCGAAGGGGAAATTACTTTGCAAAACCAATGGATTTAGCAAGGTTATACCTCCTTGCGAACCGTAATACACGAACACTGCCCCCTCATAGTCTTGCCCATTGGAATAAAGCGGATTTCCCACTAGAATATCACTATACCCATCTCCGTTTACATCAATTGTACCAGCAACAGTTTGCCCCATATAAACTCCGTCTGTATTCCCATTAATTATTGTTGGATTCTGACCTATTCCGTTTGCTGAGCCATAATAAATCAATGCTCTACCCTCATCAAAGTATGGTCCGGCCACGTCATATTCGGGCTCGCCCACAACAATATCACAGTAACCGTCCTTGTTTACGTCCCCCGCGGAGGAAACGGATGCTCCAAATTTGGCATCTTCTTGAGTTCCTAAGAGCATAGTCTTAACCTGGGTGCTTAATCCTTGCTGAGAACCGTAAAATACCAAGACAGCTCCCTCATTGTTTGTAGGGTTATTGTATAGCGGTACGCCTATTGCAACGTCGCCAAACCCATCCCCATTCACATCTCCGGCACTCGCAACGGACCCAAGGCTGGCCAATCCTTGATTACTTTCTAATACTGTTGTCGGAACGGTAGCCAATCCTTGGTTAGATCCATGAAAAATAAAGGCCGCTCCTTCATAAGCTTGTCCGTTATCATAGTTATTGGCGGACACGATTACATCCCCAAATCCATCCCCATTGACGTCTCCCACACCAGCCACCGACCAACCAAATTGAATGCCGGATATATTCATTTCCAAATGCGTGACGACAGTCTCTTTAATACTTCTCGCCCCACCCATCCACACAAACGCCGCTCCTTCATCAATCTGTCCATTGTCATATGCATAAGAACCCGCGATGATGTCACTATACCCATCCCCGTTGATATCGCCCGCTGAGGCTACATTGAAACCGGCGTAAGCGTCTATCTGCTCGCCCTCCATGGTTGCTATGGGATTGGGATCCAGGCCATTACTTCGTCCCTGGTAAACATAGATCGCCCCTTCATCCTTCTGTCCATTGTCGTACAGGTATGCACCTATGATTACATCGGCAAACCCGTCGCCGTTCACATCCCCGGCACAAGCTACTGAATGCCCCATACGTGATTCCGCCTGGTTTGCTTCCAGGGTCAGTGCAGGCTGTATTGCCAGGCCGGTGCCACTGCCATAATGGATAAAAGCTACGCCTTCGGCATATTGCCCCTTGGTATACAGCGGGGCGCCGAGGACGACATCGCCGAATCCATCCCCGTTGA